>NZ_CP033898.1:1200000-1800000 GCF_003814005.1 Corynebacterium pseudopelargi | reverse complement strand
CTGTGTCATCGGCGGTGCGCCGAAGTACTGAGGTGCGTTGGGCAAGTTTGACAATTCTGGCTAAAGATCCAGGGCGTCCGGATGTATCGCCGACGATGCCGACCCTATCGCCCACCTCCACAGGGGTGCGCCCCATCTCGCGGGCTCGCATGGCCACTACGGGCTGGTGCTGGCCATCGAGTACCACGCCCCACCGGCCGCGGTCTTTGCTTACCACCATCCCGAACTTTGCGTCCTTGTGCTGGGGGCGGTCTTTGGTGCGAGGGCGTGAACCTTTGCCAGGGCGGATTTTCACATCGCTTTCATCCCAACGCCTGGCCATTTAGCTCTCCTTCGAATCGATCATCGTCTGCCACATCTGAGCAAAACCGGGCAGTGTTTTGGCGGTGGTTTCAATATTTTCAACCTCCACGCCTGCAACCCGCAATCCGATAATCGCACCGGCGGTGGCCATGCGGTGATCGGCATAGGAATACCACTGGCCACCATGCAACGCCGCCGGTTGGATTTCTAGGGCATCTGGGTGCTCGATGCAGCGCCCTCCAAGCCGGTTGATCTCGGTGGCAAGGGCGGAAAGCCGATCGGTTTCGTGGCCGCGTAGATGCGCAATATTGCTTAAATAGCTTGGGCTTTGCGCAAGCGCGGCAAGCGCTGCCACCGTGGGGGTGAGCTCGCCAATATCGCCCATATCTTGTTCCACACCACGAAGTGCACCGCGCTCTGGGCCAATCACGCACAAATCGCTGCCACGGCGTTCTACCTGGCAGCCCATGGTTTCTAAGATGCCACGGATCTGATCACCTGGCTGGGTGGTGCTTTCTGGCCAGTGCGCAATAGACACCTCGCCGCCGGTGACGGCAGCAGCGGCCATAAAGGGCGTGGCATTGGAAAGGTCCGGCTCAATGTTCCATTCGCGGCCTGCGATGCTACCTGGTGCTACCTCCCACACATGGGGTTCGGGTTGGGTCACCTGCACTCCTGCCTCACGCAACATGGCAATGCTCATATCGATATGGGGCGTACTAGGCAGGTGCGAGCCGATGTGGCGAATACGCATCCCTTGGCCATAGCGGGCGGCAGAAAGCAGCAGGCCGGAAAGAAATTGCGAGGAACTTGAGGCATCAATGCTGACCTCGCCACCTTGGGGTTGGCCATCGCCGTGGACGGAAAACGGCAAGCTATTGCCGTCTACTTGCACACCGACTGCTCGTAGGGCGTTCAAGATGGTGTCCATCGGGCGGGATTTTGCCTGCTCGTCGCCGTCGAAAAGCACTGTGCCCTGCGCAAGGGCTGCCACCGGCGGTAGAAAGCGCATCACGGTGCCGGCGAGGCCACAATCCACCGTGGCGCCATGCAGCGGTGCTGGAACCACGCGGATGGTTTCACCAGCTTCGATGCCGGTGCCCATCGCTTTGAGGCCCTCGCACATTAAAGAGGAATCTCGGCTTTGGAGTGCGCCGCGAATCGTTGAAGGCCCATCGGCTAGGGCTGCGAGCACCAGGGCGCGGTTGCTCATCGACTTCGAGCCGGGCACAGTAACCCTGGCGCGAATTGGGGTATCCACATGCGGTGCATTCCAAAACTTCGGCATTGCTCCATAATAAAGGCTATGTGTGGACGCTTCGTGTTATTTACCACCGAGGATGCCCTAATTGAGGCTGCTCGCGATACCGCAGGCTATGAACAAGTCACAGCACCCCAGGGATTGCCGCGGGCGCGCTATAACATCGCCCCAACCACACCCATTGCCATCCTCAGGGCGCACAATGCCCAGGAGGCAAGCCTAGAACCGGCGCGATGGGGATTAATTCCGCACTGGAAACGCGACGATTCTGGGCCACCGCTTTTTAATGCCCGCGCCGAAACGGTGCGAGAAAAGCCGAGCTTTCGATCCGCCTTTCAGCACGGCCGCTGTGCGATCCCCATGGACGGCTACTACGAGTGGCACAATAAGCAGCCCTATTGGATCAGCACCGGGCACGTGATTTGGGTCGCAGGGCTTGTCCAAGACAATGATGGCCAACTCAGTGCCACGATGATCACCACCGACTCAGAAGCACCACTGGAGTGGATTCATCACCGGATGCCGCGGTTTTTAGCTCCTGGGCAGATTAAGCAGTGGATGCTCGGCAGCGATGAGGAAGCCGCCGAATTGCTCGTACCTGGCCCCACCGAAGGTTTTGAGGCCAAAGCGGCTGACCCGGCGGTGGGGAATGTGCGCAATGATTACCCCGAATTACTCCAGCCGGCAGGGTTGTTTTAGCAGGCGGGGTTGTTTTAGCAGGCGATGGGCGCGAGCTTGGCGCTTAAGACCTTCAGCAGATCCTGTGGGGCTAGCCCAATATCAAGCCCGCGCTTGCCACCTGAGACGTAGATGCGATCGAAGTCTAAAGCGTGGGAATCAAGCAGCGTTGGTAGTTGGCGCTTTTGGCCAAAAGGCGAGATGCCGCCGGGAATATACCCGGTGCTGAGCTGGGCTTTGTGCGGGTCGGCCATGGTGGCTTTGGAAGCGCCTAAGGCCTTGGCTACTGCCTTGAGGTTCAAGCTATTGGCCACAGGTACGCAGGCCACTGCCAAACCGGAGGTGGTCTTGCCTGAAAGCTCCACCACGAGGGTTTTAAATACTTGCGTTTCGGGCAGACCGAGTTCTTGGGCGGCTTGGCTGCCGAAGTTATTCTTGCCTGCCTCAAACTGATGCACGGTGTGCTCGACATTGGCCGCGATGAGCATATTGAGCGCCGGTGTTGCCGCGTGTTGCCGTTTCGCCATAGAGCCATTGTTACACCTAGACTCGAAAGAGATTCGAACACCTAAGGGAGAACTGTGGCTGAAAACACCAAAGAGCTGCACGAGCGCTTTGAAGCTGAGGCGTTGCCGTTGCTCGACCAACTCTATGGCGGTGCGCTGCGCATGACTCGCAACCCAGCAGATGCCGAAGACCTGGTGCAAGAAACCTATATCAAGGCGTTTCAGGCTTTTGAAAGTTTTCAGCCTGGCACCAACCTCAAGGCATGGCTCTACCGAATCATGACCAATACCTATATCAACTCCTATCGCAAAAAGCAGCGCCAGCCTTCGCAATCCTCGGCGGAAGATATTAGCGATCACCAACTGTTTGCTACCTCCTCGCATGATTCCACCGGCCTGGAATCTGCCGAGGTGGAGGCGCTAAAAAACCTTCCGGATAAAGAAATCGCAGAGGCGATGAATAACCTTTCGGAGGACTACCGCATGGTGGTGTACTACGCCGATGTGGAAGGTCTTGCCTATAAAGAGATCGCAGAAATCATGGGCACTCCACTGGGAACCGTGATGAGTCGCCTCCACCGTGGAAGAAAGCAACTGCGTGAAGCGTTGAAGGATGTAGCAGCAGAACACGGTATTGGTGTTGTAAGTGGAAAAGGCAATGCAACCCAAGGCGCCGAAGCTGGCGTCACTCACAGCGCCACAGCCAGCGCCACAGGCAAGGGAGCGAAGTAAATGGACAGCATGCACCGAGATTGCAATTGTGCAGAGATTCACGCCTCAATGTTTGCGCTAGTCGACGAAGAGCTCAGCGCCGCAGATTGCGAGCGACTGCGCGCCCACCTCGAGGCCTGCCCGGGTTGTGCCGAAAGAGTCGCCGCCGAGGTGGAACTGCGCTCCTTATTAAGGCAGTGCTGTTGTGGGCCAGCACCCCAACAGTTGCGCCAAAGGATCACCTATTCCATCCGCGTGGAGCGCCGGGAATATAAATAAAGCCCACGATGCCCCCAGCGATAACGCTGGGGGCATCGTTGTTATGTGGGGCTTGTAACTTTAAGCGTTGGGGCGCTTGCCGTGGTTGGCGCCCTTCTTGCGACGGTCCTTGCGCTTACGTCCACGCTTGCTCATGAGGTACATCCTTTGCGTTTTTCTGCGGAAAAAGTAACAGCTTAATAGTGTACCGGCTGGCACATTGGCGATGAAATTTTTTCACCCCACTGCCGAAGAAGCTGGTGCAAACGGCACTGGGGTAGAGGCCTGTAATTAGGCGGAGATGCGGGCGCGACGGCCGCGGTTCTTGCGACGCTTGAGTGCACGACGCTCGTCTTCGCTCATGCCGCCCCATACGCCGGCGTCCTGGCCGGTTTCGAGTGCCCATGCCAGGCACTGGGAGGTCACGGGGCAGCGGTTGCATACAACTTTCGCTGCGGCGACCTGAGCGAGTGCAGGGCCTGAGTTGCCAACGGGGAAGAACAGCTCTGGGTCTTCATCGCGGCAGATTGCTTCGTGGCGCCAATCCATTGAAAGTCTCCTTGGGGTGGTAGCAGTGTTGTCACTCTAGGCGGGCTTCACGGGGTGAAGCGGCGCTGGTTGGCGCCTGCCTTTGGGCACAAAAAAGCGGCGAAGCCGCAGGTTGCCCTAGAGTTTCGGGCGAGAGCATCGGGTGGGCTCGCCTCAAGTACCCAGAAAGCATGACATGTGAAGCTTCACTTGACTAGAGCTACAGCCCAAAAAGTGTGCAAGCTCACAGAATTGGGGTGCTTTTCTGCCCTTTTGTGGCGTGGAAGTGTGGCGGGCTTCGCAAACTCTAGAGTGTTATGCAGTGCTTTTGGCCTAAAACAAAGATGCATGCGAAGTCTCGATGGTCAAATCTTCGCCTGTATTCGGGTGTACACAGGCCCTCCAAGCGGCCAACATCGGCCAGTATGAGGGCAGCAAAGCAAGCAGACTTTTTATGGCCTTGCTCAACGGCAGTAGGAAAGCTCAACGCCTTCGAGGCGCTACACTAATGTGCTGTGAATAAAGCCCAACCTCAGCCCATGCCCCCAGCACAGGTTCGTAGTGCCGCCTTGATCGCCGCAGTGCAGTCTCTAATCGGACTCGGCTACGCACTGGTGCTGATCATCCGCGGCTTGATGGGCAAGCGCGATGCCTCCATTGTGTACGAAAGCGACCAGGCAAATACCGCCGTGGGCTATGGCACCGCGATCTTTTTCATCATCGTCTTCGGCACCGTCATCTTCGCTGCCTGGCGCATGCAACAAGGCAAGCGTTGGGGCCGCGGCCCGGTGCTCATGCTGGAACTGCTCCTAGTGCCCATCACCATTTACATGTTCAAAGCAGGCGCCTGGATCCTGGGCATCGTGGTAGGTATCAGTGCCGTGGCGGGGTTGGCCATGCTCTTTTCTGCCCCCGCCGTGGAATGGGCGTCGGCGCGGTTTCGTCGATAAGCAAGCAGGATAGGCAAGCAGCCTTAAGAAGCCCTCGCGCCAAGGCCTACAAGGCGATCATCGCGCAGCTCGAGCAACACATCACCCGACACGCCCAAGGCCACCTTGGAGGCGGTGCCTGCGCGCGCAATCTTGAGCTCCCTGTCCGGCTTTTCCTGGATCTGATACTGCTCCACGGGATACAGCTCCACCCCGGCTTCAGTGGGGATAGCAAGCTGTGAGCCAACCATAGTGCCGGTGCCAATGGCTTGATCAAAGATGCGCACCGGCACCAAGGTTCGAGCGTTGAGCACGTAAAGCCGCGTGCCATCGAACCACTGCACAAACTTGCCTGCCGAGGCCACCTGAGGGTTAAAAACCTCGCCTTGCGAAAGGCCTTCTACCAGTGGAGAAGCGGCGATTTCTTCGCTGTGCTGCTGCTTGCCCTCACTATTGAACACATAGAAATGCGCCGGTGAGCCGGGCTCATACACGGCCACAGCATTCGCACTAATGCCCACCACCTGGCTGCCCTTGGCAAATTCCACCGAGGCATCTACCTCCGGTACTGAGGAAGATTCGGGGTCGGGGCTTTGCAAACGCACAAAGGTATGGCCCTTACAGGTTTCTGCCACCGCCAATAACGTGGCGCGGGTCAGCGCAGAGGAGATCACGCATTCTGGATGCGGCTGCTCATTGGGCTCTTGCTGGATATCAATTTCTCCATACACCACGGTGCGCACCAGATCAGAACGCCATAATTCCACCCGCTCGGGTGAGACAATCCCAGCGCGATCCTTGGAGCTAATGGGCACCACCTGATCAGAGGCATGGGCCGCGCGAGTGGCCTGATAGGTGCCATCAAGGCCGTGGATGGCCACCACCTCGCCGCAGCCGCGCCCGGAGCGATAACTCAACACCACTGAATCCCAGGCGCTTGCCATAGAGCACAGCTCAACATCGCGGGTATAACTCCACCGCGTCTGACCGGTTTTTGGGTCGATGGACTGCACCGTCTTGCCCGTGGAATCGAGCACTACGGGATACCCCGCGGCCATGATGGGGGTATTTATCATGGCAGGGACATCTGCCTCCCATAAAGGCTCAAGGGTAGAAGGCAACGCCATTGCTGCCTGCAGTGGTGCGGCAGGAGGCTGCGCTACCGGTTCGAGGTGCGAATCGCGGATGGGGGCTGCCCACCACACTCCGGCGACAAAGAGCAGGCTGGCCACGCTGATGGCGCCGGTTGCGATGAGATCCCGGCGCCTTCTTCGCAGTGGTTTCATGATCGCTTCGTGCTGCGGGACCGGCGCGTATGAGAACGAGCCCCGCCGCGCTGGCCGCCGCGTTGGTTGCCGTGCTGGCTATCCCGGCCGCCACGTTGGCTGCCGCGTTGAGCATCGCGGCGTTTGCCCTGGCCGCGTAGGGCGTTCGTGCCGCCGCCGAGGCTGCGCTTGGGCTCGCCGATGCGGTCTTGGGCATCCTCAGGGATATCCAGCGCCTGGTAGAGCTCAGGTGAGGTAGAAAACCACTGGGGAGGCTCGGGTGTGTCAAGGCCGAGCTCATCATTGATGGCCTGCCATTTCGCCAGCTCGTCGTATCCCACGAGCGTGACTGCGGTGCCGCTATGGCCGGCGCGTCCGGTGCGCCCAATGCGGTGCACATAGGTCATTGGATCATCGGGGGTTTGGTAGTTGATCACGTGGGTGACGTCATCAACGTCAATGCCGCGGGCTGCCACGTCGGTGGCCACCAAGATTTCTACGCGCCCCTCACGAAACGCCTTGAGCGATTGTTCGCGTGCGCCTTGGCCTAAGTCGCCGTGCACTCCTGCAACGCGGAAGCCGCGGTGGGCTAGATCCTCGGCCAATTGGGCTGCCGAGCGTTTGGTGCGGCAGAAGATAATGGTTTTTCCGCGCCCCCGGGCTTGGAGAATCCTGGCGCTGATGTCGTCTTTATTCATCCGGTGGGCTTGGAAGATCACCTGCTTGGTGCTGCTATGGGTTTGAGAAGCCCCAACTTCTTCTGCGCGAATATGTACCGGCTTGTCTAAGAAGGTGCGAGCCAGGGTAAGCACCGGCCCTGGCATGGTGGCAGAAAAGAGCATGGTTTGGTGCTGGTGGGTGAGTGCTTCAAGCAGCTTTTCAATATCGGGGAAAAACCCCAGATCCAGCATCTCGTCTGCCTCGTCGAGCACGAGGATAGCCACCTGGCTTAAATCTAAATGGCCGCGTTTATGCAGATCTAATAGGCGCCCTGGGGTGCCAACGACGACGTCGACGCCGCGTTCTAGGGCCTTGATTTGTTCTTCGAAGGGGCGGCCACCGTAGATGGTGGCGATCCGAACGGGGGTGTATTTGGCTGCTTTGACGAGGTCTTCGGATACCTGCGAGGCCAGTTCGCGGGTGGGGGCCACCACGAGTGCGCGGGGTGTGCCGTCGAGTTCTGCTACATCGGCTGAGTCAAACACTCGGTCCAGCAGGGGAATGCCGAATCCGTAGGTTTTGCCCATGCCGGTGCGTGCCTGGCCAATGAGGTCGCGCCCATCGAGGGCGATGGGCAAGGTGAGCTCTTGGATGGCGAAGGTTCGATCGATTCCGGCTTCGCGGAGTGCGTCGCATAGCTCGGCGGCCACACCGAGCTCTTCAAAGGTTGGTTGTTGGCGTTCGGCAGTCACCCTTCCGATACTATCGGGCTTGCTGCATTCAGGGATTACACTGGGTGCGTCCGAGGTTCTCTTGAGTAGTTCAGGCAACTGTTTCGCTTCGGCCAACAGGCCGGCCTAAAAAGAACTACTGAAGGTATTCGATACATACAACAATCTGGGAAGGAACTACCGCCAATGGACATCAAGATTGGCTTCAACGACTCTCCTCGCGAGCTCATCGTCGCTTCGAAGGAGGATCAGGAAGCAATTGCACAGCGCGTGTCCGAGGCGCTGAGTGCCGAGCATGGCGTATTGGATCTCACCGATGAGCAGGGCCGCCGCGTGCTCGTGCGCAATGCTTCTATTGCCTATGTAGAGGTGGGCACCACTACCACCCGCACTGTCGGTTTCGCTGGAGTATAAGCAGTGGGAACCCACGGTTCGCGCGCTCGTTCTCAGCGCCCGCACCCCGAGGATTCCGCGCCGTCAGGTGAGCATCGTGGGGCGTCGGAAAGCCCCTTTGTGCGCTTTGCCCGCAACTACGGTTGGCGTGCCTATGCCATTCCTGTGCTGTTGGTGATCACCATTTGGGTGCTTGTCGACGTCTTCCGTGCCGAACCCGAATCGCCCACACCAGGGCAAGCCTCGGTCACTTCGGCGGAATCGGAGGGGCTGGTGGGGCCAAAACCCGCGGAGCAAACGGCGAAGGAAATTCCCAATACCGAGCTTCCCGCTGGGGCAAAGTACACCGAAAATGGTGAGGGAACCTATCGCGTGGTGGGTAAACCTGGCGCCGAGGCCGGCAGCGACCACAAAAAGGTGTTCAAGTACATCGTGGAAGTAGAAAACGGCCTCGATTCTTCCGTCTATGGCGGCGATGATGCCTTTGCCGCGATGGTGGATGCCACCTTGTCTAACCCCAAGGGCTGGACTCACGATAAAGACTTCGGCTTTAAACACATCGATGCCAATGGTGATGAGGAGCCTGATCTGCGCATTCAGCTCACCAGCGTTGGTACCACGCACTCGCTGTGCGGCCACGATATCGAGATGGAAACAAGCTGTTTTTATTCCGATGGTGATCGCGTGATCTTAAACGAGTCGCGCTGGATCCGCGGGGCTACACCGTTCCAGGGTGATCTTGGGGCGTATCGCCAATACCTCATTAACCACGAGGTAGGCCACGGTATTGGCTATGCCAATCACGTGCCTTGCACCGGCAATGGTGACCTAGCGCCGATCATGATGCAGCAAACGCTGAGCCTTTCTAATAGCGAACTGCAAAAGATCAATAGCAAAGAGGTGTACAAAGACGACGGTGCCGTCTGCGCCTACAATCCCTGGCCCTATCCGCACGCCTAGGAAAGATCCCCATGCAAGCCCACAACACGCAGCTCCCGGAACATATCCGCAACGCCTTCCACGCTTCAGATGATCAGCCCCAGCGCCTCGGGGCGTGCTGGGACTATGGCTGGAAAGTGGGCTCTGTGGTGTTTGCCCAGGCTCCCAGCCCCAATCGAGCCGTGTGGTCTGCCAGGGTGCGCGAGAAGCTCGAAGTAGAGCAATTGCGCATATCCCAACCAATCCGATCCACCGATAGCCGATTTATTAACGCCGGTTGGCGGGCCACCACCTTTTTAGAAGGCGAGCCCGCAGCCCGCGCCGATGAGGTGGTGGCTGCAGCACTTCGCCTTGATAGCGCTTTGCAGCATGTTGCCTTAAGCGATGCTCTGCGCGATGTTGATGCAAGCGATCCCTTCTCTGTGGCCGATCATGCGGCGTGGTCGCGTGATCCTGCCGCCGCGGTGATGGCGCTTTTTGGCAAAGGTGCAGGTGATAGAGGCTTCGAGGCTACGCAGCGGCGAACTCGGCGTTCGATGGCCATGCGCATGGTGGATCAGCTTGCTCCCAGGTTGGTTGAGCTCGACGTTGATGTGCAGGTCTGCCACGCCGATATGTTGGCCACCACGGTCTTTCAGGGCACCCAGGTGCCAGGTGTGTGCGACATTGTGGGTGTGGCCAGGCCTTATGGCTATTCTGCTGCCTTGGCCGCCTTTGATTCGATGGTGATGCAGGCCAGTGGTGAGGCGATCGTGCACCGTTTTGCGCATGTGGAGCACTTTGCCCAGATGGTCGCCCGTGCGGCGATCTATCGCTTGGTGCTGCACGGTATTCACCCAGAGGCAAAATCGAACAGTAGTTCTAAATTAGAGCAGGCCTGTACATCGCTCATCCGGGGTGGTTTGCCACAATAGGGCACATGCCAGAACCTAGTCCCGCTCCTTCTCCACTTTCTCTCAGGGCTGAAGTATCGGGTGCATTCAAACCACCGGCAACCCCAGAGGTAACGCTGGTGGCAAGCCACAGCAGCGCCCGGATCCGGGAATGGGAGCTGCCCTTTTTCCAACAGCCTCGCGGCACATGGAGGCTGCAAGGCCCAGCCGGATCTGGCCTGAGCACCGCATTAATTGACTTTGTGGCAACGCAAATCATGCAGGGCAGATCCGCCCGGGAGATCTTGGTGGTAACCGCCTCTAAGCAAGCCGCCGGCAGGTTCCGCAGCGCGGTGGCCGATCGCCTGGCCACCGCAGGCCATAGCGACTATGTTGCCGATGCCACCATGGTGCGCTCTATCCACTCTCTGGCCTTTGCGCTGCTGCGCCAAAGCACCGATCAAGATATCCGCCTGATCACCGGTGCCGAGCAAGATAGTGTGATCCGAGAATTGCTCCTAGGCCAGCTCGATGCAGGCCCTGCGGCCCTTGCTATGTGGCCGCCTGCGTATCGCGAAGCCGTGGGCTTTGTAGGCTTTGCCCGCGACCTGCGCGATTTCCTCCTGCGCGCTGCAGAACGCGACCTTTCTCCGGAGCAATTGCAAAGCCTAGGCCAGCAATATGGCCAAGCAATTTGGTCTTCTGCGGGCGCTTTCTTAGATGAATACGAGCAGGTGATGAGCCTTGGATCACCGCACAACTACAGTGCCTCGGAACTAGTGGCCAAGGTTCCGCGCGAAAGCCTTGAACAACACCCCTGGTCCATCATCGTCGTTGATGATGCCCAGCACCTTGACCCACGTTCGGCAGAGCTGATCCAAGCCCTCATGGTGCAGGCAGAGACTGCCATTATCGCCGGGGATCCACAGCAATCGGTGTTTAGCTTCCGCGGCGCCTCGCCATTGTGGCTAGAAAATCTGCCAGTACCCAAAGGCCATGACATTGTGCTGGGGCCTTCACATCGCAACCCCCAACGCCAAAAGGTGCTGTGTAACAACCTTGCACGCGAGCACACCTTTATTGCCAACACGCTGCGAAGAGCGCACCTGATCCACAAGATCCCCTGGCAAGACATGGCCGTTATTGTGCGCGAGGCAAGCGCTATCGCCCCGATTCGGCGTGCGCTGCTGGCAGCAGGGGTTCCAGCGGCAGTGGACGCCACAGATGTGGTGTTAAGCGAAGAACACATCGTGGTGGCCATGCTGCTTGCGCTGCAAGCACTCGATAGCAAACTCATGCTGGCCGACGTAGAAGCACTCGTGCAAGGCCCGATCGGTGGCGCAGATGCCATCACCATGCGCAGGCTGCTCAGGGGATTGCGCCGCGCCGAGCTCAGCGCCGGCGGATCACGCCGCGCCATCGAGATGCTCGCGCAATTACTGCAACCGCAGTGCTATCCCGAAAGCGAGGACCTTGCCTGGGCCACCGCCTATCTTGGCCCGCGCGAGATGGAGATCCTAGAAAGAATCCAGAAGGTACTCCACGCAGGCGAACAGGCCGTGGGCGTAGAGCAGACCCTTTGGAGCATCTGGGAGGCCACCGGTTTAGGCGAACACCTCCTGGCGCAAAGCCTGCGCGGAGGCGCCATCGGTGCGCAGGCCGACCGCGACCTGGACGCCATGCTTGCGCTTTTCGACGCCGCAGGTGACTGGGTAGAACGCCGCCCGCAGGGCAGTGTGCGTGGCTTTATTCGGCACATCCAAGAACAAACGCTGCCCACCGGCGTTCGCGATCGCCGCATCGAAGCCCCAAAGGCAGTGCAAATCCTGACAGCACACGGGGCAGTAGGCCAAGAGTGGCAACTTGTGCTTGTCGCAGGCATCCAAGAAGGCACCTGGCCTGCCCTGGAACAAAGCGACACCATCTTCAAACAAGCAGCGCTGACAGACCTCATCGATCGCGGCATCGAACCAGGGCTGCCCACCTCAAGGCTGAAAGAACAACTGGATGAAGAACGCCGCCTATTCCACCTCGCCTGCACCAGAGCAAGCGCTCAACTGTATTGCACCGCAGTAGAAGACCCAGAGGCAGCAAACGGCGAACCCTCCCAGTTCTTCGAGTCCTTCGATGCGCCCTTGCTGCACCATCAACCTGCGCTCCAAGCCGAAGGTGCGGAACAAGACGCAGCCGAAGGCGCTGCAATGCCACGCAATAACCGGCTGCTTAGCGTGCCGGGCTTGGTAGCAGAACTCCGCCGCGTGCTCGGATCCCCTGATGCCTCACAGCGCCAGCGCCAACAGGCCGCACGCCAACTCGCACGCCTTGCCCAGGCCGGAGTCCCCGGTGCCCACCCGGGGCACTGGTGGGGGATCGGCGGTGGGTCGTCGAAAAGCCCGCTGGAGGTGCAGACCCTATCGCCTTCCAAACTTGAAACAGCACTGCTGTGCCCACTGAAAGCCCAGCTCGGCAACGTCGATGGAAATTCCGCCGCCATGCAAACCGGCACGCTGGTACACGCCTATGCAGAGGCCGTGTCCACCGGGGCTGATCCTTTGCAGGCGCGTGAACTCATCGCGCAGGCCCACGCAGCACAACTCGAAGGGCCTGATTGGGCACGGAAATCCAGCGAAGCCACCTTCAACCAGATGCTCGATCGCCTCGATGCCTGGCTTGAGGTGCACAACGCCGGCGATACGCTCCAAGGCGTGGAAGTGCCGGTGAATGTCGAAGTGGAACCGGACTTAAGAATCAAAGGCAAGATTGACCGGCTCGAACGCGAAGGCGATGGCCTTTTGATCGTGGACTTTAAAACGGGAAAGACACCCCCTGCAGCCAAAGCAGTAGAAGAGATGCCGCAGCTTCTGGCCTATCAACTCGCCCTTAGCCGAGGAAGCTTCGAACAAGGGCAGGTGCGCACGGCCAAAGGCGATGGAGAAGAAGTCGAAGGTGCGGTGCTGGTGTATCCAAAAAATACATCGGGTCGCATTACCCGCGAACAATCCAAACAAACACCAGAGGCACTAGAACAATTCGCCCAACAGCTACCCGCGGTGCTCGAATCGCTGCGCGGTCCTGTGCTTGAAGCGCGAGAAAACCCCATGTGTACTCACTGTGCCCTGGCTAGCATTTGCCCAGTACAAAACCCAGAAAGTGGCGTTGCGTCATGATTAACCCAGTGCAACTTTCCCAATACCTCGGCCAACCATACCCACCCACCACGCAGCAGGCCGCCGTGATCGGCGCGCCTTTGGCATCATCACTGGTGGTTGCTGGAGCAGGTGCTGGCAAAACCGAAACTATGGCGGCGCGAGTGGTGTGGCTGGTAGCCAATGGGCTTGTGGCACCCGAGCAGGTATTAGGGCTGACCTTTACCAATAAAGCCGCGCAGCAACTCGCACAACGCATCAGTGGTCGTTTGACCACCCTTCGGCAATCGGCGCACTTTGATGAGCTCGACGCACTCTTAGGGGATGAACAATCCTTAAGAGCAACCCTCGAGGTGATCGCGCCGACGGTAGCAACCTATGACTCCTTTGCCGGGCGCTTGGTGCGCGAATTTGGTTTGCTACTACCGGTTGAGCCCTCGGCCCGCATTATCAGCCGCACCGAGTTAATGCTGATCGCCCAACGCGTGCTCAAAGAGTATCGCGGGCCGATCAATAGCAACCTGGCCTTTAATACCTTGGTGTCGCGTCTGGTTGACCTCAACGCCGAAATGGAAGCCAACCTCGTTGAACCACAGGCGATTCGGGAAGAAACACACGCCCTATTTGCCGAAGCAGACGCCGTTCCCACTGGCCGGGAATCTATCAACAAAACAGCCACGGAGTATCTGCAAGCCCAAGAAGTCCGGCTCCAGCTCCTACCGGTAGTAGAGCAATTCCGCAGCTATCTGCGCGAAGAAAAGCTCATGACCTTCAACCAACAAATGGCGCTGGCTGCCCGCTTGGCTTCTGAACACCCGGAGGTGGGTGCTGCGATGCGGGAGCGCTTCTCGGTGGTGCTGCTGGATGAATACCAAGACACCAGCTACGCCCAAAGAGTGCTGCTATCTGCCCTGTTTGCAGAAAGCCACGTGACTGCCGTGGGTGATCCCATGCAGTCGATCTATGGCTGGCGCGGTGGATCCGCATCGAACCTCGAACGCTTCCCAGAAGACTTCCCGCACGAGGGGAAACCTGCAAAGAAATACGAGCTCACCACCAGCTTTAGAAACCCCAGCAGCGTGCTCACCCTGGCTAACCAAGTGGCCACATCGATCCTTGGATCCGCACACAACCCCAAGCGCTTGGTGCAGCCGCTAGAACCGCTGCCCAATCAAGGCCCAGGTTCAGTGGCGCTCGGGGCGTTTCCCACCAGGGAAGAAGAGATCGCCACGGTGGCTGATGCGCTGGCACAACGCTATTACCAGCGCGAAAGCGATACACCTTTTACTGCTGCGGTATTAATGCGCAAGCAGCGAGATTTCGCACCCATGGAACAAGCGCTGCGTGAACGCGGCGTGCCGGTAGAAGTGGTGGGGCTTTCCGGCTTGCTCACCATCCCCGAGGTAGCCGATATGTTGGCCATCGCCTCGATGCTGGTGGATCCGGCCGATAATCGCGCCAGCTTCCATGTGCTAGCTTCTGCGGCCGTGGGCCTTGACGCCGCAGATATCAAGGCACTGCAACGCCGCGCCAATGAGCTTGGCGGCAGCAAGGAAATCAACACCGAATCCATTGCAGATCCCCTAGAAAAGCTCAAAGCCCAAATCCAGCAGGTGCTGCAATCCGACCAGGAGAACCTCGCGGGCCTTGCCGATGCGGTTGCCGATATTGGTGATGCCCAACGCATCGGCTTAAGCCCCGAAGGTGAATTGCGTGTGCGCGATCTTGCCGCAAAGTTGCGCTTCTTGCGCGCCAGCGCCACCAATGTGGCCCTGCCTGATGTTTTTGCCAATATCGAGCGGGTATTTAATATCCGCACCGAGGTGCTCCAGCGCCCAGAACACGCCGGCCGTGTTGTAGGCACCACCCACCTTGATCGCTTTGCCGAGGTAGTGGAGGAATACTCCAGGCTCAAAGGGGCGACGCTGCCACAGTTTTTGCAGTACGTGCGCATGGCCATCGAGCACGATAAAGGCCTTGATCCAGGAGACGTGGAAGTGCACTCCGAGCGTGTGCAGATTCTTACCGTGCATAAGTCCAAGGGCTTGGAGTGGCAGCACGTTGCAGTGATGCACTGCGATAGTGATACCTATAAAGCTCGTACCGAAACGTGGCTGAAGCAGGAACACCGGATTCCTTCGGCCTTGCTTGGCGATGCCGATGAAGACGATCAGAGCATGTTCGGCTCTCCGGTGCTCAGCGAGGTGGATACTGAAACCAAAGCGGCGTTTGCCCGAAGCCTCGAAAGGCATCGTGAGGCGTTTAAACAGAAAAACGCTGCCGAGGCGATTCGCCTCTTTTATGTGGCGATGACTCGCGCAGAAGACTCGCTGCTGCTGACCTGCTCAGAAAAGCCACCCTTTGAAGCATTTGAACAACTCCACGATGTGGTGGATGCCGACGCTATCTTGCGTTGGGAATTCAAGCCCGAAGATGGCAAAGAGCAACAACTACCCCGAAGTGCTGTGTTTCCTCAGCCCCTCGAACCGAAGGGTGCTGATGAAGTAATGGCTGCCTTGGAGTCATTACCGGAGTTGATCCAAGACGGCGACTTGTTCCAGACCTGGGAACAAGACGTGAGCGCCATTATCCAGGAACATAAGGCCCTGGAAGCGCCAAGCGTGGAAGTGGCATTGCCGCGCGAACTCACCGCCACCGATTTGGTGAGCTTAAGAGACAACCCCGAACGATTTGCCAGGCGTAAGCGCAGGCCAGTGCCCTTTAAGCCCAATGAATATGCCAAACGAGGCACGGCCTTTCATGAGTGGATCGAGCGCCAATTTGGCCAGGCTGCGCTGCTGGATGAGCAGGAACTCGCCTTTGGTGAAGAATATGTAGAAGAAAACCTCGATCAGCTCAAAGAACACTTCCTTGCCTCCGAGTGGCTTGATCGCACCCCGGTGGCCGTGGAACAGCCCTTCGAGGTGGCCATTGGCCGCCATGTGCTGCGCGGGCGCATGGATGCGGTATTTGCCCAAGATGATGGCTTTTTGGTGGTGGACTGGAAAACGGGGCAGCTTCCTACAGCTCAGGAGCGAAAATCGGTGGAAATGCAGTTGGCTGTCTACCGGCTTGCCTGGGCTAAGCTGCAAGGTATTGAGCCTGAGGCAGTCCAAGCGGCCTTTTATTATGTGAGCAAGCATGAGCTTCTGGCTCCCCAACACCTGCCCGATGCCGAAGAGCTAGCGCAGCTCTTGGAAGCACAGAATCCAAAACGGTAGGGTTTGCCAGGGGCAAGTGAATAGAGATCACCCGATGAATGGAGCAGAGTCAAGCAGATGACCCAGCGTGACCAGGAGCGCTTCCGCCCGGAAGTGGAGTTAAACGAGCTCCCCGAGCACACGTTGCTCAATGTGATCCGCATGCCGGGCAATGCGGCAATGAGTCCGGTGCGCCTTATCGCGCGGCGCTTTGGCTATGCGCTCGGGTTGATCATCATGGTGGCACTGGTGGTCTACTTTGATAAAGACGGCTACTCAGAGCACCTCACGTTTGTCGATGCCCTCTACTATTCGGCAGTCTCGCTGTCGACCACCGGCTACGGCGATATCACCCCGGTGACCCAAGTCGCCCGCCTGATCAACATCATCATCGTTACCCCGATCCGCTTGGCCTTCGTGATCCTCTTGGTGGGCACCACCTTGTCGGTGCTCACAGAAGAATCAAGAATGGCCTGGAAGATCCAGCGTTGGAGGAAGAATATGCGCAACCACACCGTAGTCATCGGCTACGGCACCAAGGGACGTTCCGCTGTGGCAGCTTTGCTTGCCGACGGCGTGTCTCCCAACGAGATTGTGGTCGTAGATACCGACCCGACGGCACTGGAAATGGCCAATAACGCCGGTTTGGTGAGCGTGAATGGCACGGCCACCAAATCCGAGGTGCTCAAACTTGCAGGCGTGCCCAAAGCCAAGGCCGTGGTGGTTGCTCCAAGCATCGACGATACGGCCGTGCTGGTCACCCTCACCGTGCGCGAACTCTCGCCACATGCGTGGATTGTGGCCAGTGTGCGCGAATCCGAAAACCAGCACCTGCTTGAGCAATCAGGTGCCGATTCCGTGGTGATCTCCTCTGAAACTGCCGGCCGAATGCTTGGCCTTGCCACCGTTACCCCTTCCGTGGTGGAGATGATGGAGGATCTGCTTTCCCCCGGTGAGGGCTTCTCTGTGGCCGAGCGTCCCGTTGGCGAAGATGAAGTTGGTGCCAACCCTCGCCACCTGGCAGATATCGTCCTAGGCGTGGTGCGATCAGGCGAGCTCTACCGCATTGATTCCCCCGAAGCCGAAACGGTAGAACCCGGCGACCGCCTGCTGTATGTGCGTCGCGTGTTTAGCGACGATATCCAGCAATAATGCCCCAAAAGCAGTGGATTGTAGGCCCCAACGGCGAGTTGCCGGTGGATGCCGATGGGCAAGCGGTAGCCATCGATAGTGATCAGCCCGATCAAACACAGCCCCACATACGCCGCGTCAGCGCGCAGGAGGTGCGTGCGCTGACCGGTAAAGCGCAGCGCTGCTTCGATGCTGAATCCCTAACAGTGGTTGCGCACCTAGCCAATGAAGAAAACCTCCAATTTGATCCGCTCAGTGGACTTCCCTTAACACCGCACCCCACCCGGGCAGGTGTGAAGCGCACCGCCGAAGGCACCATGGTGTTTCCGCGAATCGACCCGGCGGTGATTGGGCGAGTGCAACTAGCAGGCACCGATTACATTCTGCTTGGGCGCAATGCTCAGCGTTCGAGCTATTTCTCGCTCATCGCCGGCTATGTGGATTTAGGCGAGACCTTTGAGCAGGCCTTTGCTAGGGAAGTGCTTGAAGAATCCGGCCGAAGGCTATCCCAGGTGCAATATCTACGCAGCCAACCTTGGCCTTTTAGCTCTTCAATCATGGTGGGAATGCATGCAATCACCAAGGATGAACAACAGGTCACAAGCACCGATGGTGAGTTGCTTGAAACCCGTTGGCTTAGCCCCGATGAATTACGCCGTGGGGTGGTGCCCTTGCCCGCTGAAGGTTCTATTGCTCATGCCTTAATCCAGGAGTGGTGTTCGTGATTGATTTAAGCCAATTAGATGCCGATCAAAGAAAAGCCGCCGAGGCTCCCCGTGGCCCGGTGGCGATTCTGGCCGGCGCTGGAACAGGCAAGACACGCACGATTACCTACCGCATTGCCCACCTGTGCGATCAAGGGCTGACAAGCCCCCAGCGCGTGCTGGCTGTGACCTTTACCAACCGCGCCGCCAATGAGATGCGCCACCGCCTGCACCTCATGGGCATCGGAGGGGTACAAGCACGCACCTTCCACGCGGCAGCAATGAAGCAACTGGGCTATTTCTGGCCCCAGGTGGCTGGCACGATGCCATGGAAACTGCTCGATAATAAATTCCCGCTTGTGGCTCGAGCCATGCGCTCGGTGGGTCTTGATTCCTCCACCGAACAGGTCCGCGATGTGTTATCCGAGGTGGAGTGGGCAAAAGCTGCCTTAGTCACCCCAGAACGCTATGTGGAAGCAGCCTCAAGCCGAAGCACACCTGTAGCAAAAGAAAAGATCGCCGAGGTGTACTCCAGGTACGAGCAATCCAAGGTCACCGATCAAGGAATGCTGCTGGATTTCAATGACATCATCATCCAAGCTGCCGGCGCTATTGAACATTCGCCGGCCATTGCCGAGGAATTCCGCGCCCAATACCGCACCTTCGTCGTCGACGAATACCAGGACGTTACGCCCTTGCAGCAACGCCTGCTCGATGCCTGGTTAGGCAATCGCGACGATCTGACCGTGGTGGGCGATGCCAACCAAACCATCTACTCGTTTACCGGCGCCACCCCGGACTACCTGCTGGATTTTTCAAGAAAATACGAAAACTCAGTCGTGGTGAAACTCCAGCGCGATTATCGCTCCACCAAAGAAGTAACCGATCTTGCCAACCAAGTCATCGGCAAAGCCAAAGGCCGTGTGGCAGGAACTCGCCTGGAGCTGCGCGGCATGCGCCCGAGTGTGAATCACGAGCCGGAGTTTGATCAATACCCAGACGATCCCTCAGAGGCGCGTGCGGTGGCCTCAAAGGTCAAACAACTGCTAGCCCAAGGCATCCCGGCTTCTGAAATTGCCGTGCTCTACCGCATCAATGCGCTTTCGGAACAGTTCGAGCAGGCCTTTAGCGAAGCCGGCATCGACTACGAAGTGCGCGGCGGCACCGAATTTTTTAAACGCCGCGAAATTAGAGAAGCCCTTGCCGCACTTGCCAAAGCCGCGCAGCGCCCCGAACTAGCCGAAGAACCCCTGCTGCCTACCGTGCGCAATCTGTTATTCCCCCTTGGGCTGGAACAGCAGGAGCCAACCGGTGCCCAGGCACGCGAACGCTGGCAATCCCTTCGCGCATTGGCAGATCTTGCAGAAGAATTCGCCCGCGCCGATGCCACACTGGATCTGCAGGGCTTGTTGCTGAAATTCCAGCAGCGCGCCGAGGCGAAAAACCCACCGAGTATGAATCGAGTGACGCTGACTTCTCTGCACTCTGCCAAGGGTTTGGAGTGGGACGCGGTATTTTTAACCGGGTTATATGAATCCATGGTGCCGATCCGCCAAGCCATCAAGGCAGGCGAAGACGCAATTGAAGAAGAACGCAGGCTGCTGTATGTTGGCGTGACCCGTGCGCGCGAACGCCTTTATTGCTCTTGGAGCCTCGCTCGCCAGGAAGGCGGCAAAGCCAACAGGCAGCGCAGCCGCTTTCTTGATGGCATTGCCCCAACAAGCAGCGCTGCGGCGATACCTGGCCGGGCACAAAGAAGAAAAACCTGCCGGGTCTGTGGCAGCGTGTTGGTGACTGCTCAATCCATGATTGTGGGGCGCTGCGAAGATTGCCCCGGTGACAATGAGGAACTGTTCCAAGCACTTAGAACATGGCGCCGCGAAGTGGCCATGGAGATACAAAAGCCGGCCTATGTGGTGTTTAGCGACGCCACCTTGCGCGCTATCGCAGAAAAAGCCCCAACAACTGAGGTGGAACTCGGCAGCGTATCTGGCGTAGGCGAAGTCAAACTCGAACGCTTTGGCCGCGAGATCCTAGCGATTGTGGAGGACTTCGCCTAAGCCTTCTGCGCCCAGCACAGCGGGCACAGCGAATACTGCTCGACAACGCGGTGGCACACCTTAAAGCCATTGCACACCAGCTCTAAGCCTGGAGTGGGCATAACCCCACTTTGGCCAGGGGAGGGGTTGGGTATTTCTAGGCCTCTGATCAGCGCTAAAAGCGCTGCCGCAGTAGCCAGGCGCGCCGGGGCTTCTAAGCCTGCGGCGCTTGTAGCTTTGCGGAGCCGAGCCCAAAGCGGATCGCCAGCAGTGCGCAGCAGATCAGCACATAGGATACATGGGCCATGCCCACGCAGCCGAAGCGGGCCGATCACACCGGCGCCGTCGATGGACTGCACTGGAAAGACGGTGGATTTTGTGGCCAACAGCGGCACTAGCTCTGGGGTTTCGTGCGGGGCGAGCACCACGATGGGGGTGTCGGCTGAAGCAGACTCAATCAGGGCTGCACTATCTTTGGCGCGTGTTCTTATCCGCCCTCGCAATTCGCGTCGCAGGATTCTGCCAATACCTGCCAATTCCCCGACCAACACAACAGGGCCTTCTCTTGGTGTGGGGCGCAAAATGCCGTGGACGAGGAGGTCGTCGATAAGCCCATAGGCCTCGCTGAGGCTATAACCCACGTGCTGGATGCGCTGGGCTAATTGCTGGTGCGTGGCCGGTTGTTCGAGCACCTCGCCGAGTTCTCTGGCCCGACCAGGTAAGGTTTCCACGATGCCAGCGCGCGTGGCGTCGAGGCCGAATTGCAGCTCGTGTGCGCTGCGGCGCAGTAGCGATGCCGATGGGCTCAAACGCAGCACGCGTTGCGAAGAATTGGCTCCCCCCGAAGTCATAAGCAATACCCTAACCCCTAATCCAGGAGGCCGCAGCATGGAAGTAGAAATTATTCGATCCAAGCGGCGCAAAAAGACGGTGGCGGCACGAGTAGTTGATGGGCGCATTCAGGTGCGGGTGCCTGAAGGGATGAAGCCGGAAGAAGAAGCCGCGGTGATTGCACAGTTGCGGCGCAAACTAGAAAGCCAGCAGGATCAAGCAAGCCTGCAGCACAAGGCAGAGGCATTAAACCACCAGTACCTCCAAGGCCGTGCGCAATGGAGTGCGATCCGGTGGGTGAGCAATCAACAGCATCGTTGGGGCTCATATTCGCCCCAAAGCGGAGAAATCCGCATTTCAGATCGGCTGTATGGTGTGCCGGAATATGTGTTGGACTCGGTGATCGTGCATGAATTGGCCCACAGCATTGAGCCCAACCACTCCAAGGCCTTTTGGGAGCTCGCCGGGCGCGTAGCGCATGCAGAACGCGCCCGGGGCTTTCTTGAAGGGTTGCAGTACCGCCAGGGCTAACCCGATTGCCTAGGGGGCTTGTGGGTCGTCTTTATCCTCTGGATCCTGTGAGTCTTGTGGATCTTGGTTTTGATCCTTGTTGCCTTCTTGCTCAAGCAACTTTTCTAACTCGTTGATCTCTGCGATCGGATCAAAATCATCACCTAAGAGGCCGTCGATAAATTCGGCGGAAGATTCCAAGTCCTTGGCTTCTGGCAAAAGATCTGGGTGATCCCAAATGTGATCGCGGCGCTCAGTTCCCACGGCCACATCTACTCGGCGCCACAGCTCGGCAGCTTGGCTTACCTTCGGTGCAGCAATATCGATGCTGACCACCTGCGAGAGCACTTTATCGGCCGAGCCTCCGGTGGCGCGGCGCCTACGCCAAGCCTCGGCAAGGGCGCTGGCTGCCGGCATCCGCTGGCCAAGAGCCGTGGCAGTGACGTGATCAACCCATCCCTCAATCAAAGCCAGCAGGGTTTCCAACCGTGCCGTTGCTACCTGATTGCTGGACGTAATCTTTGGGCTCAGATCCATGCCTTGTAGCTGCGCCATGGCATCTTGAATGGCTGCGGGATCACCGGAGTCGAGGTTGAGTTCTCGAACCGTTTCTTCAATATGCGAAGTATCAATCGTTAGACCCGCCGCGTATTCCTCCACGCTGGTCACAATCTGCTCAAGCAACCACGGAACGTGGCGGAACAGGCGCTGCCTAGCAGCCTCGCGGGCACTGAGGTACACCATCACATCCTGCGGCGTTTGGCCAAGTGCCGCAGTAAGTTCGCTTAGGTTCTTCGGCAGCAGCGCGGTGGTGCCGGCTGGTGCTACCGGGAGGGCGAAATCAGATCCCGCGATGGTCTGGGTAGCAAGATCGCCTAAGGCATTGCCCAACTGCATGCCAAAGTTCATCGAAGACATCTGGTTCATCACCTGCAGCATGGGGCCGACCATCTCGCGGGCTTCTTCCGGCATGGAATCAAGCTGGGCTTGGTTCATTTGCTCGGCCACTGGGGTAACTAGGCGCTTCCACATAGGCAAGCTCTGCTCAAGCCAATCGGTGGCATTCCAGGCCTGGACCTTATTGCCCGATGCGGGCAGGATGGTGGCATCGTCTAACCACAGCTCTGCCAGGCCAACGGATTCCTCCACCGCGCGCTCATCGCTGCTGCTGACGGGCGTGACCTTGCCAAGCTGCTGGCGTGCGATCCTTTCTGCAAGGGCGTAGTTCACGGCTCCTTGCCCCTCGGGGGAATTCATGGTTGATCCCATGCCCGAGAGCATCTGACCAAACTGGTTGAGCATATCGCCCAGTCCACCCATGGGGTTGTTCTGGTTACGGTCATCATCGTTATCGCCGATGTTGAAAGAGAAACCAAAGCCGTTATTCTTCATGGTCTTTAGGCTACCGCCTTAGACGCGGCAGGTGGCAACGCTGAGAGCGAACAAGCCTTTTGCCTTTGCCCTGCAACAAGCTTGGGGCTTGAAGCAGGTACGCTGTGATGCTGTGAAACGTCGCGCACGAACTCTCATCCTCGGTGCTTTACCCATGGCGGCATTAAGCGCCCTGATCGTCATGCCGAATATCCCCGGCACCGATGTGCATTTTCTTGTGCCCTACGCCATCGAAGCGCCAGGGCCTACCTTTAATACGCTCGGCAGCGTAGAGGGCAAAGAGGTAGTAGAGATCGAAGGTGCGCCCACTGATCCCACCAATGGGAAATTGAATATGACCACGGTGGCAGTCAGCAGCGGCATTACCTTGCCTCAAGCCATCGCCGAAGGACTCTGGTCGAGCAACACCATGGTGCCGATCGAGCAGATCTTCCCTCAAGACGTCAGCCCCGAAGAACAGCGCGAAGTCAATAGCGCAGACTTTGCCGCCTCTGAGGCTTCTGCAACAGCAGCGGCAATGCACTACCTTGATCGCCCCCTTGCAGTAGAAGTAGCGCAGGTGGTTCCCGATGGGCCTGCCGCTGATCAGTTGGAACAAGGCGATGTGATCCTAGCGATTGATAATCAACAGGTTTCTAGCCCCAAGCAGGTCAAAGAAGCGGTTGCCGATCAAAAACCTGGCCAAAAATTAGCGCTGAAGGTCAAGCGCAAGGATCAAGAACAAACCATCGACGTCACCCTTGGCTCGCACCCAAACAATGATGCGGCATTTTTGGGCATCGTGATGGCCCAAGTGCCTGCCGATGGCATGAAGGTGACCTACAACCTCAAAGATATCGGTGGCCCCTCTGCAGGCCTGATCTTCTCTTTGGCGGTAGTAGACAAGCTCGACCCAGCAGATATCACCGGCGGTGCCTTCGTGGCAGGCACCGGCACGATTAACGAGGAAGGCAAAGTCGGCCCCATTGGCGGGATTCGCCATAAGATCGAAGCCTCCAAAGATGCCGGTGCCGAGGTGTTTTTAGCGCCAAAGGGCAACTGTGCAGAAATTGATGCAAAAACCAGCGAGGGTATTGAGGTTGCTGCCGTGGGCAGCCTTGAAGAGGCAATTGATGCACTCAGCGCCCACCAGCGCGGAGAGGCCATGCCTACCTGCGGCTAAGCACAACATGAAACGAGGGTGAACCTGGCATCAGGCTCACCCTCTTTTTTTGCTTTTCTAAGGTTTTAAGAATCCGAAGCGGTGTCGTTTTGATCGTCACCGTCGTTTTGATCCTGGGCATCGGCTTCTTCTGATTCAGTTGCCGCAGAGCTCGAGGCCTCGGAGCTTGCGGCCTGCTTCTTTTCGCTTTCTACTACCGCAGGGGCTTGGAGCAGATCGAGTTCTTCAATGCGCTCTTCTGGATCTTTTTGGTCGGTAGAAGTCATCTGCTGCAGCACAGTGCCTTCTTCGTTATCCACCACGGTGATCACAGCGGTGCTACCCAAGGTATTCCAACCCACTACAGCGCGGCCGGTGTCTTTGACTACTCGGGCGCTGCGCAGCTCGGTCAGCAACTGCGTCATAGACGCGGCTTTGCTCTCAGAGCGGGAGAATTGGAATTGCCCAACATTCGGCCCGGAGCAATCCATGGCGTTTTTCACCCCGGCGGGCTCACAGGAATCAAAGTCTTCAAACACCGACTCCGGTGCCAGGGTGCCAAAGGCCTCCTTTGCTTCAGCCACCCCTTCTTTTTCCTTTTCTTCCTTGGATTCGCTGCTGCTGGTGGTGGCGGTGCTTTGGCTCGAGGTCTCGCTCGTGCTGCTTTGCTCGGTGGTGTCCTCGTTGCTATTGGTGCAGGCGGCAAGCGGCAGCATCGCTGCGGTGGCGAGCGCAATGAGGGGGCGGGCAAGAGATTTCACGAGGCGTCTCCTTGAAGTAATTGGGCAACATTGATTATTGGTGTATCAGGTCAAGCCTATACGAGCCTGCTGTTCGCACATGTCACCTCCCGCAGAGCCCAAAGCAACAGCGCAAAGATCACAGGCCCGCCGAGCAGGCCGATCCGAAAGCCCGGCAGCCCGATCTAGCAAGCCCAGCAGCCCTACCTCAAGCCTATTGGGCAAAGGACGCCTGCAACGCCGCAATCACCCCGGGTGCAACACCAGGGCCGCCGCGCAATTCCACCTCGTCTTCGGCAAAAGCGCCCTGAGCTTCGAGCTCTTCTTCACTTGGGCGAAGCTGCAGCAGGGTCAGTTCGAGGCCTTCTTCGCTGGCGGCTTGGCTGATTACACCGGAAAACAGGCGCGCCGGGGCAGGTTCGGCGCCCTCCACCGAGGCGTCGCGGAACATGATTTCTTGGGCAAGTACGGCACCTACGACCCCCTGGGGCCATTCGATGCGGGTGATGTATTCGCCCAATTCCTCGGAGCCGGGTTGGATGTGCTCGGGCAGATTGTCTTGCACCACTAAGGCCAGGGGAGCGTCGTCTGCTTCGAGGAGGTCTTCGCCGATGAGTTCGCGGGGCACCAGGGCAAAGAGTGTGGGTGGTGCGTCCCAGCCTTCGGCGTGGATGAAGTCGACGGCTTCAAGCATTGCTTTGTTGAGTGCTTGCTGCGGGTAGTTGGGTATCTCCATGGTGTTTCCTTCAATTCTTGCTGCTTTGCACCCCACCGCATTCGGGCTGGTGAATGCCGTAGAAGATGATCGCGTGGGGCGTCGAAAAGCGAGCGAACGCTCTGGATCATCCTAAAGGTGGACTCTGCGTGATCGTCCCGTAAACTGGGGCACCACTATTACATCTAGATTGTCCCACGCCATGGCGATCCACCGTGGCTGGAACACACCTGGCATCGATACAAGGAGTTGGCGTTGGCGCCTCGGCAAAACAAAGCGAACGCGAAGAAGCGATCTTCGCGCAAAGTGGCGAATCTGATCGCCTTCGTGGTGATCCTTTTCGCACTGATACCGCTTTTTATTGGCCTGTACACCGACTGGCTGTGGTTCGGGGAGGTGAACTTCCGCAACGTCTTTTCCAAGGTGCTGCTCACCCGCATCGGGCTCTTTTTCGCCTTCGGCCTGCTTGGAGCAGGAATTACCTGGCTGGCGGGGATGCTGACGTATCGTGGACGCCCCGATGAGTTAGAAGTGCTCGGCGCTAACGGCCCGGTAGGGGAGTACCGCAAGGTCATTGATCAAAGTGTGCACCGTCTGCTGTTGGTCCTGCCCCTGGTGGTTGGCGTCATTAGCGGCTTTTTGGGCCAAAGGAATTGGCAAACCGTCCAACTGTTTTTCAACCGCCAAGATTTCGGCGTGCAAGATCCCCAGTTCCACATGGACTACGGCTTCTACGCCTTCACTTTGCCCATGCTGTGGATGATCGTTGGCACCCTCTCGGTGCTGGTGGCCTTGGCCTTCTTCATCGCTTTGGTGGGCCACTACTTACTTGGCGGCATCCGAATCGGTAATCAAGCCACCGGCGTCAAGGGGCATGTAAGCAACTACGCCCGCGTGCAACTGGGTGTCACCGCAGGCATTTGGATGCTGCTGCGCGTGGCCTACTACTGGCTGGATCGCTACGGGCTGCTCGAGCGCCAGCACGACACCTTCACCGGCGGTAGCTACACCGATATCAACGCGATGCTGCCGGCCAAGATCATCTTGATGGTCATTGCCGCGGTGGTGGCCTTCTCCTTCTTCTCTGTGATCGTGCTCAAGGATCTGCGAATCCCCGCGGCTTCCACCGTGCTGATGGTGTTAAGTGCTGTGGTGATCGGCTCAGTGTGGCCGCTGATGATGGAGCGCTTCTCCGTGCAGCCCAACCGCGCGGAAAAAGAATCCGAGTACATCTCTCGCAATATCGAAGCCACCCGCTTTGCCTATGGCATCACCGATGATCAGGTGACCTACTTGGATAACTGGGGTGCCGATGGGGCAAGTGCCGAAGCCGTTGCCTCCGATGAGGCCACCGTTTCGAATATCCGCCTGCTCGATCCTGAGATTATTTCGCCCACCTTCACTCAGCAGCAGCAGTTGCGTAACTTCTATGGCTTCCCCAAATCGCTGCAGGTAGACCGCTACACCGTTGATGGTGAATTGCGCGACTTTGTGGTGGCAGCCCGCGAGCTGGACCCCCAAGCGCTGAAAGAAAACCAGCGTGACTGGATCAACCGCCACACTGTGTACACCCACGGCAATGGCATCGTGGCCGCCCCTGCCAACCAGGTGGATGAGGTTGCACGCGATGTGGGATCTGCTCGTGGTGGTTACCCGGTCTACACCGTCTCGGATCTACAAAAGACCAATGATGAGGCCAAGAAGATCGGTTTGGCCCTCGATCAGCCGCGCACCTACTTCGGTCCGGTCATTGCCAACGCCCCCGATGGCGCCGATTACGCAGTGGTGGGTTCTGCCGATGGCAATTCGGTGGAATACGACACGGATGCTGAGACCTACACCTATGAGGGTGAAGGTGGCGTGAACATTGGCAATATCTTCAACCGTGCCGCCTATGCGGTGCAGTACCAGGAGTTGAACCTGGTGCTTTCAGAGCGCGTCAATGAAAACTCCAAGATCATCTACAACCGCGATCCCCGCGAGCGCGTGCACAAGGTGGCCCCTTGGCTGACCACCGATAAGACCACCTACCCGGCCGTGATCGATGGCCGCATCAAGTGGATCGTGGATGGCTACACCACCTTGTCCAGCCTGCCCTATGCCGAGCGCACCTCGCTGACTGAATCCACCAATGATTCCTCCGAGGCCGTAGGCGATGGCCAGCAGCGCTTGGTCACTGATCAGGTGGGCTATATCCGCAACTCCGTCAAGGCAGTGGTGGACTCCTACGATGGCTCCGTTGAGCTCTACGCCTTTGATGAAAATGACCCGGTGCTCAAGGCATGGGAGGGCGTATTCCCTGGCACGGTGAAGTCGAAGTCGGATATCTCCGAGCAGTTGATGAACCACCTGCGTTACCCGGAGGATATGTTCAAGGTGCAGCGTGAAATGCTTGCGCGCTACCACGTCAGCGATGCTCGCGAGTTCTTCACCAACGACCGCTTCTGGTCTGTGCCGAACGATCCTTCCGCTAAGGAAGGCAAGAACGAAAAGGCTCAGCCTCCGTACTATGTGGTGGCCTCTGATCCTGAGAGCAAGAAGGCTTCCTTCCAGCTCATCACCCCCTTCCGCGGCTTGCAGCGTGAGTACTTGGCCGCGCACATGACGGTGACGTCGGATCCCGATAACTACGGCAAGATCACCGTGCGCGTGCTGCCTACCAACACCTTGACCCAAGGCCCGAAGCAGGCGCAGGACACGATGATGTCTTCCGACCAGATTGCCTCCGACCGCACCCTGTGGAAGGACACCAACGATCTGTATAACGGCAACCTGCTGACCCTCCCGGTAGGCGGCGGCGAGATCCTTTATGTGGAGCCTTTGTACTCGCAGCGCAAGGGACAGGAATCGGCCTTCCCGAAGCTGCTGCGCGTGCTGGTGTCGTATCAGGGCAAGGTTGGTTACGCGCCCACCATCTCCGAGGCCTTGAGCCAGGTGGGTATCGACCCTAAGGCAGCCCAGGACCTCAGCGAAGCCGAAAAGCTTGAAGATACGTCCAGCGCTGCTTCCTCCGATGAGGAAACGGATGCGAAGTCTGAGCAGAAGCCCTCTGCGCCCGCCAGCGGCTCCGGCAGCGAAGGCGAGGCCATTGGCAAGATCAATAGCGCTTTGGACAATCTGCGCAAGGCCCGCGGCGGCAGCAATGAGGAATATGGTCGCGCCCTTGACGAGCTAGACAAGGCCGTCGAGGAATACCAAAAGGTAGCCGGCCAGCAATAAGCTGCTTTTCGACGCCAACCCCACGCACTTCCAGCGTCTGAGCAGGGAGTTTGCGTGGGGTGTGGTGTTCTGTGTAGTGTTATCACACGTTGCACAGGGCAGTAATGCTCACAGCAATGCAGCGCGGGGTGGAGCAGCTCGGTAGCTCGCTGGGCTCATAACCCAGAGGTCGTAGGTTCGAATCCTGCCCCCGCTACTAATCCGGAACCCTCGGTTTGCGAAAGTGAACCGGGGGTTTCTTGCTGTGCACTTACTTTTCGGGGGAGTAGATTCTGCCAACACTGGCGAGCAACAGTGCTAGTCCATCTCCTGCATCCGCTTGATACGGATCGGTTCTAAGAACATCTCGTTGGCCGCGAGCTCCTTCGCTTGGCGCATGACTCGTTCGTGCATCGCCATCCACTCTTCCCCGTTGTCGAACAGTTCCTGGCCTGGATGGTATTGCTCCCACTTCTGGGTGTAGCTCTCCTGGAGCTCCAATCTAAGGTCCGAGATTCGATCGGTCAGTGCTTCCCATTGTTCCTCGACGTTGTCCTCCGTCGCTGGAATCCCCAGTACTTCCAACCATTGACTCACTAGCCCGGGTGATAGATACATGATTTGTCCTCCTCCTTAAACGTTGCTCCTTCAGAAAGTGCCTGGTCATCGGCATCATGTTTTGCTGCCGGTAGCCGCAAACTCGATTGGCTTGATCCTAACCAAGTAGGGCGCCCAACGTTGCGCTTTTGAGCCGCCGGATTCTCGCTGAGCCGAGTGGCTGAAAACATTGCGCATGTGGGCAGTGCCTCAATGTTCAAGCCCGGCGCATTGGCGGCGTTGGACGTCGAAAAGCGGTGCTGTTCGCGCATGAAAAGAAGCCTCCGCACTTTGGGTGCAGAGGCGTGAAGATGCTGGGTTGTCGCGGGTGTTACTTCACGGTGGTGGAGCCGATAGCGGGGAATACGGTGCAGACCTCGCCGTCTCGGTAGGCGGTCTTACCTGCGATGGCGGCGATTACGGGGCCTTGGCCGGTCTTGACCAGCTTGGAGGTCTGTGCGTTGATGCCTAGACCGAGGACAGAATCATCAAGATCATCGATGCCGCCCTTGAAGGTCTTCAGGTTGAGCCATGCCACCTTCATGTCGGTGCCTTTAGGTACGGGTGCGAGCTGATCTTCGCCTACAAAGATGTGGAAGAAGGCGTGGCCGTGGGGGATGTATGGATGGATCAGGTTGTTCTTGCCCAATACGCGCCCTGCGCCATTGTTGGGACCAGGCTGCACAGTTGCCCATGCGCCGGAGACTTTGAGGTCGCCAATTCCGCAGCCGAACACTGGAGCAGGAGCCCAGAACTCCTTCTTTTGGCTCTTGTCGCCCCACTTGGCGGCGGCGAATTCATCTTCTGATTCTGCATAGGGCAAGGCAGGAGCTTTTGCTTGTTCGAGCAGTGCCTTTACTGCCTCCTGGATTTCAGGGGATTGGGTCTGGGCGAGTTCGAGCAGTTGCTCAACGCTCAAGCCGGGTGCCTCGGAGGATACGGCGGTGGGCTCGGCCTGTGCCGGTTGCACGGTGCCGAATGCAAGGGCTGCTGCCGATGCGATTGCGAGCAGGGACTTTTTCATAGCTAGCACTCCTATTTGAGGGGAAGAGATGGAGGTATCTGAATTAAATATTGTCACAAAAGTAACATCAGTAACATCAGCACCAATTTTCGGGGGTAGAAATACTGCTACCCCCACCTCAATACTGCAATGAGCAGGCAGACCCTCGATAAAGCGCAATAACCCCCTCGAAGCACGATGGCTCGAAGGGGTTGCAGATGCAGTGTTTAGCGCAAGGACAGCGGCACCGTCACAGTGCTGCCATCAATGTTGGTGTAAGCAATGCAGCCGGTGAGGGTTTGGAAATCCCCTGCGAAACCCGCCTGGCCTTCGCATACCACTGGGGTGGTGCCGTCGATATGCACCATGGTGTTCGGGCCTGCAATGCCGATGGCAAGACCGGGGTTCACGCCGTGGGCCTCAACATGAGCACCTTCGCCAACGGCAATAGCAGCAGGGCCAGAAAGGTTGCTGGCATGAGCATTGGCCTTGCCGCCAAGGGCTGCGACGCTCAACGCGATGGCATCTTCGGCCTTTGCTCCGGCGTGGCCGTTCTCAATGTGCCAATCAGGCAGTGCGCCAGCGACGTCCACTCCCGGTGCGCTGGGTTGGATCCATGCATCCCAGGTGGCAGCCTGTGCAGCAGCAGGGGTCAGGATTGCTGCGCCGAAGACGGAAAGAGCGGCGATCTTGGTGGAACGGTTCATGGTGTTGTCTCCTTAGTAGATAGGAAAGTGTGGGGATTATTCGGCGGGGATGAGTACGGAGTCGATCAGGTACACCTGGGCATTTTCGGTAGGCACATTGCCGCAGCCGATGGTGGCGTCATTGACCTTCATCGGATCGCCGTCGGTGACTTCGAGGGTGGTGCCCTCAACGGTGGTGTGCTCGCCTACCACTGCGGAAAGATCTGCCTTGCCGTCTACGACGTGGTAGGTGAGGATCTTGCTGAGCAACTCAGGGTCGTTCTTGAGCTGCTCGATGGTCTCGGTGTCGAGCTTTTCAAATGCTGCGTTGATAGGCGCAAAGATGGTCCACTGACCATCTTTGATGGTGGCAATCAAATTCACATCGGGGTTCAGCTCCCCGGCAAGAGCCGAGGTGAGCGTGGAAAGCTCGGGGATATTGGGCAAGGCATCCACCACGTTTTGGGCGGAAATCACTTCAAGCGAAGCCGGGCCATCGGGGTGTGCATCGGCGTATGCCTGGCACAACGGCCCCTTGGGGCTATCTGCCGCCACTGCTTCCGTAGAGGTGGCGGCGGCGCTGGTTGAGCTCATCACAGCGGAGGTAGTGGCCTCAGAAGAAGCCGTGCTGTCCTCATCGCTGTTTGAACAAGCAGAAAGCAAGAGGGTCGATGCGGCCACAATGGCGGCTGCCGTCTTGGCGGTGCGTCGGTGTAGGTGCATGATGCTCCGATCAAATGTGGTCGAAATAAAGCAGCGGAGTGCTGCCTTCACACAGTGTTCGGAGCCACCCGGTGGGGTGGGTGGGTGTGTGGGAGAAAAAATTTTTTTGTGTACTGTTGTGCCCGTGCCAAGCCTTCAACTCGACGCGACTGAGCTGCTGCTCGCCACCGCCGGTGGTGACGTAGCAGCCTTTGAGCAGCTCTTCGGACTGCTGCACAAGCGCGTCTATGGGTTGGCGCTGCGAGTGGTAGTCGATCCGGCGCTGGCAGAAGACGTTGCCCACGAGGCCTTTTTATCGGTCTGGCACAGTGCCCATAGTTTTAATCCAGACAAAGGCTCGGCCGAAGGTTGGGTGCTGGCGATGGCGCATCGAAGGGCAGTGGATCTGCTTCGAAGCCGCCAATCTCAAAACCGCAGAACCGATACATTTACCCAACAAATGCAATCGACCGGGGCAGAAGAACCGGCAGATTCCAGGGCGCTGCAACTCGACGAGCACGCAGCGCTTGCCCAGTGCTTTGCAGGGCTTACGCTCAAACAACGTGAAGCTGTTACCTTGGCCTATTTCCAAGGCCTGAGCTACAAGCAGGTGGCAGAGCGCCTTGGCGCAACACATTCGGCAATTAAGACTCGACTACGAGACGCGATGGCGTCGTTAAGGAGGTGCATGGGCTCGTGAATAATCCACAACCTTCGCGTGAGGAGCTGGAGATGCTCGCGGCGCTTTCCGCCTTCGGGGCGCTGCCGGATGAGGAAGCACGCGACGTCGAAAAGCTAAAAGAACCAGAATTTGAACGCATGCGCGGCCAATTCCGCGATGTTGCTGCCGGGTTGAGCTCGGAGGCGGACATGCCTGATAGTGATGCTGCGTGGCGCAAACTCAAAGCCGACCTAACGCCCCAAGAAGTGCCTTCGATCAGCCGACGTAGAAAGCCCTGGTTTGCAGCAATCGCCGCTGCGGCTGCGCTTGTGGTGGGAGCCGTGGTGGTCGTGCCACAGCTTGGCAACGACGCCGAGCAGCAGCAATCCGTGCAGGCCGAAAAGGCCGTAGAAGTGCCCGTTGCCGGAGGTACCGTCACCCTGGAGTATGCGCCGGGCTCGAACCAAGCCAAGGTGTCCTTGCACAATGTTCCTGCTCCTCCCGCCGATCAGGCCTATCAGATGTGGTTGGTGGATGATCAGGGTGCGCAATCGGCAGGCGTGATGGAATCTGAGGAAATTGAGCCGGAGATGGAAGCCGAAATCAGCGGTGTGCGCCAGGCCAAGGCGTTTATGATCACCCAGGAACCCGCGGGTGGGTCCACCACGCCTTCCCAGGCCTTGCTCGAGGTGCCGCTCGAAGCCTAGGGGAGTAGGCGAGGAGGGGCTGGAAGCCCAAAAGGCAAACCCCTGCGCGCCTTCGGCGCGGTGCTCTCTTGGACTGCATCGCCGCCGGCTGAGATGCCCTCAGAAGTGTCCGCTGAGGCTCGGCAGAAGTGTCCGCTGAGGCTCCTGTCGAGCGCTCGACACCCCTGTGTTTGCCCGGATGCCCGCCTGCATGTCTGCCCAGATGCCCGCCCGGATAAGTCTTTCTGCGATCATGTCCGAACGGGCGTGAGCAAACTCATATATGCCCGATTCTGTGAGTAGTCGGTCATATTCAGACATTAAATCGCGTGTTCACGGGCGTAAAACAACATTCCCGAACGGTGTTCAATTCCCACATTTTGCGTGAATGTGACCTGAGTTGTAGCCTTCGCGGGCTGCAGTTAGCATCACATCCGCCTACATTTGATAAGCATGAGCCCACGAAAAATTGGAGTGACCGAAGTCGCTCTGCGCGACGCGCACCAGAGCCTATTCGCAACCCGCATGGCCATGGAAGACATGGTGGATGCCTGTGAGGATATTGATAAGGCCGGATTCTGGTCCGTGGAGTGCTGGGGCGGCGCCACCTTCGACGCCTGCATTCGCTTCCTCAACGAAGATCCCTGGGAGCGACTGCGCACCTTCCGCAAACTCATGCCGAATTCCAAGCTGCAGATGCTGCTTCGCGGCCAGAACCTCCTTGGCTACCGCCACTACGAAGACATGGTGGTAGACAAGTTCGCCGAGAAGTCCAAAGAAAACGGCATGGACGTCTTCCGTGTATTCGATGCACTGAATGATCCCCGCAACCTCGAGCGCGCCATGAACGCCGTGACCAAGGTAGATGGCCATGCCCAGGGCACCATCTGCTACACCGTTTCACCGCTGCACGACGTAGAAGGCTACGTCAAGCAAGCCGGACGCCTGCTGGACATGGGCGCATCTTCCATCGCGCTCAAAGACATGGCAGCCCTGCTCAAGCCGCAGCCCGCCTACGACATCGTCCGTGGCATCAAGGAAACCTACGGCGAAGATACGCAAATCAACGTCCACTGCCACTCCACCACTGGCGTGACGCTGGTGACGCTGATGAAGGCCATCGAGGCCGGCGCCGACGTCGTAGATACCGCCATCTCTTCGATGTCGCTTGGCCCAGGCCACAATCCCACCGAGTCCTTGGTGGAGATGCTTGAAGGCACCGACTACACCACCGATCTAGATATGGAGCGTTTGATCCATATCCGCGATCACTTCAAGCAGGTGCGCCCGAAGTACAAGGAATTCGAGTCGAAGACCTTGGTGGATACCAACATCTTCCTCTCCCAGATCCCCGGCGGCATGCTTTCTAACATGGAAAGCCAGCTCAACGCCCAGGGTGCAGGCGACCGCATCGACGAGGTCATGGAAGAAGTACCCCGCGTGCGCAAGGACGCAGGCTACCCGCCGCTGGTGACTCCCTCTTCGCAGATCGTGGGCACCCAGGCCGTGTTCAACGTGCTCATGGGCCGCTACAAGGTCATGACCGCCGAATTTGCCGACCTCATGCTCGGCTACTACGGCGAGACGATCGGCGAGCGCGACCCTGAGCTGATCAAGCAGGCCCAGGAGCAAACCAAGAAGGAAGCCATCACCGTTCGCCCGGCTGATCTGCTTGAGCCCGAGTGGGATCACCTGGTTGAAGAGGCCTCCAAGCTCGAAGGCTTCAATGGCACCGACGAGGACGTGCTCACCAACGCCTTGTTCCCCGGTGTTGCACCGAACTTCTTTAGAACCCGCGACGAAGGTCCAAAGAACGTGGGCAAGGATCCCGCCAAGCAGAAGAAGCGCGAGAACGAAGCCGTGCTTGAGCCCATCACCTACAAGGTCACCGTTGGTGGCCGTAGCCAGACCGTCAAGGTCGAGCCAGCCGAATAAGGAATATGACACGACATGAGTAACGAACCCACAATGTCCGATCGCCTTGAGCAACTGGCCGAGGCTCGCCACAAGGTTGAGCTCGGCGGTGGCCAGGCAAAGATCGACAAGCAGCACGAAAAAGGCAAGCTCACCGCCCGTGAGCGCATCGAGGCGCTTGTCGACGAAGGCACCTTCTACGAAACCGGCATGTTTGCCAAGCACCGCACCACGCACTTCGGCATGGACAAAGCCGATGCGCCCGCCGATGGTGTGGTCACAGGATCCGGCGCCGTCTTCGGCCGCCCCCTGCACATCGCTTCCCAAGACTTCACCGTCATGGGTGGTTCCGCAGGTGAAACCCAGTCCAACAAGGTAGCGGCCATGATGCAGGCATCCGCTACCACCGGCACACCTTTTGTGTTCATCAACGACTCAGGCGGAGCCCGCGTCCAGGAAGGCATTGATTCCCTTTCCGGCTACGGCAAGGTCTTCTACCAAAACGTGCTGCTGTCTGGTCTGGTGCCGCAGATCTCGATCATCGCAGGCCCTTGCGCCGGCGGTGCCGCGTACTCCCCGGCACTGACGGACTTCATCATCCAAACCCGCAAGGCCAACATGTTCATCACCGGCCCCGGTGTGATCAAGTCGGTCACAGGCGAGGACGTTACTGCAGAGCAGCTCGGTGGTGCCGATGCGCACATGACCAAGGCCGGCAATATCCACTTCGTTGCAGAAGATGATGAGCAGGCAATCCTGATCGCCCAGAAGCTGCTGAGCTTCCTTCCTCAGAACAACACTGAGGAACCCCCGGTGGTCAATCCCGATCCGATTGTCGAGCCCGATGAGTCTTTGCGCGACATCGTTCCCGTGGAAGGCAAGAAGGGCTACGACATCCGCGATATCATCACCCGCGTGGTCGACCGCGGCGACTTCCTTGAGGTGCAGGCAGGCTATGCCCAAAACCTCGTGGTTGGTTTTGCTCGCATCGTGGGCCGCACCGTCGGCATCATCGCCAACCAGCCCAATGTGATGTCCGGTGTGCTCGACATCAACTCCTCCGATAAGGGCAGCCAGTTCATCCGCTTCTGCAACGCCTTCAATATTCCGCTGGTGACCTTCGTGGACGTCCCGGGCTTTATGCCAGGCGTTGCCCAGGAACACGGTGGCATTATCCGCCACGGCGCGAAGATGCTCTACGCCTATTCGGCGGCATCGGTGCCGAAGGTGACCATCGAGCTGCGTAAGTCTTATGGTGGCGCGCACCTGGCCATGTGCTCCAAGGATCTTGGTGCAGACCGCGTCTATGCATGGCCTACCGCAGAGATTGCCGTCATGGGTGCCGAAGGCGCTGTCAATGTGGTCTTCCGCAAAGAGATTGAGGCCGCTGAGGATAAGGAAGCCAAGCGCCAGGAGCTCATCGAGCTCTACCGCGAGACGTTCTCTACCCCCTATATGGCCGCCTCGCGCGGGCTTGTCGACGACATCATCGACCCCGCCGAAACCCGCATGCACATCGCCAATGCCCTCGAGGTGCTGAGCAATAAGCGCGTGACGCGCCCCGCGAAGAAGCACGGCCTGGGTCCGGTGTAAGGAGCAGCCATGGAAATGAGCAACGAGCAACTGCTCGAATTGGTACAAGGTCTGAGCCAGCGTTTGGATGTGGCAGAAAAAGAAATTGCCGAACTACGCAAGCGTTCAGACGCCTCCATCCCAGAAGACGTCGTGCTGGCCATCTCGGCTGCAGTAAGCGCCTTCTTGGGTAATAGAGGCAAGATCAAGGCCGTGAAGTACTCGCGTCACCGCACGTGGGCGGCTCAGGGCCGACAGAACGTTCAGCTCCACATTCCGCAGCTCTAAGCGGAATCGGCGAAACTTCAACACAAGGAAGAACATGAAACTTAATGTGACAGTCAATGGCATTGCCTACTCTGTCGAAGTCGAGGTCGAAGAGGAGCAGCGTCAACTCGGATCGATCGTCTTCGGCGGCTCTAGCCAAACCCATAGCGAACCCTCCAACGCCTCCGTGCAAGGTGTTTCCGCCAACGCCGTGGTGGCTCCGCTTGCCGGCTCCGTATTTAAGGTGCTGGTCAATGAGGGCGACACCATCGAGGCTGGCCAGGTCCTGTTGATCCTCGAAGCCATGAAGATGGAAACAGAGATCACCGCACCTTCCGGCGGCACCGTGGGCGCAATCCATGTGGAGGTAGGCGACTCGGTCCAAGGTGGCCAAGCACTGGTCGAAATCGACTAAGCCAACCTGCACCACACGAAAGCCGCACCTTTGGGTGCGGCTTTTTAACCGGCCCCCACCCCCGCTACGACTATCGAAGTGCGCATTGGTGGCGTAGCATGGCCTTGACTACTTTCTCACTCAAAGGAAAAGGATTCCCTTTATGGCTTCACGCTTGATGCGCCGCGTCGCTATCGCCTGCGGCACCCTGGCACTGGCCGGCACCCTGGCAGCTCCAAATGCCATGGCCCAGTCCAGCGATCAGCTCAGCCAACAAGTGTTGGCACCGCTGGCTCAACTCAACCCCGAGGTAGCAGGGCAAGTAGAGGCAGCCTTGGATCAAGCCCAGCTTGGATCTTCGGCCACCTTAGAAGAACAAATTGCTGCCCTCGCCGAGCAATTCCCGGTCGAAACCCCCTTTGAGCTCGAGCCTTTGCCCAACGGCCCTTTCTACCAGTGGACTAACGATCCTTTTTCTAAGGTCATGGCACTGCAGACTGGCCCCGTGCTTCACCGCGTAACCGGATCCTTCTTCCATGGCCCGGATGTGCCGCAGGTTGCTCGCGATGCTCACGCCCGCGGCACCACCTTGTATGGCCCAGGTACACCGATCCTGGTCAATGACGAAAGCATGTGCACCGTTGCTGTCACTGGCACCGATGCCCAGGGGCGCAAGCTCGCCATTACCGCCGGGCACTGCGGTGAAGTTGGCCAACCCATCAAGAGCCTTGATGCGGTGCAGCTTGGCAATAACGCCCCCTCTGGCACCATCGTGCGCAAGGGCCAAGACCTTGATTATGCAGTGATTGAGCTGGGCCCCAACACCGAGATCACCAGCGAATACTATCCAGGTGTTGCCGTGCACGCCGTGGGTGCAGAACCGCGCGCACTCGACACGGCCTGCAAGCAAGGTGTTGCCAGCAACAACTCCTGCGGCCCGGTGCTGCTCAGCGATCCAGAGTTTGCTATCTCGCATGTGTGCGCACGCCCCGGTGATTCCGGCGGCCCGCTGATCGAAGGCGACCGCGTAGTCGGCATCATCTCCGGTGGCATCATCCCCACCGAACTTGCTGCCTGCAACACCCCGCTGCAAGGCCCGCTGCATTCGCCCACTGCCACGGTGAATATGGAAGCCGTACTGCGTGACCTCAACACCGGTGGAGCAGGCGTAGGTTTCCAACCCGCCTAAAAGCTCTACAAAAAGAACAATGCCCTGCCTTTTGAGCAGGGCATTTTCGCTATGGGTTCACAATATTTAGGCTTGCTTGGTGCAAGAGGCCATTGGAGGCAATGGCATCGCCACCGTGTGGTCCGGGCTTGCCGCCAAGCGAGCTAAAGGTACCACCGGCTTCTTCTACCAGGATTGCCAGGGGAGCGAGATCCCACAGGGATACTTCCGGTTCTGCTGCGATGTCCACAGCGCCTTCTGCCACCAGGCAGTAGCTGAAGAAATCGCCAAAACCACGCAAACGCCACGTTTCGCGCGAAAGCTGCTCGATATTGCCCAGCAAGTCGCGAGCCTCCCAGCCTTCTAAGGAGGAAAGCGATACGGAGGCATCTTCAAGCTTGGCCACCTTGGATACGCTAAGGCGCTTCGGTGAGCCACCAGCAAAGCTGCGCCAAGCACCTGCATCTTCAGCAGCCCACCACCTGCGCGCAAGTGCCGGTGCAGACACCACACCGGCAACGGGGCGGCCATCTTCAAGCAAGGCAATCAGCGTTGCCCACACCGGCACACCGCGCACAAAGTTCTTGGTGCCATCGATAGGGTCAATCACCCATTGGCGCCCCTCAAAGGACACATCGCCGCCAAATTCCTCTCCAAGCACGGCATCGGCTGGGCGCTGTTCCTGCAAAAGGCCACGCAGTTTTTCTTCTACCGCGAGATCGGCATCGCTGACCGGCGTCATGTCCGGCTTGGAGTCGATGCGCAGATCCGAGGCTTCGAAGCGCTCCATGGTGATGGCATCGGCTGCGTCGGCAAGCTCTAAAGCAAAGGCAAGATCATCGGCAAAATTGCTCATAGAGGCCATCCTATCTGTGACCAAAGGTGATCGCGGGCGAACGGGTGCCTAGCGTGCCTGACAAAATTCATGGGCAATCCATGACGAATGACCTATGTGGCCAAGCAGCCTGCCAGGTTGGATCAACGGCATGGACACAGCAATTTCTCTTCTTGGAGTAAGGAAGTGCTTCCGCGCTGGGAACACTCGGCATAAGAAGCACCAAACGCAGGCCAGTAACCGTTGTGAGGCCGCGCGTCGTGCACGCGATAACGGCTGGCTCTAGTGCTTTGAGGCGCTATGCAGTCAGCGCTGCTTGTGCTTCGCGTACTGCCTGCGCATTGCCGGCAATGCACCACGTAACTCCGCCTGCCTCGACTTTTTCACAGGCGCCACCGGCACCTTCTACGAGTGCGCGGCCCGGCAGCCAATCCCAGTCATGCACGCTGTGTTGCATCCATACGCCAATGCGGCCTTCGGCAACACCGGCAAGATCAACTGAGGCGGCGCCAAACATACGCAAGGTAGCGCATGCGGTCGCGACCTTAAGCCAGGCTTCGCGCACCTCGTCTTTGGCAAGGAAGGTGGGGTGAATATAGGTGCCCAGCGAGATATCGGCCAGTGGGGCACTGTCAAGCTTTGGTAGTGCTTTGCCATCGCGGGTGGTGGGTAGATCCTTGCCACCTAGCCAGGTGTAGCCAAGATCTGCGCGGTGGACTGCACCTAGGTGGAGTACTTCTGGGTCGGAAGGATCACCGCTTACTAGGGCTAGGGCGGAGCACCAATAATCGCCACCGGTGGTGAAGTTGAAGGTGCCGTCTACTGGGTCTACTACCCAGATCCGGCCCGATGTGCCTTGTTGGTTGGTGCCTTCTTCACCGATCACGCCATCTTCGGGGCGCAAGAGCGCGAGGGCGGTGTGGATGAACGATTCGGCAGCGCGGTCGGCTTCTGTTACCACGTCGGAGATGGAAGTCTTTTCTTCCACCTGCACACCTTGGTCACGCATGCGCCAGGCCAGGCGGCCGGCATTAAACACCAGTGCCTGGGCGATCTGTGCATCGCTGCGCCCCTCGTGCGAGACGGCGAAAGTCTTGGCAAGGGCGGGGATCATTTCCGCCACGGAGGTTGGGGCTTCGTTCTGGCTCGACATGGCTACCATTGTGCAACACAAGCGAAAGCGCTTCGAGTTAAGCGCTAGACTTTGTGCTCATGCGACCTGATATTCAGCAAACGCTCAGCGATTTAGATGCCACCCTCACCACTATTGAGAAGGTGATGGATCCTGAAGAGATTGCTACTCGCGCGCGTGAGCTTGAGCAACAGGCGGCAGACCCCCAATTGTGGGATGATCCCGAGCACGCGCAGCAGGTAACCCAAGAGCTTTCCATGCAACAGGCCAAGTTGAAAAAGCTCACTGCTTTGCGCCAGCGCCTCGATGACGTGCCGGTGATGTATGAGTTGGCCGAGGAAGAAGGCGAAGATACCGCCTTGGCCGATGAGGAACTGCAAGATCTTGAGCAGGAAATCCAAACGCTTGAGGTCAAGACCATGCTGTCGGGCGAATACGATGCCCGCGAGGCCGTGGTGAATATTCGCTCAGGCGCCGGTGGTGTGGATGCCGCCGATTGGGCAGAGATGCTTATGCGCATGTACACCCGTTGGGCTGAGAAAAACGGCCTCAAGGTTGAGGTGTACGACATTTCCTATGCAGAAGAAGCCGGCATTAAGTCGGCCACCTTCGTGGTGCATGGCGAATACATGTATGGCCAGCTTTCGGTTGAGCAGGGCGCGCACCGCTTGGTGCGTATTAGCCCCTTTGATAATCAAGGCCGCCGCCAGACTTCCTTTGCCGAGGTAGAGGTGCTGCCCGTGGTGGAGCAGACCGACCATATCGAGGTTCCCGATAATGAGATCCGCGTGGATGTCTATCGTTCTTCAGGTCCTGGTGGGCAGTCGGTCAATACCACCGACTCTGCTGTTCGTCTGACCCATATTCCCACTGGCATCGTGGTGACCTGCCAGAATGAGAAGTCTCAGATTCAGAATAAGGCTGCGGCCATGCGCGTGCTGCAGGCGAAGCTGTTAGAGCGTAAGCGCCAAGAAGAACGCGCCGAGCTGGATGCTCTCGGCGCGGGTGGTAATGCTTCTTGGGGTAATCAGATGCGTTCTTATGTGCTGCATCCCTACCAGATGGTCAAGGACCTGCGCACAAATTATGAGGTCAATGATCCTCAAAAGGTCCTTGATGGGGACATCGACAAGTTCCTCGAGGCCGGGATCCGCTGGCGCATGGCGCAGGATTCCTAGCCCCTAGCTTGTCGACGCCCCACCGTCGCTCTAGGCAGGGTAGGTGGTGGGAGTGCCTGGGCCGATCGGGATGCCAAGGGCATACCAAATGACGAAGAAGAGGAACCAGCCCACCAACATGGCAATGGAGTAGGGCAGGGCGAGCGACATCAACGTGCCCACGCCGGCGCGTTTGTAATAGCGCTGCAAGAAGGTGAGCGCCAGGGCAAAGTAGGGGCTCATCGGGGTGATGATGTTGCTGGGGCTATCACCAATACGGAAGAGCATCTGCGATACCTCTGGTGAGACGTGCACGTACATCATCATCGGCACGATCACTGGGGCCATGAGTGCCCACTGGGCCGAACCGGAGGTGATGAAGATATTGAGCAGTGCGACCATCAGCACCAATGCTGCGAAGAGGACATAGACGGGCAGATCCCATTGCTGGAGCAACTCCGAGCCCTTAATAGCAGTCCAGATGCCCAGGTTGGACCATTGGAACCATGCCAGGAACTGCGCCACGGCGAAAAAGAGCACGATCATCGGCAGCAGGGTTTTTAAGCCTTTGGCCATGAACTCCGGAATGTCGGCGGCTTTGGTGATGGTTCCTGCGACCACGCCGTAGACGATGCCGAGGATGAAGAAGATGCCGGCGATCGGGATGGCCACGGATCGGATGAGCGGGCCTTCCAATGCGCCTTCTGGTGAATACAAGGGAGAGGCGGGCCAGAACATCAAGATGAAGTAGGCGGCGGTACTCAGCACGGCTGCAAGGAGGGTGAACCACAAGGCGCGAACCTCTTGGGGTTCGAGCTTGATTTCCTCTTTGAGCTCTTCTTCTGATTGCTCAGCGGGTGCGGTGGCGCTTTCTTTGAAGGTGAGTTCGGAGTAGTCCAGATCGTCGTGATCGACGAGTTCTCGGGCCTTGTTCTTAATAAACAGCTCAGTCACCGCGGTGATGATCAAGGCCAACACAATGGAAGACGCCACCACGAAGAAGTAGTTCGCCAGCGGTGAGACCTCGTAGTTTTCGTCGACAAGCTGGGCAGCAGAAGTACTGATGCCGCCGAGCAGGACGTCGGTGATGTTCAAAATGAGCGAGGCATTAAACCCGGCGGAAGACGCGGCGAAGGCGACCATGGCGCCCACGATGGGGGACCGGCCGAGGGCGCGGAAGCTCATTGCGCCAAGCGGAATCAAAATGACGTACACGGCATCGGAGGCAATGGAACCGGTGACACCTGCCAAGGCCACAGCGAAGGTGAGGGTGGTGGGGCCGACTTTGGCCACCATGGCTCGAACCAGGGCGCTAATCAGCCCTGTGTGTTCGGCGACCGCTACGCCCAACATGACCGTGAGGATCACGCCAAGGGGAGGAAAGTCGGTGAAGTTCTTGATGGCATCGGTGACCATTCTGGTGATGCCCTCGGAGGTGAGCAGGTTGCTGACCTCGATTTTTTCACCACTTTGAGGGTCTGTGGCGCTCATGCCGATGGTGGAACCGATCCAACTGCTGATCGCCACGACGCCGGCAAGAATGACGAAGAGCCAAAAAGGGTCGGGCAGTTTATTGCCGATTCTTTCGATCACTCCGAGCAGGCCGCTGGCGCGCTGCGGGGAGGGATCCTTGGTTTTGGTTTGAGTCATGAGGACCTTCGGGTTGAGGGACAATCCTGACCAAGGCTAGCAGTTAGTGAGTTGAGTCTCATCGAAGTTTGAGGCTTGGAGAAGATTGGCAAGGTGAGTGCACCCTTAGTGAAAGAGATTTCGCCACATGGGTCACACCAGCTTCATTCGTCACAGGGCTTTCGCTAAGGTGGGAAGCCGTGATCACCTTTTCGCACGTCACCAAGTCCTACAAGACCTCCACGCGCCCAGCGTTGGACGATATTTCGCTGCACATCGAAAAAGGCGAGTTCGTGTTCTTGATCGGCCCGTCTGGCTCGGGCAAGTCCACCTTCTTGCAGCTCATGATCCGCGAAACCAACCTCTCATCGGGGGATCTCCACCTTGGCGATTTCCACGTGAACAAACTGCGCGGCAAGCAGATCAACCAACTGCGCCAGCGCATCGGCTACGTGTTTCAGGACTTCCGCCTGCTGCAGCAAAAAAATGTCTACGACAACGTGGCGTTTGCCCTCGAGGTGATTGGCACACCAAAAGACAAGATCAACCGGCTTGTGCCAGAAACCCTCGAGCTGGTGGGCTTAAGTGGAAAAGAACACCGCATGCCCCAAGAACTCTCCGGCGGCGAGCAACAGCGCGTGGCCATCGCGCGTGCCTTTGTCAACCGCCCGCTCGTCTTGCTTGCCGACGAACCAACCGGCAACCTCGACCCGGAGACCTCCGATGGGATCATGTTGTTGCTCAACCAGATCAACCGCACAGGCACCACCGTGATCATGTCCACCCACAATGCACGGGCCGTGAACGACATGCGACGACGCGTGATCGAACTCAACCTGGGCAAGCTGGTGCGCGACGATGCCCACGGCGTGTACGGCGAAGCGAAATAACAAAGGGAAGGCGAAAACACGATGAAACAAGGATTTGTCTTCCGCGAAGCATTCCGCGGCCTCGGACGCAACATCACCATGACCATCGCGCTCGTGATCACCACCGCGATTTCCCTAGCGCTGCTGGCCACCGGTTTCTTGGTTACCAACATGACCGAGCGAACCAAAGAGATCTACCTCGACCGCGTAGAAGTCATGGTGCAGTTCAATGAGGAGATCTCAGCCAACGACAAAGACTGCTCCACCAAAGACTGCCAGGAAGTACGCGACAAGCTCCAAGCCTCCGATGGCGTAGAAAGCGTGACCTTCCGATCCCGCGAACAAAGCTATGAGCGCTTTGTAGAGGTATTCCAAGACACCGACCCGCTGCTGGTAGAAGAAACCTCCCGCGACGCGCTCCCAGCGGCCTTGCACGTGCGCTTGAAAGATCCACTCGATACCGAACCCCTGGATGCCGTTCGCGACATGAAGCAGGTCGATACCATCGTGGATCAGGTCGATGATCTTCGAGGTGCCACCGATAACCTCGACTCCATCCGCAACGCCACCTTCCTCTTCGCCGCCATCCAGGCCATTGCCGCGATCTTCCTCATCGTGAACATGGTGCAGATCGCAGCATTTAACCGCCGCGAAGAAATCTCCATCATGCGCATGGTGGGTGCCTCGCGCTGGTACACCCAAGCACCATTCGTGCTTGAGGCTGTGATTGCCACCCTCATCGGTGCCGTGCTTTCCGGCGCAGCGCTATTCGGCGGCAAGGCATGGGTGATTGATAAAGCACTCAATGGTCTCTACGAATCTCAATTGATCGCCCGAGTCAGCAGCGCCGATATTTGGACAGTGCTGCCCGTTGTTGCCATCGTGGGCGTCATTTTTGCAGCGCTTACAGCCCAGGTGACCTTGCGTTGGTACGTGCGCAAGTAGAAGCGCTATCTTGGAGCAATGGCGAAAAAGAAGAAGGCAGCGAACTCAAACCCCGTGCTCGCAACCAACCGCAAGGCGCGCCACGATTACAAGATCCTCGATACCTTCGAGTGTGGCGTGGTGCTGCTTGGCACCGAAATTAAGTCCTTGCGCGAAGGTCGCGTCTCGCTGGTCGATGCCTTCGCCACCATTGATGAGGGCGAAGTCTGGCTGCGCCACCTGAATATTCCGGTGTATTCGCGCGGATCCTGGACCAATCACTCGCCTTATCGCACCCGCAAACTCCTGCTGCACCGACGCGAGATCGACTCGCTCATGGGCAAAGTACGCGATGGCAATAAGACCTTGGTGCCGCTCTCGCTGTACCTCAAGGATGGCCGCGTCAAGCTCGAACTAGCGCTGGCCCAAGGCAAGCAAGACTACGACAAGCGCGAAGACATCAAACGCCGCACCACCGAACGCGAAATTGTGCGCGAGGTGGGCCGCAAAATTAAAGGCATCAACGCATGAGATGCGAAAGGATCTACAGCGTTGTACACGGCGAAGCAACGGTGGACGGCACCGGCGTGATGGTGGATCGCTTATGGCCACGTGGGGTGTCTAAAGCAGAAACCAGCGAGTTTTTGTGGCTGAAAAACGTCGCGCCTTCCCCCGAATTGCGCAAGTGGTTCGATCACGACCCCAAAAAGTTTGAAGAATTTAGCAAGCGCTACCGCGAAGAATTAAACGCAAACGAATCTGAAGATCTGGAACGGCTGCTGAGCCTGGACGAGGCCACCTTGCTCTACGCGGCCAAAGACGCAGAACACAACCACGCGCTGGTACTGGCCCAGTGGTGCGTGGAGACGCAATCTCAAAACACCTGAATCTAGGCCTTAAGCACTGCTTGAATTAGATTGCGAACCAAACATCGAGTTGCTTTGCCTCTGCGCTTTTCATCGCCCTCATAAGGTGCAGTCGAGCAGAACTATACCCGCCCATCGCGTACTCGATCAGGCTCGCGGAGCTGAGGTGCACGTACTGGATGCACTTGGTGCTGCCACCTGCGGCAGCGGCAAGGATCTGAAATTTTCGCGGATCAATGCGAATGGCAACGGTGGCCTGGCGGCTTTCTTTCCTAGCGAAAAACGCAGACGCGCCCAGAGCAACAGCACGCAAGGCATAAAAGCTGCTAAGGCCAAAACGAGCTGCTCTCGCTGCCGGGGATCTCCACCCGACCCCTGGAACGGGTGATGAGGGCTATGCCATGTTGAAGCTGAATCGGCCCACCAAGTTGTGGGTGCTAAACGCTGATGGCTTCGGTTCTAAGACTGTGAACGCCACCTTGCTCAGCTCGGATAATCCCGGGCCGCAGTCGCGTATTCGAGGGCATCACGTGACGGTGCCACTAGGCCCACCACAGACCCGCGCATTTTCGGATGCCTCGATGCATCTAGACCAGCCACGTACTTAAAACCCGCAGGTAGTGGTTGAAACCAAACAGTGGTGTTGTTGCAAAAGGCGTGGTAATTTTCCATTAAAAATGGTCGAGCACCGTGATTTATGAGGAGGGATCATGCCCCGACAATCCCGGAAGGTAACACTCATAGCGTTGGCCTTAATTTGGCCCCTGGCAGCCTGCGGAAGCGGTGGAAACGAGCAGACAGATACATCGAGTGAGCAATCCACAGCGATGCGCAGCGAAAGTACCCCTGCAAGCACTTCCGCATCCAAAGAAGAACAGTCGGCTACAGCACAGGGCAACGACACAGAGAGTGCAGCACAGCTACAACGCTTTGAAGGCACCGTTCGTGTGCTCAACATTGATGAACTAGCTGCCATGCACCAAGAAGACCCAGAGGTCTTAGCCGGCATGGATGATGAGCATGTGGTGGTGCTCGTACTGGATACGCCTACGCAAGCAGATGTGCTCTATCCCCAAGAGCAAAAGATCCGTAAAGAAAAGATCTCTATGATTCTCATGGCTCAGGACTATCCGATTGACGGCGGCAAGGTGGCCTCCTTTGAGTCCATGGACGGCCAACACAAAACCATGCTGGTAAGTGCAGATAACCTCGTATTCCCCACGGATCAACGACCGCCAAAAGCCGAGCCGTTTGCCAGGGAATTTGAACTAGAACCCTAAAGGCCTTGCAGCCTATGGCGCACAAGGAGTAGTGTTGTGCTTCCTGCCGGGTGAGTGCAGCACAACTCCCGCACCCGGTAACGCACGAGGGGCTGACATGGTTTCGACTGCGTTCATTACGCCAGGGGAAGCGTGCCGGTGCAGGCTAGAGACCACCGTAAGCGTCGTAGCAAATTTATAAGCGCCGAGAACACTCAGCGCGACTACGCCCTCGCTGCCTAATTTGTAGCGACCGCGTGTCTGTCAGCCCAGGGTTGTCCCTGCTCTGGTGTCTGGCATCGACTAAGGGACTTGCCGTTGCATCGCGTTAGCGGGGTGCAACGGGACTCTTACCGCTAACTGGGCTCATCATCCGGAAGTGTTCGTCCTAGCCGGAGAGTCGAGTAAAGATCCAAGCGCGAACTGCGCACGGAGAAGCCCTGGCAAGGTGACGTAGGACCCGGGTTCAATTCCCGGCAGCTCCACAAATTGATAACCCCCGCTGGCCTGGTGTTTTGCCTGGTTAGTGGGGGTTTTTCTTGGGTGTAGCATGTGTGATGCTTAAGTCTGTTTAAGCCTGTTCTAGTCTCGCATGTCGTGGAAATGTCGTGGGATTACGGGATCATGGGGCGCATGAAGGTCAGCACCGATCACTCGTCTTGGGAGGGCACGAGGCGGGAATTACGCGCTCAGATGATTGCCCTTATCACCACCGCTCCCGATGATGAGACGTTGCTCAGGCTTGCGGCGGTGGCGTTGGACTGCCATAGACATCATGCCTACCGCTGGAGTGCCTCGACAGCGCGACAGGAATTTCACACGGAAATTCCTCCTGATCCACCATCCAGCCGCCTCCATTCCCCGAGCCCCATTGGAAACACCATCTTCAAGCACTGACTCGAGCATGACTCGCTCCTGACCCGTCAAAAACAGATCCCCATCCGGATTGCGAAACGACTTGGACTTCGACAGCGGCTCCGCCTGCTCGTGGGTGTTCTCCACATTGGTGGCGGTGTTTTCTTCCGACATGATCCCTCCTGGGTGATCTGATTTCGGGCATAAGAAAACCCCGCCACCACAAGACGTGGTGCGGGGTGGTGCCATGGTGGGGACTCGCACCCCACACACGTGGCTACTGCATGGCTGTTCGCGAGACAGAAACAGGGTTCTGAAGGAAAACGGGTTCCCAATCATAGATTCGTGGATCCGTAGCGCTGAGTTTCTCTACATGCCTGGTTTCTTTCCAAACAACGTAAGAAGTAAGACCTTCATACTCGGGATCATCAGGAGGTAATAAGAAAAACTCATCCGTTTCATAGCCCTGTGTGCTAATTCTGGCACCAAGGAACTCGCGACGGACAAGCTCAAAGGCTGCTTTGTAGTTCATGTTGACTCTCTTTTGACCACTGATTCTACACCAGCTTGTGGTCTAAATCCGTCTATCCTCGCCCACCGAATTGATCCTCTGACCGCGGCCTCTAGGTAGTCTTCAGCATCGATACGTTCGTTCTGTGGATTCAAGACTTTGACTCCTTCATCGTCTCTTTCCCAGGACATGACATGCGCTCCGGTCGTCTTAGCTGCTCTAATAAATCCGTAGGAGCCAACTGGGTATTCTTTCTCAAGTTTCTCCCGAACTTCAGCCCATCGAAGGGCGCCGTGTCCAGTATCGTTAGACTCCCACCTCGGGGAGTCCCCATTTTTGTTACGCCAGAAAATCGTGGAGTATTCAACTGGCGTCAGGGGCCCAGGATAGCTTTCGGAATGTCGTACTGCCCGGGAGCGGCGACAGAGTCATACTCAAGCTTCCGCAACGCATACGCATGAACACACCGGATGCGGTTCGGGTTGTCCCCAGTAGGATTCGCACCCTTGATCGGGTTCTTCATCCTCCGCTTCGAACCCTTACGAGAAAACCCAGCAAGTTTCCCCGGCGAAGCACCACGCTCAGCCTCATACACAAGCGACGAATACCATGCTGGATTCAAACCACCGCCAGCAACATAAAAAGCCCTGCGCGGGGGATCACCACAATCAATCCATGCGGGGCATACCAACCACCTACAACAGCAGCCATCAGCAGTAAGGATAGCCGATGGCCTCCATCAAAAAATATAAGACCGCCAAGGGCACGGCGTGGCGCGTCCAATACCGCTCACCCGACGGACGATCACGCAACAAACAAGGTTTCCAACCAAAACCGCGACTCAAGCGTGGGCTGATCCCATGGCCGTCGACATGCGCTCTGGTGACTGGCAACCACCAGAGCAGACCGCCGTCACAGTAGGGGAGCTTGATCGATCGGCTGTTCCACATCTCGGAGCGGAAACCATCATGGCAATCAAGGCTCAGAAGCGTTGCTGGTACACAGGCGCGCCCACGGTGGGGCGCAGTGAGAGCTACGGCAGTGCGCCAGTCGCAAGTGTGTGATTGACTTGCTGGCCTTGAGGCGCCAGATCATGCCAGCCTCGACCAAGACGGGGTGTGGGACGCTGCAATGAAGCCAATGAACGAACCGTCAAAACGACACTGTCTCACGCTTCTATCCGGTGCGGTTGATTTAGCGGTGGAAGACCAGGTGCTCAAGGCCAACCCGGTGAGCGGGTCCCCCTACCAAAGAAGGCAAAGGCGCCTCAGCGGTTTTTGACTGAGGTGGAGTTGATGGCGTTGGCGAAGGCGTCGAAGCACCCGGATGTGGTCTGGGTGCTGGGCACCACGGGGATGCGCATTGGCGAGCTGACTGGGCTGCAGGCGAGAGACATTGATGTGGTCGGGCGTCGTATCAGCATTGAGCGCAACGCGGTGCTGGTCGATAGCCTGTCAGTGGTGGGCACACCAAAAAACGGAGGAGCGCCGTGCGGTCACCGCGCAAGGGTTTGTGTTCGAGATGCTGGCGGAGCAGTGTCGGCTGAAGTTGCTGTCCGCGTGGGTGTTTTCTGATTCGACTGAGCCAATGAAGCAACCAGGGCCGGGGGAGTGGTTTGATCAGGCCGTGAATCATTGCGTGAAGGACGGACGGTTTAGCGTGCGGGTGACGCTGCATGATTTGCGGCATACCGCGGCGTCGTTGATGGTGGCCTCTGGCGCGAATGTGAAGGTGGTGCAGCGTCAGTTGGGGCATGCTTCGGCTACACGATGACGTTGGATACGTATTCGGCGCTGTTTGATGCGGATTTGGATGAGTTGGGCGCCCGGTTGGATGCGACGTTTTCGTGTGTCGTGTGATTGTCGCGGGGTTTTGGAAAACTGGCGTGTTTGTGCAGATAGGGGCGTTTTTGTTGCTGGGTTCAACGCCCGGCAGCTCAACGACTCAAGACCCCTGTTCCTAGCCTTGGCCTGGCCGATTGGGATCAAGTGGCTAGAGTTCTGAGTCTGGATCAAGCAAAGCGGTGCGTGATGATGCTGATGGTGGAAAAATGGTTCCTGTGGTTACAGAGGTTCGACCAATGGTGTGGAGGGCAGACACATGATGATGAAGATTCATCCCTACGTCGAGGTGCTCGAAACCACGGATACCAAGCTCACGGAAAAGCTCATCGAGGAATGGAGAAAAGAAACCGGCGCAACGGTGCCATTGTGGTTTGAGTTCTTCGATGATGAAGATTTGTTTTTAGTTCGAGCAACCATCGTCAACATGGATCACTTCCCCGAAGTAGATAGCCTTTTCCACTACATGTGTGAACATTCGGATCTGTCCCTACATCTGGACTGGGACGATACTCCAGAAACAACTACAGACTTCAAGATGCGTTATCTTGATCGACCATCGGGAGCGCCACACCCGGTACTTGAAGATCGATACAACTTTTAAGTAGTTTGCAGCGGACCCGGTTCGACTTTGACGGTCGCGCCGGTTTTCTCATGGGAAGATCCAGCTAGCAGCGGGCTAGAAAAACGATCAGGGGGTTCAACGCCCGGTAGCTCCACAAATCAAGACCCCTGTTCCTAGCAAGGAGCAGGGGTTTTCTCGTTTCTAGCCTTGGTCTGGCCGATTGGGATCAAGTGGCTAGAGTTCTGAGTCTGGATCAAGCAAAGCGGTGCGTGATGATGCTGATGGTGGAAAAATGGTTCCTGTGGTTACAGAGGTTCGACCAATGGTGTGGAGGGCAGACACATGATGATGAAGATTCATCCCTACGTCGAGGTGCTCGAAACCACGGATACCAAGCTCACGGAAAAGCTCATCGAGGAATGGAGAAAAGAAACCGGCGCCACGGTGCCTTTGTGGTTTGACTTTTATGACGATGAAAACTTGTTCGAGGTTCGAGCAACCATCGTCAACATGGAGCACTTCCCGGAAGTGGATAGCCTTTTCCACTACATGTGTGAACATTCAGATCTGTCGCTACATCTTGATTGGGATGAAACACCAACGCGCACCACAGATTTCGAGATGCGTTATCTTGATCGCCCATCAGGAGCACCACACCCAGTGCCAGAAGATCGATTCAACTTCTAATTAGTTTGCAGCGGACCCGGTTGGGCCTTGGCGGTCGCGCCGGTTTTCACATATGAAGATCCAGTTACGGACGAGTACTTCAACAAATGGCTAAGATCGAGGTCATGATCCTTCACAGTGGCCCTTATCGAATGATGTTTGATGAACACGTCCAACGGTTTATTGACGAGGGATACCCAGCTGAGGACGCACCTGAATATACGGAGATTATGTGTGCCGCAGGCTTCTTTGTCGCTACAGATCGACTCGATGAGTTCCCAGAACTCGATGAACCAAATCCCTTGATCACACTGTAAAGAAGCAAAAAGTAACCCGGTTCGACCATGGCGGTCGCGCCGGGTTTTCTCATGGGAAGGTCCAGCTAGCAACGGGCTAGCACCAGCATGAGGGGTTCGACCCCCTGCCTTCCCGAGCACCGCCTCCCGCGCCGGTAGCCCAGAGGATCGCATAGGGATTCATGCCATCTCCGAGCGTTTTACCCGGCTTTGGAGTGGCACCTCGCCACCGGTGCCGATTGCTATCCCCACTGCACCCCGTCTGGTGGAGCATAGGGGCTTGGCGTGTAGATATACACCACCGCGTCGTTGCCGCCGCGGCACGTCACCGAAGTATGCTGCACGCAGGTCATCGTGTATGTTTGCCCAGTTACCGGCGAGGCCACTTCCAATACGGGTGTGGTGTTGGCGTTGTAGATCCACTCCAAAATAAAGGCGTTATACACCGCGCGTGCGAACTGCGGTGAGGTCTTGGGAACATAGTTGGGGTTGGCGCTGCTGGCATCGCCACTGAAGGTGGGGAAGTCCGCTTTGGATCGACCATCAACTACGTCTTCGATGCTGCGATTGCTCGTTTTTTCTTCTGACTTCGCGCTTGCAGCGTCCTGGCCACCTGTTTCACCTTCAATGTTTGGTAGATCGCCGGGGTTGCTGCGCAACAGATCTGGTTGCTCATTAAAGGGGCGCTGAGCGATATTTTCCCAGTCCAGTTCTGCCTCTGCTGCCTCCAGGCTTTCCGGCGTGCCGGATGGGCCAGCGGTGTATTCCCATTGGCCTTGGTCTACCAAGGATGCTCCATCGATGGTGTAGAGCACCGCCGTTGTCGCCCCGCTGGCGGCCTCGCCGCTGCTGGCGATAATGCCGTGTTCGCTTTTGGTTCCCGCGATGCGATAACGGCTACCGCCAGCCGTTGCGACGCCGTCTTTTAGTGCTGTATCTGCAAGTATCGCCTGGTTGTGTTCAGGGTCGGCGGCAAATACGAGCACAGAACCTATCGCCGCGTTGGGGGTTTTGCGCAGGAGCAATTCTTTTTGGCCGTCGCCGTTGGCGTCGACAAGCGAATAGTCGTAAGTGGATGAGGCATCTTCGATGTCGAAGTCGTACTCATCGGCGTGGTCGAGCACATGATTAAAAATCTTTGCAGTTTTCTGCCACTGCTCGGGTTTCGCACTCGAATCATCCGAAGAGGCACTGCATCCGGCCAGCACTAGGATCGCGCTGCCGGCAAGCAACTTGCGCAACATGTTTTAGGCTTCCTTCACCACGGCTTCAAGCAGTGCTTTCATCGCGGCTTCTTGTTCCTCGGTGGCGGCGAGCTTGTGGTCTTTGAATGCCTCGCGGAAGGGCAGGAACACGTCCTTGCCAACAGGCTTCATGCCTACGCGCTGGACAATATCGTGCCAGTGGCGCACTGCAGACTCGCCGCCATTACCGCCCCAGGCGACGAAGCCCACGGGCTTATCGGCCCATTCGCCATAGATGGAGTCGAAATTGTTCTTCATGGTGCCAGGCACGCTGGCGTTGTACTCGGGGGTGGCAAAGATGAAGCCATCGAAGCTATCGATGAGTTCGGCCCATTCGCGCACTTGTGCTTCCGGGTACTTACCTTCGTAGGCTGCCGGCGGTTTCGGGGTGGCGATGTGGGGGAGGATGTGATCGGCCAGGTCGATGAGTTCAAACTCGGCGTCCAAGCCTTCACTTAAGCCCTTTGCCCAGCGGGCAACGTCGATTGCGTTGCGTCCTTCGCGGATAGAACCTACATAGATAGCGATTCGCTTTGTTGCTGCATCATTCATTTAGCTAACCCTACCTGCAGTGCGCCGGTATGCGTTAGGGATAGAAAATCTGCAGCAATGCTCCTTGTGCAGTTGCCGCCACGCTCACGCGCGACATGCCCCTCGCCTCATCCGCGACAAGCCCTTGCCTCAGGTTCGCAAGGCAACGCCTCATGCGCTTGGTCGTGCTTTCCGCTATCTGATCCTGCTAGCAGCGTTTGCTTCGGAGCCTCAAAGCGCTTAACAGCGTTGGGCGGAATTCTTTAATAAGTTCGCGATCTCGTCGGCTTGCTCGAAGGTGTAGTCGGCTTGTGCTTTGCGCATAAAACACTCACCAAAAGGTCCGCGCCACATTCGATCGGTGGGGCCAGTCTTATGCGATTGCACTTTGAGTACATGCTGAGATTCCAGCTCGTAGTCAAAGTGGGTGATTCCGCCGAAGCCATTGGCGGGTTCCTCGGTAGGTAATGCCGCACGCTGGGAGCCCACCTCTACCCACACTCCATCCTCTTCTACGAACTTTGCCCCCTTGAGCTCAATTCTGAGTACCGCTTCTTCGGCACTGAGGTGGGCCTGATAGCTGCTGGAGCAGGCGCCCAAAAGCAGCGCGCAGGGGATTGCGGCAAAGATTCGGTTGAAGCGCACGGCGGTCTCCTTGGCAGTTGCTCAATTACTTTTCGCCCAGGATACTCGCGCGTTTACTTCACATCGCATGAAAGCTTTTCGACGCCCCGCGCAAAATTTCAAAGCGACTAGTCGAAGATGGTACCCAGGTGAGGATTTGATCTACGAGGTCCGCCTGCTGATTGAAGCCAGGTTCCCACTAAACTTTGAGAATGGTAGAGCCGTTGAGGCAAAAGTCTCAAACGTTTTAAACATCATTGGGAATAACAACCTGGATTCTCCAAAACGACGGACTGGCAAAGGTGAGCTCACACCTCGTATTCCGGCGGATTGAAAAGTTTCCGAATCTTTCTGCGGGGCTTAGTTAAAGTCTAGTCGGTGTTTCCGAGCAGGTGCTCACGAAAATTAACCGGTGTGACCTCGTAATTTGATACGTAAAGCTCGTGGGTAGAGAGGCGCAAGGGGGGGGGGTCGCAGGGATCACTTCGGGAATCTGCTCAGACCCATGAAGCTATGCAGCGATTTGGCGACACCCTGCAGAGCGGTTTGTTTTTTAGTAGGCTGTACGCTCAGTGGAACTCGGTTAGGTTCTAAAACGGCAGTGGTATGCCTTGTTAACCAATCGCATGCTCGAGGTAGAGGTCCGTACCGATGCCTTTTTAATCCTTACCGAATTCTGCCTGGACTCTAAACGTGCATTTTCGATTGGGTCTTGAACAAGATGGCTGAAGACGAACCGTCACAGGGGCTCCCGGCGCTAGTCGCAGTAGTTCGGTTCGGTGGAGAACTCACTCCGGCCTTCCCTTAAAAAGCGCCGGGAGCCAGAGTCTTCAGCGATAATCGGTTTTTAGCTGCCCTGATTCCCATCCTTGAATGTATTAGCGAGTACCTGTGACTGTGAAGCTAAGATCTGGACGTCTGCACCCACTGCGACGAAATCGACGCCAGATCGAACATATTCCCGCGCCTGGTCGAGGTCAAAAGCGTTCACGCCTACAAGTTTCCCGGATTTCTGCACAACATCAATGCATTGATAGACCCTCTCGAGGACATCAGGGTGGGTCTGCTTTCCAAGAAGTCCCATAGACGCAGCCAAATCGGAAGGTCCGATGAATACCGCGTCCACACCATCCGTATTGGCGATAGCCTCGCAATTCCGGACAGCACGATCGGACTCAATCTGTACTGTCAGGCTGACTGTTTCCGAGGCGTTGTCCAGATAACCAGAAACACGATTCCAGCGCGAAGAACGAGCAAGCGCACTACCCACTCCACGGATGCCTTTGGGGGGATAGTGCATTGCGGCAACTGCATGAGCGGCGTCCTCGCCTGTGTGCACCATTGGCACCATGATGTTCTGAGCACCCAGATCCAGGTACTGCTTGATCAACGTAGTGTCTAGAACGGGGACGCGTACCACGGGCGTAGCGGAGCCAGCGGCCACCGCGCGAAGCATGGAGGTTATGGTTTCCAATCCAACAGGGGAGTGCTCGCCGTCGATCAGCAACCACTCGGCACCTGAGAGAGAAAGAATTTCAGCTGCAGAATCGCTGCCCGAGCACACCCAAAGGCCGGTGGCAGGGCCTCTTGTTCCGCGAACTTTTTCGTTAAATGTCGGCGGTAGATCTACTTGAATTTGCACGTTATTGCTCCAAGCGGTCCAAAGTCGGCGTGTACAGTGTCTCCCTCTTTCACCCACATCGGCCGGGTGAAAGAACCTGCAAGGATGATCTCCCCGGCCTCCAAAGAATCACCATGAGCTGCTAGCTTGTTAGCCAACCAGGCCACTCCGGTTGCAGGATGATTTAGGATCGCGGCAGCAACACCAGACTCCTCGATTATCTCGTTGCGATAGAGCAAAGCCGCTACCCAGCGCAGATCCACGTCGTGTGGTTTAACCGGGTTACCTCCATACACCATCCCGCCCATTGCGGCGTTATCAGAAATAGTGTCGACAATGGTGCGCCCCTCCATTTCGATCCGAGAACTAAGAATCTCCAGGGCAGGAATGACGTAGTCAGTTGCGTTCATGACCTCGAAGATGGTGACGTTAGGCCCCTTCAAGGGTTCCTTCAATACGAAGGCTAATTCCGTTTCAATTCGTACATTAGAAAACTGCGCATGCTCAATTACCGATCCGTTCTCGAAGACCATGTCTGAAAAAATCGCACCATAGTCCGGCTCGGTAATACCGGTGGCCTGTTGCATCACTTTGGAGGTTAGGCCAATCTTACGGCCGACTGGCCTACGGCCCGCCTCAATACCGCGGCGGCGCCATTCGTTCTGCACGGCATACGAGTCTTCAACGGTCATGTTTTCAAATCGCTTGGTCAATAACGGAATCATTGAGCGGTTTTCTTCCGCCGCTGCAAGTTCATCCGCGATTTGAATGATGGTTTCCTTGTTCAGCAAGGGGTGCTCCATTCCGAAAGAGGGCGGCGACCGAAGTCGCCGCCGTGAGAGGTAACGCGGGGCGTCGTAAATTTAAAGCTGATGGCCTAGCTTGTATTCGCCCTTCTTGTAATCGGGCATTTCTTCGCCCGGGCGAGTGTACGAAAAGCCATCGGCTCCGATAGTCTCTTCCATCTCAGAGGCGTCGGTACGTTTCGTCAACTGAACCAGATTGCCGTCGAGGTCAAGTACCCGTGAGCCGTCGGTGTACCAGGAAGGCACAACAGGGGTGCCCCACCAATCGCGGCGCTGATTGTCATGAACATCCCAAGTTACTCGAGGGTTGTCCGGATCACCTGTGTAGTAGTCCTGGGTGTAGATCTCCACGCGGTGTCCGTCCGGGTCGCGCAGGTAGAGGTAGTAAGCATTGGATACACCGTGGCGACCGGGACCACGCTCGATTGCGTCCGAGCGTCGCAGCGAACCGAGCTTGTCGCAGATCGCGATGATGTTGTGCTTTTCATGCGTAGCGAACGCAATGTGGTGCATACGCGGACCATCGCCACCGGTCATTGCGGTGTCATGCACAGTTGGCTTGCGTCGCATCCAGGCAGCGTACACCGTGCCCTTTTCATCTTGAATGTCTTCGGTGACGCGGAAGCCAAGGTCTTCCATGTACTCCACGGCTTTGGGCACGTCTGGAGTGATTTGGTTGAAGTGATCCAGGCGAACCAGCGCGCCGGGAATGTGCGCTTGGTAGTCCCAAGCCAGTCGACGTTCATGCTTGACTTCGTAGAAAAACTCATACGGAAAGCCAAGCGGATCTTCAACGCGAACAGAATCTCCAATGCCCTTGACGAAACCATCTGCCTTCCGCTCTACGCGACAACCACGCTCTTTATAGAAGGCCTCTGCTTTGTCGAGGTCCTCGGGTGAGCGCACGCGGAAGGAGAATGCTTGAACTGCTGCCTCGGGGCCTTGGCGCAACACAAGATTGTGGTGAATAAATTCCTCGTAGGTGCGCAGGTAGATTGCGTTGTCGTCTTCCTCGGTAACGACCAGGCCGAGAACATCGACGTAGAAGTCGCGAGATGCCTTGAGATCAGTTACAACAATCTCCATGTAGGCACAACGCAAAATGTCTGGTGCTTGAACAGTCATGATGTGATCCTTTGTGTACGCGTTGGGTAATTAGTCGTCTTGCTTGCCGAATACTGGGTTGTGGACTTCGCCTAGATTGATGTGTACGGCCTGCTGATCGGTGTAGAAGTCAATTGAACGGTAGCCACCCTCGTGGCCTAATCCCGATGCTTTGACGCCACCGAAAGGTGTACGCAAATCACGGACGTTGTTGGAGTTGAGCCAAACCATGCCAGCTTCGACGTTTTGCGCGAAGTTGTGAGCACGTTTGAGATCGTTGGTCCAGATGTATGCGGCTAAACCATATTTGGTGTTGTTAGCCAGTTCGAGTGCTTCCTCTTCGGTGTCGAAGGGGGTGATCGCTACTACCGGACCGAAGATTTCTTCTTGGAAAATTCGAGCTTCCGGGGATACATCGGCAAATACGGTGGGTTGAACGAAGTTGCCCTCTTCAAAGCCATCAGGGCGGCCACCACCAGCGACCAAGCGAGCCTCTTGCTTACCGATCTCGACATAACTCATGACCTTCTCAAAGTGCTCTGGATGTACCAGAGCCCCGACCTCAGTCTTAGGATCCTCTGGTAGGCCGACTTTCACACGCTTTGCCTGGTTAGCGTATCGTTCGACAAATTCTTCGTATATTTCTCGCTGCACCAGGATTCGAGAGCCTGCCGTGCACCTCTCGCCGTTTAGGGAAAAGACTCCGAAGATCGTAGCGTCGATGGCTGCGTCCAAATCTGCGTCGGCAAAGACCACTGCGGGTGACTTGCCACCGAGTTCCATGGATAGACCTTTGAGATACGGTGCTGCGTTCCCGAAAATGATCTGACCTGTGCGGGATTCACCTGTGAAGGAAATCAGCGGCACATCGGGGTGCTTGACCAGCGAATCACCGGCGTAGCCTTCTTCGCCGTATCCATTTACGAGATTGAAAACACCCTTGGGAAGGCCAGCTTCTTCGAAGATACCCGGCCACAGCGAGGCTGAAAGAGGTGTGAACTCAGCTGGCTTCAACACGACGGTGTTGCCCGTTGCCAGTGCAGGGCCGAGTTTCCAGGATTCGAGCATAAATGGTGTGTTCCAGGGGGTGATGAGGCCAGCGACGCCGATCGGCTTACGATTGACATAATTGGCCTGGCGGCCCGGTACTTTAAACGCATCATCATGCTGAGCAACAATCAAATCTGCGAAGAAGCGGAAGTTTTCCGCAGCGCGCCGAGCCTGGCCAAGTGCCTGAGTAATGGGAAGGCCTGAGTCGAAAGACTCCATCTCAGCAAGGATGTCTTCCCTTGATTCGACGATATCCGCAATTTTGTGGAGAATGCGGGAACGCTCTCGGGGGAGCATTTTTGGCCAAGGGCCGTTTAGGAACGCCTCCTTGGCGGCTTTTACAGCTCGGTCGATATCTTCAACTTTTCCGGAAGCTGCCTGAATGTAGGGCTCATTGGTCACTGGGTTGATCACGTCGAAAGTATCGCCGTCGAGCGAGTCGACCCATTCGCCGTTGATGTAGTGCTGAATTCTTTCAGGAAGGTTCTTCGGTGCCATTGTTATGTCCTCTCAATATGAGTTCGTTTATTTGGGGTTTCGACCTGTAGAGATGGTCGCCGGATTGCATCTAGCTGGACCGCTGATAAGCATCGATTGTGTTTAGCCTGTGCTGACGAGCAACTTTTTCTATGTACGCAGCTTCAGCACCAGCCTCAATTAGTGCCACGATTTGTTCATGTTCTCTTACTGAAGCGATGGCGCGTTGAGGAACGAAAGCGAATGTAGACTCGCGGACGTAATTCAGCCGTTCCCACTCGCTGAATACCAGGTCCAACAAGTGCTGGTTCGGGCACTTATTGAACAATGCCTGATGAAATTTTTTGTTCAGGTGAGTGAATTCAGACGGATCGAGATTCTTGGTGGAGATCTCAAGTTGAGAATTGATTTTCCTCGCTTCAGCGAGATCTGTGGAATCGAGGTTCGGAGCTGATAAAGCGGTGGCGACACCTTCGAGTACTGCGACGGATTCCATAAGGTTGGAATAACGTTCGGGCTCGATCATTGTGACCCTCGCCCCCACGTTGCGGGCGAACGTCACCAACCCTTCTGCTTCCAATTGACGGATGGCCTCACGGATAGGTACCGGGCTGACGGAGAGTTCATCAGCAATCGAACTGATGACCAACCTATGCCCGGGTGCGAATTCATGAGTTTGAATTTTCGCTTTGATCCACTCGTAGGCGCGCTCAGTCTTGCTTTGTTCAACTACTGTCATGTGCGTTCCTTGCGATATTGCTGCCACTTATCTTTCCAATCCCCGGTGGGAGGGAATAAGCCGTCTACTGGGTTACCTTCGGAGACACGGGCAGCAACCCATTCGTCTTGTAGTTCCTTCTCCATTGCAGCATCCACAACCTCTTCTACGATGCCCCGGGGAATCACAATCACTCCGTCATCGTCGCCTACTATTACGTCACCTGGGATGACGGTGGCGTTGCCACAAGCAATTGGTAGATCCATGTCCCACGGGACGTGCTTTCGGCCGAGTACAGCCGGATGGGCGCCCTGAGTAAAAACCGGAAGACCGACTTCCTGCACGGCTGCATAATCACGAACACACCCGTCTGTAACTATTCCGGCCGCTCCTAGGCTCTTGGCTCGTATGGCGAGCACGTCGCCCAGAGTGCCGGATCCTGCCTCTTGACGAGCCTCGATAACGAGAACTTCTCCAGGCTTCAGTTCATCGAAGGCTCGCTTTTGGGTGTTGTAACCACCGCCGTGAGCTTTAAAAAGATCTTCTCTACCAGGGATAAAGCGAAGAGTTTTTGCAACGCCTACCATTTTGGTTCCTGGAGTTTGCGGGTATACACCTTCGATAACTACTTGATTGAGCCCACGATTTCGTAGCTGTGCAGATAGCCCGGCGGTCGGAGTTTGTTCGAGCTTTTTGCGTAGGTCATCGGGTAGGTCAGATTTGGAAGATCCTGAGCCATCGGGATCTGTGCCATATGCATCAGCACGTTGTTTCTCATCTACATGAGGAAGCATGCCGATGTTTTCGTCGAAAGTACCAACACCTTCGATGACCTCGGTGCGAAGTTTGCCTGATGTTAAACCTGCACCATCAACTTCCACTTCCATCACGTCACCGGGGTTGACCACTGTGGAACCGGCGGGCGTGCCGGTCAAAATGATATCCCCGGGGTGCAGAGTCATGTGCTGTGAAAGATCCGCCACAAACTGGGGGAGTGGAAAGATGAGGCTTTCTTCGCTGGTGTTACCTTCCTGCACTAGCTCGCCATTGACCCAGGTGCGAATACGTAAATTGCCTGGCTCTACGGCTCGGGCATCGATGAGCTCCGGTCCTATGGGCGTGTAACCGTCCCGGGACTTTGAGCGAGTGTTAGACCCCTTATCTTGGGCTCGATAGTCGTAAATGCCAAGGTCGTTGGATGCGGTAACGGCTGCTACATAGTCCCAGGCGTTCTCCAACGAGACATTTCGCGCTTCGGTACCGATGATAAGAGCAACTTCACCCTCAAAAGCCAGGAGTTCGCAGCCCTTAGGGCGTTCGACGGTTCCAGATTCACTGAGAGAGCTGGTGGCCTTCATGAAGTAAGAAGGCTGCTTCGGTCTGCGCCCGCGTTGAGCGGCTCTTGATTCATACGCCACATGGACGGCGAGGACTTTGCCTGGTGTCGCTGGCAGTTTTTCGAGAATTCCCATGGAGTCTCCCCTCTAATGATTGCGCCAAACTTCGGCGTACTTGAAGTCTTTTGGTGACTTTTATCTCGTTTGCATACTTCGTCGCCGTGACGTTTCTTCTACACCAGGCAGCTGCTGCACAGAATTTTTTCTTGACGACTTGGCTGAATCATATATGATGAAGTTCAGCCCTGCAAGTAATCCAAATCACAAACTACTTCCAGCTTGACGGGAAACACTGTAAGGTGTGACGTGGAACGCTTAAAAATGTCTAAAACTGCAGATCGAGCGGGCTGTTTTGAAGATGTGGAGGCGGGCATCTCTCTGTTTTGAAAAACCAGTGGCATGGCTCGCCCGAAAATGAAATATGTTCTAAGGAGGATGGATGGGTTCCAATGCTTGCAACCCGAATGCGCATGATGCGCGTGGCGCGGCACATTCAGGGCAGGTTTTGCCCGGCGACGAAGTTCGTAACGTAAAAGAGCAGCGCCGCGTCGCGATGGCGACCACGGTCGGCACAGCTATCGAATGGTATGACTTCTTCCTCTACGCAAGTGCCGCCGGCTTGGTCTTCAACAAGCTCTTTTTCGCAGGACTTGGCCCCCAGGCAGCTACTGTGGTGGCGTTCCTAAGCGTTGGATTGAGCTTCCTTTTCCGACCTCTAGGTGCTTTTCTTGCCGGCTACTTCGGTGACAAGTTGGGTCGGCGGGTGGTTCTTATGGTCACTCTCATGGGAATGGGGGCGGCAACGGCAATAATTGGTTTGCTTCCAACTTATGATGCGATCGGCATCGCGGCACCGATTTTGCTGATTCTCCTTCGAATCGTCCAAGGTATTTCTGCTGGCGGTGAGTGGGGTGGTGCGGTTCTGATGGCCGTCGAACACGCCCCTGACAACAAGCGAGGTTGGTACGGATGTTCCCCACAAATCGGTGTACCTGCCGGCTTGCTGCTGGCCTCCGGCATGCTGGCGTTGATGAGTTTGATCGCACCAGGTGACGCATTTCTTGACTGGGGATGGCGTATCCCGTTCCTTATCAGCGTATTGCTGATTGGCCTTGGCTATCTGATTCGACGCGGTGTCGATGAATCGCCGGTGTTTAAGGAAATCGCTGAGCGGAAGGAGCAGACTTCCAACCCGATTGGAGTGTTGTTCAAGCGACATGGTCTGCTTGTACTGATTGCTGCGTTGGTCTTTGCCGGCAACGGTGCCGTTGGCTACATGACCACTGGTGGGTGGATCCAAAAGTATGCGTCCAACCCTGATGGGCCTGTGGGGCTCGATCGTGACACCGTTTTGCTTGCGGTAACCGGATCGGCTGCTACCTGGCTGTGTTTCACTTTGCTGTCCGGCAAAGTCTCCGATGTTATCGGACGTAAAAAAACGTACATCCTTGGGTTTGTTCTCCAACTCGCAGGGGTGTTTGCACTCTTCCCCCTAGTCGAAGCTGGTAGTGGCACATCTCTGTTCTTTGGTTTGGCCCTGCTCACCATCGGAACTGGTTTTACCTATGGGCCGCAAGCTGCGATGTATACCGAAATCTTTCCCGCATCGATCAGGTTCTCGGGTGTGTCGATCTCTTATGCAATTGGGGCAATTCTGGGTGGTGCTTTCGCACCCACAATTGCGGAAGCGCTGGTGGATGCAACAGGAGGTACACAAGCAGTGACCTTCTACCTGGCGGGCATGACTGTTGTTGGGCTGTTGGCAGTCTCGGCTTTGACCGACAAAACCAACGTCCCGCTAGGTCCTTTGCACGAGGAGGAACAGCAGGAACGACCATTTGTCTGGAGTTAAGGCAGGGACGGGTTAATCCCAGCAACCTAACGCTTGCAGCCTCACGTTAATTAAGGAGAAAAAATGCAATTCCATCACCATGGCTATGTATCCACTAATCCCCGGGTTCTCCCCGCCGCAGGCCCCGAAAGGTCTGAGGCACTGCCTGATCATATGGATGTGTTGATCGTGGGAGCGGGGCCTGCGGGAATGATCGCTGCCGCCCAGCTGTCTATGTTCCCAAATGTGCACACTCGCATTATTGACCGTAGGCCCCACCGTTTGGAGATCGGGCAGGCAGACGGCATCCAAGCAAGATCGGTCGAAACGTTTCAGGCATTCGGATTTGCCCAAGAAATTACTAACGAAGCATTCCGAATTACCGAGATGGCTTTTTGGAAGCAAAAGCCAGATTCGCCGGGAGAGATCCACCGTACAGCACGAACTTTGGACGATGAACACGGTGTTTCGGAGTTTCCTCACTTGATTGTGAATCAGGCACGCGTTCTCGACTATTTCTCGGAGTTTATGGGGCGCTCGCCGTCGCGCATGAAACCGAATTTCGGCTACGAGTTCTTGGGGCTTGAAGTGGGAGATGGAGAATATCCGGTGGCTGTTCAGCTATGCGATGTTCAGACCGGAGAAAAACGCACCGTGTATTCAAAGTATGTGGTTGGGTGCGACGGCGCCCGCTCCGGCGTCCGGAAAGCGATTGGGGGACGCCTTGAAGGTAAGTCTGCTAACCATGCGTGGGGCGTAATGGATGTAATTGCCGAAACGGACTTCCCGGATATCCGTCTGAAATGCGCAATCAACTCGAAATATGGCTCTATCTTGCATATTCCGCGCGAGGGTGGCTATTTGTTCCGGATGTATGTGGATCTTGGTGAAGTGAGTGAAGATGACAACGGTCAGGTTCGTAGTACTACGATCGAGCAGATTATTGACCAGGCCAACAATATTCTAAGCCCATACACTCTCGACGTTCGCGAGGTCTGCTGGCACTCGGTCTATGAAGTCGGGCACCGGTTAGCCAACAAATTCGACAATCTGTCGGATGAGTGTCCTGAGCCGCGAGTTTTCATTACCGGCGATGCCTGCCATACACACTCCGCAAAGGCCGGACAAGGCATGAATGTGTCAATGCAGGACGGGTTCAATATTGCTTGGAAGCTCGGCTATGTACTCGATGGCCGCAGTCCGGAGACTTTGCTGCGAACCTATGCCGAGGAACGAAAGGAAATTGCCAAGAACCTCATAGATTTCGACCGTGAGTGGTCAACGCTAATGGCGACGCCTACTGAAGAACTTGAAAATCCTAATTATTTGGAGGATTACTATGTTCAGACGGCAGAATTTCCTGCCGGGTTTATGACCGAATACCAACCGTCAATCCTTACGGGTGGGAAAGAGCATCAGGACTTAGCCAAGGGGTATCCCGTAGGAAAGCGCTTCAAGTCTGCTGAGGTGTGTCGAGTTGCCGACGCTAATCCTGTGCACTTAGGACATCATGCGACGGCTGACGGACGTTATCGAATCTATGTGTTCGCTGACTTGGATGGCGCTCGTGCGGTTGAGTGGGCAGAGTGGTTTGCTCACGACCCGGATTCACCTCAGAATCGCTACATGCTTCCAGGCGACGAGGATGCAATGTTTGATGTCAAAATTATTTATCCTAAATTGCATACGGATGTAGATTTAAACCAAGTTCCTTCGATCTTCTTTCCGAAGTGTGGTCCGTTCAGGGTGAGTAACTATGAAAAGGTCTATTCAGTCCTCCCCGAAAGCAGCATTTTTGAAGAACGTGAAATCTCCGAGCAGGGTGCAGTGGTGGTAGTGCGGCCGGATCAATATGTGGCTGCAGTTCTGCCTCTCGAAGACACTGTGGGATTCCAGAAAGTGTTCGAGCCTGTCTTGAAGGGGTAACGCAATGATTGGACTGAAAGAGTTCCGTTTTGCGGTTAACAGCACTGTGGTGCCCCTCCGTATTGATGCTTTGGAATCATTTTGCGGTGCGGTGAAGATGCACAACGTCGGTAGGGCAACGTTTGTGCACATCAGTGCTGACGCTCATTCGGTCCATCGCACTGAAGAGCTAATAGCTTGGCCAAGCGATGCCTATGTAAAGGTGAGCCAGATAATCGAGGGGCATGGGGTTCTATGCCAGGATGGGAAGGCGGTTCACTTCGGTCAAGGGGACATTGTAATTTACGACACCTCGCGTCCCTATGATCTTGAGTTTCCTGAAGGGTGCACCTTATTGGTGGTTATGGTTCCCAAAGACGACCTTGCCCTCAGTGAAAACGTGTTGGCGCATGTCACTGCTATTTCACTCACTCGAGGATTTTCGGTCAGTGCTGCTGTAGCGGCCTTTTTGGGAGAACTTGCGCGTAATTTTGACGAGCTCGGCACTCGTGCTGGGGCACAGTTGGCAGAGATGGTCGTAGCGATGATTCGGCCCGTTCTAGTTGCGGCCGCGGAAGATGCCGGATTTGCCCTGGACTCTAGGGCTCAACTGGTCCGAAAAATTGACGCCTTCATCGATGACCATCTCAACGACCCCGATTTGGGGCCGAAGCGCATAGCTCAAGCACATTTCATATCGGTTCGGTATCTTCACCAGCTCTTTAGCGACCGTGCAACAACTGTGGCTGGGGCGATCAAAGGCCGCCGGCTGGACCGTGCCCACGCTCTGCTCGGAGACCCATCGAGTTCTTCGCAGCCGATTAGTGTGATTGCGGCTAGTTGCGGCCTGTCTGATGCGGCTTACTTCTCTCGTGCATTTAAGGAAAGATTTGGGCTAAGTCCCAGTGCTTTTCGCCGAACCTTTGTAGCTTAATGCACTCCTAGAAAAATAAAGTGCACTGTCTCACAAATAGGAGTGGGCTGGCTCACTTAGAATGGCTTTACCTAAGAAAGGAGCCAGGATGCAAACTAGGCAATACATCAATGGAGAATGGGTTGAGGGAGCAGCAGGTAGTATTTCTTCCTACAATCCCGCGACCGGCGAGGTGATCGCTGAGGTAAGGTGCGCTAGCTCCACTCAAGTGGACGACGCGATTACCGCAGCGCGTGAAGCCCTGTCAGGAGAATGGGCAAATTTATTGCCGGTGCAGCGTGCAGCCGTACTATTCAAAATTGCAGATTTGATAGAGGCGAACGCAGAAGAATTCGCCCAGCTCGAAACTTTGGATCAGGGGCAGCCGATCGGAGTTGCTCGCCAAGTATCGGTGGCAGGTGCAGCCAATCACTTCCGATACTTCGCTGGTTTCGTTACCAAGATTCAGGGTACAACCAACCCAATCAGTTTCCCCGATACCTTGCACTACACCAGGCGAGAGCCTGTGGGGGTCAACGCGTTAATTACTCCCTGGAATTTTCCGCTAATGATCCTAGCTTGGAAGCTTGCACCTGCCCTGGCTACAGGTAATTCGGTAGTAATTAAACCATCCGAAGTTACCCCACTCACCTCCATCAAGCTGGTTGAAGTCTGTGAACAGGCAGGTGTTCCCGCAGGCGTTGTAAACATTGTGACGGGTGCTGGAGATGTTGGCGCAATGCTGTCATCGCACATGGGTGTCGATCATCTTTCATACACTGGCTCAACTCCGACCGGTAAAGCGATCACTCATGCTGCCGCGGATTCTAACCTCAAGCGTTTGACGCTTGAACTCGGTGGCAAAGCGCCTTCGATAATTACAGCCTCAGCAGATATAGACTCTGCTGTGGCTGGCAATGTTGGTGGTGCGTTGTTGAACTCAGGACAGGTTTGTGCGGCCTACACTCGCTTCTACGTGGACTCCAAGGTGCATGATGAATTTGTAGAAAAGCTTGCTTCGGCTGCAGCTTCAATGCACGTAGGACCTGGAAATGATGAGAAATCTCAACTAACTCCAGTAGTTTCCGAAAAGCATCTCGGTCATATCACCAATTTGATTGAGGCTGGGCGTTCCGAAGGCGCCGAACTCGTCACAGGTGGCCATCGGATTGATCGTGAAGGCTATTTCGTTGAACCCACCGTTTTTGCAGGAGTTGATGAAGATAATTCGATCGCGAAGCAAGAAATTTTTGGCCCAGTCCTTTCGGTAATGAAGTACGACGGGGAGCTAGACGAAGTCATCGCGCGTGCGAACGATTCTGAGTATGGTCTCGCTGCCGCAGTTTGGACCAGCGACATTGCGGAGAGTCAACGCATAGCGAATGGGCTACGTTCAGGTGCGGTCTTTGTGAATATGCTGCCAATCCCTGATATGGCAGCCCCCTGGGGTGGATATAAACAATCCGGTTGGGGTCGAGAAATGGGACCCCAAGCTATCGAGTGCTACACCGAGACTAAGGCTGTCTGGTTGCATTACGGCAGCTAGAATCCGGCGAAGTAATTTTTAGACGACGGTATCGAGGCAGATTTTCTTCACGATACCGTCGTCTTCGTTGTGGTGAAAGATGAAAAGCAGATTGAGAAACTTGATGGTTAAGACCTTTTGGTGGCGGAACAGTTTTCTGAATTTCGAAACTCCACGCTTAGATTTTGATGCTGTTGTAAGAGCCCCGACACAGTCGGGGCTCCTTGGTTAGGTCAAGAGTTTTAGGGTCGATGCTCTTCAATTTCGCGGGCTGCCCGGAACCCTGTCTCGATAGCTCCGTCGACAAAAGAGTTCCAACCTGCCGCCCAATCTGAGCCGGCAAAAATTAGATTCCCATGACGAAGCTTTTCTGGGTGACCGTGGAGGAATTGGCCGGTTCGCGGAGTTGCCCAAGTCTGTCCGGTGAATTCGTCCTCTACCCAGTCGTGGCTAAAAGTGCTCACAACCTCGATGTTTGCCTCCCAAGCATCTACAGCGCGCTGGACGGCCTCGACGTTATTGAGGTCGATTGCTGCGTGGTCAGGACCGAAGCCTACGCAAATCGTGGTGTCGTCTTCCATGAAATACTCTGAGCGAAGAAGTGCTAGGGGGTGGCCGTCTGGAGCGTAAGCCAAGATTTTGCGATGGCCTTTGATCTTCACCCATACCTTGTGACCAGTACAGTTCCAGCCTTCCACCATCGCTTCTTTAGCGTGTTCGGGAAGCCCCTCGGTGAAGTCGATGGTTTTGAGTGCTCCAATTGGAAGTGTCACTACGACTTGTTCGAACTGTCGGGTGGTGCCGTCCGCTAGCGTGATCTCGACACAGTTCCCTTGGTCGTCTACCTTGGAGACTCTCGTATTGAGGTGTACTGCTCCACGGATATCGTTTCGGATCTTCGAATAAATACTCTTCATGCCGCCCGCGAGCTTATAGCGCAATGTTTGATCATCAAGCAAAGATAGGCGGTGATCTGACAAAGCTGCCCAGTGTGCTGCCATAAGTGGCGATGCTGTGCGAGATTCGCCATTGTAGCCAGCGTTCCAGTACGCATTGGCTAGGGCTACTTCTTCCTCGGTAAATTCACCGTTTCGGACGCAGTCGAGCACAGTCCCGGTATCCGCTTTCGCGACAGCTTCACGGTTAGTCCACGGCGCGTGGGGGAGGGGGAACAGTTCGCGGGAGCGTTCGAAAATTTTCGACTGTACGCCGGCGAGTTTTTCGTCTACGTCTGCTTCAACACCTTTATGGACCGTATCGCCGACAATCCAGAATGCCTCGTCGCAAACTGGAGAAGAGACGATATCTGCGCCGTAGCGTGTGATTTCTGCCCAAATGAATGGTTGCATCCAGTGAACCCAAGTCCCACCGACTTCGAGCTCGTGTCCCAGTTTTTGAGTAGTCCAGGTTCGTCCACCGATTCGGTCTCGAGCCTCGAAAATTTCAACCGTGTACCCAAGGCGCTCTAATTCTCGAGCGGAAATCAGTCCAGCGAAACCTGCCCCGATGATGCCGACAGTTCCCTTCATAATCAGCTCCTTTGCTTGTTGTAGGGGACCAGTTGCACTTGAAACCAGTTCATCATGAGCTGAATCACAATTCTTGGCCTACAGTGCAATTGTTTTGTGACTGGGCGCACAGTAGTGTGGGAGATCTTTTTGCATAACCTTACAAACCTTAGAGTCATCTACATCACATTTTGAAAGGGTAGGAAATGACTCAGAAAAATAAGGTCGATAGTGGTCGTGCGCTCCAAGGAAAACTTGGTGCTGGATCCCTCATGATGCTCATCATTGCTGCTTCAGCTCCGCTCACGGCTGTAGCCGGCGGTGCCCCAACGTCCTACGCTGTCACTGGAATGATCGAAGTTCCAATGGGCTATCTCGTCCTCGGAATTGTATTGCTTGTTTTCGCGGTTGGTTACGCTGCAATGAGTACAAAAATTACTAACGCCGGCGCGCTCTATGCTTACACCGCTACTGGCCTGGGAAAGCGTCAGGGGCTTGCTGCCGCGTGGCTTGCGCTCGTGAGTTATAACGCGATGCAGATCGGTTTATATGGCATCGTTGGAGCAACGATTGCGGGTACTTTGTCTGCTCTGGCAGGCATCACGATCCAATGGTGGGTTGCCGCGTTATTCTGTTGGTTTCTTACGGGATTGCTCGGAGCTATGAATATCGATGCCTCGGCCAAAGTTATTGGTGTGCTTGTGATTCTCGAATTCTTAGTCGTGGTGCTTGTCGACTTTATTGGATTGAGTAGCCCCGCTGAGCCGATCAGTGTGGCAGCTTTTGACCCCTCTGGGTTTGTAGGGCCAGGCATTGGTGCCGCGCTAGCCTTCGGTATGGCGGCTTTTATGGGGTTCGAGTCTGCAACTATTTATGCTGAAGAAGCTGAAAACCCCCAGAAATCTGTACCGAAGGCAACATATGGAGCTCTCGGGTTGATCGCTGGGTTCTACGCTTTTTCGGCCTGGGCCATTGCCCAGGGCGTGGGGGAATCGCAGATCGTGGAAAAAGCGAGGGAAAGTGGACCGGAGCTTCTGTTCGTTTTTCTTGAGGAAAGTGGGCATCACGGTCTAGCCACCTTTGGCCGTATAATCTTCATTACCTCTCTTTTAGCCGCACTTTTCGCCTTCCATAATGCTGTGGCGCGTTATGCCCTGGTGCTAGGTAGGGAAGGGGTGCTGCCTGAGCGTCTAGGTCGAACACACCCGAAGACGCATGCACCGATTTACTCATCCTTGGCGCAGTCTGCCTTAGCGTTGCTGTTCATTGGGGGATTTGCGATCTACGGTTCAGTGACAAATGCGGGACCGGAGTTTCCTGTCCTGACCATGTTCTCCTGGTTGACCAACGCGGGAGCTTTCGGCATTGTTTTCCTGTTGTTTATCACCTCGGTGTCGGTAGTCAGATTCTTTTGGGGTACCAATGAGCACAATCTGTTTGTCCGGTTGATCGCACCGGTTGCTGCAATGGTTGGACTGGCCGTGATTTTTGTCCAGATTCTTGTTCACTTTGATGTCATGGTGGGTGAAGAGGGCTTTCACCCCTTAGTGGTCGGTATGCCCTCTGTGATTTTGTTGACCGGTGTTGCAGGGTATCTTCGTGCAGAATGGTTGCGAAGGGCCAATCCAACTCGCTATAGCTGCATAGGCACGGGGATGGGATCGGCAGAACTCGTAGGAAATGGCCACAATATCGATAGGTGAAACCTCGAAATGTGGCAGCGGGCGCTTTAAGCTCCGGCAAATTTTTTTAAGTCCATCCCGGTGGCGGGGGGGGGGGCAGCGCTAAGGCATCGTCTTAAAGCGAGGGCGGTCGGTTCAATCCTTCAATAGGTGCCAGGCGCTACGACGGATTTACTCCACAACTTCGTATTGGGGGTGGGGTCGTCTTCGGGTGCTGCTACTACTTCATCGTCGAGCATCCAGGTCATGTATTGAAAATCAAGTAGATGTATTCTGCTTCTTTGCTGTTGGTATTTGTCTCTCCAACACGGCCTTCCATCCTCGTGTTTTAACTTCACGTCTCCGTCTTTTTTCGCATACGACTCCCTGATTCCAAAATGGCCGGCTCATAGGGAGTGGGGTGCTGAAAAGCGTCTGCGATGCGCCTTGTCGCCTTATGCCTGGATACACAAACAGGGGGAAGGTATTCGTGCGTTTCCCACAATAAATTTTTTCCACCGCAAGTAATTCAATTCCAATGCCTTGGCCTGAGCGTTTGGGCTCTTCAAACAGGGAAAACCTGCGAAAATGTAGCAACTCTGCATCACGTGGGACGTAAGAGATTCGTGTGAATCAACGATGTGGAAAGAGTATGTGTTTTCTTTTTAGTGCAAAAAGCCTGAGGTTTTGGCACTAAAGTGTTGTAGGTCATAGCGCCGGGTGTCGGGGTTATGGGTGAAAACGAACAATGTTCAAGGAGGCTCGATGAGCTCAAATGCTGAAGGTGGATCCGCGAAGGCGGCATCCCATCAGGCCCAGCAGCTATTGCCAGGCGATGAGGTGCGTAGCAGCAATGAGCAGCGTCGCGTGGCGCTTGCAACCACCGTCGGTACCGCAATTGAGTGGTACGACTTCTTCCTCTACGCCAGTGCCGCTGGTTTGGTCTTTAATAAATTGTTCTTCGCCGGCCTCGGTGCCCAGGCAGCGACCGTTGCCTCCTTCCTTACCGTTGGTTTGAGCTTCCTTTTCCGCCCGCTCGGCGCCTTCCTCGCTGGTTATTTCGGCGATAAGCTCGGCCGCCGCGTCGTGCTCATGGTCACGCTGATGGGCATGGGTACCGCCACCGCCGTCATTGGCCTTTTGCCCACCTATGCCTCTATCGGCGTGGCGGCCCCAATTCTTTTGGTGCTGCTTCGCGTGCTTCAGGGCATCTCTGCTGGTGGCGAGTGGGGCGGTGCTGTGCTCATGGCGGTGGAGCACGCCCCTGATCACAAGCGCGGTTGGTATGGCTGCTCCCCGCAGGTGGGCGTGCCGCTCGGTTTGCTCATGGCCTCTGGCATCTTGGCGCTAATGAGCGTGATTGCCCCAGGTGATGCCTTCTTAACTTGGGGTTGGCGTATTCCTTTCCTTATTAGCGTGGTGCTCATTGCCCTCGGATACTTCATTCGCCGCGGCGTGGATGAATCGCCCGTCTTTAAAGAAATTGCTGAGCGCAAGGAGCAAACCAGCAACCCCATCGGTGCGCTGTTCCGCCGCCACGGCCTCCTGGTGCTGCTTGCGGCCTTGGTCTTCGCGGGCAATAACGCTGTGGGCTATATGACGACCGGCGGCTGGATCCAAAAGTACGCCTCGAATCCCGATGGTCCGGTGGGTCTTTCTCGCGACACGGTGCTGCTCGCGGTGACTGGTTCCGCTGCTTCCTGGCTGGTATTCACGTTGCTTTCCGGCAAGGTATCGGACTTTATCGGCCGTAAAAAGACCTACATCCTCGGCTTCATCCTCCAGCTCGGCGGCGTATTTACCCTCTTTCCGCTGGTCAACCATGGCGACGGCGCTTCGCTCTTTTTCGGCCTCGCCCTTCTTACCATCGGCACCGGCTTTACCTATGGTCCCCAGGCCGCGATGTATGCAGAGATCTTCCCGGCTTCGGTTCGCTTCTCCGGCGTTTCCATCTCCTACGCCATCGGTGCCATCCTCGGTGGTGCCTTTGCTCCTACGATCGCAGAAACGCTTGTCGACGCCACGGGTAGCACCCAGGCCGTTACCTACTACCTGGCGGCGATGTCGATTATTGGTCTGCTCGCGGTCATTGCGCTTCGCGATAAAACCAATGTTCCTCTCGGCCCCTTGCACGAAGAAGAACAACGCGAGCGTCCCTTTATCTGGAGTGCCTCTTAACGCACCTCTCAAACATGAACCCCCAGCTATGGCCAAGCCCTGCTGGGGGTTTTGATATGTACCGGTCTTATTGCGTTCCAGGAGCCTTACCTGCCTTGAGCCTCCATGCGGCGGCGGTAGCAAGTGCCACGATGGCGCCGAAGATGCATGCCCATTGGCCAGGAACTGCCACGCTGAGCAAAGCGAGGATCCACGGGGCAAAAAAGCCCAGGTAGGTGGCCGAATAGTAGATGGCGGTGAATTGTCCCAGATCGTCGCGATGGGCCTGTTGCTGCACTTGGAAAAGGCCTGAAACCATCAAAATGCCATAGGCCACGCCAAGTACTGGTGCTGCAAGCAATAATGCGAGCACTGAATGGCTGATAACCACCCATGCGCCTATGCCCATGCCTAGTGCAGAAAGCACCAGCCCGAATGCCACAGGTGCTTTGCCGGTGGCATTAATGCGCGCGTTGATGGTCTTTTGCACGGCCACGCCGCTGAGCATGGTTATTGAGGAAATAAGCCCTGTAAACGCCACCATTGCGGTCACCGAAACATAGGTGGTGAGCGTGGCAAATGCCGTGGTTGCCGAGCCAAAGACCCACGGTGCCCACAGCAGCGTGGGCACAATTGGTGTGATCCGGCGCCACTGGGTTTTTTGGCGCTGCGCAGGCCTTGAGGCCTCGGGTACGTTCCACACGGCGATGCCGGAAAAGATGATTAGGACCAGGTGCGCAAACAGTGGGGTATAGAGCGGGGCCGGCAGCCACTCGGCTACCGCACCACTTACGGCAGGGCCAAGACCAAAACCTGCAGAGGTAGCCACCGTTGCTCGACGTGCTCCTAGCGCAGTGGTGCCACCGGCTGAAGCGGTGAGTTCTTTGAGCCAGGAGGCGCCTGCGGCAAGCATTAAGCCCACTGCTACGCCGGTGACTAGCCTTCCGATGGCAACCACGACGTCGAAACGCTCAGGGAAGCTCATAAGCAAGATGGTGCCGAGCAGGGAAATGACTGCAGCTGGCCGCATGATGGCGCGCCGGCCAAGCACGTCGGAGCGTGTGCCGCCGTAGATGAGCGCGGGGATGAGTCCGAGGATGTAGATCGCCAGCAAGAAGGTTACTTTTGCTTGGCTTAATCCCAATTCTTGGCGATACACAGGCAGGAGTGGGGCGAAGTGGTTCGCGCCAAACCCGATTGCGAACATGACCAGGGCCACTCTTTTCCAATCCTGCATGGCAAAAGTGTAGCTAGGATCACAAGGCACTGTATCCGATGGCACATTTGGGGGTGCGTGTCACCTCACGCTAGGGGGTGGTAGGTGGGTGTGTTTGGTACTGGATTCCAACTGGCAAACAAGCAGCGCAGTGCAATCTTTTTCAACACGTTTCGATACTTATCTTAGGATTAACTTAATAAGGCTTGCCTTGGCTTGCTGGGGATCGTTAGGCTGCACCCAATCTCTCAGAAAGGCAGACATGAAACTTAAAGCGATCACCGCTGCGATGTTGGCTGCAGGCCTCGGATTGGCTGCATGCAGCAACGCTGAAGAAGCTGACGTTGCAACTAAGGGCCAAGAAATCACCATCGAAGACAACTACGGCGATGTCACCATTCCTCTGCCAGTAGAGCGCGTGGCTTCCACTGATAACCGCACCTTCGAGGTGCTCGAAGATTGGGACGTTCCCCTGGTTGCAGTGCCAAAGGGCCTGCTGCCCGACACGGTTGAGGCCTACCGCGGCGATGACGTTGCCGATATGGGCATGCACCGCGAGCCCGACCTGGAGGCCCTGGTAAAGGCAAAGCCCGACCTGATCATCTCCGGCCAGCGCTTCACCCAGCACTACGAGGACATGAAGAAGCTCAACCCCGGTGTGCCGATCGTGGATTTCGAGCCCCGCGATGATCAAGACTTCTTCGAAGAACTCAAGCGCGAAGTGATCGCCATGGGCGAGATCTTCGACAAAGAAGACGATGCAAACCAGCTCGTTGAGAACTTTGACAAGGCAGCCGAGCGCGCCAAGAAGGCCTACAACGGCAAAGACACCGTGATGGCCGTCAACGTATCCGGTGGCGAGATTGGTTACATCGCCCCCAATGTTGGCCGCACCTATGGCCAGGTGTTCAACCTGCTCGACCTCAAGCCCGCCCTGGAGGTAGATGGCTCCAGCAGCAACCACGAGGGTGACGACATCTCCGTGGAAGCTATCGCCGACTCCGATCCCGACTGGATCTTCGTGCTTGACCGCGACGGTGCCGTTAACGCCGAAAAGCCTGACTACCAGCGCGCCTCCAAGGTCATCGCCGATTCGCCTGCACTGAAAAACGTCAAGGCAATCAAGGACGACCAGATCGTCTATGCACCGCAAGACACCTACGTCAATGAGTCCATCATCACCTACACGGAGATGCTGAACGATATTGCAGATGCCTTCGAGCAGAAAAAGTAACCATCTAGAAAGGGTCTTGTGAATCCTGGATTCAATCCCCGCTTCGCCATCGCCCTGGTGGTCGTAGCGGGGCTTCTGCTGTGTTCGCTCATGGTTGGTGAGTACAACATTTTCTCGCCGGGTGGATTTGAAATGCTGCAAATCACCCGCATCCCAAGAACAATTGCCCTGGTGCTCTCGGGTGCAGCACTTGCTATGAGTGGTCTGCTCATGCAGCTTCTAACCCAAAACCGCTTCGTGGAACCAACCACCACCGGCACTACCGAATGGGCAGGCCTAGGCCTGCTGCTCAGCCTTATTTTTATGCCTGAGGCCGGCATTCTCGAGCGCATGATCCTCGCGGTGCTGTGCTCTTTTATCGGCACCATGGTCTTTTTTGGGTTCTTAAGAAAGGTAAGTCTCAAACAATCGCTGGTGGTGCCCATCATCGGCATCATGCTCGGCGCAGTCGTTGGTGCCATCAGTACCTTCATCGCCTTGCAATTCGACGCACTCCAAAGCCTGGGCGTGTGGTTCCAAGGCAGCTACACCTCCGTGTACCAAGGCCAATATGAGGTGCTTTGGCTCGTGCTGATCGTGGTCATTGCCGTAGCCGTCGGTGCTGATTACTTCACCGCCGTAGGCCTTGGCCAAGATGTGGCCACCAGCATCGGCGTGCCCTATCAGCGCTTGGTGTTTTTGGGCACCGCCCTCATCGCACTTGCCACCGGTGTGGTCACGGTCGTGGTGGGCAATTTGCCCTTCCTGGGCTTAATCGTGCCCAACGTGGTCTCAATGGTCCGCGGTGATGATTTGCGCAGCAACCTTCCCTGGGTGTGCCTTTTGGGCATCGGGCTGGTTACTGCTTGCGACCTCGTGGCGCGCACGATCATCTCGCCATTCGAGATCCCCGTCGCCGTGATCCTAGGCGTGCTCGGCGCAGCATTCTTCGTGGTGCTGATTGTAAGGAGGGCCAATGCAAACTAAAGCGTTTGTCCATTCCTCACGCCGCTATTGGATCCTGCTCATTAGCATCTATGCCATCGGCATCGGCTGTGCCATCGGGCTTTTAAGCTACGACAATCCCATGCCCTTTGGCTCAGAAACCTTCTGGTTGATCGCCCAGCGCCGCCTCAATGCGGTGCTGGCTATCGCCTTAGTTGCTGCCTGCCAGGCATTTGCCACCTTGAGCTTTCAAACGGTGGTGAATAACCGCATCGTCACCCCATCGATCATGGGTTTCGAGTCGTTGTATCGCACCATCCACACCGCCACGGTGTTCTTCGGTGTTGCAGCACTAAGCCACACCTTTTCCATGTTCATCTTCCAATTGGTGCTCATGGTGGGCTTCTCACTGCTGCTTTACGCCTGGCTTTTAGGCAAAGACATGCACGCGATGCTGCTGGTGGGCATCGTGCTCGGCGGTGGTTTGGGCAGCTTGGCCACCTTTATGCAGCGCCTGCTTACCCCGAGCGAATTTGATCTGCTCACCGCTAGGCTCTTCGGTTCCATCGCTAATGCCCAAGCGCAGTATTTCCCCATCGCCATTCCGCTGGTACTCATCGGTGTGGCTGTGCTGCTGTCGAAGGCCAACACCCTCAACGTGATGGCTCTGGGCAAACAAGCCGCTCAAAATTTGGGTCTGAATTATCGTCGTGAAGCGTTGATCTTGCTGGTGTTGGTCTCGATTTTGATGGCCACTTCCACCGCACTGGTGGGACCTATGACTTTCTTGGGCTTCTTGGTGGTAACGCTGACCTATCAAATCGCCGGAACCGAAGACCACCGCTATTTGCTTCCGCTTGCATTCGGTTTAGCTTTCGCCATTTTGACAAGCGCATATTTCGTGCTCAACCACGTTTTCTACGCCCAGGGTGTAGTGAGCGTGATTATCGAACTCGTCGGCGGACTGGTATTCCTGCTGGTGCTGCTGAGGAAGGGAACCCTGTGATCAAACTCGATCAAGTACATAAAAATTACGGCGAAACGAGCATCGGCCCGGTCAATCTGGAGATCCCCAATGGCGGCATCACCGCACTCGTTGGCCCCAACGGTGCCGGCAAATCCACGCTGTTGACCATGATCGGCCGCTTGCTGGACATGGACGAGGGTGCCATCGAGGTGGCAGGCCTAGATGTGGCGAACACGAAAAGCGCCGACCTGGCCAAGGTGCTGTCGATTCTGCGTCAAGAAAACCACTTCATCACCCGCCTGACGGTGCGCCAACTGGTTGCCTTTGGCCGCTTCCCCCACTCCAAAGGGCGCCTGACCCGCGATGACGAAGATCTAATTACTCGCACGCTGGAGTTTTTCAACCTCAGCGAATTGCAGCACCGCTACCTAGATCAGCTCTCTGGTGGCCAGCGTCAGCGCGCTTATGTGGCGATGGTTTTGGCGCAAGACACCGACTATGTGCTTTTAGATGAGCCGCTCAACAACCTCGATATCGCGCATTCGGTGGAAATGATGCGCCACCTCAAGCGCGCGGCAGATGAGTTGGGCAAGACCATCATTGTGGTGCTGCACGACATTAACTTTGCTGCTTGTTATGCCGATCGAATCTGTGCGGTGCGCGACGGCCAGATCTTTGCCTTTGGCACGCCCGATGAAATCATCTGCGACGAGACGCTGAGCAATATCTTCGGCACTCCCATTTCGGTGATTCCCGGCCCGCATGGCCCAATCGCTGCTTATTTCTAAGCTTTTCGACGTTCAAACCCGCAGTTTACCTGCGGGTTTGTGTTGTTGTTGGTGTGTGTGTAACTTTATGTGAGTCGCCGCGACCGACAACGCCCCCACGATGTGGAGATGGCGGTTAAGAAAACGAGCGGTAGACGAAATACCATTTGCAGCTTCCCTTTCCTTAGTTGGTGTGGGGTTGTTGTGCGTGTTGTTTGAGAACTCAATAGTGTGCCAATACTTTTTATATGTTTTGTGCTGTTGATGATGATGGTCGTGTTGGTGGTGCCGGTTGTGGTGCTGTTGTCACGGTTATTGTGATTGGTAGTACTTAGGGTGATTGGTGTGTGTGGTTGTTTGTCCTCGTCAAGGATGGCCATGCGTGTGCACTGATTGCCCTGTTTTGTTTTTGATGATTTTTTTGTCATCGTTTGGTTTGGTTGCCACTGTTTTGGTGGTGGCTTTGCTAGGTTTTGGGCTTTTCACGAGCCTTTGTGGACTGTTTTGTTCATTTTTTGTGGAGAGTTTGATCCTGGCTCAGGACGAACGCTGGCGGCGTGCTTAACACATGCAAGTCGAACGGAAAGGCCCTGCTTGCAGGGTACTCGAGTGGCGAACGGGTGAGTAACACGTGGGTGACCTGCCCTGCACTTTGGGATAAGCCTGGGAAACTGGGTCTAATACCAGATAGGACCACATGGTAGTTCGTGTGGTGGAAAGTTTTTTCGGTGTGGGATGGGCCCGCGGCCTATCAGCTTGTTGGTGGGGTAATGGCCTACCAAGGCGGCGACGGGTAGCCGGCCTGAGAGGGTGGACGGCCACATTGGGACTGAGATACGGCCCAGACTCCTACGGGAGGCAGCAGTGGGGAATATTGCACAATGGGCGCAAGCCTGATGCAGCGACGCCGCGTGGGGGATGACGGCCTTCGGGTTGTAAACCTCTTTCGCAAGGGACGAAGCTTTTTTGTGACGGTACCTTGAGAAGAAGCACCGGCTAACTACGTGCCAGCAGCCGCGGTAATACGTAGGGTGCGAGCGTTGTCCGGAATTACTGGGCGTAAAGAGCTCGTAGGTGGTTTGTCGCGTCGTCTGTGAAATTCCGGGGCTTAACTCCGGGCGTGCAGGCGATACGGGCATAACTTGAGTGCTGTAGGGGAGACTGGAATTCCTGGTGTAGCGGTGGAATGCGCAGATATCAGGAGGAACACCGATGGCGAAGGCAGGTCTCTGGGCAGTAACTGACGCTGAGGAGCGAAAGCATGGGGAGCGAACAGGATTAGATACCCTGGTAGTCCATGCCGTAAACGGTGGGCGCTAGGTGTAGGGATCTTCCACGATTTCTGTGCCGTAGCTAACGCATTAAGCGCCCCGCCTGGGGAGTACGGCCGCAAGGCTAAAACTCAAAGGAATTGACGGGGGCCCGCACAAGCGGCGGAGCATGTGGATTAATTCGATGCAACGCGAAGAACCTTACCTGGGCTTGACATACACCAGATCGGGCTAGAGATAGTCTTTCCCTTGTGGTTGGTGTACAGGTGGTGCATGGTTGTCGTCAGCTCGTGTCGTGAGATGTTGGGTTAAGTCCCGCAACGAGCGCAACCCTTGTCTTATGTTGCCAGCACGTAATGGTGGGGACTCATGAGAGACTGCCGGGGTGAACTCGGAGGAAGGTGGGGATGACGTCAAATCATCATGCCCCTTATGTCCAGGGCTTCACACATGCTACAATGGTCGGTACAACGCGCAGCGAGCCTGTGAGGGTAAGCGAATCGCTGAAAGCCGGCCTCAGTTCGGATTGGGGTCTGCAACTCGACCCCATGAAGTCGGAGTCGCTAGTAATCGCAGATCAGCAACGCTGCGGTGAATACGTTCCCGGGCCTTGTACACACCGCCCGTCACGTCATGAAAGTTGGTAACACCCGAAGCCCATGGCCCAACCACTGTGTGTGGAGGGAGTGGTCGAAGGTGGGATCGGCGATTGGGACGAAGTCGTAACAAGGTAGCCGTACCGGAAGGTGCGGCTGGATCACCTCCTTTCTAAGGAGCAATATTTTTTCTTTTCTTTTCTTTGAACAACACTGCATCGTCGTTGATGAGGTTGCACACTCTCGCCAGTTTGGTGGTGGTGTGTGATGGGTGTGGTGTGACCGGGTGGAGATCACCAATGGGTGTGGGTAGGTGTTGCAAGCAGATCTTGTGACACGCCCGCATCGTGATCGTCATTGTTGTAACAAGCACAAACGATATGTTGTTTTCAAAGTGTTGGCATGCTGTTGGGTGTCTGGGACATGCACGTGTCCTTGTGATTGTTGTGTGCGCTACTGGCTGCTGTTGGTGGTTGGTGGGGTGCATGGTGGTGTTGTGTGAGAACTGTATAGTGGACGCGAGTCATCTTTATTTCTTTGTTGCTGAAATATCAGTGATGAATGTTTGTAAGAGTTTTGTAATACACCAGTTTGTTTGTGTGTGTTTGTGTGGCGCATCATTGCTGATCACCTTGTTGGTGGTTGGTGGTGGTGGTCGTATTACTTGTGTTTTCTGTCATGCACAGCTGCCAATGGTTGTTGGTGGTTGGTGTGTGTTGGAAGGGCACACGGTGGATGCCTTGGCATTTCGAGCCGATGAAGGACGTGGAAGGCCGCGATAGGCCTCGGGGAGTTGTCAATCAAGCGTTGATCCGAGGGTGTCCGAATGGGGAAACCTGGCTACTGTGATTGGTAGTGACCGCAGCGTGAATGAAATAGCGTTGTTGGGGGTAGACGTGGGGAAGTGAAACATCTCAGTACCTACAGGAAGAGAAAACAATTGTGATTCTGCTAGTAGTGGCGAACGAACGTGGATGAGGCTAAACCGCATGCGTGTGATACCTGTGCCAGGGTTGCGTGTGTGGTGTTGTGGGGCGTGGTTGTACATGGTGGCATGACATGTGGCATGACTGCAGTTGGTAAGCGGAAGTGGTGTGGAATCGCCTGCCGTAGACGGTGAAAGCCCGGTACGTGAATGCTGATTGTGGTGGTGTTGATCGCGTTGCCCCGAGTAGCAGCGGGCTCGTGGAATCTGCTGTGAATCTGCCGGGACCACCCGGTAAGCCTAAATACTCCGAAATGACCGATAGCGGAATAGTACCGTGAGGGAATGGTGAAAAGTACCCCGGGAGGGGAGTGAAAGAGTACCTGAAACCGTGTGCTTACAAACCGTCAGAGCCACCTTGTGTGTGGTGATGGCGTGCCTTTTGAAGAATGAGCCTGCGAGTCAGCGGCATGTCGCGAGGTTAACCATGAGTGTGGGTAGCCGTAGCGAAAGCGAATCCTAACGAGGGTGTTGTGAGTGGCATGTCCTGGACCCGAAGCGGAGTGATCTACCCATGGCCAGTGTGAAGCAGCTGTAAGAGGTTGTGGAGGCGCGAACCCACTTAGGTTGAAAACTGAGGGGATGAGCTGTGGGTAGGGGTGAAAGGCCAATCAAACTCCGTGATAGCTGGTTCTCCCCGAAATGCATTTAGGTGCAGCGTTGTATGGTGCTTCCTGGAGGTAGAGCGACTGGTTGGTTGAGCGGGACTATCATCTTAGCAATGTCAGCCAAACTCCGAATGCCAGTGAATGCTAGTACGGCAGTGAGACTGCGGGGGATAAGCTCCGTTGGTCGAAAGGGAAACAGCCCAGATCGCCGGTTAAGGCCCCTAAGGGTGTACTAAGTGGAAAAGGATGTGGGATCGCGAAGACAGCCAGGAGGTTGGCTTAGAAGCAGCCATCCTTGAAAGAGTGCGTAATAGCTCACTGGTCGAGTGGTTCTGCGCCGACAATGTAGTGGGGCTCAAGTACACCGCCGAAACCGCGGCAACACACCACAGTGTGTGTTGGGTAGGGGAGCGTCGTGTGCGGCGTTGAAGCATCCGAGTGATCGTGGTGTGGAGTGCATACGAGTGAGAATGCAGGCATGAGTAACGAATGAGCAGTGAAAACCTGCTCCGCCGAATGACGAAGGGTTCCTGGGTCAAGCTAATCTTCCCAGGGTGAGTCGGGACCTAAGGCGAGGCCGACAGGCGTAGTCGATGGACAACCAGTTGATATTCTGGTACCTCACAACAGCCGTCCATGATGAATCAGTGGTACTAACCACCCAGCATCCCAATCGTGGTCACCTTGTGTGACCTGGTGTTGGGTTTGTTGCGTGGGACCTTCATTGGTAGTAGTCAAGCGATGGGGTGACACAGGTTGGTAGCCACGCCACGAGGTTGGTTTTCGTGGTGTAAGCGTGCAGCCCGCCTACTAGGCAAATCCGGTAGGCATCATGGGTCAGGCGTGATGCAACCCCACACTGGTGGGGAAGGTGGTGATCCTGGACTGTCGAGAAAAGCCTCTAGCGAGGATGTTGTGAGCCCGTACCCCAAACCGACACAGGTCGTCAAGTAGAGCATACTCAGGCGAACGGGTGAACTGTGGTTAAGGAACTCGGCAAAATGCCCCCGTAACTTCGGGAGAAGGGGGGCCACTGTTGGTGCCACACCTTTTTGCGGTGTTGGTTGCTGATCGTGGTCGCAGAGAATAGAGGGAAGCGACTGTTTATTAAAAACACAGGTCCGTGCGAAAACGTGGAAGTTGATGTATACGGACTGACGCCTGCCCGGTGCTGGAAGGTTAAGAGGACCTGTTAGAACCCTTGTGGTTCGAAGCGGAGAATTTAAGCCCCAGTAAACGGCGGTGGTAACTATAACCATCCTAAGGTAGCGAAATTCCTTGTCGGGTAAGTTCCGACCTGCACGAATGGCGTAACGACTTCCCTGCTGTCTCAACCACAGGCCCGGTGAAATTGCAGTACGAGTAAAGATGCTCGTTACGCGCGGCAGGACGAAAAGACCCCGGGACCTTCACTATAGCTTGGTATTGATATTCGGTTCGGTTTGTGTAGCATAGGTGGGAGACGTTAACAGCACGCCACGCCAGTGGTGGTGTCAGTCACAGGTGAAATACCACTCTGATCGAATTGGATATCTTGTAACCTCGGCCCATGATCTGGGTCAGGGACAGTGCCTGGTGGGTAGTTTAACTGGGGCGGTTGCCTCCTAAAATGTAACGGAGGCGCCCAAAGGTTCCCTCAGCCTGGTTGGCAATCAGGTGGTGAGTGTAAGTGCACAAGGGAGCTTGACTGTGAGAGTGACAACTCAAGCAGGGACGAAAGTCGGGACTAGTGATCCGGCACCTACGAGTGGAAGTGGTGTCGCTCAACGGATAAAAGGTACCCCGGGGATAACAGGCTGATCTTCCCCAAGAGTCCATATCGACGGGATGGTTTGGCACCTCGATGTCGGCTCGTCGCATCCTGGGGCTGGAGTAGGTCCCAAGGGTTGGGCTGTTCGCCCATTAAAGCGGCACGCGAGCTGGGTTTAGAACGTCGTGAGACAGTTCGGTCTCTATCCGCCGCGCGCGTAGAAACTTGCAGAAGGCTGTCCCTAGTACGAGAGGACCGGGACGGACGTACCTCTAGTGCGCCAGTTGTCACGCCAGTGGCACGGCTGGTTGGCTACGTACGGAAGGGATAACCGCTGAAAGCATCTAAGCGGGAAGCCTGTTTTAAGATGAGGTTTCATTACTAGGTGCCCGGTAGACCACCGGGTTGATAGGCCAGAACTGGACATACCGCAAGGTCATGCAGGTGACTGGTACTAATCCACCGAACAACACACCAAAAAACACACCACCTGACACACACATATGAAGGTGTGTTACAACTCGCGTCCACTATGCAGTCCTGACACAACACCCCCCAAACAACACCAAACAACATAAACGTGTCGGTGGTTATAGCATCGGGGTCACGCCCGGACCCATTCCGAACCCGGAAGCTAAGCCCGATAGCGCTGATGGTACTGCACCCGGGAGGGTGTGGGAGAGTAAGACACCGCCGACCAACAACTTCACAACACAAAAACGCACCCCACACCAGGGTGCGTTTTTGCTATATCTACACCCCCTAAGACTGCAAAGCCAAACGCTTCGCAGCCTCACGGATTACATCTTCCTGCTTACAAAGAGCAAAGCGAATCTTGCGCTCCCAACCCTCAGGGTGATCACAAAAAACTTCAATCGGAATGGCAGCCACGCCGTGCTCTTGTACTAATTGCTCGCAAAATTCGCGGCCAGAACGATCACTCAAGCCACTAAAATCAGCCACCAAATAATAGGTGCCGGGGCAGTCATGGACCTGGAAACCAGCAGATTCCAAAGCCTCGGCCAACAGCGTGCGCTTGCGCTCGAGGCTTTGGGCCAGATCTTCAACCCAGGCCATTTCTTCTTCCAAGGCATAAGCCACAGCGGGTTGGAAACAGCTCGCGCCAACATAGGTCAGGTACTGCTTTGCCTGGCGGATCTTGGCTAAAAGCTCCACCGGGGCAATGGCCCAGCCCGTTTTCCAGCCAGTGGCATTGAAGGTTTTCGCCGCCGATGAGACAGTAATGGTCCGGGCCGCCATGCCCGGATAACTACAGGTGGGGCGGTGACGTTGGGCGTCGAAAAGCAAATGCTCATACACCTCATCCGATAGCACCACCACATCATGGGGTTGCAGGATTGAGGCAAGACGCTGCATCGAAGCCTCGCTGAACACAGCACCCGTGGGATTGTGGGGATTGTTGATGATCAGCATGGCCGTATTCGGGCCGATGGCTGCCTCGATGGCATCGACGTCCAAATCCCAAGACTTGCCCGAAGGCTTTAACGGCACTGCCACCCTTTTGGCCCCCGCCAACGCAATAGCAGCGGCGTAGGCATCATAAAAGGGCTCAACAACGATCACTTCTTGGCCGGGCTCGACAAGGCCTAAAACACTGGCACTGATCGCCTCTGTGGCGCCCACGGTAACGAGCACCTCATCCGGGGATACATCGAGGCCATAGCGGCGTTGATGCGCAGCCACAGCCTCGCGCAACACCTGCATACCAGGACCTGGGGCGTATTGATTATTGCCAGCAGCGATCTCTGCTTGGGCCTTGTGCAGCATCGCTGCAGGGCCGTCTTGATCAGGAAACCCCTGCCCGAGATTGATGGCATCATAGTGCTGCGCCATCGCGCTCATGGTGGCAAAAATCGTTTCTTGAAACTCCGCCAAGCGCGCAACCATTACTTCAGCTCCAACAGGTCATACTTGGTGGCGCGCACGGCCTCAAGGTCACCACTGTGACGCTGCAGCAAATCCCAATCGCGCTGGGGGATGGCCTGCTTGGCGCGCTTGATCACCGCCTGATCGGGTGTACCCCAGGCAATCGGCATCGGCGTAATCTCATCCCAAGTGGTGGTGTTGCGCGAGGAACGACGCCCCGTTACCGCCACCGCCGGCACCTTTTCGCCCTCTGCTCGGGCGTGCCCATCGAGATTGCTTACCGTGCGGGCTGCTAAACCCCAACGCGGCGGGAGGCTTTGGTCCTGGTTGATATTCACCAGCGCCAACAACACCACATCGCGGGGATTCACCTTGGCAATTACCGCAGGGCACAGGGGATAGGCGCTATAGAGCTCATTGACCTTGCCCACCTGTTTGGGAATCACAGCGATCATGCCAAAGCTAATCAAGGCCATCACAGCAAAGACCACCAGGATGATGGTGCCCATGCCAGCACCGAGCCAGGCATAAAATGCCGCGCCAATGCCAAGCTGAATCAGGCCGAACAAAGCGGCAGAAATCTGTAAACGCTTGGTATCTTTGAGCAGCTCATTGTGCTTCTTGGCGTATTCGGTATCGACATCAAAGTGAAAGTTAGCCATAGCCTCTAAGCCTAGCGTCTTGCGCTCTTATGTGAGCCTCCGCGTCTGGCTTTCAGGTAGGCCGGGACTTGGTGTGGGCTCGGTGTGGGCTTGGCTTGAGCTTGTCGACGCCCCACGGCCCCCACACCCCTGCCCGTACTGGGCTAACAGGGGATGGGGTTGGATGCGGCGAGTTTTTAGCGCTGCTCGCGCAGATCGTCGGCATCCACAATGTGATAGGCATAGCCTTGTTCGGCTAAGAAACGCTGCCGATGCGCTGCATATTCGGCATCGAGGCTGTCGCGGCTGACGATGGTATAAAAATGCGCCTCATTGCCCTGAGTTTTCGGACGAAGCAAACGGCCAAGCCGCTGGGCTTCTTCTTGGCGCGAACCAAAGGTGCCAGATACCTGGATGGCCACGGCTGCTTCAGGTAAATCAATGGAGAAGTTAGCCACCTTGCTTACCACCAGGGTGCGCAGCTCACCATCGCGGAAGCGTTGAAAGAGCTCCTCGCGCTTCTTGGTGCTGGTTTTGCCCTCAATGACGGGTACTTGCAGGTGCTGTGCAATTTCTTCTAATTGATCAATAAAGGCACCAATGATCAAGGTGGGTTCACCTTCGTGGCGTTGTAATAACGCATCGATGGCCTTCATTTTCGACCCGGCGCAAGCAGCGATGCGGTAGCGATCCTTTGGCTCTGCTGTGGCATAGAGCATCCGCTCCGATTCGCTCATCGAGGTGCGAACCTCCACGCACTCGGCGGTAGCGATATAGCCCTGCATCTCTAGATCTTTCCAGGGGGCGTCATAGCGCTTTGGGCCAATGAGCGAAAAGACGTCGCCTTCTCTGCCGTCTTCGCGCACCAAGGTTGCTGTGAGCCCGAGGCGCCGGCGCGACTGTAAATCGGAGGTCATGCGGAATACCGGCGCGGGTAGGAGGTGCACCTCGTCGTAGATGATCAGGCCCCAGTCGCGGGAATCGAAAAGTTCAAGCGCGCGGTATTCGCCTTGAGTTTTGCGCGTTACCACCTGGTAGGTGGCGATGGTCACGGGGCGAATCTCCTTCTTTTCGCCTGAGTATTCGCCAATCTCTTCTTCGCTCAGCGTGGTTCTGCGCAACAACTCATCTCGCCACTGGCGCCCAGCCACGGTATTGGTTACCAGAATTAAGGTGGTGGCTTGAGCTTTGGCCATTGCTGCAGCACCCACCATGGTTTTGCCTGCACCGCAGGGCAGTACCACCACACCGGAGCCGCCTTCCCAAAACGACTCCGCTGCCAATTGTTGGTAGTCGCGCAACGCCCACTGTTCCTCGGCGGTGGAAAGCGCGATGGGGTGCGCTTCGCCGTCGACATAGCCGGCGAGGTCTTCGGCCGGCCAGTGCACCTTGAGCAAGGCCTGCTTGAGCCTGCCGCGTTCGGAGGGAAATACGGCGATACTGTGCTGATCAATTTGTGTGCCCAGCATGTCTTTGACCTGCTTATGGCGGCGCAATTCGGCCAGGATCGCAGGTTCTTGGCTTTCGAGCACCAAGCCGTGGGCGGGGTGCTGGATCAGGCGCACGCGTCCGTAGCGCGCCATGGTTTCGGCTACGTCGATGAGCAGCGCCTGCGGTACTGGAAAGCGTGAGTAGCGCTCTAGGACGTCGACAAGCTGCTCTGCATCGTGGCCGGCCGCCCTGGCATTCCACAAGGCCAAGGGCGTGATCCGGTAGGTGTGTACGTGTTCTGGTGCGCGTTCGAGCTCAGCAAAAGGCGCAAGGGCTGCTCGGGCAGCGCCTGCTTGCTCATGATCGATTTCGAGCAAGACCGTTTTATCGGATTGCACAATGAGGGGACCAGAGCCAAAGGCCATGTTCTTCGCTCCTTGAGAGGCCGGAAAGAATCAGACGCTCCAGTCTAGCCTTGAATCTGCCCGACTTCTGTAATGCGATGCAGCGGGAAGTGCTCCACCTTGTCCGTTGCCGCTTCCACCGCGCTCAATTTGCCTGCAGAAACATCCACCGGTGCCACAAGTATTCTTTGCACCCGCCCGGTGTTATCCACGAATCCAAGCATCACCTGCTGGTTGGCGCGTACTGCTGCGCGAAGCAGCCCGAGGGTTTCTTTGGCACTCGATGGGGTGGTGGTGGATGCATGTTCTGCTGCTCGGTTGAGCGCATCGCCTGCCTCAATCGCTTTCAGTGCCGCCTCAATGCTGGGCTGGGTACTGCTTGCCTGGGGTGCAGGGGCAAGGGGGATGCGGCTTGGTGCAGGGCGCAGATCCAAGGCCACTCCTTGATCGTCCTCGGCCACCGGCATGAGCCCTGCTGCCCGGAGCTGCTCAATGACCTGCACCAGGGGTACTTGAGCAATAGCAACGCTAGGAGCTATTCGACGCAAGCCGAGGCGGTGGGAGCTATCTGCCCGTATCGCCTCTTGCAAGAGGGCTTCATCATCGCTTCGGATATAACTTAAGGCCGCCCCACCTCGGATACTGCCGTGCTTTCGGGCTGCATCATCGACCAAAAAACCCACGGCCTGGGGGAGTTCACCGAGGGTGTGCCGGTGGAAGAACTCCTTGATCTCTGCTGCGGTGCGTCCTGCATCTAAAGCCCGTCTGATGCTGGCGTCGTTTAAGCGATACACGCTGGCCAGCCCAGGAGATTCCACCTGCGCAAGCAGTTTTAATTCCGCTTCGATCTTCGGGCTTAAAGGCCCTGGCACCAGCACCGTCATATCGCCTTGAGGGATGAAGTACTCCACGGGATCCGGGGTTGCGGCCTCGCATGCCGGCAGCACAGAATCCTGCTGGATCAATGCCACCAGTTGCGCCGTGGGTGCGAGATCTGGGCCTAGGGCACCAATCCACATGGCGTTGCGCAGCTGTGCTTCGATTTCCTCGGTGCTGATGTTGAGCGCCAAGATGGGGTGGGCAAATGCCAAAGCCTGTTCGATGCGCTTGGTGCTGCCACCGTTGGCCGCTGCCGCTTCAAGCAGCGCTTGTCGACGCTGCGGCAAGTCCCGGAGGATGGTATCGGCACTGAAGATCTTGTGTGCTTGGCCTTTGGCATCCGGGGTGCCGATCAACCACAACGCCCAATTGGCCTGCAGCCACCAAGACTCGAGAAGGTGTGCCCATTGCTTCGCCATGGGCTGCGTCATCCATGCATCGGCTTGCGAGGTGGGGGCGAGATAATCGCCACCTGTATCGCTTGCCGGAAGCGGCTGGGGCTCGCCGCGGGCAATCAGGCGAGCTGCCACTGCCACGCTGAGCAACTGTGCCAGCACCTCTTGATCAATCTCGAGGGCCGTACATAGCTGCTGGGTGGTTCTTTGGGCAAGCGCACCGCTTTTGACCAGCACACCTGGGTGCTGGCCGAGGTATTCGATCACAGTGCGCATGAGCCTTACTATCTCAAGGCCAGCGCCGGTGGCGGCATCATTGGCCGCCAGATCCTGCGGATACACCGGCGGCCAGTTGTCTGGGGGCAACAGCGTGGGTGCAGCCGGGGTGAGCCCGCGTAGCGCGGCGCGCACCATCGCGGGCAGGCGCACGGTGTGTTCATTAATGCGCAGCAGCAGCCCTTTGGCGATGAGCTGCGGAATTGGGCGTTGTGGATCAGCGTCAATGGCTGCATCTCTGGTGGTTCCGGTGCCGCCGCCGTGATTGAGCGTGTCGATGATGGCGCGCTGTTTTTGATCAAGGCCATCTAATTGGCTTTGGAGTTGCGAAGGCTCGAAGGCGATGGCGGGTTCTAAACCTGAAGGCAGTGCGCTCATCACACCGCGGGGAATCATCATCCCTTCAGAAAAATTCATGCACAGCCCCAACTGGGCAAGGTGTTCCTGGGATTGTTCCACGAGGGTTGCTACCCGCTGTGTGGTGATTTCTGGGGCTTCGCGCTGGAGGATGGGCAGGAGGCTTTGCACCAAATCGGGGGCAACAATTGGGCTGAATTCTGCCCCCTGTGATGCGGCGACGTGGAGCAGTGCGATGTCGAAGGCGTGGGCTTGTAGCACTGCTCGGCGCAAGGAAGCGGGCAATAAGAGCCGTTCTGCAAGCGACGTAATCCCCGGTGGGGGCGGGGCGAGGGCATCTGGGCGTGCGCCTAGCAAGGCAGCGAGGGCCTGTTGATCCAAAGATCGAAGCCAATCAACAAAGCTTCGGGTATGAGAGTGCGCCATGATGTAGACAAGTTTAACGCCCAAAGGAGGTGACTTTTTCTCCCGTGATTTGGAAGAATAGGGCACATGGCAAACATGGAGAAAAAGGGATACGTTGATCCGGGCTGGCCTAAGCACGTCCCCGGTGATGGACATGCAGTAACCGAAATGGTGGCAAAGGTTGCCGGGGCGGAAACGCCTTTTGGTGATATTGAGCTGCCCGTGCCGCCGGAACAGGTCGGCTACGTTCACCCCTATACGCGCATTAACCGCTAAGAGGCGGCGCCTCTGTTCCCAGAGGCATTCATCCGTGCTCTACACAAGATAAGGGAGCCACCGGTATCGGTGGCTCCCTTTCTTAAGGCTGTGTGCGATCTTGTTAGATCTTGAATGCCAGCACGGAGTCGATCAACGCAGCGTTGGCGTTGTAGAAGGCCTCAACGTTGCCGCGCAGTGCGTGGTAGGAGGCATCGAGCTCTGCAGGAACCGGCAGGCCGAGGGCACGAAGCTGGCTCTTGACCTGGTTGTAGAGGGCATCTGCAGGCGCGAAGATGGAAGCCTCTGCTGCAGCTACCGCAGGAGCGGGAGCAGCAGGTGCGGTGCGCTGGGAAGGTGCGGAGTTCAGGCCGAGGGAAGCCGAGCAAGCAGGCCATGCGCCCCAGCCCTGGTTAGCCAACACGCGCTCTGCCACAACGATCTGCTGTTCGCGGGTTGCCAGATCAGCGCGGGGAGCGAATTCCTGGCCACCGTGGCCAACCCAGGTGCCGTGGGAGAACTGCAGACCACCGTAGTAGCCATTGCCGGTGTTGATGTTCCAGTCGCCACCGGACTCGCACTGTGCCAAGCGATCCCAGTCGGAATCGGGGGCTGCAGAAGCGTTAGGAGCAAGCATTGCTGCTGCGGCGCCGACGGCTACGGTAGAGGTAGCGATCTTGGTCAGGGTGCGGTTGTTCTTGCGGGCGTGACGTGCCATGTGGGGAATTTTCCTCTCGTCGTCATAGCCCTTGATTGGGGCTACATAGTTTAGGCGAGCACGATTGCTCGTTTCACTGTGTGAACGTTGCTTTCGTTCTGCAGGTGCCTCATCATGCCAAGGGCATATCCCAAGGTGCAAACCGACATCGGTGATGCCTAGCTCCCTGCAGGCTTGAGAACACACTAGCGCTTTATAACGAAAGTGTCACGTTTTGGCTTCGATAATGTTGCGAATGTGGGCAATGTGAACAAAAAGGTTCACTGAGGTGGGTTAAAAGGTATGGAATCGCTCACAGCGCTGGCTGCCGCGGGAAGGAAGCGGGCACCAGAAAGTGTTATATATGTACGACTACAATCCAAAGCCATTCGAGTGTTCAACGCCTATAAACCACGGGCATCGCAGTCTCAAGGCGCACATGCTATGGCATGGAAAACACCATGAAAACGATCAAGACGAAGATGATGAGGAGGATTCCCAATGCCTATTGGAACCATCCGATGGTACGACCCTGAGCGCGGCTTTGGATTTGCCAGCAACCCAGGCGAAGAAGACGTATTTATTAGCCAAAGCGTGCTGCCAAAGGGCGTAGAAAGCTTGCACAAAGGCCAACGCGTTGAATTCGATTTTGCCGCTGGCCGGCGCGGCCCGCAGGCGCTGCGGTTAAAGGTGCTCGAGCAGCCCAAGCGCGAGACCCGCACGCGCCACAAGCGCAAGCCCGAAGAGCTCAATAGCCTCGTGGCTGATCTGGTGACCACCCTGGAACAGCGCGTGATGCCACCGCTGGCTGCCGGGCGTTATCCAGAGCGCGCAGAAGGCCGACAGATTGCCAAGATCCTTCGCGCACTTGCTAAAGACCTTGATGCTTAATCGTTGATCTTCGCGCGCACCGACCAGGTCACGCGGTAGGGCGTTTCATTGCCCTCATCGTCGTGGCCGATCATAATTGAGGTCACCTCGCACACGACGAGCTTGCTTTCATATTCCTCCACCATTGCCGGGGCCGATGCCTCGGTTGCTTCATGAGGACCGAAAGCCTGCTCGTCGTTTGCTTTAGGGTCGTCGTAGATCTTCAGCAGCGTCCAATCGTGATCGGCGACATCCTCCGGCACCGTGACCTTAAGGCTGTCATCCTTGCCAAGGCTGATCTCCGGCACCTCTGCTTCCTCGCAGGGCACGCCCGGTTCGCAGATGCTAAAGGGGAACACTTCTAAGCTTTGGCCAGCAGCGCTTACAGTGATGCTGACTTCTTCTGGTTCTCGCTGCTTTCTATCACCCCACCATTGCTGGAACACAAGGGTTGCCACCAAGACAATCACCACGGCAATAGCAAGGAAGCCGATCTGTTTAGCATTCTTCATGCGTGTGCGAGAACTGACCATAAGCCTGCATCTTATCTGCCCTTAGTGAAATCTCACGCGATAGATATCCGGCCAACGCTTACCAGTGATCCAAAATTCATCACTGCCGGGGATATTCGCAATTCCATTGAGCACATGATCGGGGTTTGAAACAGCCCGGTTGGGCACAGAGGAGGCGTCGATAAGCCCACGAAGCTCGGCAGAATCATCATCCAGACTGATCTTGAGCACATTGGTGCTTAAAAACACATTGGCATATACCTCACGGCCATCATCGCCTTGGACGCAGGCAAGCTCATTGATCTTGGAATCAGCACTCGAAAGCCCCTGTACCTCTAAGCGGGTTCGTTCTTCGAAGCTATGGGGATCAAGCAGGCGCAATGTGCTCGTGCCATCGGACATCACCAGCACATCATCAAAAGAGCACAAACCCCAGCCCTCGCCTTCATACTGCACTCGGCGGCGCTGCTCCAAGGTGGTGGCATCGCGCTCGATGGCCTCGCCAGCACGCCAAGTGAGCTGCCAGACCGTGTTGCCAAATTGCGTGCTGCCCTCACCAAAAAGCTCCGGTTCAAGCTGCTGTTCATGCAGGCGATTGCCTTGATCATCGCGATAAAAAATGCTGCTTTGGCCGTACATGCCACTGGAGACAAGCAAACCATGATCAGTGACCTCAATGCCTTGGGTGAACACACTTGGATCAAAGGGGCGAGTTTCTAAAATCTCCACCTGCATCGCCTCGGGTTGTTGCTGCTCAGCACTCTGGCAGCCGCCAAGAAGAAGCCCAAGGCTTGTGCAAAGGGCTATAGCGTAAGGGGTGAAGAGGCGATGGTTGCTGGGCATGGCAACGATCATAGAGCCAGTGCGGCATGGATAATGGCACTGTGGCTAGCAGACGTAACAAGCAAAGAAGGTCCTCCGGGCCACTGCTCGACGCCAAGGCCGTAGCTGCCGCGCGTGAAGCACTCGAAGCGCTCGACGAAGGAGAAGTAGGCGAGCACATCGGAGTCAAAGGCGTAAGCAAGTATGCAGCCACCCACCGCTTTCGAGCCGAGGTAGAAGGCTATAGCGGCTGGGAGTGGAATGCTGTGGTGGCCTGGGCGCCAGGCAACACAGCGGTGACCATCAACGAAGTGGCCCTGGTTCAAGGCGGAGACGCACTCAAAGCACCAGCGTGGGTGCCTTATCACGAGCGCGTTCGCCCAGGAGATCTCGGGCCAAAAGACGTGCTGCCCCCACGCGCAGATGATCCACGCCTAGAAGGCGAAGCCCCACGCCACTTGAGTGGCTACGGCCTCAAAGAAGCACAAGAACGACTCGAATCAGGCGATTTTGGCCCCAGCTCACCCTTTGCGCGCCATGCCCAATTCCACTGCAAAACCTGCGCCTTTTTCCTCCCGGTAGCCAATAAGGCCTTCGCCGGTGGTGCGTGCGTGAATGAATACTCAGCAGATGGCCACGTGGTGGCAGAAGACTTTGGCTGTGGCGCGCACTCCGATACACCGCCCGCCGAGCCTTTGAGCACCAACGACAACAAAGCCTTCGACGACGAACGCCCCGAGCGCTTCCAGGTGCGATAGCAATACGCTTGCTCGCGATCGCTCGGCGGTGCTTCTGCGGTGCTTCTGCGATGCTTCTGCGGTGCGGCCTTGCTTCTTTTAAAGGCCTCGGTGGGGCAGGGGGCGTGCCCCCGGCAGCCTTAGCAAGTTTGGAACTGTATCCAAGAAAGTGGGAATATCGTTCCGGCAGGTGCGCTGTCAATACCCTCATCATGTTCGGAGAACAGCATGGAAGCTTCAGGCTCTTCTACAACGCAGCAGTCTGCGTTGGATCGATATTTCAAAATCTCTGAACGCGGCTCCACCATCGGCACTGAAATCCGTGCAGGTGTAGTCACGTTCTTTGCCATGGCGTACATCATCATCCTGAACCCACTGATCCTGGGTACCGGTGAAGACGTCAATGGAAAAGTCCTCGGCATCCCCCAAGTTGCCGCCGCAACGGCACTGGCCGCAGGTGTGATGACCATTGCCTTCGGTTTAATTGCCCGCTATCCCTTCGGCATCGCCGCAGGCCTTGGCATTAACACCCTCGTTGCCGTGACCATGGTCTCTTCTGAAGGTTTGACCTGGGAAGAAGCAATGGGCTTGGTGGTCCTCGACGGTATCGTCATCGTGATCCTGGCCGTCTCTGGTTTCCGCACCGCGGTCTTTGCCGCCATCCCACCGTCAATGATCGCCGCGATGAGCGTGGGCATTGGTATGTTCATTGCCTTAATCGGCTTAGTTGATGCAGGCTTCGTGCGCCGCATCCCCGATGCCGCCCACACCACCGTGCCAGTAAGCCTGGGCACCGGCGGATCCATCGCCTCGTGGCCAACCTTCGTGTTCGTGCTCGGTCTGATCATCTGCGGTTTCATGGTCATCCGCAATGTGCGCGGCGGCCTGTTTATCGGCATCGTGCTCACCACCATCATCGCCATGGTGGTAGAGGCCATCACTGGTGCCGGTTCTTCTGCCGATGATCCGGTAGGCGGCTGGAACCTCGCAGTACCGACCTTCCCCGATGGCTTCGGCGGCATCCCGGACCTTTCCATCGTTGGCGATGTCTCCATCTTTGGTGCCTTTAGCCACGTCGGCGCCTTGGCAGCGACCTTGTTGCTCTTTACCTTGGTGTTGGCCAACTTCTTCGATGCCATGGGCACCATGACGGCACTGGGTAAGCAGGCTGAGCTTGTCGACGCCCAAGGCGTGCTGCCCGATATGAAAAAGGCCCTGATCGTCGAAGGTACTGGCGCCATTATTGGCGGTGGCGCTTCGGCTTCCTCCAATACCGTCTACGTGGATTCCGCGGCAGGTATTGCCGATGGTGCAAGGACCGGCCTGGCCAATGTGGTCACCGGCTTACTCTTCTTGCTGGCAATGTTCCTCACCCCCTTGTACGAGGTGGTACCGATCGAGGCTGCCGCACCAGTGCTCGTGATCGTTGGTGCGTTGATGATCGGCCAGGTTCGAGACATCGACTTCAACCAATTCCACATCGCCCTGCCGGCCTTCCTAACCATCGTGGTAATGCCCTTTACCTACTCCATTGCCAATGGCATTGGTGTTGGCTTCATCGCCTTTACCTTGATGGCACTGTTTGCTGGAAAGGCAAAAGAAATCCACTGGATTATGTGGCTGATCTCAGCCCTGTTCGTGGTCTACTTCGCCATGGATCCCATCCTCGCTGCGGTGGGTTAACCATAAGGCAGTAGCATAAAGCCCATGCTTGAGCACCTCACCAACCCAGACGATCCCCGCCTAGATGATTTCCGCGATCTGAATCATTCAGACCAGCGCCCAGATCTTCCAGGCGGCAAGGGATTGGTGATCGCCGAAGGCCCCTTGGTGGTAGGCAGGCTGCTTGCATCGCGCTTCCCGGTGAGAAAGCTCATCGGATTTCCCTCCAAGCTGGAATCCTTCCTGGCCGAACCGGGCATCAGTGAGCTGGTCCAAGACGTAGAAATCTATAGTCTCGATCGCCCCACCCTGGCAAAGGTCGCAGGTTTTGATATGCACCGCGGGCTGCTGGCTGCAGCAGACCGCGTAGAGGAGATGAGCATCGAGCAGGCGATTCAGGGTGCTACAACCATCGCGGTGCTTGAAGGGGTGGGGGATCATGAAAATATTGGCTCGATGTTTCGCAACGCCGCAGGCATGGGTGTTGATGCCGTGCTCTTTGGCAATGGATGCGCCGATCCGCTGTACCGCAGGGTAGTGCGAGTATCAATGGGCCACGTGCTGCGCACCCCCTTTGCCAGCTTTGGTGGCAAAAGGGCCACCTGGCACAAAGAATTGGATCAACTCCGCGAAGCCGGCTTCAGGCTCGTATCGCTAACCCCAGACGCCAACGCCGCCCACTTAGCAGATGCCCTAGTCGATGCATCGGGCAAGCCCTTTGAAAAGGTGGCTCTTTTAGTTGGGGCAGAAGGCCCAGGTTTAAGCGAAAAGACGATGCGAGCCACCGATATCCGCGCGAGAATCCCTATGGCTGAGGGCACCGATTCTTTAAACCTGGCCACCGCTGCGGCCATTGCCTTTTATGAACGCGACCGCAGCCTTAAGGTCGATCAACGTGGCGCACACGCTCTTTGATGTTCTGCCACGTCTTTGACACTGCACTCGAAGCGCTGTGAAGCCATCCCCGAGCCTTTGAGGTGCCCTGGGCGAGGTACTCATCGAGTTCTCGCTCCGGCTCCTCGTGTTCTTCATAATCGTCATAATCGCGACGCTGTTCGCCCAAACCAAGCTTTGCCGACGCCGCCTGCGCCACCTGCCCGATCGTGGCTTTAGGAGTTGCCACCTTAGGTTCTGGGCGCCCATCAATGGCATAGGCCACCACGTTGATGTCATTGGCGTTTGCTGGATCAAAGCCGAGCCAGGCGCGCTGTGCTGCTTCTACCAATTCCAAGGGCACGAAGGGCAGGGCAATACCGCCGATCGGCTCTGCAGTCTCTCCTGCCCAATAGGGTTGCTCAAAAGGTTCTGGAAGGCCGATATCTTCAAACACTCGCTCGCGCATCGCCGCGAAGGAACGCTTCAGCGCACCACCTTTCCAATGCGCAAAACCACCAAGGCCAGTGCGCTGCTCGCTTAAAAATGCATACACCTCGGCGGCGGGAATGGCCTGGCGCAATTGTTCAGGGATGGCAGAAGGCGCGGCGGTATCAAGGCAGGTTTGGACGATGCTCAAGCCGGGGAATCCGGCGATATAGAACTCGTCTTTTGAGGCCTGTGCGGAACGGTTGAGCGCAAATTGCCCAATTGGCGTGATCGGCCACAAGGGGTTGAGTTGTGCCAGCAATTTGCGGCCGAATCCGCGGTCGGCCTTGGGCTGCAATTGAATCACTGCGGCTGGATCCGCGGTGGTGAGATACCACAGCGTGACAACCGTTTGGTGCTCCGAGGTTTCAGCCATGAGTGCTTATGACCTCGGGCGTTTGGTGTTGGTGCGCACCCCAAGCAGCACGTCTTCCCAGCTTGGCGTTACAGCTTTTCGACGCTTCCGCGGCTGTGGTTCAGGATGCTGCAAGAGCTCACCTTCGACGGTGGTTTCCTCTTCTTGCTCAACTTCTTCTACTTCGGGCTGCTGTTGTACGGCACTTAAATTGCGTACAGGTTGCGCGAAGTTGGGGTCGATCAAATCGGCGGCCACGGCGTTGCGCGCCACGGTAGTTTTGGCGCCGGCGCCGTGCAATACAAAGTTCCATTCGGCACTTTGCTCGCTCAAACCCGATTGCCACGTCACCTTGATCACCCACTGATTCGCGCTATCGCGGTAGGCATCCCAGGTGGCATCTTGTAGCTCCATGCCGCGGGCGGCGAAGGCGGTGGCCAGGATTTCCCACAATGTAAGTTGTGCCGGGCCATCATCGCGCACGGGATTGGATTGCTTGGCCATATTGGCAATGCGGGAACGCTCCAGCAAAACCGGGTGTGCAAAAGGCTCGATGCGCGATTCGGTCACGCCATTTTCTTGTGCAAGCTCTGCAATGGTGCCACCGCGACGAAGGCGCTCTTGAATCTCACGCGGGCGCATCTTCAGCGGGTTAGTCAGGCGCGGGTCAACCTCTTTTTGCTGGCGTGAAGGCTTCTCTGTTGCTTCTGCCTCCACCTGCGCCTGCTCGGGCTGTTCATCTTCGTTGTGCTCTGGCTCAGGGCTTTCAGGTTGAGCAACGTTGAGCGCATTGCGCAGCGAATCATCGACAGCCAAGAAGAACTGTTCTTGATTGTCGCTGGCCTCAAACACCAGCGAAGAATGAGTTGATTCCTCGGGGATCAGGCGAAGTTCGCGCATATTCGCACTCCGTTTCTTCGATTGCATCAACGCCGCGCGCAATTGATGTCTTCCACCATAACGCATGCACCCCGCGCGAAAGGAGAATAAAACTCCTCATATTCGCGCGGGGTGTGCGATCGAGCCGGTTTAAGCCATGTGCTCGATGGTGTAGTCGATGGCCTTGGTCAAGGTGACAATATCCTCGGTATCAATGGCCGGGAACATACCAATGCGAAGCTGGTTGCGGCCAAGCTTGCGGTAAGGCTCAACATCCAAGATGCCATTGGCGCGCAGCGCCTTGGCAAGGGCGGCAGCATCGATGGAATCATCAAAATCGATGGTGCCCACCACCAGCGAGCGCTTGGCGGGATCGCTGACAAAGCAGGAGGCGTGCTCGTGCGCCTCGGCCCAGTCGTACAAGGCCTTGGCATTCGCAGAGGTGCGAGCCACCATCGCGTCGAGGCCGCCGGCTTCATTCATCCACTGCACCTGGTTATCCAGCATGAGCAAGGTGCCCACGGCCGGGGTGTTGTAGGTCTGGTTCTTGCGGGAATTCTCCACAGCAGTTTGGAGATTTAAAAAGGCCGGGATGAAGCGATCCGAGGCATTGATCTTGGCAATGCGCTCAATGGCAGCCGGGCTCATTGCAGCCAACCACAGGCCACCATCAGAGGCGAAGCACTTCTGAGGAGAGAAGTAGTACACATCGGCCTGGCTCATATCCACTGGCAAGCCGCCGGCACCGGAGGTGGCGTCGATGGCGATCAGGGAACCATCGCTGCCCTCGGGGCGAACAACTTCCACCATGGCACCGGTGGAGGTTTCATTGTGAGCCCACGCCAGCACATCGCAGCCTTCCATGGCCTGCGGTGCGGGTGCATCGCCTGGTTCCGCGCTAATCACGGTTGGCTCTTGCAACCAAGGGGCCTTCTTCGAGGCCTGGGCGAACTTCGAGGAGAACTCACCAAAGGCAAGGTGACCGGATTGCTGCTCGATCAGGCCGAAGGTTGCGGCATCCCAAAAGGCGGTGGCGCCACCGAGGGAGAGGACGATTTCATAGCCCTCGGGCAGGGAGAACAAAGAGGCCAAGCCCTCGCGAACAGAACCAACAACGTCTTTCACAGCAGGCTGGCGGTGAGAGGTGCCAATGATGTCGATGCCGTGATCGACAACGGCCTGGAGCTGCTCCGGGCGAACCTTAGAAGGGCCGCAGCCGAAACGAGCATCCGAAGGGATGAGATCTTTGGGCAACGATGGAAATTCGCTCATGTTCTTTCCTGGTTAGCAAGCAGTGGGCGGTGTCGGGTGATTGCTTGAAGCAATCCAGACCTGCTGATCGTACCGCGCACTACCTCAAACAGGGGTGGGAATGAAGGTCGGGGAGTGGTGCTGCGTGCGTGAGCTGAAGCACGACAGGGGGCGTCGACAAGCGAAATGCTACGGCGAAAAAGTTTGCATAGCCCCCGGCTGAGGCGTGGCCGGAAGGCAGGTTGGGGGTAAAACACTGCGAGTTCATTCCGAATTTTCTTGCAATGTAGGGTGTATCACAAACTTTGCTAGACTAGGCTGTGATCCATGGCAGTACGAGCTGCCCATTGGAAGAAAAACAACATGAACACCATCGTTCGAAAGTGCGATCTTGAGCAACCCCAAGATTGCGCGCGGACCCGAAGAAACGTTGGCCCAGGCGCAAATGCGATGCAGACTTGATCGCCGGGGGCCACAAGGAAAGGGAAGTTGTGGCTACTGACAACAACAAGGCCGTTCTCCACTACCCCGGTGGCGAGTATGAGATGAACCTCATCGAAGCTTCTGAGGGCAATAACGGCATTGTCCTCGACAAGCTTTTGAGCGAAACTGGTCTGGTCACCTTCGACCCCGGTTATGTCTCCACCGGCTCCTGCGAATCCAAGATCACCTACATCGATGGCGATGCGGGCATCCTGCGCCACCGCGGATACGACATTGCCGACCTGGCCGAAAACGCCACCTTCAACGAGGTTTCCTACCTCCTGATCAAGGGTCACCTGCCCACCGTTGAAGAGCTGCGTAACTTCAACGACGAGATCCGCCACCACACCCTGCTGGATGAGGACTTCAAGGCGCAGTTCAACATCTTCCCGCGCAACTCCCACCCGATGGCAGTGCTGGCTTCCTCGCTGAACATTCTGTCTACCTACTACCAGGATCAGCTCAACCCCCTCGACGAGGAGCAACTGGACAAGGCCACCGTTCGCCTGCTGGCGAAGGTGCCGATGCTGGCGGCCTACGCATACCGCGCATCCAAGGGCCAGCCCTACATGTACCCGGATAACTCGCTGAATGCTCGCGAGAACTTCCTGCGCATGATGTTCGGCTACCCCACCGAGCCCTACGAGGTAGACCCGGTAGTGGCAAAGGCCCTGGATAAGCTGCTCATCCTGCACGCAGACCACGAGCAGAACTGCTCCACCTCCACCGTGCGCATGATTGGTTCTGCACAGGCCAACATGTTCGTGGCAATCGCCGGTGGCATCAACGCCCTGTCCGGCCCGCTGCACGGTGGCGCAAACCAGGCCGTGCTGGAGATGCTTGAAGAAATCAAGCAAAACGGCGGCGACGCCACCGACTTCATGAACCGCGTGAAGAACAAGGAAAAGGGCGTACGCCTGATGGGCTTCGGCCACCGCGTGTACAAGAACTACGACCCGCGTGCGGCCATCGTGAAGGAAACCGCACACGAGATCCTTGAGCACCTCGGCGGCGACGATCTGCTGGATCTGGCCATGAAGCTCGAAGAGATTGCACTCAACGACGATTACTTCGTCTCCCGCAAGCTCTACCCGAACGTGGACTTCTACACCGGCCTGATCTACCGCGCCATGGGCTTCCCCACGGACTTCTTCACCGTGCTCTTTGCCATTGGTCGCCTGCCCGGCTGGATCGCTCAGTACCGCGAGCAGCTTTCCACCACCACCAAGATCAACCGCCCGCGCCAGGTGTACACCGGCGAGGCACTGCGCAAGGTCACCCCGCGCGAAGAGCGCTAAAAAGATCGCTGATGCGATAAGCGCAACACCAACACAATGCCCACGAGCCAAAAGGCCGTGGGCATTGTTTTATGCCAAGAATGAAGCGTGAGGTGTCAAAGCTTGAAAACGCGAGAAGATACAGGATTTTGATAAGAACCTGTGCATAGTCTGCCCGCTCTGACCTGCACATTGCAGCGAAGTGCCAGGTGGCTGGGTAAGATAGTGCGAAATGTCTTGCTGAAGCCTTGAGAAAGGCTTAGGCAGACAAACGACAGACCCCTACCTAGGAGACTGAAAAATGTCCATGGAAAAGCCCCAGATCGAGGTACCTGAAGGTCCTGCACCTGAAGACATCGTGATCGTCGACCTTGTGGAAGGCGATGGCGCCGAAGCACAACCCGGCGGTTTCGTCGAGGTGCACTATGTTGGTGTGGACTTCGAAACTGGTCAAGAGTTTGACTCTTCCTGGGATCGCGGTCAAAGCATCGAATTCCCACTGTCCGGCCTCATCGCTGGTTGGCAAGAGGGCATCCCCGGCATGAAGGTTGGCGGCCGCCGTCAGCTGACCATCCCGCCGGAGGCAGCCTACGGCCCCGAAGGCGGCGGACACCCGCTGTCTGGTCGCACCCTGGTCTTTGTTATCGACTTGCTCGATACCAAGTAAAAACGACCACACCTCGTACAACGTCGACGTAGCTTTTACGTCGGCGTTGTTTTTATGTTTCCGGGGTGCGGGGCTTGCCGCTGTGTGCCTGCGGCCGGGGTAGGCGGGGCTTGCTGTGCGGGGCTTGCCGCTGTGTGCCCGCAGCCGGGATCGGCGGGGTTTGCTGTGAGGGGGCGTGTCCTTACCACGCCCCCTCACAGCAACAAGCAGCTTAGCTCAGCCGATCGGCCAGCTTTTCGTAGTGGCGCATCCTTTGTTCGCGCCCAACACGCTGGGGAGCGGTGTGGAGATCCCACAGCGCTTTGTGAATATGCGCCAAGACTGCCTCGATCAGGCCATCGTGTTCGGGCACAATCCTGTCAATGACTCCTGCGGCTAACAGTTGTGCTGCCTGCACGCCCTGTTCTTCCATCATCTGGGGCGCGTGCTCGGTATCGCGATAGATAATCGCAGATGCGCCCTCTGGTGGCAGGGGGCTAAGCCAGCCGTGCTCGGCGGCTAATACGATATCGGCTGGCAGCATGGCCAGGGCGCCACCGCCGCAGCCTTGACCCAAGATGACAGAGACAGTGGGCACATCGACTGACACCAGCTCGCTCAGCGTGCGCGCAATGGAACCTGCCATGCCTCCTGTTTCTGCCTCGGCGCTTAATTCTGCACCGGGAGTATCTACTACGGAGATCAGGGGGATTTTAAGCTCATGGGCCAATTGGATGCCTCGGCGGGCAACACGTAGCGCGGCATTGCCCATTTCTTCCTGCGCAATCGGTGGCTGCTGGTGGCGATCTTGGCCGATGATCACCACGGGCTGATCAAACATGCGCGCCAAGACAATGCGGATTGCCTGTGAGGTTCTTCCATCGCCGGAGCCGGAAAGCTCAATAAAGTTGTCCTCGCCGAGTGCATTGAGCAAATCTCCAAGACCGGGGCGATCATCCTCCCGGGTAGCGGTAATCGACTCCCATGCGCTTGGAGGTGTCGGGCCGGGAGCAGGTGCGGCTGGTGGTTCCTCTTCAGCACGAGGCGATGGTGCTTGAAGGATCCGCATGAGCTTGGACACGGACGCTGCTAATTGCTCGGGTGGGATCACACCATCGATGACTCCGCTTGCTGCAAGATGTTCTCCTGATTGGATGTGGCTTTCGATGGTTCTGCCGGTGGTCAATTCCACTACGCGTGGGCCTAGGAATCCAAGCAGTGCATCGGGCTCGGCATAGGTGATATGCCCCGCTGAACCCCACGACGCCATCACGCCACCGGTGGTGGGGTTGCGCAAGTACACCATGAAGGGCAGATGGGCGTCTTTATGGCGATATACCGCGGTGGTAATAGAGACCATGAGTGCAAATGCTGGTGTGCCTTCTTGCATGCGGGTGCCACCTGAAGAAGGCGAGATGAGCAGCGGAAGGCGTTGATCGGTGGCTTTGTGGATGGCGTCGATAATCCTTCGCGCCGTTGCTGCACCAATAGATCCGCCAAGGAACCCAAATTCGCTGAGTACCACGGCCACGGCTTGGCCATTGATGGTGCCTTCGCCGGTAATGACCGATTCATCTACCCCCGATTTTTCCCTTGCGCGAGCCAAGCTGGCGCGATAATCCTCGGAGATATCGTGGTATTCCGGAGGGCTATCCCAGGATTGATAGGAGCCGGGGTCGAGGACATCATCGATGAGTTCTTGAGCTGAGGTGCGGGTCATACGCTCATGCTATCCAGGGGATAGAGCCCTTGGAGCGCCTTTGGCGCTATCTACTGGCCCAGTTACCCCCACGCGTGTTGAACCACCTGCTTTTGTATGGTCGCCGGCGCTATTGCAGGTGCCCCCGAACCGGGCGTTGGCCTAAAATTTGCCAATCCCTAGCGGGGGTGGGGTCAAAGGTGTTCAATGAAAGGCATGAGTCAAGCAGAAGTGAACATTCCAACCGTGAGCCTCAATGATGGTTCCGAGATGCCAGTGCTTGGATTTGGCACTTGGAATTTAGAGGGTGCCGAGTGCATTCGAGCAGTGCGCGAAGCCATCGAGGTGGGTTATCGCCACATTGATACTGCCGCCATTTATAAGAATGAGGAGGCGGTAGGCCAGGCGGTACGTGAAGCGATTGCTGCAGGCGATGTCACAAGAGAAGAGCTGTTCATCACCTCGAAGGTGTGGAATAACCAGCAGGGTGATCAGGAAGTGCAGCAGGCGTTCCAGGCTTCGCTGAAGCGCTTGGACATGGAGTTCATTGATTGCATGATGGTGCACTGGCCTTGGCCGCAGCGAGGCTTGTATGTGGAGTCCTATGAGGCTCTGGCAAAGATCCAAGGTCTTGGCCAGCTTCGTTCCATTGCGGTGGCGAACTTCTACCCCGAGGTATTAGAGGAGATCATCCAGGCCACCGGCATCGCGCCCGTGCTAAACCAGGTGGAGTTGCACCCTGGTTTTTCTCAAGCGCAGTTGCGTGCGGTGCATAAAGAACTCGGTGTGATGACGGAGGCGTGGTCGCCTTTGGGTCGCGGCGATTTGCTCGGCGATCCAAAGATTGTGAGCATCGCAGATGAGCTTGAAAAAACTCCCGCTCAGGTGGTACTTCGCTGGCTTGTGCAGCTCGGTTGCTCTGCTGTGCCGAAGTCTTCGCAGCAGCAACGCCAGTTTGAAAACGCCGACATTTTCAATTTTGAGCTTTCCGACGAACAAATGCAGGCCATCACCAGCATGGATGATGAAGGCGGCAGGCTGTTTCAAAGCCCCTTCGAATTCCCCGGTGAGGTGCGTCAGTGAGCGAACAACTAACCCAGCGCCTTGCAGGCACGCTGCTTGAGCTTCAGCTTGATCGCCCAGAAAAGCGCAATGCGCTCAATGCGCAGTTGTGCCAGGAAATCACTGAGGCCCTGCAGCAGGCGGCACAGGCATATAAACGTGACCGTAGCGTGCGTGCGGTATTGATCAGCGGCGATGAGCGCGCCTTTTGCGCCGGCGCTGATCTAGGTGGGCAGGGCGAAGGCGTATATGGTGATGGCTTTTTGGTGCACTTGCACGCCATGCTCAAAGCTATTGTGCATTTGCCCGTGCCGGTGATTGCCAATGTGCAAGGCCCGGCGGTGGGTGCTGGTACGCAATTGGCCTTGGCCTGCGATTTGCGGGTGGTAGGCGAGCGTGGCTGGTTTAGTATTCCGGCTGCAGCCCTTGGTTTTGCACTCGATGCCTGGACTATTCACCGTGCCAAAGATTTGCTCGGTGGGGCAGTGGCTCGCCAAATGTTGCTTGGTGCCTCACGTATTCAGGCTGATCGCGCGGTAGATCTTGGTTTTGCTCACGGTGGTGATGATCAGGCTGCACGCAATTTTGCCCAGGAGATGACCACCAGGGCGCCACTTGCGGTAGAGCAGCTGAAGAAGGTGCTCAATGCCGACGATGCGGGTTATGAGCTCAGTGCCGCGGCTCAAGAGCTGTTTTCTCAGTGCTGGGCAAGTGAGGACGCCCAGGAGGCTCGTCTTGCGAGGGTAGAAAAGCGCGCCCCTGAGTTTCGGGGCAAGTAGCAGCTTATCTGTCTTTTGTGCACCCGGGCGGCTTGGTCTGCTCGGGTGCTTCGGCTTTTTTTTTGGGGGGGGGGCACGTTGTGCGCTACGCACTGAACCCGCTTTGTTAATTGTTGCTTTGCAAAGTTAGCAAAGGTGGGCTTTTGCTCTTTGCAGGGGTGAAAATGTTTTGGAAACGCTGCAGCTAGAGGCGTTTCGGGGGTGATGTGAAGCTTGCAAACACCCTTTTGCCAAAGATTTACTTTCGATCTAAACGTGAGCCATGTAACTTTCAACAGGAACGTATGCTGTGACGCCGTCCACAAAGCGATGTGGTGTGTATCAAGCTACGAAACAAGCAGATCCGAACAGAAAGCGAGCTCCTTCCTCATGAGTGCAGCACCCCAGCGCCAGCGGCGGCAGCCAAGCGCGCAAGAGTTTCGCGAAATGCAGGCCAGCCCGCAATTTGCCGACCTAAAAAAGACCTACCGGTCTTTCACCTTCCCCATGTCCATTGCCTTTTTCCTTTGGTATTTGGTCTACGTCCTCGCGGCTACATACGCCCCGGACTTCATGGGACACCAGGTATTTGGTCGGGTAAACGTAGGTGTGGTCTTTGGCCTCCTGCAATTCCTCACCACCTTCATCATCACCTGGGTGTATGTGAAGTACGCGAATAAGAACATCGAGCCCAAAGCGGCCGCCATCCGCGAGCAGATGGAAGGCTAGGAAAGCCCAATGAATACTGCATATCTAGCGGCCGACGCGCCGCAAACCGGCAACCCACTTCTCAACATTGCCGTCTTCGTCGCCTTCATCGTGGTCACCATGGCCGTGGTGTTGCGCGCAGGTAAGTCCACCAAAGAAGCCTCCGACTTCTACACCGGCGGCGGCAGCTTCTCCGGGCGTCAAAACGGCCTGGCTATTGCGGGTGACTACCTCTCGGCCGCATCCTTCCTCGGTATCGTCGGCGCGATTGCCTTGAATGGTTACGACGGCTTCCTGTACTCCATCGGCTTCTTCGTTGCATGGCTCGTCGCCCTGCTGCTTGTGGCTGAGCCTCTGCGTAACGTGGGCCGCTTCACCATGGCCGACGTGCTCTCTTTCCGCCTGAAGCAAAAGCCAGTGCGCGTGGCCGCAGCCTTCGGCACCCTGTTCGTGTCGCTGTTCTACCTCATCGCGCAGATGGCCGGCGCTGGTTCGCTGGTATCCGTGCTCCTGGACCTGCACGATAAGACCGCACAGTCCATCGTGGTGGCCGTCGTTGGCGTCATCATGATCATCTACGTGCTGGTCGGTGGCATGAAGGGCACCACCTATGTGCAGATGATCAAAGCCGTGCTGTTGATCCTGTGCGTTGGCATCATGACGGTGCTGGTATTCGTCAGCATCAAGGGCGGTATGTCTGCACTGTTTGATGGCGCAGTCGAAACGCATGCGAACTCCGAGTACATCGCCCAAAAGGGCTACGAGGCACAGGCACTGCTTGAGCCGGGCATGAAGTACGGCAAGAGCGCTACCACCAAGCTCGACTTCATCTCCTTGGCCCTCTCGCTGGTCCTTGGTACCGCAGGTCTGCCGCACGTGCTCATGCGCTTCTACACCGTGCCGACCGCAACCGAGGCTCGTCGCTCCGTGACCTGGGCTATCGTGCTCATCGGTGCCTTCTACCTGATGACCTTGGCTCTGGGCTTCGGTGCCGCCGCTCTGGTTGGCCCCGACACCATCCTTGCAGCACCAGGTGGCGCGAACGCCGCAGCACCGCTGCTCGCACTTGAGCTCTGGGGCCCGCTGTTTATGGCAGCGATCTCCGCAGTGGCCTTCGCAACCGTGCTCGCCGTGGTGGCAGGTCTGGCCATTACCGCCTCCGCATCGGTGGCACACGATATCTACGATGCCGTGCTCCGCGATGGCCAGTCTTCGGAAGAAGAGCAGGTTCGCGTTTCCCGCATCACCGTTGTGGTGATCGGCGTTGCCTCGATCATCCTGGGCATCCTGGCAATGTCGCAGAACGTGGCCTTCCTGGTATCCCTGGCCTTCGCCATCGCCGCTTCGGCCAACCTGCCCACCATCTTGTACTCGCTGTACTGGAAGCGCTTCAACACCACCGGTGCTGTGGCCTCGATGTACACCGGCCTTGTAGCCGCGCTGGTACTGATCGTGTTCTCCCCGGCCGTCTCCGGTACCGAGACCTCGATGTTCCCCAACGTCGATTTCCACTGGTTCCCGCTGAGCAGCCCCGGCATCGTCTCCATCCCGCTGGCATTTATCGCCGGTGTGGTTGGTACCTACGTGGGCAAGCCTGACAATCTGGATGATCTCCAGGCTGAGATGGAAGTTCGCTCGCTCACCGGTGTGGGCGTGGAAGCAGCCGTCGATCACTAAAAAGCACGCACTTCCCCCAACAGGGGAGTGATACCCCGGTCCCGGAATTCTTAATCTGGGACCGGGGTTTTAGTATGTCTGCTATGTCAAAATTCCAGGGTCTTCGTTGGTGGCAGGCCGCGCCGCTAGTTGTAGCAGGTGCGGCGGTGATTGCCATGCCTTTTGCCGCCTTGCGCCCTGGGAGCACCCCGGAACCAGAACACACGGATTTTCACACCGTGATGGCCACGAAGGCCCCGGCTTTCGATGACGCCCCGGAGATCACCCAGCGTTATGATCCCCAAACCAGCCAGCTCACCTACCTCAACTTGCGCACGGGCGAGCACAAGGGCACGGCGAATGAGCGTTTTTCGCGCCCAAGTTTGAGCTTGAGCAAGCTGTATATCGCCCAATACGTTTTCGAGCACGGCGATGATGAGCAGCAGGAATTAGCCACGCAGATGGTGGAGACTTCCGATGATGCTATCGCCGATGAGCTTTTCGACGCCTTCCCGGACTCCATCGATGCCATCGCAGAGCAATACGATCTGGAATCTACTGCCCAAAATGGGCAACGCTGGGGATATTCGGTGACCTCCACCTATGACGTGGTGTACTTCCTGCTGCAATTGTTGCGCGAAGACCCAGATTCGCCTGTGATCCAGGCGATGGTGGAATACGCCCCCAAGGCTGCCGATGGCACTGATCAAAACTTTGGCACCGCAACCCTGCCGGGGGCAGAGGCAAATAAATTTGGGTGGGCAAGCGATGGTAGCTTGCACTCTTCTGTGTCGATCGGGCAAGACTATATCGTGGCTGCCGCGGTGTTCGGTAGCGAAGAAGATCTCAGTGAATTTGTGCAGCGCCAGTTGGGGCAGTACCCCAACGGTGCGAAGGGTTAGGCCTGTTCTTTTTCTAAGGCCTCTTGGCGTTCCTTGGGATCTTCTTCGTCATAATCTTCAGCCGGTTTGACCAGGCTGCCAATCAACGGGAACAGCAGCACGGTGACAGAGCCCGCGGCCACCAAAATGGAGGCGTTTTCGGCGGTCAGCAGCTTGGAGGAAACTGCCACATCGGTCACGGCCACGATAATTGGCAGTGCGGTTGCAGCGTAGAAGCTCAACTGGAAGGCCTCGCGCCAGCCACGTATTTGCGAGCCGGTATTGGAAAAGCGCTCGCGCAAGAGAATTGGCACGCCGCGGGTGATGTAGATCAACGGGATCAACAGCACCAGGAACCAGGGGTTATTCTTCACAGCCTCTGGGTCGATGGCCATGCCGGAGCAGACAAAGAATACGGGGATGAGCAGGCCATAACCTACAACGTCGAGGCGTTGTTCCAAGGGGGTGCGGAATTTCTCTGGCACCATCTGGCGCAGGATCACACCGGCGGCGAATGCGCCGAGCACCACGTCGAGTTCAAAGACTGCGGCCACGGCCATGAGCACGCCAAGCAGCAGCATGACCATGCGCACGATGGTCTGGTTGGTAGACCCAGCGCCGTGGATCATGGCCCTTCGCATCCAGGGCGCAAAAAAGTGCACCGTTTTTGGTACCGCCGCTACTAAGAAGGCCACGGCAAAGAAGGCAAGCAGCACCACTGCGGTAAGCCAGGTGGCGCGGGTAGAAAGCAGGGTTGCCATGGCGATAATGGGTGCGATCTCTCCGATGGCACCGTGGACCATGAGCGAATTGCCCACGGGCTTATCCAGCATGCGCTGTTCTTTCATAATCGGCAGCAAGGTGCCAACGGCGGTGGAGGTAAACGCGATGGCGAGCACCACGGCGGTGGTTGGGCGGCTAAACCCAAGTACTGCATAGGCGCCGATAAAGCTCGACACCATGCAGATTAACCAGGTGATGAGGCCTTGTTTTCCTTCGCGGCCACGCAGGATATTGGGGTTGATTTCAAAGCCTGCGAGCAAGAAGAGCAACCCCAGACCCATCTCTTTGACCAAGTGCACCCCGCCTGCCTCTGAGGCAAGCTCCAGGCCATGCGGGCCGATGATCACACCGAAAGCGATCAGCACCACCACCGCTGGGATGCGTTTGCCGGTGGCGTAGGAAAGGATTGGCCCAAGCAGCGCTACCGCCATGATCCAGGCAAACGACACCAGCGGTTCGGATTCTGGCCCCGCCTCGGCGAGCAGGGTCACTGAAAGGTCTTTCGTCATGCGGTTAGCGTACCGTGGCAGCTCCTAGCTTTTCGACGCCAACCGGGCAACACCACCCGGTGTGCTCAAGGCAATGTCTGCGATAGGGGAGTTGATCACTTCCATTTGCGATGGCACCACTTTGAGATAAACCTGGTGGAATTGCTCGCCGGCCAGGTAGTTGGCTAAGAAGGCTTGAAGTTCTAGGTCGTGTGCAGCGGCTGCCTTTGTTGTGTCAGGCACCTCAAAGGCTGCGGCGTAATTGCGCGGCACGGCCTCGACAAGCCCTGCCGGCCTGGCACCGAATTCGCCTTCACCTGGCAGCATTCTCATGCTCAAGGCGGTACCAAGGCGACCATCCACGGTGTGCAGGATCAGTGGATATACACGCTGGCCGATCCGAAGCTGCACCTCGCGCTTAGGTGAGGCATAGGAGAAGGCGTCAATATCGAGCTGCACTCCGGGGCTTAGCTCTCCTGAGTAGGAGTAAGGACTCGGCGGCGCCAAGGTGTCTGAGGAACGGTCGCTGGGGGAGTTTTCTAACAACGCTGCTTCAAGGGGCGCATCGGTGGGGGTGAAAGACCAGTTGGCGTCGAAAAGCTGCTTGTGCCAATAACCAGTACGGCCCTGATCCCTGCCTTCGACTCTCAGTTCTCGCTGATCAGAGCCTTCTCCGGTGGAGTGAATGGAGATGCGCTGGGTGATTTCTCCAGGGATTTTCGGCTGTGGGTGCCAATCATCGCCAGGCAGGCCAATGGGGGCTGTTCGCGGATCCAGGCGGTGCGTGAGGGCATCGGGGGCTGCAGGGCGTGGATCTTCACCCCAGGTGTAGCGAAACTGGGCGGGGTCGGCGCCTTTGACGTCAAAATCATCAAGGCGGGTAAACATATCGCCATAGCGGTTGATCACAAAGATCTGGGAGCCAGAAGCCGAAATGGATCCGGGGATAAAGCGACCATTGATGGGGCTGCCAACCTCATAGGAATAATCGCGGGCGAGCCAAGGATCGAGGCTATAGATGCGCGAACCATCTAGGGCAAGCACCTGGGTGACCTTGGCAAGCGAGATCGGCTGCTGCTTGCCATCGGGGGTGTCATAGACGCGGTCGGTGCGATTGCCGATGATGCTCAGCGACCACTGATACGGCGTGGTGCTTGGCGATTGCAAACCAGGGCCAAACCAAAATGGACCACCCCAGGCGCGGATCCAACCCCAACGATTGGGACTTGAAAGCAAATTGGAGGCCGTATAAATCCAGCCAGCCTGATCCAGGGCAACCAGGGCGTCTTCGTTGATGGAGATGCCGATGATCTGGCCATCAATGCACTCCGGTGTAGGCATCACCCGCCAGGTGGCATCGCCGATATTGCGCACATAGATATGCCCATCGCGCAATGCAGCTTCAATTTTGCGGTTAAACCCCTGGGCGTTATCGCGGAAATCAATGCGCTGGGGCAGATCTTGGCGCTCGGCTACCTCGAGAGCCTCATAGCCCTCATTGCCAAAATCCGGGGCTTGAAGCCCGAGCGGAAACTGCCCATTGCCCTTGGTTATATCCCCGGAGTAGGGAACACAGGCGGCAGGACCTGGAGAATCGGCAATCACTGGCTGCTGAGAATCCGGTGCTGCCAGGGCAACTGGGCTGATCACTGCAGTGCTCAGTAGCGCTGCAATCGGCAAGGCAAGATAGCGGTAGCGGGACAAAGCGCACTCCTTTGGGCACATCGAGGGGTTGCCACAAAGTGTAAACCTCCAGGTAAGAACCTGGAGGTTAAAAGCAAGGGGTGTAAAGCCAAGGGGCGTGTGCTTAAGCGCTGCCGAGAGAAACCCAAGTGTTTGGATCAAAGAGGCGCTTGAAAAAGTCCTGGATGCCAAAACCGATCTTGCGAAGCACCTGCAAGAAGCTTTCCAACGCATGAGGGTTGCCCTCTGCAACGTCGCCAACGAGGGTGGCTACCTCACCTTGGACACCATCGATCTTCTCGGTGACCGCAACGCCGCGCTCCTTACCCGCGGGAAGGTAGCCGAGGTTGCAGCTAAAGTTGCCGTCTTCATCCGCGGTGGCAACACAGCGATTACCACCGGGAGCCAAAGCCTCAACCACCGCGCCGGGGGTGGCCTTACCACTGACGATGGTGTGCACCTGATCGTTCAATTTCTCCTCGGTGAAGGTGAGATCTTGAGGCTGCTTCGGCACTGCACTTAAGACCTTGACCTTATAAGCCTCAGACTCCGAAGCGGCGATAGCGTCGGTGCCGCCAAAGCGTGCCTTCACGCTCTTTTCACCCAGGCTTGCAGGCTTCCATTTGCAGGTGGCGAAGCCTTCGGCATTCAGGTTTGCGCTACACAGCGTTTCCGAACCGGCTTCAAAGCGAATCTCTTGGCCTTGAAGTGTGGCGGCATCGTCTGCTTGCACCGTGGCGATCAGCGGGGTTTCCACACCAATGGCCACGTACTCAGGCAGGGGGCTCAGGGTAGTGGTGCTGGCAGTTTTGATCTTGGCAACCACCTGCGCTGCGGGGCCGCCGTTGAATTTGCTGGCTGGGTAGTCTTTGTTGGTTTTGCTACCCCAAAAAAATCCGTCGTACTCATAGCTAAAACCAGATTCCAAGGTCTGCTCGCTGGCACAGGCTTGCGTGACTCGGTAGCTCAACTGGAATGTATGTGGCTGATCAGCAGAGTAGGTCCACTTGCCATTGGGGGCACTGATGGTGGTGCTACCCGAGGTGGCCTTCACCTGCGCGGCCTCGATATTTTGTGTCTGATCTGCAATGTTCAGCTTGGCACTACCAGGAACATACTCCAGGCAGGAGTTCACCTTATTGATCCAGGAGTAGATCGCATCGGTGCGAGCCCTGCGCTCAAAGCTTTGGGTGTAGGTGAGGGTTTGACCGACTGTGACCTCGCTGGAGCTCACGCTGCGGTTGAAGATGGAGTCGCGATCCCTATGGCTTGCCTCAACGCCAGCGGCGTGGGCTACGGGGGTGATCAAGGCGCTCGCGGCGATGCTCATGGCCGCGGCAGTTGCGAAGAAAGCACGTTTTGACATTAGGCTTCATCCTCTCCATTGGTGCTTGCTGCAGCAGGTGGCTCGTTTTCAGGCTTGGCAGGCAGCTTGGGAAGCGAAGATGATCCCAAGAACTTTGCTGGGCTGCCGCCTTCATAGCCGGTGAAGACGTGCGGCTGCTTGCTCTCGCTTGGGGTGCACATTAAAAAGGCAGCGGCCTGGAAATCGGTGCGAGCGCCCTTGGCAGGGGCAGGCAACGCCGCTTCAAACTCCACGGTTTCACCAGCAGGAATAGTGAACTTCTTAATCAGCCCAACATGGCCTGCCATGCGGGCATCCGAATACTCTTTGGCAATGGTGTTGCGGATGCCATTGGCCTGACCAAGCAACGGGCCAGAACCCTGCAGTGCGCCCTGAGAGGATCCAAGGTCAAGGGTGCCCAGGTTGAGCTGGCCGAAGATGGGAAGCTCCGGGCTTTTCACCGGCAGCTCAGGGGCAACGCGGTAGAGGTGTGCTTGGTAGTAGGCAGCAGATTTTGCCACAAGCTCTGCTGGGGCAACATCGCCTGCGGTTGCGTCGGTGCCTTTTGCACCAGCGCACACGAAGGTCTCTTCGGAGGTGTTTCGTACCTTGCCGGAAATAGCGGTGGCTGCTGCGTCGGCGGGATCGACTGTGACTTCAAGCGCAGTGCTATCGGTGATCACCACCTCGGCGGTGGTTTCTGCGCCGGGAACAACATTGGCAGCATGAGCCGGTAGCGCCAAAGCGCCCAAGCTCAAGGCGGCGGCAACGCTGGTGAATCGGGTGAAAGATTTCATCTGAGCCGTCCTACTTTCGGTTCGAAGAGCCGTTGATTGCTGGGTTGCTTGCAGAGCTCAGGCCTGACCACATGGGGTTTACGCCCGGCTCATAGCCTGCAAAGACATAGGCCTGCTGATCTTCTACATCGGTGCAATACAGCAAGACGCCAGCATCAAAGTCGGTGCGAGGGCCATGGCCTGGGGTGTTGAGCTTGACGGTGATCTCCTTGGTGCTAGATGCATCCAAGGTAAAAGGAGCGATCTCACCGGTGTGGCCGGCGATGCGTGCGCGATCCCACTGGCGCGAAAGCTCGGCACGCGCTGCAGTCTCGGCGCCGAAGATTCGGCCGGAGCTTCCCTCTGGCACGTATTGCAGGAAGATATCGGTGGGGATCACACCGATTACTGGCACATTCTTGCCGTCCTTGGGCAGGAATGGTTGTGCTCGGTAGTAATTCATCGAGTCGTTGATGATGCGCGCTTCGCTGAGCACATTCGGCAGCTTCTCGGGAGTTGCTGGGTCGGTAGATGTGCCGGGGGCGAAGCACTCGAAGGCGTGATCGTAGTTGTTTTTCACCGTTACTTTTGCGGAGTCTTCGGTGCTGAAAGGTTCAACTTCTACGCGCACGTGCGGGCTATCGCTGATGACCACGGTGCCTTCGGTGGAAGCGCCGGGGAGTTGGGACACCAGGTTTTCTTCTGCTTGGGCGGGCTGCTGGATCATGGCGGCCGCAAGGCCGAGGGTGCTCAACGCAATGATTGCGCGCTTGAAGCTCATCTTTTACCTCTCAAGTCACAGGAGTTCACTTCTGTCACAGTATTTCATGTTGGAAAAGGAAAGGGCAATTGGAAAGGTGCTTGATCAACAAAGCGGGTGTAACCCCCATTCTGAGGCAGGCACTTGACTGAGAGATATCCGTATGAACACAGATGTGAAGTGGCGCTATGCCAAAGGAGATCCCTGGTAACACCACATCGTGGCACGCATCCAATGCTTGAAGTGGGCTCGCTATATCTCGCTATATAAGAGAAAAAGAGCACCAAAGAAACCGAAAGAGATGCGCAGCGCTATTCAGCACGGCCCTGAGCCATCGTGGTGGTGTGCTTGCGGTGGCAGCAAAAAAGAAAAAGCGCCCCAGGTAGGAATCGAACCTACGACACCGGCTTTAGGAGAGCCGTGCTCTATCCACTGAGCTACTGGGGCAGTACCAATGCGAAGAATTTGAGAATCTCATCGGCGGAGAACATGCTACCGCAATATAGGGGCATCGCTGTAATTCGCTGCAAGGGAAGTTAGTGAAATTTAACCATCCTGCTTACAAACTGCTTTTGAGGGAATAAGCTAGAGCTACTACCTACCACCCGTGATACAAGGAGTGTTTTGCAATGAGCAACGTTCACCCAATTTTCCACGATGTCCAGCGTCGCCCTGTGGTGGCCAACGTCAAGATGGAAGGCGATAGCCTGATCCTTGCCCTCGATGAGCTCGGAGAAGACGGCAGCCTCACCCGTCTGCTCACTCTGAATAAGTTTGACGCCAAGCAGCTTTCAGCAGTGTGCGACCGTTACCTGCACCAGCAGAACTCCCTGTCCTACGCCAACGTCAACACCTTGCTCACCGAGGTAGACCGCGCAGAACTCTACGGTGATGACGACGACGAATAAGCCGATGCGCACCATCTACGTCATTGGTATTGGCGCTGGTGATCCGGAGCTTTTAACGCTTAAAGCCATCCGGGCGCTCCAACGCGTTGATGTCGTAGTGGCCTTGGATAAAGGTGACGCCAAAAACGATCTGCTCGCGCTGCGCGAACAGATCGTTCGTGCTCACGCACCCAACTTGCCAATTGTCACGGTGGAAGATCCCCCAAGGGATCGCAACCCGGAGAACTATCGTGCAGAAGTGCGCCGCTGGCATGCCGAACGCGCTCGCCTTTTGGCACAGGCCATCCGCGAGCACAGCACCGATAGCGTGGCGTTCCTTGTGTGGGGTGATCCCTCGCTCTACGACTCCACGTTGAGGATTATCGAGCGGATGCAGCGCCACGAGGGACTTGAATCCACAGTAGAAGTAATCCCCGGTGTGACGGCAATCCAGTTGCTCACGGCAGAACACAAGATGCTGCTCAATCGTATCGGAGAAGACATCCACGTCACCACCGCGCGCAACCTTGCCAAAGCATCGCCGAAGGATCGCCGCAACTGCGTGGTCATGCTCGACGGTGGAGCAGGCTGGCTCGATGGGCCAACCCACAACACCTATATGTGGTGGGGCGCCTACTTGGGCACCGAGCACCAGGTGCTGCGCGAAGGCTATATCTGCGACATTGGCGAGCAAGTAGCAGAGCTGAAACAGCAACTGCGCGCCGAACACGGTTGGATTATGGATATATATCTGCTTCGGGAACTCGAAGAAGACGCCCCGTAGCCTGAGCAGAAAAGCAAAAAAGCGCCCATCAGGGCGCTTTTTCTTTGGTGTTGTCTAGCCTTGGAGTTCTTCGAGCTTGCGGCGAACCTCAGAGGCAGCAGGGTTGGTGGCGGTGGTGCCATCGGAGTACTTCACGGTAGGTACGATGCGGTCACCGTTATTGACCGACTTCACCCATTCCGAGGCCTGCTCATCGGCTTCTACGTCTACCAGTGCATAAGGGGTTTCGGTGCGATCAAGCGCCTTGCGGAGGCGCTGGCAAAAAGGGCACCAGTCGGCGGCGTAAATAGTGACATGTTGTTCGTTGCTCATGTCTTACCATCGTGGTGATTTATTGCTTGCGGCGCAAGTGCTTGATGCGAAAGCGCACCGGATGCTGCTGCCCATCGGCGCCAAGCACCCAGCCGCGAGAGTCCTGCCACTGGCCTGAACACACGAGTTCGAAGTCTTCCACCGTGGGGGCACAGACGGCCCTATCACCCAAAACGGGGCCAAGCTGTGCATCCACCTCGGTAATTACTACCTCGGAGCACAAGGGCAGTGTTTGGGCGTAGACGCTGCCACCGCCGATCACCCAGGCGTCGAAAAGCTTTGGAAGCTGCCCAATCACCTCGGCTCCCTTGGACCAATCGCCAGGCGTGCGAGAAGATAACACGAGATTTTCCCGGCCGGGAAGGGGTCGAAAACGCGGGGGAATGGACTCCCAGGTGCTGCGCCCCATCAACACTGGCTCGCCGTTGGTGGTGCGTTTGAAGTGGGCGAGGTCTTCAGGAATATGCCAGGGCATATCCTTGCCATCGCCGATCACACCATCGATCGATTGCGCCCAAATCGCTTTCATCGTCACCGTCTTTTACACAGCCACCGTTTTACACAGCCACCTGGCCGCGAATCACGGGGTGCGGATCGTAGCCGATGATTTCAACATCCTCGAAGGTGTAATCGTTGATGCTTGCAGCCTTGTGCAATTTCAGTTGCGGATAGGGCCTGGGCTCGCGTGAAAGCTGCAGTTGTACCTGCTCACGGTGGTTATCGTAAATGTGGCAATCGCCACCAGTCCAGATGAATTCACCCACCTCAAGGCCGGTTTGCTGGGCCAGCATGTGGGTAAGCAGCGAGTAGCTGGCGATATTAAAAGGCACCCCAAGGAACATATCGGCGCTGCGCTGATAGAGCTGCACCGAGAGCTTGCCATCGGCAACATACATCTGGAACATCATGTGGCACGGCGGCAAAGCCATATTGTGCAGCTCGGAAACATTCCAGGCGCTTACGATATTGCGGCGCGAATCGGGATTGTTTTTGAGCACGTCGATGGCATTCAAAATCTGGTCGATGTGCTGGCCATCCGGGGTGGGCCAAGAGCGCCACTGCACGCCGTAGATCGGGCCGAGATCGCCGTGCTCATCGGCCCATTCATCCCAAATACTCACGCCGTGTTCGTGGAGGAACTCCACATTGGAATCGCCGCGCAAAAACCACAAAAGCTCGCCGATCACCGATTTCATGTGCACCTTTTTGGTGGTGATCAGCGGAAAGCACTCCTGCAAATTAAAACGCATCTGGGCACCGAACAGGCTTTGCGTTCCGGTGCCAGTGCGATCGTCTTTGTGGGTACCTTCGGCAAGAATTTTGCGCAGGAGGTCCTCATAGGGCGTTGGGATGGCGGTCATGCCCCCTAGCCTAATAGAGGCACCCCACGCTCTAGTAAGAACCGTGCTCTTCGCGGAATTCAGCCAGCATCCGCAAAATATCCTCGGCAAGTTCCTTACGGCAGATCAGCACATCCGGTAAGTAAGTGTCTTTGTTGTTATACGTCAGTGGGCTGCCGTCTAAGCGCGAGCAGTGCAAGCCCGCTGCAAGGCTTACGCCCACCGGCGCTGCGGAGTCCCACTCATATTGGCCACCGGCGTGGATATAGGCGTCATAATCGCCCAAGAGCACGTGCATGGCCTTCGCGCCGGCAGAACCCATTGGTTCAGTTTCAAATCCGAGCTGCTGGGCAATGTATTCCGCCACCGCCGGAGGACGATTGTGTGAAACGGCAATGCGCTTGGCATACGGCCCGCTCACCGCGCGGGAATCGGCGGTGGTAAACACCACGCCCAAGTCGGGCAAGCCCACGGCAGCATGGGTGGGGTGGCCGTTTTCTACCAGCGCAATATGCACCGCCCAGTCCTGCCTACCGGTAGCAAATTCCTTGGTGCCATCGAGCGGGTCGACGATCCACACACGTTCTTTGCCAAGGCGCTCGGGGTTATCGGCGGCTTCTTCTGAGAGGAATCCATCATCTGGTCGGTGTTGCTCCAACACGCGTGCAATCCAGTTTTGGGCGAGATCATCACCTGCATCGCCCAGGCTGCGCCCCCGCAGCACGCCGACATTGCGCACGCCTTTGAGCACCTCGCCGGTGCCTTGGGCGAGACGTCGGGTTAAGGTCTCATCATCAAAGTGAGCAGTCATGTATGCCAGTGTAGATCTTTGGTTGAATAGGCACATGTCCAACCTTCCCACCGAGAGCATTCTCACGCGCTTTCGGCCTCAGGTAGCCACATGGTTTCAAGAGGTCTTCGCAGCGCCCACGGCCGTGCAAGAGCAAGCCTGGCGGCACATCTCTGCCGGTGAGCACGCCCTGGTGGTGGCACCTACCGGCTCTGGTAAAACCTTGGCGGCGTTTTTGTGGGCGCTCAACGGCTTAGTGGAGGCCCCTGGCCAAATGGCGCTGCCCACCGGCGCTGCGCAGCCAAAGACTGCCAAGCAGGGCGGCGGGGTAAAAGTGCTGTATATCTCGCCGCTGAAAGCACTCGGTGTGGACGTAGAAAATAACCTGCGCGCTCCCTTATATGGCATTAACCAAGTAGCTGCGCGCCTGGGGCTAGATCCGGCCGAGATTTCGGTGGGGGTGCGAAGCGGAGATACTCCCCAAGCAGAGCGCTCGCGCCAAGTGCGCAGACCACCGGATATTTTGATCACCACCCCCGAATCCGCGTATTTGATGCTCACCTCAAAAGCAGGTGGGATCTTATCTGGTGTTGAGACGGTGATTATTGATGAAATCCACGCGCTTGCTGGCACCAAGCGCGGCGTGCACCTTGCCCTTACCCTGGAGCGTCTCGAACGCCTTGCCCAGCACCCCATCCAGCGCATTGGTCTTTCGGCGACGGTGCGGCCCTTAGATACGGTGGCGAAGTTTCTTGGTGGGGATCGGCCGGTGCAGATTGTCGATCCGCCCTTAGAAAAGCGCTGGCAGCTCGATGTGCATGTGCCGGTTGAGGATATGTCGGATCTTCCTACCCCGGAACCTGGTTCCACCATCGGTGAGGCCACCATCGATGATCCCTTGGGTTTGATGTCCCCACTGGAAGGTGCACCCGAAGATGCACTGGAAGGTACGCCCGAAGATGCAGCCGTGATGCAGCAAAGCCAAGAATCCGCGCTGCCGCAACAGGGATCGATTTGGCCTTTTATTGAGCAAGAACTCTTTGATGAGGTCATGGCGCACCGCTCTACCTTGGTGTTTGTCAACTCCAGGCGTACTGCGGAGCGTTTAACCAGCCGCCTCAATGAGTTGCACGCGATGCAACATGCGCCGGAGACTCTATCGCCAGAACTACGGCGCACCCCGGCACAGTTAATGAAGGCCAGCGATGTTGCCGGCAAAGCGCCTGCGGTGATTGCCCGTGCGCACCACGGCTCGGTGTCGAAGGACGAGCGCGCGCTGACAGAAACGATGCTCAAAGAAGGCGCGCTCAAGGCCGTGGTAGCCACCAGTTCGCTAGAGCTTGGCATCGATATGGGTGCGGTTGAGCTGGTAATTCAGGTGGAGTCGCCGCCTTCGGTGGCCAGTGGTTTGCAGCGCGTTGGTCGCGCCGGGCACGTGGTGGGTGCGGTGTCGAAGGGATCGTTTTATCCCAAGCATCGCGCGGATTTGGTCCAATCGGCTGTGACGGTGCAGCGGATGCGCCAGGGCTTGATTGAAGAGCTCAGCGTGCCCATGAATCCGCTGGATGTGCTGGTGCAGCAGACCATCGCTGCGGTGTCCATGGAGGATCTGGACGTAGAAGAATGGTACGCAACCGTATTGCGTGCATATCCTTATCGCGATCTTGCGCGCGATGTGTTCAACGCCGTGATCGACCTGGCAAGCGGGGTGTATCCCTCTACCGATTTTGCCGAGCTGCGCCCGCGCATCACCTTCGACCGCATCAATGGCATCATGTCTGCTCGCCCCGGTGCCCAGCGCGTGGCCGTCACCTCCGGCGGCACCATCCCAGACCGCGGCATGTTCGGGGTGTTCCTTGTGGGCGGCGAGGGCGTGCCGCGCCGCGTGGGCGAGTTGGACGAGGAGATGGTCTACGAGTCTCGCGTGGGCGATATTTTTACCCTCGGTGCCTCAAGCTGGCGCATCGAAGAAATCACTCGCGACCAGGTGCTTGTTACTCCGGCACCAGGGCATACAGGCCGTTTGCCGTTTTGGTCCGGCGATCAAGCAGGCCGCCCGGCAGAACTTGGTGCAGCCTTGGGAGCTTTTCGACGCCACGTGCTCGCCAACGAAGGCGAACTCGATGGCATTGGCTTAGATGATCGTGCCCGCCGCAACCTGCTGGCGTTTTTGCAGGAGCAGCGCGAGGCCACCGGCATCGTGCCCGATGAGCAAACCCTGGTGTTGGAGCGCTTCCGCGATGAATTAGGTGATTGGCGCGTGGTGCTGCACACCCCCTATGGCCGTGGCGTGAATGCTGCCTGGGCGCTTGCGGTGGGTGCTCGCATTGCCCAAGAAACGGGCATGGATGCTCAGGCTGTGAGCTCAGATGATGGCATCGTGCTGCGTTTGCCTGAGGCAGAAGAAGAACCTTCGGCGGCACTGTTTGTGGTGGATGCGGATGAGATTGAGCAGATTGTTGCTGAACAAGTGGGCAATTCTGCACTGTTTGCCTCGCGTTTTCGTGAGTGTGCTGCTCGCGCCCTGCTGTTGCCACGCAAGCATCCCGGCAAACGCGCGCCCTTGTGGCAGCAGCGCCAACGCGCCGCGCAGCTATTGGACGTTGCGCGCAAATACCCGAGCTTTCCCATCATCTTGGAAACGGTGCGCGAATGCCTCAAGGATGTCTACGATCTGCCCTCCTTGCAGGCACTGTTGCGGGCTATTGCTTTGCGCAAGGTGCGCATCGCGGAGGTCACCACGCAGCAACCAAGCCCCTTTGCCTCCTCGATCCTGTTTAATTACACCGGCGCATTCATGTACGAGGGCGATTCGCCCCTGGCAGAAAAGCGAGCAGCAGCATTAGCACTCGATCCAGCCTTGCTGGCCAAGCTCTTGGGCACTGTTGAGCTGCGCAATCTGCTGGACCCAGAAATCATCACCGAGGTAGATCAGCGCCTGCGCCGCGTGGCAGCCGAGCGCCAAGCCCGAAGCCCCGAGGAGCTTGCCGATGCCCTGCGTGTGCTTGGCCCCGTACCCCTTGAGGCACTGCCCGATATTGCGAATTTCGCAGCATCCGCCGAGGAACTGCATGCCCAATCCACCGCCGCGCTTTCCGGCCGAGTGATGACGGTGCGCATCGCAGGCGTGCCACACCTGGCACAAGTACTCGATGCGCCGCTGTTGCGCGATGGTTTGGGCATTCCCGTTCCACCTGGGGTGGCAGCACAGGTAGAAACCATTCCCGATGCCTTAGAGCAATTGGTGGCCAGGTGGTCGCGCACCCGAGGGCCATTTGTGTTGGCAGATCTGCAGGCCGCTTTTGGTTTGGCAGCGGGTGTGGCTCATACCGTCTTGCGTTCCTTTGAGGCAGATGGTCGCCTGATCAGCGGGCATTTCCGCCAGGGTATTGATGAGTCGGAATACGTTGCCCCTGAGGTGCTTAAGACGATCCGCTCGCGTTCTTTGGCGGCAGCGCGTGCAGAAACCCAGCCGGTAAGCCCCAGCGCTTATGGGCGTTTCCTGCCTGCCTGGCAGCAAGTAGCCACCATGGGTACACGCCCCGAGGCCATGGGTGCCGATGGTGTGTTTGCCGTGATCGAACAACTCGCCGGTGTGCGCCTTCCGGCTTCTGCTTGGGAAACGCTGGTATTACCGCAGCGTGTGCGCAACTATTCACCACTGGACTTAGATGAGCTCACCGCCTCCGGTGAGGTACTCGTGGTGGGCGCAGGAAGTGCTGGGGCAGCGGATCCTTGGGTGATGTTGTTGCCGAGTGACTATGCAGCAGAGCTCATGCCAGAGCCTGTAGAGGTGGAACTGAGCCACTTACAAACCCAGTTGCTTGAGGTAATGCGCCACGGCGGCAGCTTCTTATTTGCGGCACTGCGTGAGAAAGTCAGTGGCGAAGACCTCGGTTTGATTCACGGCACGGCCACGGACTTAGAAATCCGCGAGGCCCTCTGGGGCTTGTTTGAGGCAGGCTTAGTATCTCCCGATAGCTTCACCCCGATCCGCGCGCGCCTTGCTGCAGCAGGAGGTGGCGGCAAGGCATCGTACCGCGCACGGCGTACACCGAATCGTTCCCGCTTACGCATGGGCAGGACCAGCTTTGCCCAGGCGCAAAGGGCTGGCCAACCGGAGGATATGAAAGGCCGTTGGGCCATGGCGCCGCTGGCCAATTCCGATGCCACCGCCCGTTCGGTAGCCCACGGCGAGGCCTGGTTGGATCGCTATGGTGTGGTCACCCGCGGCAGTGTGGTGGCAGAAGATGTGTTGGGTGGCTTTGCGCTGGCCTACCGCGTGCTCACGCGCTTTGAAGAGTCCGGTAAAGCCATGCGCGGCTACATCATTGAAGGCCTCGGTGGCGCACAGTTTTCTACCCCTGCGGTGATCGACTGGTTGCGTGGCCTGAGCGATACCCCAGATGTTGAAGGCTGGCCCAGTGGCACCAAGGAACCAACCGTGGTGGTCCTTGCTGCCTGCGATCCCGCCAACCCCTATGGCGCGGCCTTGGCATGGCCAGAGGTGCAAGGAACACTTAGCAGATCAGCCGGTGCGGTTGTGGTGCTTATCGACGGCCTCCTTGCAGCCCACCTCACCCGTGGCGGAAAAACGCTCACGCTCTTAGATCCTCCGCCCGGTATTAGCCAAGAAGCACTCGCACAATTGGTGGTGCAAGCATTAAGCCAGGCGGTAGGCCAGAACATGCTCAGCCGCTTGGTCATTGAGAAGGTCAATGGCGAAGCAGCACTGACAGGCGGGTACGTGGAGCTCATGCGCGGTGCCGGGGCATCGATTACCCCACGCGGTATCCGCATTGCCGGCCAACCCGTGGATACGGGCTCGGGTGCAAGACGCGGCCGTGATCTAAACAGCGCGCTTGAAGATGTGCCCTTCAACGGCCAGACCGGTGTAAACCCCGATGGCAGCGTGGGGGAGAAGGGCCTAAATCCCTTCCGCGACCGCGGGCCGAAGCGCGGAGGGTACGGCTCTGGGGGTTGGCGGCGCTAGTCGTGCATCACCGCCTGCCACTTGGCGGCCAGGGTGTCAATGTTTTCGTGCGCATTCAGCCCACTTGGCTGAGGCACAACCCACAGCGGCACGTGGGCAGGCCAGCCGGGAATCAGCGAGGTATCTTGCTTGCCCAGCTTTGCCTTGCGCAGCCCGAAGGCCGTGCGAAACGCGGTGATGCCGGCTACGGCCACGCGCTTGGGTTCAAGCTCGCACACTAAATCAATCACGCGGCGGGCCCCGCGGATAAGCTCCTGCTTTTCTAGTTCGTCGGCGCGAGCTGTGGCGCGGGCAACCAGGTTAGTAATGCCGATGCGAAGCTCGCGCAAGCGTTGCTCGTCGCTATCGCTCATGCCGGCGGAGCAATCCACCACGGGGCTGATGATGCCCGCGCGATCAAGCGAGGGCCAAAAGCGGTTGCCGGGGTGCGCGAAGGGGGCGTTGACGGCGGCCGTCCACAAACCAGGGTTCACACCGACGATCAGAAGCTCTAATTGTGGCGCGCCGGGTTCCGGTAGGCGGTCGCTGACAGGATGGTCATAGAATCCGGGAAGCTCATCGCGGGTGGGGCGCCTGCCGCCGAGCGGGGATGGGTGCGTGGTGCTCATGCCAACAAGTCATACACTGTTGTGCATGCCAGAGGGTGATTCCGTCTATCAACTATCCAGGCGCATGCAGTTCATGCAAGGCCGCGAGGTGCTTGGCACCAGCATCCGCGTGCCCAATTTCGCCCTGGCTAATTTTGATGGGCGCATCGTGGATCGCGTGTGGCCTTATGGCAAACACCTCTTTATGCAGTTCGGCCCGGAGATCTTGCACACGCACCTGAAAATGGAAGGCACCTGGGCGGTGCACCTCAAGGGTGATAAGTGGCGCAAGCCAGGCTTTAGTGCGCGCGTAGTACTAGAGCTCGAAGGCGCCCCGCAGCCGCGCCCCATCGAGGTGGTAGGCCACGATTTGGGCATGGTGCGGGTGTATCCCACCAGCGAATACCACAACCAGATCGGCCACCTAGGTCCTGATGTGTTGGGCGATGCTTGGTTGGAAGGCGGCGAAGAAGAAGCGCGCCGGCGGATGCTGGCGCAACCTGATCGAGCCATCGGTTTGGCCTTGTTGGATCAGAAAATTCTCGCCGGTGTGGGCAATGAGTACCGCGCGGAGATCTGCTTTATTTGCGGGGTGCATCCCGCCGAGCGAGTGCGATACGTGGACGTGGATCGGATCCTTCAGGTCACGCGCAATCTGATGTGGGACAACCGACTTTCACCCATTCGCGTATCCACCGGGGTGCGCCGCGCAGGCGAAACCTCCTATGTGTTTGGGCGCAATCACAAACCCTGCAGGCGTTGCGGCAGCCTGATTGAAAAATCTTCGCTTGTCGACGACCCACGTGCCGAACTTGAGCGCATCATCTGGTGGTGCCCGCACTGCCAGCCCCTGCGCGGGAACTAGGCCGCGCGAGGCCATCAGCTAGCGTGGCAGCCCCTTGATCGCATCAAAGGCGGTCAGTGCCCTGGCGCGCGATTCGCGTAGATCGACCACTGGGGTGTGAGCCATCCAGTCGGGTGCCCAGCGGTTGACGTACTTGCCGTTGGCGTCGAACTTCTTTTGCTGCGTTTCGGGGTTAAAGATGCGGAAATAGGGTGAGGCGTCTGCGCCACAGCCGGCCACCCACTGCCAGTTGAAAGGGTTGCTGGCCTCGTCGGCATCCAACAGGGTATCCCAGAACCATTGCTCGCCAAGGCGCCAGTCGATCATCATGTTCTTCACCAGCAGGGAAGCTGCGGCCATGCGCACGCGATTGTGCATGGTGCCGGTGCGCCAAAGCTCACGCAGGCCTGCGTCGACAAGCCCAAACCCCGTCTTGCCCTGTTGCCACAGTGTCAAGCCCTCCGGGTCGTGCTCCCACACCATCGCATCGAAGCGGCGATCAAGGCCGCGGGTAGCAAGATCGGGGTGGCGATAGAGCGTATGCCAGGCGAATTCGCGCCAACCCAGCTCGGAGAGGAATACCCGTGCGCCCTCAGAATCATGCGCGGGGTGCTCGGCCACGGCATGCCAAACTTCGCGTGGGCTGATCTCACCAAAACGCAGGTGCGGGGAAAGCTTGGAGGTGTGGCCCAACGCAGGAACATCACGGCCATCGGCATATTCATCGATGGTGTGGTCTAAGAAATCCTCCAAGGCCTCGTAGGCGCCCGCCGCACCGGGTTGCCAGTGCTGGGCAAATTCATGCGGCCAGGTCGGCAGCGGCAGGATCTGATCCAATGAGGCTGTGGGAAAGTCGCTCGGGGTGCCACCAAGGGGATCGGGGGCATCCTTGGGGTAGGCGGGGGCAGGTTGTTCGCGGCATGCCCGCCAGAAGGGGGTAAAGACCTTATAGGGATCGCCCTGCTTATTGGCGATGTTCCAGGGTTCAAAAAGCAGGTGGCCAGGAAAAGAACTCGCCTGGATGCCTTCGTGGTGGAGGTGCTGTTTGATATCGGCGTCGATAGCTCGCGAAGCGCCATAGCGACGATTCCAGAACACCGCCGAGGCCTGGACTTCTTTCGCAAGAGCGGGGATTGCCTCGCGTGCGGCACCTGTGCGGAAGATGAGTTGAATGCCGAGTGCTCTAAGCTCTGCGTGCAAGGCTTTGAGGCTGTGGTGGAGCCACCACTTGGACGCTCCGCCGAGGGGGCGTATCTCAGGGGAGTGCTCATCGAGCAGATAGACCGCCACCACTTCCTCGGCAGATTCGCAGGCAGCAAGCAGCGCCAGATTGTCTTGGACTCGAAGATCATCTCTGAACCACAGCAATGCTCCCATGGCAGAAAGTGTAGGGCAGGTGCCCATCACACTTCGAGCCACACCTTGGGATGCTGCTGGGCTATCGACAAAAAACGGGCTACTGAGGCTCGGGGCTTACGGCGAGGGGGATGGCGCTGAGGCAGGCAATAATTGAACCACCAGCAACAGTTAAGAAACCGAAGATGTTGATGGTGGTGGGGGCATTGAAGATGTAGAAGGAAGTAACACCAAGGATCACTGACAGCATCGAGATGGTGTGGATGATCGCCACAGGGCGGCTGTGCTGGCGGTGTCTACGCATTGCAGCGATGCTCAGAGCGGCAATGAGCAGCACCGCGACATAAAAGATGGCAGGAAACCACTGCAAGGTTATGGAAGTAGATGGCTTGGAAATAAGCGCATATACAAACGTCCCGAGCAGCAGGGCAAGCAGCGCGATGGATGCGATCAAGGGAGTGAATTTGGAGTTCATGGCATGCACCTTCTTTGCTTGCGGTTGCTCCTCACGTTATCGCTGGCTTCAACGCCGCAGCAATGCCTAGACCCTGAAGGAGGGTAGTAAACGTGCAGTAGCTTCTGCGATGCTGCAAAACATCCGGATGTGGGCGGTGGCCTGTATCAAGCAAAAAAGAAACGCCGCCGAGGCGTTTGCAACCTCGGCGGCGAGATGAGTGCAGCGTGGCACCCGCATCAGGGGCAGGTGATGAGTATTCGCCTTAGCCCCAAAGCCCAAGCGCCTTGCCGATGAAGTAGATGGCCACACCAGATCCCACCAGGATGAGGATAAGCAAGAGCACGAAGACGAGGATCGCGCCGATGATGTAGGCCTTGGCCTCCTTGCGCTTTGCCTCTGGGCTGGCGATGGCCTCTTCCAGCAGGCGCAGGTTGCGCTTATTGGCCTTAAAACCGAAGTCGAAGGCCTGGCCGATGAAAGGGATTGCGCCGATGATCATATCCACCATGATCATCAACCCCATGCGCAGCAGCACGATGATTGGCACGCGATAGCGGATCGCGTCGGCCACAATGCCCATCGCCACCAACGCGCCGGCGACCGCGCCGACACCTGGCACCAGACCCATGACCGGATCGAGTCCGAAGCGCCGTTGCGTGCCAGGCACCTTAATGGAATCGTCCATCACATGGGCAATCTTGCTGCTAATGGTGTTTGGCTTTTGAGCTGGTTGGGACACGGATCGAGGCCTTTCACGGGGTAAGAAAATTTTTACTCAGGGGAGGATACCCCAAGACCTGGGATTATGAAGATTTCAACAACAGGCTTGTCGACGCCCCACCGCCTTCAACTCCCCTGCACAGCAAAGACAATGCGCCGTTGATCTCCGGGTGGGTGCTGCCTTGGATTGTTCTTCCATTTCGTTCATGTCTTACTGCTGAGGAATACTTCAAGCCATGCAGAAATGGATCCCCGCAGCGCTGCTGTTGCTGCTAGCGCAATTGATCGCGATGTACTCACTTGATGGCAGCGCTTCCTACACGATCAGCGTCGGTGCAGCACTGGTTCTCACGGCTTTGACTTTTGCGTGGGCACCTCCGCAGGCTCGTCGCGCGCTGCTGATCGGCACCATCTTCTTCGCCGCCTATGTAGGCGCGCGTTTGGACGCCACTCCCGCCAAAGTTCTCATCACGCTCGTGCTATGTACTTCCACTGCTTGGTCTCTGTATCGCGGTCTGCCCAGTGGGTGGCGTTTGAGGTAGGTAGCGGGGGCGTCGAAAAGCTAAGAGCGCACCATGTGCAAGATGGGGTAGGGCAGGCCGGCCTCGTCGGTTTCGCTGCGTGATGTGGTGGAAAAGCCGTGGCGCTGGTAGAAGGCGATGGCCTGCGGGTTTTCTTCGTTAACGTCCAGGCGGGTGATGCCGCGTTCGAGGGCGTGGTTGAGCAGGCGGGTGCCGATGCCGTGGCGCATCCAATCGGGGTGGATAAAGAGCATCTCTAAGCTATCGCCGTGGGTGCCGCTAAAGCCCACAGGCTTCCCGGCGATGGTGGCGACGTGGAGTTCGACTTGGGGGAAGTAGCCCTCTGCGAGGTGGCCGCGGATTTCTTCGAAGTGCTGCTCGCTCAAAAATGTGTGGGTGGCGCGGACGCTGGCCTCCCAAATGTGCACGAGCTGCTGGTATTCGTGCGGGCCTTCGCTCGGACGGATCCGTACAACGTGGTGGTGGTTAGCTTCAAGCATTGCCCTATTGTATTGCCTCCGATAGTATGTGACCTAAGCTACAAACTTAAGCGACCAGCCGGCAAAGAGGCTTTTGGTGCTCAACAAGAAAGCCGGAGAGGAAGCATCATGGATAACGCCCAACTGTGGCAACGCATAGATCACCCGAGGCCTTCTACACACAGCGTGAAGTGGCTCTACCTGCTGTGTGCACTCATCATCGGTGGGGCAATGGCGTATGTGGGGATGCGATGGGAAGACATTCCCTCGCCGGTGCCCACCCACTGGGGCGCAGACGGGCCGGATGATTTTGCGCCGAAATCGATCAGCGCTGTTTTTATGGGCAGTTTTATCTTCATCGGCACCATTGTGCTCATGGTGGTCGTGACCGGGCTTGCCACCTACGCGATGAAGCAAAATGAATCCGAAGATCACCCCATTGACCGGCGCCTGCAAAGTGAACTCAACCGGGTGCTGACAGCCAAAATGATTGCTTACATCAGCCTGGCGCTGGCACTTGTAATCGCGGTGGTTCAAGTGTGCTCGGTGCTGCCCCAGTACCAGCACGTGATGGATGGGATGGGACTGTTCATTGGCATCATGATTCTCGTGCTGGTGGTGCTGGTGCTGTTGCTTTGGTGGGCCAGTGCGCAAACGCGAGGTTTGCAGCGAGCAATCGAAAAGGCCCAGCAATCCGGGAGGATGCCAGAGGGGGCCGAGGTAGAAGGCGTCAATGACCACTACAAGTTCGGGCTTTTCTACTACAACCCTAAGGATCCGCGCGTAACAGTTGAGCGTCGCTTTGGCATCGGCATTGACTTCAACTATGCCCGCTGGCAGGGCAAGCTATTTGCCGCCATCATCTTTGGCACCGTCGTGGCGTGCGTTGCGTTGCCCTTCTTGCTGAGTTAGCAAAGGCGCTGTCGTGCTGAATTAGCAAAGGTGCTGGCGTGCTGAGTTAGCAAAGGTGCTGGCGTGCTGTGCTAATCGTCATGTACTGCCTGGTAGAAGACACCAGCCCCCTGTGCTGCGAAATGTGCAGTAAGGGGCTGGTTTTCTCTTTGTCACCGCAAAAAACACCATCCCTCCCACACCTGGCATGTGAGGTGGGGAAGGGGTGGCGCGTAAAAGCTAAGAGGCCTTAGCGCTTGGAGCGGTACCAGCGGATGAGCTCGTCGGTGGAGGAATCGCCGGAATCGACGTCCTGCTCGCCACTGACGGCCGGGGCAAGGTCATTGGCCTGCTGCTTGCCCAGCTCAACGCCCCATTGATCGAAGGAGTTGATGTCCCAGATCATGCCCTGGGTAAACACGATGTGCTCATACAGGGCGATTAAGGAACCAAGCACATAGGGGGTGAGTTCCTCGGCAAGGATGGTGGTGGTGGGGCGGTTGCCCGGCATCACCTTGTGGGGCACAACCTCGGCTGCAACGCCTTCGGCCTCGATCTCCTCGGCGGTCTTGCCAAAGGCCAGGACCTTGGTTTGGGCAAAGAAGTTGCTCATCAAAAGATCGTGCATGGAACCCTCGCCACTCGCGGTGGGCAGATCCTGCTTGGGGCGGGCAAAACCAATGAAGTCTGCGGGGATCAGCTTGGTGCCCTGGTGCATGAGCTGGAAAAAGGCGTGCTGGCCATTGGTGCCGGGCTCGCCCCAGAAAATCTCGCCGGTACCAGCGGTCACGGGGGTGCCGTCGCGGCGCACAGACTTGCCGTTGGACTCCATTGTGAGCTGCTGCAAGTAGGCGGGGAAGCGGCCAAGATCCTCGGAATAAGGCAGCACCGCGTGGGTTTCTGCGCCGAAGAAGTCGTTGTAGAACACGCCCAGCAAGCCCATGAGCACGGGGATGTTCTCGCGGAAATCGGCGGTGCGGAAGTGCTCATCCATGGCGTGGAAGCCTTCGAGGAAGCGCATGAAGTCCATGGGGCCAATCACGGTCATCAGGGACAAGCCGATGGCGGAATCCACGGAGTAGCGCCCGCCAACCCAGTTCCAGAAGCCGAACATGTTCTTGGTATCGATGCCGAATTCGGCAACCTTCTCGGCGTTGGTAGAAACGGCCACGAAGTGCTTTGCTACCGCGGCTTCATCTCCGAACTTCTCCAATACCCAGCGCTTGGCGGCATGGGCATTGGCCAGGGTTTCTTGGGTGGTAAAGGTCTTAGAGGCCACCACAAACAAGGTGGATTCGGGGTCGCATTCATCCAGTACTGCCACCATATCGGCGGGATCGACGTTGGAGACGAACTTGGCATGAATACCCGCGGTGGCATAAGCGCGCAGTGCCTTCACTGCCATAGCGGGACCTAAATCGGAACCGCCGATGCCGATGTTCACCACCGTCTTGATGGTGTGGCCGGTATAGCCCAACCACGCACCGGAGCGCAGGGCCGTGGCAAAGTCACGCATGCGAGCGAGCACCTCGTGCACATCGGCGGCCACGTCTTGGCCATCGACTTCCAGCTCATCTTCTACCGGCATGCGCAAGGCGGTGTGTAGTACTGCGCGATCCTCGGTGTTGTTGATGTGCTCGCCTTGGTACATGGCCTCGATCTTGTTCTTTAGATCAGCGGCGTTGGCCAGATCCACAAGAGCATTGAGGGTATCGGCATCGATGAAGTTCTTCGACAAATCGACGTGCAGCCCAGCGGCATCGAAGCTGAAGCGCTCGGCGCGATTGACGTCTGCGCCAAAAAGTGTGCGCAAATCGGTGGCCTGCAGCGCCTCGTGGCGCTTGCCTAGCGCCTCCCATTGCGGTGTGGCAGTGACGTCGAATGACATAGTCGAGCTCCGTTTCTCTAGACGAGCTTGGGAAATCCCACGCAGGCACAAAAGCGCATGCCTTTTGCCTGAGCTTGGGAAATCCAAGTTTTGTTTTATACCGACTTTATTTCCGATCGGTCATGAGTTCACCTCTAACGCTAGTCCAGTTTTGTCCGAATCGCTCTGATCGAGCACTCCAAATTCATCACAGTTGCTGTGACCTCCCGGAGCGTAAAAATAGCCTGTACCGTCGATCACACATCCTGGCCGTATCGCCGCTACAGTAGTGGCATGACTGCACAGAATTTCCCAACTGAATTGCCTCAAGATGTCCCCACCGGCCTATTCATCGGCGGAGAATTCCGCGATGGATCAGATGGCGGCACCGTCGAGGTATATAACCCCTCCAACGGCACCGTGCTGGCCACTGTGGCCTCTGCCAGCAAAGACGACGCCCGCGAGGCGCTAGATAAGGCCGTAGAAGTACAAGAGCAGTGGGCTGCAACCTCTACCCGCGAACGCTCTGAGATCCTGCGCAAGGCCTTCGAGCTCATCCACGAACACGCTGATGAACTTGCCCTGATCCAATCCCTCGAACTTGGCCGCGCGCTGAAGGACTCCCAGGGCGAAGTTGCCTATGCTGCGGAATTCTTCCGTTGGTTTGCAGAAGAGGCCGTGCGTGTTCGCGGCGATTATCGCGAAAGTCCAGCAGGCAACGCCCGCATCGTGGTTCGCCACGTTCCAGTAGGCCCCTGCCTTGCCGTCACCCCCTGGAACTTCCCGCTTGCCATGGGTGCTCGCAAGCTGGCACCAGCGCTGGCTGCTGGCTGCACCATGGTGGTCAAGCCTGCCTCAAAGACCCCGCTGACCATGCTGTACCTGGCCAAGCTGCTGCAGCAGGCAGGTGTGCCAGATGGCGTGGTTGCCGTCTTGCCTTCCAATAAGGCCTCGAACGTATCCTCCCTGCTTGAAGATGCCCGCCTGCGCAAATTCACCTTCACCGGCTCCACTGAAATTGGTCAGATGCTCGCACAAAAAGCAGCAGAGAAGTCCATTCGCGTCTCGCTCGAGCTCGGCGGCAATGCCCCGTATGTGGTGCTCGATGATGCCGACATGGACACCGCAGTGGAGGCCGTAGCAACTGCGAAGATGCGTGGCGCGGGCCAGGTGTGCATCGCCGCCAACCGCTTCCTGGTGCAAGAAAGCATCGCCGAGGAATTCACCCAGCGCGTGGTGGAGCGCATGAAGCAGCTCCGCCAAGGCCCTGCCACCTTGGAAGATGTGGACTACGCAGCACTTTCGGGCACCGATCAGGTGGAGACGGTATCCAAGCTTGTCGACGACGCCCTAGAGCGCGGTGCTACCCGCTATCTTGGAGATGCACTGCCCGAGGGCTTGCCAGAAGAAGGTTATTACTACCCGCTCACCGTCCTTGGCAATATCCCCGATGGCTCAGAGATCCTGGACAACGAGATCTTCGGCCCAGTGATCGCAGTGAGCACCTTCACCAGCGATGAAGAAGCTGTGCAAAAGGCCAACGACACGCAATTCGGTTTGGCAGCCTACGTCTTCTCCTCCGGCTTAGAGCGAGCACTGAATGTGGCAGAAAAGATCGAAGCCGGCATGGTGGCAGTAAACAAGGGTGCACTCTCTGATCCGGCTGCCCCATTTGGTGGCGTAAAGCAATCGGGTATCGGCCGCGAAGGCGGCTTTGAGGGCATCCACGAGTTCCTCGAAACCCAGTTCATCTCTTTGCCAAAATAACCTCGCCAAGGTGCACAACCCGCCACTGCAACGTGGCGGCGGGTAGGCCCTAAAACGCCTCAAGGCCTCGAAACACAGCAATGTGAATCGAGGCCTTCGGTCATTTATGCGTGGCGCTGATGCGAGCTACTGCTCGGTGTTATTGCTTGCTATTGCTCGGAGGCGTTGCCGAGCTTGCCGCGGCCCATTCTTAAGAGCAAACCTGCAAGCACTGGGCCTTCCTCGCCAATTTCTTTTCTGAATTGGTTGATAATGGCTACTTCGCGGGTGTGCACCAAACGAGTGCCACCTGAGCCCATGCGAGTTTGGCCAATCGCCTTAGAGATGAGCGCGCGACGCTTGACCGCATCGAGGATCTCTCGATCAAGTCGATCGATTTCTTTGCGATAGCGCTGGATCTCGGCATCAGACAAAGGATCATCGGTGCCACTTGGCATACGGATTTCAAACAGCTGCTCCTCGCTCATGAGCAACTATTGTGCCACGCTTGGCACAAAAAGAGGGCAGGGGCAGGCCAAGCTACAGGTGTTCGAATGCTAATCGGGGGTTGGGTTGTAGGTTGGTAGGCGATGAATAGCACGCAGCAATCCCCATTCGAGCCTCAAAAGGCCAATCCTTTCCAAGCACGCACACCACAGCACAGCTTCGATGGTGCGCCTGCGCAAACGCCCAACCCAAATGCTGAGCAGCTCACCCAGGGCTTAAATCCTCAGCAGCGTCAGGCCGTTGAGCACACCGGATCGCCGCTGCTGATCGTAGCCGGTGCCGGTTCGGGTAAAACGGCAGTGCTCACGCGAAGGATCGCCTATCTCATGGCCGCCAGGGGCGTGCACCCCGGCCAGATTTTGGCTATTACTTTTACCAACAAAGCCGCAGCCGAGATGCGCGAGCGCGTCACAGAGCTCGTCGGCCCTGTGGCCTCAAGGATGTGGGTTGCTACCTTCCACTCCACCTGCGTGCGTATTTTGCGTGAACAAGCACAACTTGTTCGAGGGCTCAATAGCAATTTCACTATCTACGATTCCGATGATTCCAAGCGCCTGCTGCAGATGATTGCTAAGGATCAGGGCCTGGACATTAAAAAGTTCACCCCTCGGGTGCTCGCCACTGCTATTTCGAATCTGAAAAACGAATTGCGGGATCCCAAGGCAGCGCTGGCAGAGGCGATGAATACCCGCAATCCCTTTGAAAAGACGGTGGCGGAAGTCTTCGTGGATTATCAAGCACGGCTGCGTGAATCCAATGCGGTGGATTTCGATGATCTGATCGCGGAAGTAGTCCGCATCTTCCGCGAGCACCCCCAGGTCACCGAATACTATCGTCGCCGCTTCCGCCACGTGCTCATCGATGAGTACCAAGACACCAACCATGCGCAGTATGTGCTCGTGCGTGAGCTGGTAGGCACTGGGCCAGATGCCAGTGAGCTGTGCGTGGTGGGTGATTCGGATCAGTCCATTTATGCCTTCCGTGGCGCCACCATCAGAAACATTGAAGAGTTCGAGCAGGACTACCCCCAGGCCACCACGATTTTGCTGGAGCAGAACTATCGCTCCACCCAAACCATCTTGAGTGCCGCGAACGCGGTGATCTCCCAAAATGAACACCGCCGCGATAAAAAGCTGTGGACCGCGCTTGGGCAGGGAGAGCAGATCGCCGCCTATGTTGCCGATAATGAGCACGACGAGGCGCGTTTTATTGCCAACGAGATTGATGCGCTTGAGGCTCGAGGCGTGGCCTATGAAGATATCGCGGTGATGTATCGCACCAATAACTCCTCGCGTGCGATTGAAGATGTATTCATGCGCACCGGCATCCCGTACAAGGTGGTAGGCGGCACCCGATTTTATGAGCGCAAAGAAATCCGCGATGTGATCGCATATCTGCGTCTGCTGGATAATCCGGAAGACACAGTCTCTTTAAGGCGCATCATCAACACCCCTCGTCGTGCCATCGGCGAGAAAGCCATTGCCACCCTCGCACTGCATGCCCAGCACCATCAGGTGAGTTTGCACCAGGCGCTTATCGACGCCCGCGCTGGCCACGTCAGCGCCTTAAATCCACGCAGCGCCAAGGCCGTCTCGCAATTCGTGGACATGATGGACGGGCTGCGCTCAGAGGCCGAGCAACTCATCAGTGAGCTCAGCGGGCTGCCAGATATCGGAGAGATCATCGCCCGCATTCTCGATGTCACTGGCTATAAGGCGCAACTGGAACAAAGCAATGATCCTCAAGATCGCGCAAGGCTGGATAACCTCCAGGAATTAGTCTCCGTGGCTCGCGAGTTTTCCTCAGAAGCTGCCAATCAGCTTGCCTATGAGCAAATGGACGGCAGCGAAATAAGCACAGAAGAAGGCGAAGCGGCACCCGGAAGCATCCAGGCCTTTCTTGAGCGTGTGTCCTTGGTAGCCGATGCCGACCAAATTCCAGAACACGAACAAGGCGTGGTCACGCTCATGACGCTGCACACCGCCAAGGGCCTGGAATTTCCCGTGGTGTTCCTGATCGGCTGGGAAGATGGGCAATTTCCCCACATGCGTGCGCTTGGAGATCCCAAAGAACTCGCCGAAGAGCGACGCCTGGCCTATGTCGGCATTACACGCGCACGCAAGCATCTCTACCTCTCGCGCGCCATGCTGCGTTCGAGCTGGGGCAATGCAGTGACCAACCCGCCATCACGATTCTTCTCAGAGATTCCAGAAGAGCTTATGGATTGGCGCCGGGAAGAACCCACGGCTCAAGACCCCTGGGGTGGCTATGGTGCCAAACGCTTCAACGGTGGGGGATGGGGCTCAGGTGGACACCCCCAGGCCGGTCGAGCACGCAAGGTCGCACCAAAAATGCCCACGCGTTCGAGCACACCTGCACTCAAACTGGTGGTTGGTGACCGCGTGAACCACGATAAGTACGGGCTCGGAACTGTCAATGAGGTCACAGCAGTTGGGGGAACATCCACGGCAACGATCGATTTTGGTTCATCAGGAACGGTGCGCTTGATGCTCCTGCCAGGACTTCCAATGGAAAAGCTCTAAACAAACACGACACCCCAGGCAAGCAGTTGCCTGGGGTGTGTGGAACTAGTCCATGCGATAGCGCACTGTTTGCTGGCGCCAGCTCATGGCCGCCCCGATGCATAAGGCCACAAGCGGGAACACCACGGCCAAGCTCAGCACCAGTATTGGATCAAAATGCACCCAATCACGCTGACCAAAGCGAAGCAGCGTGCCATCTTCGCCGTATGTTGGCCCTTCTGAGCTAATCCAAATGCTCATCATGGCGATCAGCATCGGCACCACCGTGCCCAAGGCGGCGAGAAGGCATGTGGAGGTAGCACCTAAAGCGCGAAGCTGTGCGGGTGTTGCGCCAACATTGGCAATCTGGCGCTGCATTCTGCGCAGATCTCCAAGACCGAGCACCGCGCTAATAGCCACCACCAGAACCAGTGGCACAAGCAAGAGCCCGCTTAACAGCAGCCGATCCTGCACGGTTTTCTCTGCCGGATAGGTGTAGAGGAACACATCGGGTGCGGATTCGCGCAGTGTTGTGTCAAGTGTCTGTACGGTGCGTCCATCAAGGGGGTGCTCAAGCAATAACATCGAGGCCCAAAAGCTTGGGGTGTATCCCAACTCTTCTGCCACCTGAGGCGTCATCACCATCTCGGAGGTATGTCCGGGCAAAAGCGAGGCCACCTCGACCTTTTGAAGCTTTGGGTGAGCGTCATCGAAGGAGGTTTCGAGCTCCTGGACACCATCGAGCTGAGCGTCCTTTGATACCAGCACCTTGCCCTGCTCGAGTGCTCGTTGAGCCTGAGCCAAATCATTACCTTCTAAGTTGAAAAACTCCAGAATCTCAGGTTCAGCGACTAATGGCTCGAGATAGGTGCCCAGGAGGAATGTTGCCGGATTATCGCTTTCTGGGACGTCACACGCCGAGCTAGCTACCTCGATGCTTTGGTTATGAGGGCAATGCTGCGTTGATAACCCAGGCAGCATCACAGCACCTCCGGTGTGGTACACATCTACTTTCTTTTTCACCGGAACTTCGGCCGCTACCGTACTGGCTGCAGCAGTAAGCGACTGAGGGGAATGCGTCGGGAATTCAGGATCCTGCTCGGTCGCGGCGAAACCAATAGCGGCGGTGTTATAGCTTCGAGCAGTGAGATCAACCATGCGCTGGGTGCGCATATCCTCAGTGCTGACCAAGGTAAAGGCGATGAGGGTGATGCCAGCCAGGGCTGCAAGCGCAGAGCCAGACCGTAGCATTTGGCGCCGCATGAGGGTCCCGGCAAGCCTCAGCATCAGTGGTTTGCGCAGTACCGCGCAGCCAAAGATGACGGCAGGTACAGATAACACGGTGGCGATCAGTACGTAGAGCAGGGGTAATGGAGAAGCAAACCACAGTGCGTAAAGCGGCAGCGTTCCGAATGCTGAGGCCTGTGAAAGCCCGGCGAAGATGAAAAACACCAGCAACATCACGGGTCCGATTGCCATCCAATTGTGCCAACGGCGCACCCGGTCGATTCTGCCGCCATCAGCGCCTTGGCTGATGTTGCTGCGTGCGGCAAGCCAGGCGGGGAGATAGGAGGCGATGAGTGCTCCGATAATGGCAAAGATCATGCCGATGGGCAGCAACTCGAGGTGGGTTGCAAATTGCACGCTCGGGGCTTTGATGCGCCAGAACACAAAGCACGCGATAAGGCCCAAAGCGGTGCCGAGCAGTGCGCCGACAACACCTGCGACCAGGCCGTAACCGAGCACGGCAATTCGGATATCACGGCGGGTGGCTCCTTGGCTTCGCATCAACGCGAAGGTTTCGCCGCGCTTGGAGGCACTGATGGCAAACACAGGTGCCACCACGAGCAAGATGAGGATGGCGATGATGGCATAGGCTGCGATGCTCATGACCAAAAAGGCAGTGTCATTGAAGTAAAAGTCCCGCACGACCGAGGAATCTTCAAAGCCAGGGTAGAGCTCCTCGGCTGGGGGTGGATTATCCATGACGTCTTGGGAACGCACCACGAAGCCTTTGGCGTTCAAGGCCTTCACATCGTCCCAGGAAAGGGGGCGTGGGCCACTGAGCACCCAGGAGGATTCCACTGAGTTGCTCAACTGCTCGGGCTCAAACAGTGTGCCGGGGATGATCACTGCGTTAGCGCTGCCAATGAGCTGGTTTACCGTGAGTTCTTTTGTGGCCTTAAGCTGCTGATCCTTCGGGGTCTGCGTGCTTACTTCCACCTTCACCTTGTCGCCAGGGTGGACTCCGATGCGTTGGGCGGTATCCACGGGTAGCGCAATGTCTCCTATACCTGGGGTGGCATCACCCATGCGCAGGTTTTCTGGTGCGCGGATAGCAAGGCCGGTATGGTGCGAGATCTTCTTGCTTGAGACGGCTTGAATCTTGGCGGTGGTATCGGCATTGATCGTGGCCTCGAAGCCACTGGGTAGGGCTTGGTTGAGGGCATCGGAAGGGCCGGCACCCTTGGCGGAGTTACCCTCGCAATCGGCATCCCATCCTTCGACATTTTGCTGGCAGCTTCCGCCAAAGAAGGTGGCGACGTTACGCTGTTCTACTGCTTGGGAAGCCTTGGTGTAAATCGCACTTGAGCTGGTGCTAAAGGCGAATACCCCAACGGGGAGAGCCACAAGGATTACTGCGAGCAGTGAGCGCCACCAATGCTTGCGGGCATCGCGCAGTGTGGGGCGAAGGGAAGCTTTGACGGTGTGGAGTGTAGCCATCACACACCCCTATCCTCACTGAGGCGGCCATCGCGCATGTACACCACTCGATCAGCCCACCCGGCAAAGCGGGCCTCGTGGGTGACAAGCAGGCCGGCTGCGCCATGATCTACTCGCTCTCGCAGCACTTTCATTACGGCGTCGCTGGTGGCGGTATCGAGAGCGCCGGTTGGTTCGTCTGCCAGCAACACATCGCGTGAACCGATGAGGGCGCGAGCGATGGCAACGCGCTGTTGTTGTCCACCGGAAATCTCATCGGGGAAGCGATCTTCGAGGCCTTCAAGCCCAACTGAGCCAAGAGCCTCGCTAATAGCCTCTTGCAGTTTGGAGGGGGTTTGCCCATCGAGTTCGAGGGGTAGTGAGATATTTTCAGCCACGGTGAGCTCAGGAACGAGATTAAAGCGTTGGAAGACGACCCCGATCTTGGTTCGTCGAAAAGCTGCAAGCTTGGCATCGCTCAAGCCGGCGGTGTCTTCGCCGTGTACCAGCACTGCGCCGGAATTTGGGCGTTGCAGCAGGCCAGCGACATTTAGCAGGGTGGATTTGCCTGAGCCTGAAGGTCCCATCACCGCGATGAGCTCGCCGGGGTGAAGCTTCAGGCTGGCGTCGCACAGAGCTTGCACGGGGTAGGCCTTCGAGCCAAACACCATGTTTACGTTGCGTAGTTCGATGGGAAGATTCATGATGCAGCTCCTTTGGTTTTAGGGGCGAGTGCCTCTACTCGATCAAGCCAACGAGCTTCGGCTTCAAGGTCGAAGATTCTGCGCTCGTAGAGCAGTTTCTCGGCGCTTCGGTCTTCGGGGAGATCTTGGTTCTGCTTATGAAGTGCCCGCAGTTTTTGCAGCACCCCTGCGCGTTGTCGATCAATTAGTGCTAATAAGTCCACTCCGTTGTTTGCGGCAAGCACGATTTTGGTCACGAGTTCATCGCGATCGTCTTCGGTACGAAGTGCTGGTGTGCGCCACCAGAGTTGGAGTGCTTCTTTTCCGGCCTCGCTTAGGCGATAGACCTGGACGGTTCTTCCGTTGCTGCCTTGTGCCGTCCCGGCTTCTGCTACAAGACCATCGCGAACGAGCCGATCCAGCGTCTGGGTGACCTGGCCAATATTCAAAGGCCACATCTCGTCGGTTGCTTCTTGGAAGTGTTGGCGAAGTTGGTTTGCGGAGAGTTCTTGAGAATGCAGCAGTGCCATGAGCGCGTGTTTGATTGCCATGGGCTGGCCTCTTATCGAATAGGTTACTGGGTAATCTGAAACTTACTGAGTAACCTTCAGGGGCGCAATAGCTACAGCGACTACAGATAAAGAAAAACCCCCGAGAAGGGGGTGGAGGTGTTAGGCGATGACGATGCCGAGGTTAGCAAGCCAGGGGATCGGATCAACGGGGCCGCCGCCATTGGGGTGTACCTCGAAGTGCAGGTGGGTGCCGGTGGAGAAACCGCGATTGCCCATGCCTGCAATCTGCTCGCCTGCTGCCACCTTCTGGCCAACGCTTACGTTGATCGTCTCGACGTGGCCGTAGACGGTGATGGTGCCATCTTCGTGCTGCACGCGAACCCACTGGCCAAAGCCGGACGCTGCGCCAGCGTCGATCACGACGCCATCGAGCACGGAGTAGATGGGGGTGTTCGTTGCATTGGCAATGTCGATACCGGCGTGCAGTACGCCCCAGCGCATACCAAAACCAGAGGTAAAAGCACCCTCGGCTGGGGTGTGCACCTTCGGCTTGGGGGTACGCGCTGCAACATCGGCAGCAGCGAGCACATTGGAGTATTCCACGGCCTTGTTGAGCTGATCGCCCAGGTTAGGCATGGGCTTGAACTCTGGGATGGCCAGGATCTGTGGCGAATTCTCGGCGCCAGGCTGAGCGGCGTCGGCGGTGAGTTCAATAGCGGGATTGGCATTGTTGGCTAGCGCAACGCCTGTTGCGCCAGCGGTGGACACAGTGCCGGTTGCTAAAGCTACAAAGGCAATACGGCTGCGTGCTGGGGTAGGTTGCTTGCGATGCTTGCCACCTGCCACGCGCTGAGTCTGCTCCATGAGCCTTCTTCCGTGTCTTCGCTTCAAGCCCCTGGGTGTGGGGCCAATGTGTTCTTCCTTGCGCCAACCATGGTTACGTTTCGTGCAAGGAATGTAACCAAGTTGTTATCTAACTCGCTGTAACGATAGTGAAGCCTTGGCAATCAAGCAACTTGTTTTGGCAGTTTTTTTCAAAATTTTTCCGCTGTTATATCACCTTTCTCTGGCGGAAGTTACGCATGTGTTATTAACCAACCCATGTGATTGCTGTTGTGGACATATCCAGCACTCTTCGCTACTACTCTTCGCTATTACAGCCCGGCTGGTAGCTCCACCCAAGCTCGTCGGGGAACCAGCCCAACGTATAAGGCAGGCAAGCGCCAGGAGGGCAGTGGCGGGGCGCAAATGAATAATCCCTTGGCTTTGCATGAGAAAAGTTGAAGCAATGCTGAGATCTATATATGATTCCCAGGTCCGATACCTCCCGGCCGGAATACATCCGTTTGGGGGAGGTCCCTCGCATCACGCCCCAGTTACGCCGGCGCGCGATCCGAGCCTTGAGGGTTTTCGGTGAGGACACACCAGATACGCACACACCCTTGACGTGAGGATCTCCCATGCCTAATTCACCCAAGCAAGCCCTGCTTTTTACCCTGCTCATGTGCCCGATCATGGTGGCCGGAATGAGCCTCTACAACATGGTCGCCATCCACGGTTTTACCTGGGAAGCACTGCGCGCAGCCATCATCGGTTTCCCCTTAGCGCTGCTGGTGGCCTTCGCCCTCGACTTCTTTGTGGTAGCCCAACCTGCAAAGGTCATCGCCGGAAAAATCATTCGCCCATCCTGGCCCAATTGGGGCAAGGTCATCACCGTGTCCTCCACCATGGTGGTGTTCATGGTGGTGTTCATGAGTGGATTCGGTGCGATCATGAGCGTTGGCTACACCAGCGAGATTTGGTCCGCCTGGGCCGCCAACATCCCCTTCAACTTCGTTGCAGCCCTGCCTTTGCAGTTGCTGATCGCAGGGCCCATTGTTCGCTTCGTCTTCGGCCGAGTCATCACCTGGCGTCGCACGCGCGTGGTGCACCTCAACCAATAACACCGCCTCGCCCACACCAAGCCCAGGCACACCGGGCCCAGGCTTTGAATCATTTGGCCTTAGTTTGGGGGCAAGGTTCGCCAGCATCACCGGAATTTTTCAGAGTGGCTTACAGCCATCAACCGCAATCCGTGGCACAGTAACCAGTGATGAGAAAGAAGACGAGCCCCAGCAACGGTCCCACACGCCGCCCACGCTCGCGCCCAGCGAGCGCTGGAACAAAGCCGTCTTCTACAAGTTCGAGGCCAAGCACAAGTGCCCGCAAGGCCGAGCGCGCCGCGAAAGTAGTGCCCAATAGTGGCGAAAAAACGCTCAAGCAGCGCTTTCGCAACTATCTCAACGTAGCCATCGTGCCCAATGGCATCGCGGTGGCCATCACCATCATGCTGGCGCTGCTGATCCTGGTACTTACCTCAACCACGCTGGCAGCCCTGCCCGCCACGATCGCAGAGATCTGGTTGGTGGCCAATTTGGTGCCGGCGCATGCAGATGGCATCACCATCGGCGTGCTGCCCATGCTGCCCGCCATCGCCTTAGGCGCCGGTGTGGCCAGGAAGATGCGCAAAACTGTCGGCAGGCACGTCACCTTGCGTGATCTCAGCGGAATCATCCTCGCCTGCCTGGGAGTACCGGTGCTGCTAAGCATCACGGCCTGGGCCATGCTTTTGGATGCCTCCCAGGTATTTGACCTAAAAGCACCGAATTTCTTCTTAGTTGTGCTCAATACCTTTTTGGTGCATGCCAGCGCTATTGCAATCGGCATGGGCCAAAAGCTTTGGCGTTCGCTGGCTAAGCATTGGGCAATCAGCACCGATCTTGTGACCATTATCCGCGCCACCTGGACGTTATTCTTAGAGCTTCTGGTGTTGGGGCTCCTGGCTGCCATCGTCTCTCTTGCCGTGCACCACCAAGCCCTCATGCAGTCGCTCCAGCCCTATAACGGTCAGGGCATCCTCGCATTGGTGGGGGTATGCCTGCTGTATCTGCCCAACGTGGCCATCGCTGCAACCAGCATGCTCTTGGGCGCAGATTTCCAGATCCAGGGGCTTTCGCTTTCGCTTTTCGAGGCCCAACCGCCCGTACTTCCACCAGTTCCATGGTTTGCGGCGTTCGCGTTTGAACACCACGCATGGATGCCCTTGCTCATGCTGCTACCTGCAGTCCTGATCCTGCGTTTTGCCATGAACAACCTGGCTAGCTGGAAGCAACTGGCTGCGTCGGCAAGCGCCTTGGGCCTTGTGATGTTGCTTGGCACCTGGTTTGCAGGCGGTGCGCTGGGCTATTTCGATACCGTCGGGCCTACGGTGTGGCTGAGCACGCTTCTTGCCGTGGTGTGGCTGGCGGCGATCGGTGCGGCGGTGCTTGGTGTGGCAGCACTGCTTGCCCGTAAGGCCGTGGTGGAACCGGAAGTGGTCGAGGCTGTCGAAGAGCCAGAAGAGGCACCGGAGGATCAACCAGAAGCTGCCGAGGAAATCCTCGAAGGCGAAGTGATCGAAGAATCCGAGCCCGAAGAAGACATCGAGGATGTTGATCAAGCATCACCCGATATCGAGCCCGAGGAGCCAGAGCACACCGAGGAGCCCGAGGAACCGGAGCCTGCCGAGGGGCCGGAAGAACCCGAGGAACCTGAGGTGCCTGAGGAGGCGGAAGAAGCGGTTGAAGCTGAACAACCTGCCGAGGATTTGGAAGACGATCAGCCCGATCCACCTCAGCAGCGCGACTCTTAGTTACGATGACCTGTGTGAATACTCCAATGGACATCGTGGTGCTGGCTTCTGGTTCTGGCACTTTATTGCAGGCGATCATCGATGCACAGGGCAGCTACCGGGTACAAGCCGTGGTCGCTGACGTGCCCTGCCAAGCCCTTGAGCGTGCCAAAGCCGCAGGAATTGCTACCCACCTGGTAGCCCTTGAGCCAGGTGGCGACCGAGCACAGTGGAATCAGGATTTAGCAGCAACGGTGGCGCAGTATGAGCCGCAGCTTGTGGTTTCCGCTGGGTTTATGAAGATCCTCGGCTCGGCCTTCCTAGCTCAATTTGGGGGCAAGACCATCAATACGCACCCCGCGCTCCTGCCCGCCTTTCCCGGTGCCCACGCCGTGCGCGATGCCCTTCGCTATGGAGTGAAAATTACTGGCACCACCGTGCACTTTGTGGATGCCGGTGTTGATACCGGCCCCATCGTTGCCCAGGAGGCTGTGCGGGTAATTCCGGGGGCAACCGAAGCTGAAGTTCATGAGGTGATTAAGCAGGCGGAGCGTACACTCATTGTGTCCGTGCTCAACGCCTGTCGGGTGGATCAAGAAACGAAAGAGGTTAGCTTCGACCTATGAGCGAAGACCGCAAAGCCATCAAACGCGCACTGATCAGCGTCTACGACAAAACCGGGTTGGAGCACCTCGCTCGCGCCCTCAACGATGCCGGTGTAGAGATCGTCTCCACCGGTTCCACCGCCGCCAAGATTGCAGATCTCGGCATTGCGGTCACCCCCGTGGAAGAACTCACCGGCTTCCCCGAATGCCTCGAAGGGCGTGTGAAAACACTCCACCCGAAGGTTCACGCAGGCATCTTGGCCGATACCCGCAAAGAAGATCACTTAAGCCAGCTTGAACAGCTCGGCGTTGATGCCTTCCAACTGGTGGTAGTTAACCTCTATCCCTTCACCCAAACCGTGGCCTCGGGCGCAGACTTCGATGCCTGCGTGGAACAAATCGATATCGGCGGGCCTTCCATGGTGCGTGCGGCGGCCAAGAACCACCCATCCGTTGCCGTGGTGGTCAACCCGGATCACTATCAGGAAGTAGTCGAGGCCATCGGCCGCGGCGGTTTCACCCGCGCAGAGCGCACCGAATTGGCTTGCGAAGCATTCCGCCACACCGCCAGCTATGACGTGGCTGTAGCAAGCTGGATGGGCGAGCAGCTTTCCGACGAACTCTTCCCCGCATGGCAAGGCCACACCTATGAGCGAGCCAATGTGCTTCGCTATGGCGAAAACCCCCACCAGAGTGCGGCACTGTATATCGACCCTGCAGAACATGGTGGATTGGCTCAGGCCGAGCAGTTGCACGGCAAGGAAATGAGCTTTAATAACTACACCGATGCCGATGCCGCTTGGCGTGCCGCCTGGGACCACGAGCAGCCTTGCGTGGCCATTATTAAGCACGCAAACCCCTGCGGTATCGCGGTATCGGAAACCTCCATCGCCGCAGCGCACCGCAATGCGCATGCCTGCGACCCGGTATCAGCCTTCGGTGGTGTGATCGCCTGTAACCGCGAAGTAAGCGTGGAGATGGCCAAGCAGGTAGCCGAAATCTTTACCGAAGTAATCATCGCGCCCGGCTATGAAGACGGTGCAGTAGAGGTGCTTGCTCAAAAGAAGAACATTCGCATCCTCGTGGCACCCAAGCCTGAACGCGATGTGCTCGAGCAGCGCCAGATCTCAGGCGGGCTGCTGGTGCAACAACGCGACCTTGTCAATGCCGAAGGCGATGACCCAGCCAACTGGACCTTGGCCGCAGGCGATCCGGCAGACGAGGCCTTGCTTGCAGAGCTCGTCTTTGCCTGGCGCAGCGTGCGTGCAGTGAAGTCGAATGCCATCTTGCTTACCAAAGACGGCGCCACCGTTGGTGTGGGCATGGGCCAGGTCAACCGCGTGGACGCAGCCAAATTGGCCGTAGAACGCGCCAATACCCTAGGTCAGGGTGCCAAGCGTGCCGAAGGTGCCGTGGCCGCCTCTGATGCTTTCTTCCCCTTTGCCGATGGCTTCGAGGTACTCGCCCAAGCCGGTGTGCGTGCTGTCGTGCAGCCTGGCGGATCCATCCGCGATGCCGAGGTGATCGAGGCTGCCAATAACGCAGGCGTGACCATGTACCTCACCGGTGCACGCCACTTCGCTCACTAAAGGCTAAAATCAGCAATCCTGCTCGTGCCCCAGGCAATCGCCTGGGGCACTAGGCTTATGGCCATGAGCTTCGCAATTCCTGGACCTGCACTCCTGTTTGCCCCCGCAAATCGCGCAGAGGTGATACCAAAAGCTGCTGCTCAGGCAGACATGGTGATCCTCGATTTAGAAGACGGTGCAGGCAACCTTGATCGGCAACAGGCCTATCAAAATATCCGCGAGGCGGGACTCGACCCCGCCACCACCATCGTGCGCACCGTAGGCCCAAGCGATGAGCACTTTGAAGAAGACATCGAATTTGTGCGCAGCACCGAATACCGCACCGTTATGCTGCCGAAGGTCTATGAGCAAATTCCTGAAGGCCTGGATGAATTCCACGTCATCGCCATGATCGAAACCCCGCTGGCGGTTGTACACCTTCAAGACATTGCAACGCACCCCAATGTTGTTGGCTTGTTCTGGGGTGCAGAAGATCTCACCACCATGCTTGGTGGCACCCACTCACGCTATCTTGACGACGAACCCCACCGCCTGGCGTATCGAGACACCATGCGCACCACCCGCGCACTGATGCATATTCATGCCGCTGCCGCAGGCAAGATCAGCATCGATGCGGTGCACGCAGATTTCCACGACGAGGCAGGCCAATTTGAAGAGGCCGTGGATGCAGCCCGCAGCGGTTTCGCTGCAACTGCCTGCATCCACCCAAAGCAGATTGCGGTGGTGCGCCGCGCCTATGCGCCTGAGCCGCAGCAAGTGCAGTGGGCTCAAAGGGTAGTAGAGAAGGCCTCGCAGTATCCGGGTGCTTTTAAGCTCGACGGGGAAATGGTGGATGCACCACTGATTGCCCAGGCCGAGCGCGTACTCGAGCGGGCAAACCTGAATAGCTAATTAGCTTTCCTTGGCTACCTCGGCAAGCAGGGCAAGGGTGCGTTGTTCGCGCTGCTCGGGCAAGGGGGCGCCGAGGACTGCAAGCGCGGCGTCGGCAAGCATAATGGCAAGCGCCGGCAGGTGGTCTTGGCTTAGTTCCTCGGGAATCACGCCATCATTTGCGCGCATTTCAATCACGCTCAAGGCGATGTGGAAGGGAAGATCCACCCGAGGATCATCCTCGCCAACGATCGCTGCAGCCAAGTCGCGGAAGACTCCCGCCAAGGCCGCACGCTGCTCGTGATAAGCGGCGAACTCCTCAGAGGAGGCCACCGGCAGTTGATACAGCCTGCCAATATTCCACCTGGTAGAAAGCAGCAGACGGCTCTCGGCGGCCGTGAGCGCCCACAAACGCAAGGTGGGTTCAGCATCCACATCGTGCAGGCTTGCTGCCAAACGAGTCGAAGGCTCCACCGTGGAATTGAGCAGAGTTAAAAAGATTTCCGTCTTAGAAGGAAAGTGGTAGTACAGCGATGCCTGGCGGATACCCACCGAATCGGCGATCTGGTGGGTAGAGGTGGTGGCAAAACCGCGGGTAGTGAACAGTTCCGCGGAGGCGTCTAAGATCTCCTCGCGAGCAGTATTACCGCGACGGCGCGGGCTATGCTTGCGCGGGCGTCCGACGGCTCCTGCCATGGTGTCACCACTTTCATCTCACAACGACCAAGCTGGAACATGCCAGCTTATGAATCCAACACTTGCCTTAGGGTGAAGCGAGATAATCAGGCTTTACCACTTTGGCTTAGAAAATATCAGTCTATTCTACGCTAGCGCCGGAACCGGGCACATCAACGCCATGATTGCGTTGCTGCACCGCGCGCATCACATCGGCAACAAGGCGGGCACTCGCACCAAACACACTGCGCTGAATGGCCGTCAGGCTAGCCGGTGTGGTGTGGGCTGCCTGCACGCGCTGGCGCCAACGCTGCAATTCCAGATCCTGGGCGGCGTCGAAAGCCTGCAGCAACGAGGTCACTTCCGTCTCGCTTAAGATCTGAGCGTGCTGGGCATACTGCAAGCGATCTGGGGTGGCAGCGCTTGGGCATTCGGCAGCGACACCAGCCCAACGCGCAAGCCCCACGATGGGAGCAAGGAGCTGATCGCGTACAGAAACCACAGCGGCCGTACTTGGCAAACCTTGCTGGCTGTGCACCAAAGGCGGCTGCAGTGCTAGTGCTTGCTGCAATAGATCCTCGGTGGGGGAAAGATCGTTGACCCGACGAAGCGACCAGGTGCCGGCATCTGCATAGAAGGCCAAGGTTTGACCGGTGGCTGCCTCGATGCGTTCAAGCCATTGCTGCCTGCTAGCCGGAGCCGAGCGAAGCGAGGCCTGTGCAACATTGAGCCCAAGATCGCGCAACATTCCCGCCACCACATCGGTAGTATCTGCAACCTCGTCGTGGCCGCCGGTGGGGGAGAGTGCCAGCCAGGTGATGGTAGAGGAAGGCAGCGCATCGCCGCGCCCCACAGCCCCGGATAACACGAGCCTGAGCCCGCCGGTGGCTTCTAGTACGCCTTCGCTGTGCAAAGCATCGCTAATGAGGCGTGAATACCAGGCCACAAGTTCTTGGGGCTTGGCGGCGTGATCCACAGCATTGCGCATGAGGTCTTGGCTTTCTGCGATCACGCCGCGAACGGTAGCGAGATCATCGCAGTGCTGGGCCACCTCAGAGAGATCTTCGAGCGACTCATGCAACAAGGTGAGGCTCCTTTTATCAAGGTTGGGGTTTAGATGGCATGTGCCGGGTTGGCATGTACCGCGCCTTTAAAATGTAGCAGTTGGCACCAAAGGCCATGGCCGTAGATACGACAACGCGCCCGCCAGAGTGAAAACTCTGGGGGCGCTTCAGTGCTGTCGTTGCCCGCGTGTGCGGGCGTAAATTGCCCTAGCCGAAATTTAGCGGCTGGTGAACGGCAGGAGAGCCATTTCGCGGGCGTTCTTCACGGCGGTGGCAACCTGACGCTGCTGCTGCGGGGTCAGGCCGGTCACGCGACGGGAACGGATCTTGTGGCGATCGGAGATGAACAGACGCAAGGTTTCGATGTCCTTGTAGTCCACCTTCTCAACGCCTTTAGCCTTGAGCGGATTCTTCTTGGGGCGGCGGGACTGCTCCATCCGCGCCTTCTTCATGTTATTGCGCTTCATTTGAAAACTCCCTGATTACCAGCTGGACTTACGAACACCAGGCAGCTCACCGCGGTGAGCCATCTCGCGCATACGGACACGGGAAACACCGAACTTGCGCAGGTAGCCACGGGGGCGACCATCGCGGGAGTCGCGGTTGCGTACGCGTACCGGGGAGGCGTCGCGGGGCTGACGGTTCAGCTCGAACTGTGCGTCCAGGCGCTCTTCGTCGGTGGAATTCGGGTTCTTGATGATTGCCTTGAGCTCGTTACGGCGCTCCGCGTAGCGGGCGACGATTTCCTTGCGCTGCTCGTTCTTGGCGATCTTGGACTTCTTAGCCATAGATTATCGCTCCTCGCGGAATTCGACGTGCTTGCGGGCTACCGGATCGTACTTCTTCAGCGTGATGCGGTCGGGGTTATTGCGCTTGTTCTTACGGGTGACGTAGGTGTAACCGGTGCCAGCCGTAGACTTCAGCTTGATGATCGGACGAATGTCATTACGTGCCATCTTTTAGATCTTCTCCCCACGTGCTCGAAGCTTTGCCACAACGGACTCGATGCCGTCGCGGTCGATAATCTTCAGACCCTTGGTGGAAACATTCAGGGTGATGGTACGGCCCTCGGAGGGCAGGTAGAACTTACGACGCTGCACGTTGGGGTTCCAACGGCGAGACGTGCGTCGGTGCGAGTGCGAGACGGACTTGCCGAACGACGGCTTGCGTCCCGTGACCTGGCAAATAGCCGACATGGGTTTCTTTCTCCTAGCCGCCCACGTTCAATACCTGCAAAATTCCGCGCCATTTCACTGCGTTTAAGCAGGTCAATAGTGCGGAGAGGAAGTTGACGAGGGCGATATACGAACAATTTCGACAACAGCAAGAGACAACCATACTCCAAAGGCGCGTCAAGACCTAATCGCCTAAGAAACTGTGGCCACTGTGACGCATGGGCTTCCAAGCCGCCCAGTATGCAAGCTGTGCTGGCGGTGGGGTAGTGGAGAAGACCTTATATATAAGTATCCCCGCGCGGGCGTTGGATATGGCGGGCGTGGGGCGTCGATTAGCTAGAAGCGGCGGCGGGGTGTAAGATACGCAAAGTTGTCTCCGTGCTGATCGCGGAGCTTCGAGTAAGCGAACCCAACTCAGGCACGATCTGCGCATGTGGCGTAGAAGCGACCTGAAGTATCAATCCTGAGGGAATCGACATATGAAGAAAGACATCCACCCGGACTACCACCCGGTAGTCTTCCAGGATGCGGGCACCGGAACCAAGTTCCTCACCCGCTCCACCGCAACCAGCCAGCGCACCGTTGAATGGGAAGATGGCAATGAGTACCCGCTGATCGTCGTTGACGTGACCAGCGAATCTCACCCCTTCTGGACCGGTGCTCAGCGTGTTATGGACACCGCTGGCCGTGTTGAGAAGTTCCAGCGTCGTTTCGGTGGCATGGCCCGCCGCAAGAAGAAGGCTTAAGAGGAGGGAAATACCATGGCAGTACCGAAGCGTCGCATGTCGCGTGCTAACACGCGCTCCCGTCGTTCCCAGTGGAAGGCCGACAACGTCGCCCTCCAGGAAGTCAAGATTGACGGCCAGACCGTGCGCATTCCGCGCCGTTTGGTCAAGGCCGCTCAGCTTGGTCTTGTAGAGGTTGAGCAGTTCTAAGCTCCCCTAGAAAACAACCGCCACCTGCTTGAAGGTGGCGGTTTTTCTTTTGCAGGTATCCGACTGCCTGGTGGTGCTGCTGGGTGGGTAGCTCCAGGGTGGGTTGCTCCGGTTGCGGGTTGTTTTGCGGGGTGGTGTTGCCCCAGCGCGGTGTGGGTTGCAGCGCGGGCGGTGTTCCAAGCAAGCTCACAGGAACTGGCAATGAATTGCTAAGTGTGATTCCAGTACCGGGGCAGTCTGTGGTTGCATAGTATCCACCATGACTGATCCCAATGAGCCCACCCGCGGGTCTAATAACGAGCCAATGAACCATCCCACCAGCGATCCTTTTGCGCAGCGTTCCACGGAGGAAACCTCCAAGCTAGAGCGAGTGCAAAGCCCTTATGGTCAGCACAACCAACACTCCCACGCAGCCCAGCAGGCACAGCCGCAGCACGCCCAGCAGGCCCAGCCGCAGCACACCCAACCGGCCCAGCCGCAGGCCTCCCAGCACGGCGATGCGGCATCGGGCTGGCGCCAAGCAGAACACCCCACGCAGCACTACGCTGCCGGAAATGCTCAGGGTCACAAGGACGCCGGCACGTATCCTTCTGCCAATGGTCAAGGCGAGCATGGCGCTGATAACGGGCAGCAGTGGGCCGCTACGCCTGTGGCGGTGCAGCCGCGTGAACGCAAGCGTGTGTCTTTAGCTACGGCGATTGCCATGACGCTGGTTGGTGCGATTGCGGCCGGTTCGGTCACTGGTGTGTATGCCTATCGCTCGCAGCAGCCCGAGACTGCTTCTTCGGCTATCGAGGCCTTCAATCAGCCGGTGAGCGATACCACCGGTGAGCCGCCCGCGGAGGGTTCGGTGGAAGCGGTAGCTGCGAAGGTGTTGCCTTCGGTGGTGTCTATCCAGGTGGTAGGCCGCAGTGGTGGTGATGAGGGCTCGGGTTCGATTATTTCCTCTGATGGTTACATCTTGACCAATAATCACGTGGTTTCTGCTGCCGCCAATGGCGCGGCTCGCATGGCGGTGGTGTTAAACGATGGGCGCCAGTTTGAGGCTGATTTTGTGGCAGGCGATCCCAATACTGACGTTGCAGTGATTAAGCTGCGCGGCGCTGAGGGCTTGCCCACCATTAGCTTTGGCGATTCTTCCCAGTTGGCCGTCGGTCAGCAGGTGGTGGCCATTGGTTCACCTTTGGGTCTTTCCGCCACGGTGACTACCGGCATCGTTTCTGCCGTGAATCGTCCGGTTCGTGCTTCTGGTGCTACCACTGGGCAGTCTTCTTTGATTGATGCAATCCAAACCGATGCTGCCATTAACCCCGGTAACTCTGGTGGCCCTTTGGTGGATATGCAGGGCAATTTGATTGGTATGAACTCCATGATTGCCTCGTTGAGCAATACTCAGGAAACGACCGCTGGTTCTATTGGTTTGGGCTTTGCTATTCCTTCTAATTTCGCCCGCCGCGTGGCACAGCAGCTCATTGATAATGGTGAAGCTACCCAGCCCATGATTGGTGTGGAGGTTGCCGCTAATGCGAATGTCCGTGGTGCCTTGGTGGCCGAGGTGCAGCCTGATGGACCTGGCGATCGTGCAGGTATCAAGCGCGGTGATGTGATTATTCGCGTTGGTGATCGTTCCATTGATAGCGCCGATGCTTTGGTGGCTGCGGTGCGTTCGAATGATTTTGGCCAGACGGTCAAGGTGCAGTTGGTGGATCAAGATGGTTCGAATCCGCGAGAGGTAGAGGTCACGCTCACGAACGAGTAGGTTTAAGTGCAACATACGTCTTCATCCCTTAATGCCAGGGTGTTTGCGCCTCAAGTGCTGGCCCCTAGGCTCAACGCGGAAGGGCCTATTCCTTGTGAATGCTTCTGAGATCTTCCCCAATAGCCAACGCGATGTAGATTCGCGCTTCGATATCGAAGAGCCCTCCGAGGAATTCTTCAAAGCCCAGGAGCAGGAGCTTTTCGACGCCCCACGCTGCGCATTAATCGTGTTAGTCACCGATCACACCATGCGCTCAGGTGTAGATACCGATCGTTTGACTGCGGAGTTGCTCAGCGAGGCCGACTTCAAGGTCGATGGAGTTGTAGAGGTAACCAAGCGCCGTTCGGAAATCCGCAAAGCCATTGAAACGGGCGTGGCCGGTGGTGTGGACTTGGTGCTCACCGTCGGCGGCACCGGCGTTGGGCCTCGCGATCACACCCCGGAAGTCACTCGCGATCTGCTTGATAAGAACGTCCCCGGCATCGCCCAGGCCTTACGCGCTTCTGGCCTGGCCTGCGGGGCAGTGGATGCCTGCACATCTCGTGGCATCGCTGGTGTGTCTGGATCCACGGTGATTGTGAATCTTGCTGCATCGCGTGCTGCTATTCGTGATGGCATGGCCACGTTGCCGCCCCTGGTGCACCACCTGATCGATCAATTGCGACGCGCCTCCATGGATGTCTAGTGCCTAGAAAACAACGCAGAAGAACCACCCGCACCTGCCCTGAGGCTTATGATCGCAACGCCGATGAGGTGCAGTTCCCAAGCAGCGCCGATGCCCAAAGGGTGGTTGAACTCGATGCCGAGGCACCGGAGTTGAGCGAATCGCAATTCTGGAAAGAACAAATGCCACCGCATTATGGTGGCGAAAGCTAAAAAACACCCCCGCTCATAGGCTGTGAGCGGGGGTGTAGTGCCCTGCTAGTGAGACTCAGGGGCATCGCTATTGCGCGGGGCAAGGCCTTGCTCTTTGCGCAGCAGATCGCGGATTTCCGTCAGCAGTTCTGCTTCGATTGAAACAGGTGCGTCATCTTCGCTTTGTTCATCTACGCCACGGCGAAGCAGCTGCAATTGGCTGAGTTTGTTCATCGGCACGATCAGCACGAAGTACACCACTGCTGCCACGATGAGGAAGTTAATAAAGGCAGTCAGCACCGCACCGAAGTCCATGAAGGTGGCCTCATTGCCCTGGCGGATATAGAAGCCCAGGCCAGAAACATCGGCGCCGCCGAGTGAGGCGATCATGGGGTTGATCAGGTGATCGGAAAACGAGGTCACGATCGCGGTGAAGGCAGAACCAATCACCACGGCCACGGCCAGTTCTACAACATTGCCGCGCAAAATAAAGTCTCTAAAGCCCTTGAGCATGGGGTACTCCAATTCTTTTTTAAGGTTCAAGCTAGTGCAGGCGCCATCCATTATGGTTTGGCACAATCCAGCTAAGAGTAGTTGGCATGGCAACTATTGGGCGAATCTGTCAGCGCTACGGTGCGGGCAGCAGTGGCACTATTGCGAGCGCGCACCAGTAATCACCACGGCCAAAGGCTGCGAAAGCGAAGCCGCGGCCACCGCCTGAGCAGACTGGGCATCTAAACGCAATAACACCCCTTGAAGCTCACGTTGCGAGCCCACATTGCCGCCTTTATCCTTTTGGCCTGCGAAAATAACCTGCGCACCTTCTGCAATGATCTGCGCCGGGGCATCATCAGTACCGGCGCTGAGCACCGTGACGGTATCCCCGGGCACCAACATGGTGGCCGCGGTGGCGTCGACAAGCGTTAAAGGCACAATGTGAGCCTGCTGGCCGTCATGGTGTGGAGAGATTTCGCCCACAGCGGCGCTGGTGAGCTCCGGATCAAGCACATCACCTGCCGCCGCAAGACTTCCCGCGCGGCGATCAAGCAGGGCGATCCTGCCCACCACATCCGATGCTTGGAGGCCTTGAGCCAAGTGCTGGGCAACGCCGATCTGCTCAATATCGCCTTCTTGGAGCACCTCGCCTGCGGCAACGTCGCGGGTATATCGCAGGGCCGTTGCCTGATCGGAAGCGCGTGAACTCAACGCAATGCTGATCGCTGCGAGCAATAAACAGATGGCCAATATGCGACGAATCAGCAGCGTGCGGGCAAAACCGGGGTGTTTGAGGCGAGTAAGAAAACTATTCACACCATACTTAGACGAAAAACTCGCGCTGCGGTTCCCTCAGGGTAGGAAAATTCGGCATTCGTTCGGCCAAAGTTTATCCGGGGTAATGGTCCAATCGCAGCCGGCGTCATGGGCCTCGGTGGCAATATCCTGCGGGTATTCGTGTTGGAAAAGCAACAATGCCGTGGCAGTGGTGATCCCTTCTAGGGCGCGATCATAGAAACCGGCTCCCTTGCCAAGGCGGATGCCTTTGGCAGAGGCGGCAAGGGCTGGAACAAAAATCAGATCCAGCTCCTCCAAGATCGAGCTGGGGTAATAGGGGGCAGGTGGCTCGGGGATGTTGTAGCGCCCAGGACGCAGGGTGGCAGGAGATGCATACTGGCCCCACTGCAGCACCCCTTTGGGCAAACAGCACGGCAACCAAAGCTCTGCGCAACGCTGGTGTAGAAACTCCACAAGTTCCGGTCCACCCGGTTCTAAGGCACCTGGGACATAGGCTGCCACGCGCTGGGCTTGGGTGGAGTGTAAAAGCTGCTCCACATAGGCGAGGATGGCGCGATTGGCTGTGTCGCGATCGGCAGGCGACATGGCCTTGCGGCGAGCGGAAAAATCGGCACGTTGTTGGGATTTTTGGGCTGCTGGATTCGCGCTATCTGGCTGCATAACCATTCATGCTAATGGCGCGTGAAGCCAAGCCGGTAGCGTGAGTAAAGGTGGGGGAGAAGGGGGCAGAAGATCGTGTGTTGATGTGGTGAAAATAATGCGCACTAGCTACAGTGGCGCAGCCCTAAATCACCCCCATCGCGTTGTACACTTCCCCCTATGACCACACCCAGCGAACACAATAGGTGCGCGGTAAAAACCGTCGTGGTGCCAGCAGCAGGCATGGGAACCCGATTCCTGCCCGCCACGAAAACCGTGCCAAAAGAGTTGCTCCCGGTAGTAGATACGCCGGGAATCGAGCTGATCGCTGAAGAGGCCGCGCAATTAGGGGCCAGCCGCCTTGCAGTCATTACTGCACCCAATAAACAAGAGGTACTTGAGCACTTCAAGCGTTTCCCGCATCTGGAAAAAACGCTGGAATCACGCGGCAAAGATGAACAGCTTGCCAAGGTTCGACGAGCCGCAGAACTGATCCAAGCCGTGGCCGTCGAACAGCCTGAACCCCTGGGGCTTGGCCACGCCGTGGGCCTGGCGGAGTCGGTCTTAGACGAAGAAGAAGACGTCGTGGCCGTCATGCTTCCCGACGACCTGGTGTTGCCCACCGGCGCGGTAGAAAAGATGCTTGAGGTCCGCAACGAGCTCGGCGGCAGCGTGCTGTGCGCCTTCGATGTTGATGAAGACGAAGTAGTCAACTACGGCGTATTTGAAATCGAAGAAGTGGAATACGATGGCCCGCACACCGTCAAGCGCGTGCGCGGCATGGTGGAAAAGCCCAGTAAAGAAGCAGCACCTTCCACCTTCGTTGCCACCGGACGATACCTACTAGATCGCGCCATCTTTGATGCCTTGCGCCGCATCACCCCAGGTGCCGGCGGAGAACTGCAATTAACCGATGCCATCGATCTGCTGATCCAAGAAGGCCACCCCGTGCACATCGTGGTGCACGAAGGAAAGCGCCATGATCTGGGCAATCCCGGCGGCTATATCCCGGCAGTGGTGGACTTTGGCCTCGCACACCCCGTCTATGGCCCGCATTTGCGCCAGGTGCTACGCGAGATCCTCGACGAGCACGGCGTGTAGGCTGCTACAACATCTGTGATGCCCACCCCGTGTGCAAGGGCGACTGCATTACAGTAAAAAGGGCAGTTGAATAAGGGTGGATAGGCAGCATGACTGCGCCTTTGATCTGGTGCAGATGTGCAGGTGCTGTGCACCGATCCCCGGAAGGAGTACTCAGTGCGCTCAGTTGAGCAGCAACTCGCCATCGTGGAAGAAGCAGCGGTGGTTCCTGAGCCTGTCCGCATTGCTATTGCGGAATCACTCGGGCTGATGTGCGCCGAGGAAGTGCAGGCCACTCGCCCCTTGCCGGGCTTTGATCAGGCAGTGATCGATGGCTACGCCATCCGTGCCGTGGATGTTGGTGGCGAACGCGGCCTTGGCCGCGGATCGGGGCCAGTCCCCATGGAGGCCTCCTTGCCCGTGGTAGGTGAGGTAGCGGCGGGTTCTCAAAAACCGCTGCGCCTGCAACCCAAACAAGCGGTGCGCGTGCACACCGGCGCCCCAATTCCGGCCTTGGCTGATGCGGTGTTGCCACTGGAATGGTCTGATCGAGGCAAAAAGCGCGTGAGCGCTACCAGGCCGGTGCGTTCGGGGGAATTCGTGCGCAAAGCCGGCGACGATATCACCCCAGGTGATGTAGCCATCAGCAGCGGTGCGATCATTGGCCCGGCACACATTGGACTGCTTGCAGCAGTAGGCCGCTCGAAGGTGCTGGTGTATCCGCGCCCGCGGCTTTCCATCATCTCTATTGGCCATGAGCTGGTAGATATTGACCGCGACCCCGGCCTAGGCCAGGTCTTTGATGTGAATTCTTATGCCCTTGCCGCCGCCGGGCGTGATGCGGGGGCTGATGTGCACCGCGTTGGCATTGCCGCCGGCGAGCCGCGCAGGATTCGCGAAATCATTGAGGCTCAAGCCGTGCGCAGTGAGATCATCGTGATTTCTGGTGCAGTTGGCGGCTCAGGGTCGGAGCATGTGCGCGAAGTGCTCCAGCAAATCGGCGAGATTGATACCACCCGAGTAGCCATGCACCCCGGCTCTGTGCAGGGTTTTGGCATGATCGCAGAAGACACCCCGGTGTTCCTGCTGCCTAGCAACCCGGTGAGCTCATTGGTGATCTTTGAAACCTTCGTGCGCCCGATGATCAGGCTCAGCCTAGGCAAGCGAAATCCGAAGCGGCGCACCGTGAGGGCCAGGGCGCTGAATCACGTTGGATCTAAAGCCGGCCGCCGAGGTTTTGTGCGAGCCCGGTTGATGCGCGATGCAGAAACCCAAGATTACCTGGTAGAAGGCTTAGGTGCAGCCAATGGTGCGCCTGCGCACTTGCTTGCCGGTATGTCTGAGGCCAATGCGATGATTCAGATTCCTGAGGAAGTCACAGAGATCCGCCCCGGCGATATCGTGGAAGTCATCTTCCTATCCCAAGGTCGCTAGCAGCATGCAGCGCCTTTTGAGCTGGCTTGAGCCCGCGGCGCAGCCTGGCACAGGGCCACGGCACCCGCGCCACCCTGGGTGGAAGGAATTTACCCCAACGCTTCGTGTGGGAACCTCGTCCCGATTCCATCGCGTGTGCCTGCATCCCCTGGAATTTCGCCACGCCCAACAGTGGCGTGAGCAAAGAATGCGCAACCAAGCAGTGCTTGAAGCTGTAGAGCCCACCATCCACGGCACCTGGGAACAAGCGCATTCCATGCAGGGTTGGAAGCAGTATTTTTATCCGCTGAATCAGTCGGCGTTTCAAGGCCGCGCCGTGCCCTTTGCCATCGTGGTCGATGGGCAGTTTGCAGGCCAGATCACCTTGGATGAACTTCGGGGGATGCCCTGGCAAGACTGCATGGTGGGCTATTGGGTCGATGCGCCTTTATGGGGCAAAGGCATTGCTACTGCTGCGTGTGCCTTGGCGGTAGATCATGCTTTTCGACGCATCGGTGTGCACCGAGTACAGGCCACCTACATGCCAGATAACCCCGCCTCGGGTGCGGTGTTGGAAGCCGTTGGCTTTGAACAAGAAGGCCTCATGCGCGGCAATATGCATATCAATGGCCGCTGGCAGGATCACTTCCTTGTGGGCTTAAACCGCGATCGCTATACCTCGACTGCCGTGGAGCGGCTCAAGCGCGCTGGCCGCGTGTTTTAGGTTTTCTTCCTTCGCGGCGTGCCTCCCAGAGCCGCATGATATGGCGGGTTACATTAAAACTTCGAGAAAACTCGCCCGCAGTCTGTGGGTCGTAGATTCGGAAAGGCAAGTGGCTCGTGTCTGGAACCATCGCAATCATCCTCATCGCCTCGGTGTGGCTCTTCGTGCTCGCTCCGTGGTTGCTGCGTGGCCATCGCCCCATTTCTAAAGCCGGCGGCGCTTTCGAGGAAACCCGCGTGGTGCACCAAGGTGGGGAAGAAGACCTCCCACAGCAGCGTCGCCCCCGCGTGCGCAAAGAGGATATTCACGTCCACGATGAGCACGACGATTATGAGGTCGTGCTCGCCGAAGACACCGAAGATGTGCTCGAAGATGCCCCAGGTGCAACCCTGGGCGATCTGCTGCGCGATGCAAAAGATAAGTTCAAAAAGAAGCGCGGCGCAGACGAAGCAGCAGAGCCCATCCCTGCAGTGGTTGAAGGCGAAGTAGTACACGAGCTGCCTGCCGGCTACCAGAGCGAAGAAGCTGAGCAAGAGCCCGAGGCTCAGCCGGTAGCCGATGAGTACGACTTTGAAGATGAAGCACCCGAGTACTCCTACGGCGATGCCTATGAAGGCCCGGCCGATTGGATGCACCCCGATGCAGAAGATCCCGAGCCCGTTGCCGAAGCAGAGCGCGTTGAAGATCTAGAAGATGAAGACGCAGAACTGGATCAAACCGATCTGGAATTCGCTGCACGCCGAATCGGCCGCGGTGGCTGGGACCCTGAGGCTGCGCGAGCCTATCGCCAACAGCGCCTGCGCCGACGCCAGCAGTGCGTGGCAGGCTTTAGCGCCGCAGCACTGATCACCTTTATTGCCGCGATCTTTGCCGGCGGTTGGGTCTGGGCACTGTGTGCGCTTGCCGTTGCACTGCTAGCAACCTATCTGGTGGCCCTGCGCCGTCAGGTGCTGGCAGAAGAAGCCCTGCGCCGTCGCAGGATCCGCCAATTGCGCCGCGCGCGCATGGGTGTGAGGAATGCCAATGATGGCGCCCTCGGTGTGCCGGATCGTCTGCGCCACCCCGGTGCAGTGGTGTTAGAGATTGATGATGACAGCCCCGACTTCGACCATCTCGATACCGTTGAGGTTGAAACGGTCGAGGTTGATGATCTGCACGCCCGCCGGGCGGGCTAAGGATTGCCCATGGATCGTCCGGCGATACGCGACGCGGCGCTTTTGATCCTTCGTCTGGTCTTAGGCGTGGTGTTTGTTGCCCACGGCTACCAAAAATTCTTTATCCAAGGGATCACCGAAGTCACCGGCCAATTTAGCGCCCTAGGTATTCCTCAACCAAAGCTCAGCGCGGTGCTTGCCGCTAGCAGCGAACTCATCGGTGGCTCCTTGCTTATCGTCGGCCTGCTTACCACCTTCGTGGCAGGCGCACTCGCCCTGCTAATGGTGGCCGCGTTGTACTTTGTGCACTTTAGTTCGGGGTTCTTTCTCGAAGACGGTGGAGTGGAATACCCACTCGTACTGATCGCAGCCTTGCTGATTGTTGTGATCTTTGGCAGTGGTCGCGCCAGCGTAGATGGGGTACTCAGCCGTGCTGAGCTGTGAACAAGTCAAGGCGGCGCTTTCTGCACGCCTTGATGGGGAAGACCCCGGCATTAGCGAAGACGTCCTCGATGCCCACGTCGATGCCTGCGAGCAATGCCGCGCCTTCTATGAACAAGCTGCCGTGCTCAACCGCCAGCTCGCATTCCACCAAGCCCAGCCCCAAGCCCCAGACCTTTCCGCGGCGATTCTCGACGGGGTGGAATCCACCTTCCAACAAGAAGCAGCCCGGCGTGCAGCCGGATCGGCACTGGCACGAGTGGCCATGGTGCTGGTGGCCTGTGCCTGGATTATTTGGGCAGTGGTGGTCCTTTTGCGCCCAAGTTCCAATCTGATCGCTGCAGACCCTTATGAGCAGCAGCTTGTAATCGAGGCAGTCTCACTGCGCTGCGCTTTGGCCTTTGGGCTGGTGTTTACCGCTTGGCAGCCGAGGTTTATCCCAGGGCTGCTGCCCGTGGTGGGTGGATTGTGGATGTTTACCTTTGGCATGTCCATGCGCGATCTGCTCACCGGTGCCATTGGCGGCAGCATGGTCATGCAGCTTGTGCTGCTGTTTGCCAGCTTGCTCAGCATGGCTGTGGCGTGGCTGAGCGAAAAAGGATGGGTGTTGATCAAAGAAACCTTGGCATCGTTAAGCGCCACCCCGCGTTCAGAGCGCTAGTACCAGCTCGGTATCCAAATAAGCTGATCAAACCAACTACTAGGAATAATAAACCCGTACAAGATGGGTAAGAAGTAGAAGAACATCGCTACCACCAGTGCCAGGTAGCACAACACGATGCGCCTGCCATTGCTGAGGCGATTCCACCATGACGGCGCGAAGCGATAGCGCTTGGCTCTTCCAAGCCAACCTTGATGTGGTTGGGCTAATTCATCGCAGCAGATGGCCAGCATGCAGATACTAAAGGGCACCAGCGCGGTGGCATAAAAGAAGTACATCTGGCGGTCGTAATTTAGCAGCCACGGCAGGAAGCCGGCAAGAAAGGCAACCAGCGGAATGCCGTAGCTATAGCGCTTGCGAATCAGCACCGAGTAGCAAGCCCAGATCACGATCGGGATCGTCATCCACCAGATCGCCGGGGTGCCGAATAAGAAGAGCATCTGCTGGCAGGTCGTACCGGCGCAGCGTTGATCGGTGGAAGAAAAATACAGCAGTGGTCGAGCTGCTACCAGCCAATCGAGAGGCTTGGACTCCCAGGGGTGGTGGTGGCCTTCAGAGTTGGTCAAGGTGGAGTGAAATTGCAGCACCGAGACGTGATAGTGCACAAAGCCGGCGATGGCCTCTGGTAGCCAGTGCAGGGGGCTTTCCTCGGCAATGGTGCCATCGCTGAGCGCGTGGCGATAGACCGAAGTTTCGCTGCTAAACCATGCACGCCAACTGGCCAGATACAGTGCTACCGGCACGATCACCAGCGAGGCAAAAGCAGGGAAGGCATCGAGGCCAAGGGCTCCCAGGATTGGGCGTTTGGCTCCTACGCGGTGGCGTCGAAAAGCATCGAGGCCTACGGCCAACACGCCAAAAAAGGCCATGTAATACAGCCCCGACCACTTTACGCTCACAGCCAGCCCAAGGCTGATGCCGCAGGCAAAGCGCCACCAACGAAAACCAATCCGATAGCCGTACTGCGACATCGGCCGATGCGTGCTCCAGGCATGAGCAAAGGCACGATTTTGCTGTTGGTGATCGAGAACTAGGAAGTAGGCGGCAGCAACGATGCACGCCACCTGCACAATATCGAGCATGCCAAAGCGCGAAGTAACCAATAACACGCCATCGAATACAGCCAGCAGGCCTGCAACGGTAGCGGCGAAGGTGGAATGGGTCAGGCGCCTACACAGCGCCATAATCAGCAGCACTACGGCCACGCCGATGAGCGCATTCATTACTCGCCAACCCAGCGGGGTGTAGCCGAAGATCGCCTCGCCAATGGCCGTTACTTGTTTTGCCAGCGGGGGATGGACCACCAGGCCAAAACCGGGATTGAGCTCAATGCCGCCAATGAGCAGGTTTTGGGTTGATTCATAAATGTCATAGGCCTGGGGCACATAGTGCTTTTCATCAAAAATCGGGGTGCCGTGGTCGGTGATGGCTCCGAGCTTGATAAAGCGAGTAATTAGCGCCAGAACAGCAATGATGGCGGTGCTGACCGTATCGCCGCGAGTCCAGCGATAGGGGGACGTGGCAAGCAAGGCGGCGTTTCCAGCAAAGGCGCCACGATAGGAGGGTGCCTGAGGCCTGCGAGCGCGCCTTCGTTGCTTGATTGCCATGGGTAGCAGTCTACGACACGACCCCCGAGCGAAGCCTTGGCCTGTTTTGGCGGGCCAAAGGTGGGGTTTCTTCTTGGCCGGAGGGTGGGGATTTTGGCGGCTTGGATCGGCCCGGAGGAGAGGAAAAATGCCCCGTATTCTGCAATTGTTATAGTTTTGTTACGTTCCTGCGGTGCTTTTATGGATCGTACTGCGCTTATACATCGCCAGAAAATGTGCTTTTGCATGAAAGAAACTGGCAATTTTAGGCAGAACCTTGGAGTTCAATTTGAATTAACAAGCTATATACGGATCATGGAAACCATGAACGAATCTGCCGAAAATAACCCTGCGCAGGGTGAAATGAATGAGACAGGAGGCGGCGTCCCTCACGCCGAGACCTCCGCCTCTGGTGCAGCTTCATCCACTCCCAACGAGCAGCTAGAGCAGCAGCGCGAAGGCTCATCTGCCACCGCACAATTGGCTGCGTTGCTCAGCGAGGCGGATGAAGTAGACCAGACTGTGAGCACCTACAAAGAAGAAGATCGCTCCTATAAGGGCGAGGGCGCAGCCAAAGTGAACTGGCACGTCACCGCACCTGCAGTGATCGTCTCGCTCATCGTGGTGATCTGGGGCATTTTCGGCCGAGATAGCTTCTCTAGCTTCTCTTCTACAGCCTTGGCCTTTGTAGTGGATAACTTCGGTTGGGCATTCGTGCTGTTTAGCACGGTATTCCTCGTATTCGGCTTCGGTGTGGCCTTGAGTAAATTCGGCCGCATCAAACTTGGCCGCAACGACGAAGCACCAGAGTTTTCCACCGTCTCTTGGATTGCCATGATGTTCGCAGCCGGTATGGGCATCGGTCTGATGTTCTACGGCGTTGCCGAACCGCTCACCGATTACCTCAATGGCGTACCAGGCCACGAACCCCGCGATGTTTCCCAAGCAATGTCCACCACCTTGCTGCACTGGACACTGCACCCATGGGCAATCTACGGCATCTTCGGTCTGGCCATTGCCTACTCCACCTTCCGCCTTGGGCGCCGTCAGCTTCTGAGCTCGGCGTTTATCCCGCTGATTGGCGAGCGTCGCGCAAAGGGCGCACTGGGTAACTTCATCGACTTCGTTGCCATCGTGGCCACCATCTTCGGTACCGCCTGCTCCTTGGGCATTGGTGCCACACAGATCTCCGCTGGCCTCGATGCCTCCGGCCTGATCGATAACCCCGGCACCAAGACCATCATCTTGATTGTCTCCGTGCTCACCCTGGCATACCTGATCTCTGCGATGTCCGGTGTTGGCAAGGGCATCCAGTACGTCTCGAATATGAACATGGTGCTGGCAGCACTGATCGCCATCTTCGTGTTCGTGGTCGGCCCCACCGTGACCATCCTGAACTTCATCCCAGGATCCATCGGCGCATACCTCTCCAACTTCTTTGAGATGATCGGCCGCACCGCCGAGTCCTCCGATGGCACCGCCGGCGAATGGCTCAGCAGCTGGACCATCTTCTACTGGGCATGGTGGATCTCCTGGAGCCCCTTCGTGGGCATGTTCCTGGCACGCATCTCCCGTGGCCGAACCATCCGTGAGTTCCTCTTCGGCGTCATGCTCGTGCCCTCTGGTGTGTCCGTGGTGTGGTTCGCCATCTTCGGTGGCACCGCTATTCACCTCGAGCAGATCGGCGAGTCGATCTTCGGTGACGGCAATGCCGAATACCAGCTCTTCGACTTGCTCCAGCACTTCCCGGGCGGCCACGTCATCGCCATGATCGCCGTGATCTTGCTGGCCACCTTCTTCATCACCTCCGCGGACTCCGCTTCCACGGTGATGGGCTCGATGAGCCAGTCCGGCCAGGTTGATGCCAACCGCTACGTCTCTGCAATCTGGGGCCTTCTGGTTGGTCTGATCGGCATGACCATGCTGCTGACCGGCGGCAGCGATGTGCTGGGCAACCTCCAAAACCTCACCATCATCGCGGCCAGCCCCTTCCTCGTGGTGATCATCGCCTTGATGTTTGCCATCTTGAAGGATCTGCGCAACGACGAGATCTACCTGGACTACCGCGAGCAGCAGCGCTTTGCTGCCCGCCTGGCACGCGAACGCCGTATTCACGTCGATCGCGAAAAGCGCGCCCAGGCGCGCCAACGCCGCAGCAACATGCGTGAGCAGCGCAAAGCCGCTCATGCTGAGCGCAAGGCCAATAAGAAGTAACATAAGCTTCGAGTTTTTCTTCCACGACCCGGACATCGACACACGCTGTGATGGCTCGGGTCGCGGTTGTGAGCACGACGCTGAGAAACTCTTCGTTTTCCCGCACGCTGCCTAGGCGAAGTACCTCCGGCACTGCTGCCAAAGCAGCGCGCAAAGCTAATAGCAATTTCATTGATTTCCCAGCTTTTGCTGGCACCCCGACGGCGATGTCACCCATGCCGTTCGGAAGACCTTCACCTTGAGAAAGGATGAGCTAACCCATGCTCAAAAGAACGCTAAGCACCGCGATGGCTTTCGTAGGCATCGTGATCGGTGCTGGTTTCGCTACCGGCCAGGAGGTGTTGCAGTACTTCGTCTCCCACGGCTCAATGGGCATCTGGGGCGCACTAGTCTCCGGATTGGTCATGGTGGCCGCCGGCACGGCCGCGTTGCAGCTCGGCAGCTACTTCCTGGCCAATGACCACTCGGTGGTGCTGCGCCGCATCGCCCACCCAGTGGTGGCCCGCATCCTCGATATTGGTGTGCTTATCACGCTGTTTTGTACCGGCTTTGTCATGTTCGCCGGTGCAGGTTCCAACATGGAACAGCAATTCGGTTGGCCAGTTTGGGCCGGCTCCTTCATGATGCTGGTGCTGGTGCTCCTGGCAGGCCTGCTGAATGTAGACAAGGTAACCAACGTGATCGGCTCGATCACCCCGTTGATCATCATCTTCGTGGCAGTAGCCGTGGTCTACGCGATCATCAACAGCAACGGCGATACCGCGGTACTCAACGCGGCCGCTAGCGAAATCAACTCCGCAACCCCCAACTGGTTGGTTTCTGCCCTGAACTACGTTGGCCTGGCTCTGATGATGGGCTGCTCGATGTCCATCATCATTGGCGGCAATAACTTCAACCCCCGCGCCGCCGGCCTCGGCGGCATGCTGGGCGGTCTGATCTACGGCATCATGATGATCATCTCCACCTGGGGCCTGTACTCCGTGGTGGATAGCGTTGGCCAAGATGACGTTCCGATGCTCACCATCGTGAACATGATCCACCCAACCTTGGGTCTAATCATGTCCATCGTGATCATCGGCATGATCTTCAACACCGCGATCTCGATGTTCTACGCCTTTGGTAAGCGCGCTACCTCCAGCCGCGCCAAGTTGTTCTACCCCGTGTTCGCAGCAAGCTGCGTGGTGGGCTGGGGCTGCTCCTTCCTCGGCTTTAGAACCCTGGTTGGTTTGGTCTATCCGATCCTCGGCTACATGGGCATCTTCTTGGCTGCCGTGGTGGGCATTGCCTGGATGCGCAGCCTGGCCAAGATCCGCGAGGAGCGTAACCGCCGCGAGAAGATCCACGAGCTGGTACGCCGCAAGCTGGATCCGAACCTGCGCTTTAGCTCCAAGCAGGCACGCCAACTGCAGCGCTACACCGAAGAATCGGTGCTTGAAACCGAACAAATTGCAGAGTCGGTGCGTGAAGAGGTCAAACACGACATTGCCTCCGATCATGACCAAGAAACTGCAGAAGAAGCCGTGCCAGACGAAGGCGAGCTGAGCTTGCCCGAGCACGCAGGCCACCACCACCTTGGTGAGGATGCAAAAGAAAAGAAGGACAAAGACGCTTAAGTAGTCCTTGTCCACATCAGCGAAAGGGCATCGCCACATGGCGGTGCCCTTTTTGCATGCGGTCTGCACGCCTCGGGCCTAGGAACCCCTGGGCTTCGGCGCGGTGTGAACCCCTGGGCCTTTGCAGGCCGGGTGAACCCCTTTGGCATTGGCGCGGGGTGAAAACGCATTCTTCTGGCCGTGGGTGCTCTTGGTCTTTTGGGTATGCCACACTAAAAGGCATGCAACAAGAAGGTCATCTACCCACAGGTGTGGTGTTGGCAGCAACGCCGCTTGGCAACCACCTAGACGCAAGCGATCGCCTGCGCTTCGCCTTAGAACACGCCGCGGTGATTGCTTCAGAAGACACCCGCCGCACCAGAGCGCTGGCCCAGGCTCTTGGGGTAGAGATCCGGGGCAAGATTATTAGCAACTTCGATCACAACGAAGCCGAGCGCGTCCAGCAACTCCTCGACGCTGCAAAAACGCAGACGGTGCTGGTAGTCACCGATGCCGGCATGCCCATTGTTTCTGACCCCGGCCTGCCGTTAGTTGCCGCAGCCCACGATGCAGGCATCCCTGTTTCTTGTATCCCGGGGCCTTCGGCGGTCACCACGGCCCTTGCGCTGTCAGGTTTGGGCGTGGGCAAGTTCATCTTCGATGGTTTTGCCCCAAGAAAGCAGGGGCAGCGTCGTTCCTGGTTGGAGTCTTTGCAAAGCGAATCCCGTGCGGTGTGCTTTTTTGAGTCCCCTCACCGTCTTGCAGAAACACTCGCGACTGCAAGGGAAGTGCTAGGCCCTGAGCGTCGCGCGGCGGTGGCCAGGGAATTGACTAAGACGTATGAGGAAGTCCGCCGGGGCACGCTTGACGAGCTCGCCACTTGGGCCGAATCTGGGGTCCGCGGTGAGATCACCGTGGTGATCGAGGGTTCGAGCCACACCCAGGGCAATCCGGAGCTTTTGGTAGATGAGGTCGCCCGCCTGGTCGATGCAGGCATGCGCTTAAAGGCCGCGGCAGCAGAGGTGGCCAAGGTGCATAAGGTGAGCAAGAAGCAGCTTTACGACGCCTACCTTGCCCATCAGCAACCAGAATAATTGCCAACCCCCGAATCGCATTTGGGGTGCACAGTAAATTAAGCTCAGAACTTATGAATTCTCCTGTGCTCGTCGCTGTTGCATGGCCTTATGCCAATGGACCTCGCCACATCGGACACGTGGCCGGCTTTGGTGTTCCCTCCGATGTATTCGCTCGCTACCAGCGAATGCGTGGGGCAGATGTGCTGATGATCTCCGGCACCGATGAGCACGGCACCCCGCTTTTGGTGCAGGCTGATAAAGAAGGCGTGACCGTCCGGGAGCTCGCCGATCGCTACAACCGCCAGATCGTGGAGGATCTGGCAGGTCTGGGCTTAAGCTATGACCTATTCACCCGCACCACCACCCGCAACCACTACGCGGTGGTTCAAGAGCTCTTCCGCGGTTTGTATGAAAACGGCTACATGCTCAAAGAGACCACCCAGGGTGCTATCTCGCCTTCTACCGGGCGCACCTTGCCCGACCGTTATATCGAGGGCACCTGCCCGATCTGTGGGGCAGATGGAGCACGCGGCGATCAATGCGATACCTGCGGCAACCAGCTCGATCCGGCTGATCTGATTAACCCCGTTTCTAAGATCAACGGCGAGACCCCGGAGTTTGTAGAAACGGAGCACTTCCTGCTCGATCTGCCTTCCTTGGCAGAAGCGCTTGGGGCATGGCTGCGCGGGCGTGAGCAGTGGCGTCCGAATGTATTGAAGTTCTCTTTGAATCTTCTTGATGATCTGCGCCCACGCGCGATGACCCGCGATATCGACTGGGGTGTGCCCATTCCGATCGATGGGTGGCAAGACAATAACGCCAAGAAGCTCTACGTTTGGTTCGATGCGGTGGTTGGCTACCTTTCTGCCTCCATTGAGTGGGCGTACCGCGAAGGACGCCCCGAGGCATGGCGTGAGTGGTGGACCAACCCTGAGGCCGTGAGCTACTACTTCATGGGTAAAGACAACATCACCTTCCACTCGCAGATCTGGCCTGCAGAGCTGCTTGGTTATCAAGGCAAAGGTGCACACGGCGGCAACGAACATGAGCTTGGCGCCCTGCAGCTTCCCACAGAGGTGGTTTCTTCTGAGTACCTCACCATGAGTGGCTCGAAATTCTCCTCCTCTAAGGGCGTGGTGATCTACGTTAAGGACTTCTTAAAAGAGTTCGGTCCTGATCCTTTGCGTTATTTCATTGCGGTGGCTGGCCCTGAAAATACCGACACCGATTTCACCTGGGATGAGTTTGTCCGCCGCAACAACAATGAGCTGGCCAATGGTTGGGGCAACCTGGTCAACCGCACGGTGAGCATGGCGTATAAGAACTTCGGTGCAGTACCAGAGCCTGGCCAGTTGCGGGAAGAAGATGAGGCGCTGCTCGATTTGGCCTCCCAGGCTTTTGAGGTGGTAGGCGATGCCCTATCTAAGAACCGCTTTAAGGCCGGTATTACCCACGCGATGCATGTGGTGGGCGAAACCAATGCCTATATCGCAGCTCAAGAACCTTGGAAGCTGGCAAAGGACCCGGAGCAGCGCGAGCGTCTGGCCACCGTGCTGTGGACGGCCTTGCAGGCAGTAAGCGACTGCAACACCTTGCTTACCCCATACCTGCCGCATACCGCGCAGCGGGTACATGAGGCACTTGGCCGTGAGGGCGTGTGGTCTGGGATGCCGGAGATTCAAGAAGTATCCGATGATATGGATGTCCACCCCGTTGGTGCCGGCTTACCGGAGGCAGGGGCGAGCTATCCCATTATCACCGGCGACTATGAATCAGCCCAGGCTCGTTGGCAGCGCATCCCGGTCCAGGCAGGCGCCCCCTTGCAAAAGCCCAAGCCGCTGATTGCCAAGCTTGATCCCGAATTGGCAGAAACTGGCCCCGAGTGGGCTCCAGTGGTGAGCTAGCGCGATGGGGAAGAAGAAGCCACGTCCAGCGCCAGTACCCGCTGATCATCCGGGCGGGATGGTGGATGCGCACACGCATTTATCCAGTGCGAAAGATAGCGTGGAGCGCCTTGTCCAGCGCGCCAAATTGGCTGGTGTAGAGCGTATTTGCACCGTTGGCGACGGGGTAGAAGAGGCAGCCCAGGCACTCTCGATTGCCCAAACGCAACCCGATGTGGTGGCCGCCTGCGCTATTCACCCCACCAAGGCGCAGCAGCTTGATCAGCAAGCACGCGCCCGCTTAGAGGCCATGGCTGCCGATCCTGCTTGTGTGGCGATTGGCGAAACGGGTCTGGATACCTACTGGATCCAGCACGATCCAGAACGTACGGCTGATCTTGCAACGCAGATCTCCGCGCTGGAGTGGCACATTGATCTAGCCATCAAGCACAACAAGGCGCTGATGATTCACAACCGAGAGGCAGATCAGCCCTTGCTTGATGTGCTGGCTGCATCGCCCAAGCCAGTCCAGACGATCCTGCATTGTTTTTCCTCTCCGGTAGATGTGGCAGAAGAGGCCTTGGCGCGCGGCTATGTGCTGAGCTTTGCAGGTAATGCCACGTTTAAGCGCAATGATTTTTTGCGTGAGGCAGCAAGGATCGCGCCAGTAGAGCAGATTCTTGTAGAAACGGATGCGCCATATATGACGCCCGAGCCTTATCGCGGTTCGCCCAATGAGCCTTCGTTGATCGGGCATACCTACTTGGCACTTGCTGCGGCGCGTGGGGAAGATCCAGCCGAGTTCGCTGCGGCGGTGTCGAAGAACTTTGCTCGCGTCTACGGCCTATAGGCCCCGCTTTTACTGATACTGCTGAGGGGTATGCGCCTTGATGGTGTTGTTGTGACTCATGTGGGTTTACCTGGGAGAATGTTTCCTACCGAAACTCCTGTGAATTTTGCGTGGGTGGTTGGCTTTAGCGCTTCGTTACCGTATTGTTACTTGCGTTCTCAACTCCTACACCCGGCGGGAAGCTAAGAATCTTGGGTACCAACCAGAAATCACGTTTGAACAACAACACTCGATCCATGCCAATGCGCCTTGTTACAGGTGGCGTGGTTGCCTCGCTGGCAGTTGGTGGCGTGGCCATTGCGCAGCAGAAAAAGGACGTTGTTGTTGATCTCAACGGCGAAGAGCTCAACATGGTCACCTTGCGTGGCGATGTCCAAGGCGTGCTCGACCAAGCCAAGGTTGAACTCGGTGATGAAGACCTCGTAGCCCCCGGCTTGGATCAGCCAATTGGTGATGGCGACGTGGTGAAGGTTCGCACCATGAAGCAGGTTGCCGTGGTGGTTGATGGGCAAGAACGCTCCATTAACACCACCGCCGCCACCGTTGGCGAGATGCTCGAGCAGATGGGCACCGTGGGTGCACCGCTCGAAGCACTGGAAGTATCCGAATCTGCAGATGCCAAGCTTTCGAGCGATGGCGAAACAGTCGATGTTGTTACCCCAAAGCTGGTCAAGCTCAACGACGGCGCCAAGACCACCTATGTGCGTATTGCTGCAGCCACCGTTGGTGATGTGCTCTCGCAGCGCGGCATCAAGCTTGGCAAGAATGATCGCCTTTCTCCTTCCAAAGACACCAAGGTCACTGAAGATACCGAGATCACCATTGATCGGGTAGATATTCAGCGCCACACCGTCGAAGAATCCTTCAATGTGCAGCCCGTGATCGTTGAAGATCCAGACAGCTTTGAAGGCGAGGAGCGCGAGGTAGAAGCTGCCGTGCCAGGTAAGCGCAAGGTCACCTACAAGGTGGTGAGCGTGAATGGCAAAGAGCAGGAAAAGACCCCAGAAAAGCAAGAAGAGCTCGTTCCTGCACGCCCTGCCACGATCGCTCGCGGCACCAAGCAGCAGGCCTCGGCGCCTGCTGTGGCCAATGGTGGCGTGTGGGATCAGATCGCCCAATGTGAATCCGGCGGCAACTGGGCCATCGATACCGGCAACGGCTACTCCGGTGGCCTGCAATTTGCCGATTCCACATGGGCAGCACACGGCGGCACCGAGTACGCTCCGCGAGCATCGCAGGCCACCCGTGAACAGCAGATCGCCGTGGCAGAGCGCGTCCAGGCCTCCCAGGGCTGGGGTGCTTGGCCAGCTTGTACCGCACAACTTGGTATTCGCTAGCCAGGTTGTGGGATAAACCGGGAGCAGTATTTCCCGCACTGCTCATCCGGCGGTAGATTTGATCTTCATGGATCCCTCCCACGCACATCTGTTAGGCCCGGCCGAGATTCGTGAGCTGGCGTCACGCATCCACGTCACGCCTACTAAGAAGCTCGGCCAGAACTTCGTGCACGACCCCAATACCGTGCGCATGATTCTTGCTGCCGCAGAACTTCGCCCAGAAGATCATGTGGTGGAGGTAGGTCCTGGACTCGGTTCGCTTACCCTCGGGCTGCTCGAAACCGTCCAGCAAGTTACTGCCGTAGAGATTGATCCGCGCCTGGCAGAACTCCTGCCCGATACCGTGGCAAAGCGTGCGCCTGGTTTGCAGGAGCGCCTGAGCTTGATCCACAAAGACGCGCTCACGATCCGCGCCGAAGATATCCAGGCACCAACAGCACTGGTAGCTAACTTGCCCTATAACGTCTCCGTGCCAGTTCTGCTGCACATGCTCAAGCTTTTCCCCAGCATCCGCCGGGTATTGGTGATGGTGCAATCGGAGGTTGCTGATCGCCTCGCGGCCGAACCCGGCAGCAAGATTTACGGCGTGCCAAGTGTGAAGGCCGGTTTCTATGGCGAGGTACGCCGCGCCGGGTCGATTGGCAAAAACGTGTTTTGGCCCGCACCGAAAATTGAATCAGGGCTCGTGCGCATCGATTGCTTTGATCAGCCCGATGCTCCCTGGCCACGCGATGCCCAGCTTAGAAGCACACTTTTTTCGCTCGTCGATGCCGCTTTTGCCCAAAGGCGCAAAACCCTTCGCTCGGCACTCAAAGGGCACTTTGGCTCCGCTGCCCTGGCAGAAGAAGCCCTGCGCAGCGCAGGGATCGACCCTGCAGCCAGGGGTGAAACACTGGCAACGGCCGACTATGTGCGGCTTGCCCAGGAGGTAAGCGATGAGCAATAGCATCCGCGCTCGAGCGCATGCCAAAGTCAATCTGCACCTGGGAGTAGGCCCGCTGAGAAACGACGGCTATCACGACCTTGTGAGCGTCTTTCAGTCCCTTTCGCTTTCGAGCATCGTAGAGATCACTCCCGCCGGCACCCCTTCTGCATCTTTGGTGGCAGGGCTTCGCGCCGATGCGCCGGGCGTGCCTGAAGATGCCTCCAATTTGGCCTGGAAGGCAGCAGAAGCCCTGGCACAGCGCTCAGGTGAAACCCTCGAGCCGATCACCATTGCACTGCACAAGGGTATTCCCGTTGCAGGTGGCATGGCAGGTGGTTCTGCCGATGCCGCAGCCACGCTCAAAGCACTCAATGCCACTTTGCAGCGTCCGCTAAGCCAAAACGTGCTGCTTGACATTGCAGCAGAACTTGGTTCCGATGTGCCCTTTACGCTCCTAGGAGAAACAAGGGTTGGCACCGGTAGGGGAGAAGCGCTCGCGCCGTTGCTCTCGCGGGGCGAATATCACTGGGCTTTGGCCTTTGCCAAGCAGGGGCTTTCAACACCGGAGGTCTTTGCCAAGCTCGACACCATGGATCGCGAACCCCACTTGAGCTATGAAGCCGTGGCGCAGGCGCTGCTCAAAGCAGACGCCAACGCCCTTGCTGCCGCGCTGCATAATGATCTCCAAGCTGCGGCGCTTTCGCTTCGCCCCGAGCTGCGCAAGGTCATTGCCATGGGTGAGCGCGCCGGGGCGCTTCGAGGCATCGTCTCTGGTTCTGGGCCTACCTGCGCATTCTTGTGTGCCGATGCTGATGCTGCCCAAGAGGTTGCCGCCGAACTCGGCGTGTATTATCGCACCGCTACCGCCACAGGCCCCGCACCAGGGGCAACCGTACTTGAAGGGTCTACATGGTCAATCTGATCAACTTAGAAAACGTATCGAAGTCTTTTGGGCTAAAAACGCTTTTAGATCATGTAAGCCTCGGTGTGCAATCAGGCGACCGCATTGGCGTAGTGGGCTTAAATGGTGGCGGCAAAACCACCCTGCTGGAGGTGCTCGCCGGCATTGAGCCCCCAGATAGTGGCAGGGTGAGCCACAATTCTTCTTTGCGCATGGCGGTGGTAACCCAACGCGCAGAACTCAACCCCGAGCACACGGTGGGTGAAGTGGTGCTAGCTCCCCTTGGGCTTGCCACCTATGAGTGGGCTTCGAATGCCAAGGTCCGCGAGGTGCTCAGCGGCATCGGGGTGGATGCACTTGGCCTTGATACCAAGGTGGGAGCGCTTTCTGGTGGTGAGCGCCGCAGGGTCAATCTTGCCGCGGCTTTGGTGCAAGAACTGGACTTGGTCATCCTCGACGAGCCCACAAACCACCTGGATGTCGAAGGCGTGGAGTGGCTCGCCCAGCACCTCCTCCAGCGCAATATCGCCGTGGTGGTGGTCACGCACGATCGTTGGTTCTTAGATACCGTGGCCACGCTGACCTGGGAGGTCCACGACGGTGCGGTGGATATTTATGAAGGCGGCTATAACGATTGGACCTTCGCGCGTGCTGAGCGAGCCCGCCAGGCCGATGCGGCAGAACAGCGCCGCCAAAATCTAGCCAGAAAAGAACTCGCCTGGTTACGCCGTGGTGCACCGGCGCGTACCTCCAAGCCGCGCTATCGCATCGAAGCCGCCGAGGCATTGATCAAGGATGTCCCCGCACCACGCAATAGCGTGGAACTGATGGCCTTTGCCAAGCAGCGCCAAGGCAAGGTGGTGGTTGAATTAGAAGACGCCACCATCACCACCCCAGATGGAAGGGTGCTGGTAGAAGACCTCACCTGGAGGCTTGCGCCGGGGGAAAGAATTGGTCTGGTTGGTGTCAATGGTTCGGGTAAAACCACACTCCTGCGTGCGCTCGCCGGTGCCCACCCCCTAGCCAAGGGGAAAAGGATTGAGGGCAAAACGGTGCGCCTTGGCTGGCTGCGCCAGGAGCTCGATGATCTAGATCCGAACCAGCGCCTTCTCGATGCCGTAGAAGATGTGGCTCGCTATGTCCAGCTTGGTAAAAAAGAGCTCAGCGCTAGCCAATTGGCCGAGCGCCTTGGTTTTTCCGCCAAGCGCCAGCGCACCCCGGTTGGGGATCTTTCCGGTGGTGAGCGGCGTCGTTTGCAGTTGACTCGCGTGCTGATGAGCGAGCCCAATCTTTTGCTTCTCGACGAACCAACGAACGACCTCGATATCGACACCCTCCAGGAATTGGAATCGCTGCTTGATTCCTGGGCGGGCACCTTGGTGGTGATCTCACACGATCGCTATCTGATTGAGCGCATCGCCGATTCCACCTGGGCGCTATTTGGCGATGGCAAGCTCAGCAATCTGCCCGGTGGAATTGAGTCGTATTTGCAACGTCGAAAAGCTCTTGCCCAAACCCCCTCCAAACAGCCTAGCGAGGCTAGCGCCAGCGAACCTGAAAGCCAGGCGCCTGCCATATCCAATAAGCAATACCGTGAGCTGAACAAAAAACTCAGCGCCGCGATGCGCAAAGTGGAGCGTTTAGAAGCAGAAATCGACGCCGTGGAGGCGAAGATGGCAGCGCTTGCACAAGACGTATCAGCCCTCGATACCGAGCAGCTTGCAGCATTGGCTGAACAAAAACAGGCGCTAGAGGCCGAAAGGGAAGAGCACACGATGATCTGGCTGGAGGCAGCAGAAGCACTGGAGCAGGCGTGAGCGAATCCACCACGCCAACGCCTAAGGCAAAACAGGCAGGGAAGTCAGGCCAACACCCGGCGCGAAGAGCCAGCAACCGCGCACAGGTATTTTGGGATCGCCTGCACCCCGATACCGTGGGGCTGCTCGTTGGCACCATGTTCTTCGCCCTTGCGCTTACACCTTCACTTTTGCCGCGCGATGCGCTCTACCAGGGTGTGGTGTGTGGGCTTTGTGCCGCAACCGGCTACCTCATCGGCGTGTTTGCCCGCTGGAATTGGAATGCCTGGATCCAAGAATTTCTCCTGCCGGTGTGGAAGAAGCGCCGGCTACGTCTTGGTAGTACCTGGCGGCGTCGCATCGAGGGTGCGCTGTTGATTGCTGCGCTGGCGTGGCTTGCTGGCATGGTGCTGTTTTCGGTGCGGTGGCAACGCCAAGTAGCCCAGTACACCGATGCCCGTGAGCTTTCTACTGCAGAATACTTCCTGGTGTTTCCCATCGGCATTGGCTTGTGGCTGCTGCTTGGCCTGGTTGGCAGGGGCATCAACATCGCCACCGATTTCCTTATCGAGCACGGCCCGAAGCGCCTGGATGTTGGTGTGCGCACGGTGAGTGCTTGGATCGGTGTGGGCATTGTGGGGCTGGTGATTTTTAACCAGGTGGTGCCCGGCACGATCGTGAGCATGGGTGAGGCGGTATTTGCTCCCCGTAATAGCCAGATCCGAGAAGATCTTGTGCAGCCGAATAATCCGGAACGCTCCGGCAGCCCGGATTCGATCAATGATTGGGAAGGCCTTGGCGCCTTCGGCACCCGCTTTGTAGGCCTTGGCCTGCACAAGGAGGAGCTTTCGGCTCTCAGCGGGCGGCCCTCGAAGGAGCCGATTCGTGTGTATTCGGGTTTGGAGCACGGCCAAGATGATGCTGAGCGTGCCCAGCGGGTAGTAGAGGAACTCAAAAGAACCCACGCTGAGGACCGGAAGGTGGTGATGGTTGCCACCACCACGGGCACTGGCTGGGTAAATCCCACCGCCGCTCAGGCACTGGAATTGCTTTACGACGGCGACACTGCCATCGCCGCGGCACAGTATTCATACCTGCCATCTGGCGTGCAATTTATTGCCAATACCGACGTGGTACGCGAGGCTGGCCAAACGCTGATCTCTGCGGTGCAGGAGTGGTGGAATGAACTGGATCCAGAATCCCGACCAAAACTGCTCATCTACGGTGAATCCCTCGGCGTGGTTGCTGGCGAAGGTGCTTTCTCCGGGCTGCAAGGCCTCGCCCAAGCAGCCGACGGGGTGTTATGGGTAGGTCCGCCACATTCGAGTACTTTGTGGCGCAATTTTGTCAGCCGCCGCGATCCTGGCACCTATGAGGCCGATCCCGAATATGCCGCGGGCATGGTGGTACGTTTTGCAGGCACCAGGCAAGAGGTACAAGAAAACCTAGGTCCGCAGCCTTTATGGCAATCCACCCGTGTGCTGTATTTCCAGCACGCTACCGATCCTGTGGTGTGGTGGTCGCCTTCAACGCTGTTGAAGGAACCCGACTGGCTCAAAGAGCCAGCGCAATTCGATCGCTCCCCGGCGATGCGCTGGTATCCCTTTATTACCTTCTTCCAATTAAGCCTCGATCTTCCGGTGGCTGCCAATGTGCCCAATGGGCATGGCCACAATTACGGCACCGCGGTGATGGATGGGCTCGCGGCGATTTCCAACGAGGATCGTTTTGATCGTGACTTTGTGGAGCAGCAGCGCCCCTTGCTTGAACAAGCCATGCAAGACCAAGGCCCGGAAAAAGAAATTGGTGTGGATAACACCAAGAATTAAATACGAATGTCATTTCCTCGGGAACTTTCCTTTAAGGCATAACGACTACTTCTCCGAACGCGTTCTTCACCCTCATCCCTTCTCGGCGTGAGCTACACCAAGGCATCGATAGCGAGCTTGTGCTTTTGGCTATTGCCGCGTGGCCCACGCCGAGCCGAATTTGTTGGAGAACTTCCCACCATGACTCTCTCGCTCAACAACGAGCCGTGTGAGCAGCGAAAAAACACCAATCTGCGTGCCATTGTGCTCAGAATGCACACCGTGGCCGGCATCCTTATTGCACCACTGATCTTCGTGGCTGCTGTGAGCGGGCTGGGCTACGCACTATGCCCAACGATCGAGCAATGGGTCTACCACGATCAGATCAACACCACGGTGCCGCAGCAGGCACAGCGCCTTGATGTGCAGCAACAAGTCCAGGCCGCGGTGGCCGCCGCTGAAGATGGCAGCCTTGCCGGATTGCAATCAGATCAAGCGCAATTAGCTGGGGTGCAGTTATATGAAGAGCCAGACAAAAACACCCGCGTTCTTTTTTCCGACCCGAACTTAAAAGAAGGTGTGTACCACGCGGTGTTTGTAGATCCCTACACCGCAGAGATCAAAGGGCAATTAGAGCAATACGGTAAATCCTCGGCCCTACCACTTACCCAGTGGATGTCCTTTGGGCACAAAGACCTCTGGTTGGGAACCCCTGGGCGGATCTACTCAGAACTCGCGGCGAGCTGGCTCGGCTTCTTTGCCTTCAGCGGCGTGGCGCTGTGGTGGCAGCTCCAGGCAAAAGGAAGCTCAAGGCTTCAAGGCATGTTCAGGTGGCCAAAAGCCAAAAGGTCGGGCACCAGGCTGCAGTATCTGCGCCAGCACGGCGTGGTGGGCACGGCCTTAGTGGCAGGTTTGCTCTTTCTTTGCGTAACCGGGCTTACCTGGTCGCTGGTGGCAGGGGCCAATATTGCCAAGGTGCGCAATGAATTTGGCTGGGCTCCGCCGCGCACCGACGCCTCGATGGCACAGAGCATCACGATTGATGATCCTGTGGCAGATATCGACACCGTTGCCAGCACTGCCACTGAGAACTTGAGACTCCCGCTCAGGCTCATGCTGCCAGCACAAGCAGGGCAGGGGTGGGTGGCCACCGAATCGCGCCAGCCCTATCGCATGAGCACTGATGCTTTAAGCATCGATAGCGAGGGCGAGGTGCTTTCCTGGAATCGCTTCGATTCTTGGCCTTTAGAGGCCAAGGCCACGGTGTGGCTGATCCAGTTGCACATGGGCACGCTATTCGGCCTGCCAAACCAATTGGCACTTGTAGCCTTGGCGCTCGGCATCATCTTCCTTGTTGTTCGCGGCTATCAAATCTGGGCGCGGCGAGGCTTTGGCAATGCTCCTCGGGTGCGTTCGCTTCGCCCCCTGGCCAGTAAGCAAGGTGCGGCCTTCTTGCTGGCACTGGGCATCTATAGCCTTGTTGCGCCGCTATTTGGCATTTCTCTAGTGGTGCTTTTTGCCTTGGATTGGGGGTTATCAAAGGTGGGAGAAGCTATAAAACTTGAAGAGGAAAACTAAAAATCTGGGTATCCTCGGTGGTGTCAGCTCGCGCTCCGAGTTCGTCTTGAGGGCGGGAGGAAGATCGTGAGTAGAAAAGAGCACTCGAGATGGCCGGAGTATTCAAAAAGACAGCCGGGACAGTCGCCGGAGCCTTCGGGGCTATTGCTGCCTGGGATCTAAGCCAGCGTAAACACGCCATTAAGCGAAATTTCCCCATCATTGGTAACGCCCGCTACCTGCTGGAGTCGATTCGCCCAGAAATCCAGCAGTACTTCGTGGAGTCGAATACCGATGGCCGCCCCTTCGATCGTGTGACGCGCTCGATGATCTACGAGCGCGCCAAGGGCATCCACTCCGTTACCGCCTTTGGTACGGAACTCGATATCCAAGCCCTTGGATATGATCACCTGCTGCACACCGTCTCTCCGGTGCCGGTGATGAAAGAAGCACCGAAAATCCATATCGGTGGCCCTGATTGCACCCAGCCCTTTGATACTTCCTTGCTCAATATCTCCTCGATGAGCTTCGGTGCGCTTTCTTCACGCGCCGTGCTCGCCATGAATAAGGGCGCAGCCAAAGGCGGCTTTATTCAAGAAACCGGTGAGGGTGGGCTGACAAAGTACCACCTGGAATACGGTGCACCTTTGATCTGGGAACTCGGCTCAGGCTTTTTCGGTGCCCGCACCAAAGATGGCCGCTTTGACCCAGAGCAGTTTCAAAAGAAGGCCGCCAATGAAAACGTCAAAGGCATCTTGATCAAGCTTTCCCAGGGTGCCAAGCCTGGCATGGGTGGGCAGTTGCCAGGAGAAAAGGTCACCGAGGAAATCGCAGAGGCTCGTGGCGTTGAGCCCGGAAAGACTGTTATTTCACCGGCAGCCAACCCTGAATTCTCCACTCCGCGCGAGCTCATGGAATTTATTGCCAAGGTGCGAGATCTCGCCGGCGGCAAGCCAGTGGGCTTCAAGCTGTGCGTGGGTTCGCGCGTGGAATTTCTTGCCATGTGCAAGGCAATGCTGGAAACGGGCATTACCCCGGACTTCATCCACGTCGATGGATCAGAAGGCGGCACCGGTGCTGCACCCGGAGAATACGCCGATCACATGGGCACACCACTTTCTGAAGGCCTGATCGTGGTGCAAAACGCCCTGGTTGGCTGCGGTTTGCGCGATAAGATCGCCATCGGTGCTGCCGGCAAGGTGGCCGCTGGTAATGACATTATTAAGCGCCTGGCACTTGGTGCCGATTATTGCAATGCTGCTCGCCCCATGATGATGGCCGTGGGTTGTATCCAGGCGCAGAAGTGCCAGACCAATCGTTGCCCCACCGGTGTGGCTACCCAAAACAAGTGGCTCGCGCACGGTATCGATATCGACGATAAGGGCGAGCGCGTCTACCAGTACCAAAAGGCAACGGTGGAATCTGCCATGCACCTTCTGGCCAGCATGGGTCTGGACGATTTCGATGCCCTTGGCCCACGCCATGTTGTGCGACGCGTTGATGAATACCACCTGGTTACCTACGCCGATATTGCCGAGTGGCTCGAGCCCAATGCGCTGCTTGAGGGCACAGCCTCGGACTCCTGGGCGAAGGATTTTGAAACGGCCAACGCTGATCGTTTCCAGGAGCCTGCCGCAGCCCATATCCGCTCAGGCGCATCGCGCAAGGCCGCGAAGGAATTTAGTGCTCAGGTGCGTGAGAGTAAGAATCAAAACGACGGCGAGTAAGAAGTAAGCGGCCCACAAGGGCAAAGGCCAGGATCATGAGCAGGGCCACAATGCGATAGATTGTGGCCACCTGTTCGCTAATGCCTGCATGCCACACATAGGCGCTTACGGCGGCACCTGGTCGTTGCATCAATCCTGCAGAACCTAATGCCAGCAGCCCAAGGCTGATCCATTGCTGGCCCACAGCACCGATGGCCTCGCAACGAGCCAGCACCAAGCGACGTTCGCTGCGGGGAATGGTCTGATCCTCTCTGAGCCCTTTGAGCACTGTTAGGCGAAGCATCTGCGCGCCTAAAGAGGTGAGCAATACCCCAGGCAGCATCCACCAACCGGGCATACCAAGGGCAAGCAGGAAAAGCCCTACAAAGGTGATGGAAGTTCGCACTCGCACAGCCGGACTGCGTGCAAGCCGTGGTGCCAGCACCATGCCAAGGATGTAGCAGCTAATGGCGGCGATAAAAAGACGGGCATTGTTCATGGCAATGCACGCCAGTGCCGGATAAAACCAGGCAAAGTTGCGAATCCCAGCAGCCATGATCGCCTGGCGCAGTGCTAGGGGCATGCTTCTGGGTTTGAGCTTTCTTTCAAGCACAACGAGCAGCAACAAGGCTAAAAGCGAGCCGATGAGCACCCACACCATCGATGTTTGGCGGCTGAAGCGAACGCCTAAGGCAAACAGCACCATGGCTGCCGTGCTCAAGGCATATAGCGCGCTGCTATCTCGGTGCTGCCAATCAATACCTGGTGTGAGTTCAATACGTGCCACTGCCAGCAGAGCACAGCCCATCACGGCGGCCAATAACGCCCATGCGATAGCAGGGTGGGTGGCACGAAGGAGCAATAACACCACTGCCAGGGCGAGCAATATCAGATAGTGCCACTGTTGCTGTGGGGCAGACTCCTCGCTGATCGTGGCCATCAGCGGGCTAAACAGCCCTAACGCGGCGCCGATGATGATCGCGCATAGATCCCAGCTCAGCCCTGCTGAAGGTTGGGCAATAGTGGCAATCACCATGCCGAGCGTGCCCAAAAGCCCTAGGCATAAAGCAATCCTGGCCCCGGCCACAGGGTTGTGGATGAGTTGGAAGGCTCGTTGGGCAAAAGGGGCGGTGTAACTGGCGGTGCCGAATAACACCAGCGGCAAGAGGTAGTGCACGCTGCCTGGGTGGGCAAAGGCATAGGGGGCAAAGATCAGGCCCGGCAGAATAAAAGCGCCATTGCCAAGCGCCCGGGCAATCAGCATCAGGAGCTGGGGGCGCGCAGGTGCAACTTCGGTGCTCATATTCTGGCATTATTCCAGGATCTGCCTGGTTCTTTGTGTTCATTGTGGGCAAGTCGCGCACTTCTGATCTAGCATGGCGGGCATGATTTTGATCAACGCACGCCATACCGTTAAACCCGAGTACGTCGATAGCTTTATGGAGAAGGTGGCTGAGTTCACCGAGGCCACCCGCGCAGAAGAGGGCAACCTCTTTTTCGTTTGGCACCAATCTGTTGAACAGCCAAATGTGTTCATGCTCGTGGAGGCATTCAAAGACGATGCCGCCGAGGCTCACGTGAATTCGGATCACTTTAAAAAGATGCAAGAAGAGATGCCCCAGTATCTCGTAGAAACCCCCGATGTGATCAACACCTTGATCGAGGGCAAGACCGAGTGGGACAAGCTCAATGAGTTCGCAGTGAAGTAACTGCCATACCTAGCAGCAGACCCTCGCCCCCGCATTGGGGTGGGGGTCTGCTGTTGCTTCGCATTCTTTTTATCGCCTTGAGGGATGCCCGCAATGTATCGCTGTGGTGCGCGGTACATTGGGTATATGGCAAAAAAGGATTCCAAGAAGTCGAATAGCACGACGGAAGATCAGCACGTCAAACCCAAAAAGCTGAATAAGAAGGCCTATGAGAAAGAGCTCAAGCGCCTCCAGGCCGAATTGGTTGATATGCAGCAATGGGTGGTAGAAACTGGCGCCCGCGTGGTGATCATCATGGAAGGCCGCGATGCTGCCGGTAAGGGATCTGCCATTAAGCGCATCACCCAGTACCTCAACCCTCGTACCTGCCGCATTGAGGCCTTGCCTGCGCCGAACTCCCGCGAACAGGGGCAGTGGTATTTCCAGCGCTATGTGGAAAAGCTGCCTACTGCCGGTGAGATCGTGATCTTCGACCGCTCCTGGTACAACCGCGCTGGTGTTGAGCGCGTGATGGGCTTTTGCACCTCCAAGGAATATCGCCGCTTCTTGCACCAGGCGCCGATCTTTGAGCGCCTCTTGGTAGAAGACGGCATCATGTTGCGCAAGTACTGGTTCTCTGTGTCCGATGAGGAGCAGATTGCCCGCTTCGAGTCGCGCAGGAATGATCCGCTGCGTCGCTGGAAGCTCTCGCCGATGGATCTGCAGTCGATTACTCGCTGGGAGGATTACTCGCGAGCAAAAGACGAGATGTTCGTGCACACCGATATTCCCACTGCGCCCTGGTACACCGTGGAAAGTGAAGATAAGAAGCGTTCGAGGATCAATGTGATTTCTCATCTGCTTTCCACCATTCCTTATGAGAAGATCGACCGTCCTCTTCCGGAAATTCCTGAGCGCCCCGAGGGCAATAACTATGAGCGCCCGCCGCGTGAGGATTTCCGCTACGTTCCCGATGTGGCGGCAAAGCTCGAACGCGAAGATTAATCGTGATCTGCTGCACAAATCTGCGTGTTGTGCGACACTATTGGCATGAGTGAAGCACTAGTCCTAAGCAATATTCGCAACAACACCGGCCATCTCCAGCTCAATCGCCCCAAGGCATTGAACTCCTTGAACCAAGCGATGGTCGATATCGTCAGCGATGCACTGCAGCAGTGGGAACACGATGATGCCGTGCAGCAGGTACTGATCACCTCCACCTCCCAAAAGGGTTTTTGTGCTGGAGGTGATGTGCGCGCCATCCATGATCTGGATGCGGCAGGCAAGTACGAACAAGGCGATGAGTATTTCGCCCACGAGTACCGGATGAATAACCACCTGGCTACGTACTCCAAGCCGATTATTTCTCTAATCGATGGCGTGTGCATGGGTGGCGGCATTGGCATTAGTGCCCACGGCTCGCACCGCGTGGTAAGCGAGCGCGCCTTTGCCTCGATGCCGGAGATGCTCATCGGTTTTGTGCCAGATGTTGGCAGCACGAAGATGTTAAGCTCCATGATCGGCCAAAAGGGCTATGCATCTGCTGCTTTGGCAAAGTTCTTGTGCATCACCGCGTGGAGGATGAGCCCCGCCGATATGTTCTGGGCTGGTTTTGCCACCCACTTCGTGCCTTCGGCTGAGCTCGAAGCTTTTAGCGATATGCTCCAGGCCGAGGGCATTGATGCAGCTCTTGAGCAATACGCAAGCCAACCGGAGCAGGAATCCGAGCTCGCCCGGTACGAGGATTCCATCCAGGCGGTCTTTGATCAGCCGCATTGGAGCGATATTGAGGCCGCGCTGCAGCAGCACGAGGATGAAGCCTTCGTGCGGATGGTGCGCAAGCACCTTCAAGGCACCTGCCCCACGTCGGTGGTAGCGGCCATTGAGCTCATCGATGCATCGGCGCGCGCGAAGGATGTGCGCGAGGCTCTAGACAATGAGCTGATCATGGGCAATGCGCTGCGCCGCACCCCGAACTTCCAGGAAGGCGTTCGTGCGGTGTTGATTGATAAAACCAAAGACGCCCACTTTGTGCCCGATAGCTATGAGCAGGTCGATGCCGCTGAGTATCGGGCGCTGCTAGGCTCCTAGCTTTTCGACGACCCCACGAAGCACCTCCACCACGCCCTCATCGGCATTGCTGGGCGCCAGGGCATCGGCAATCGCTTTGATCTGGGGGTGCGCATTCTCCATGGCAAAGGCCATGCCTGCGCTTTGGAGCAATTCGGTGTCGTTGAGGTAATCGCCAAAAGCGATGGTGTCTTCCATGGCTACCCCCAGCGCTTGGGCCAAGGCCTCAAGCGCTTTTCCTTTATTGGCAGCAGGGTTCATGATGTCTACCCAGTGGGCACCAGAGACCACCACGTTCAGTTCTGGGGCTGCGGCTTCAAGGGCAGGGGCTGCGATGCTTTCAGCATCCCCGAAGCTGTACACGGCGAGCTTGACCACCTGATCATCTACATAGGCATGAAGATCATCAACGATATCCATCCTGGCGTAGTAGGGCTGGCACTGCGCCAAGAATGGCTCATCGCGGCGGGTGACGAAGGCACCGTCAGCTCGGCATAGCACCAAGCCCCAGTCGATGTGATCTGCCTGCGACTCCACGGCCTCGATCACCGCGTGGGCCTGGGAGGCTTCGATGGTGCACAAGGAGACGATCTCGCCTTCGTGGTAGACCACGGTGCCATTTTCTGCGATCACGCTCATGGGAAAACCAGCGGGTTCGAACTGCTCAAGCAGGGTATATAACTGCCTGCCGCTCGCCGGGGCAAACACCGCGCCTAAAGAGTGCAGTTGTTTGAGCACAGGCCAAAAACCCTGGGGGATTTGGCGCTGGTTGTTTAGCAGCGTGCCGTCCATGTCGCTGGCGATCACCAAAGAAGTCATAGCACCAGCTTGAACCACGGCAGGCCGTGGCAGCAACTTTGTTTTGCTAGGCGCCCATCTTAAAGGCGTCGTGTACTGCGACGATGCGATCTGCCTCAAAGGAAATCAGCACGCGGCCATCCTCGCATTCCAGCTCGGCGGTGTGCTGATCGGTGGCAAGCAGGCGCGCGCCACGCTTGGAGGCATAAAACTCCAAGGACCTTCTGGCATCTAGGGCATCGGGGATCGGTGCTTGCAAGGTGGCCATCGCTGCTGCCTTGCTCAGTGGAGGCAGCGGTGATGCGGGTTGGTTGAAAAACAATAGCCCCATGGTGTCGGCGTCGAGCTGGCAAAATGCATGCGTCCAGCTATTGAGCACCGGCTTTGCTGCATTTTCCAAAAAGAGCTGCTCTGCCTCGTGCACATCCCAGCTCGGCTTGAGCAAGGCCGAGAGGTGTTGATCGATGGCAAATTGCTGCAGCGCTTTTCCGGGTGCGTGGTCGAAACTCCAGCGGAACTTCCCGGCGCGGATGGTGGCAATGAGCATGGCGTTGCCATAGGGCGTTTCCCCACGGGCTGCGTTGTATTCCACGACGGCAGGAAGGCCTTGGCCTTCGTAGAACAATTGGTGCTCGGTGGAGTAGTAGAAGGCGTCGGAGAGGACGTCGACAAGCTGCATGCTCGAAGCGATCTGGCCGGTGCCAAGATCAACCTGTACCCGCTGCTGCTCATCTTCTACAACGATGGCGCCGTCTCGTTGCTCAAAGCCTAAGGAATGCTCGGCGGCAAAGGCCATCATCGCCCGCGGCAGATCCCGGGGGTTTTCCACGGCACCGAGGCCTAGCGTTAATGCGGTATCCAAGGGCAGCTCGGGCAGCGCATCGCTGATGATCACCAGATCAAAGGAGCCATCTTCTAAGGGCACGAAATACCCTGGCCCATTGCCATTGAGGGTGCGCGCGGCGCGAAGGAGTGCATCGCTGCCTTCTTGAGTTCCGCGAAGCTCTGGAATATCAAAGGCATACTCCTGGCGCCATTGCCACTGCTTGCCATGGATATGGGCTGCGCTCACGCCGAAGAGCACGGTTTGGGATCGCTCCGAGCGAAACTTCACCTGGTAGCCGCCTGGCACGGGGTTGAAACTGATATCGAGCAGGGGATCGCAGGCCTGTGCTAGGGCATAGCTGCTCGCGGCTTGGGCGATTGATCCATCCACCAAAATCTCATCCAACGAGGTAGGCGCAGGCAGTTCCACTGAAGGCTCCTTTTTTATCAACAGTTAAGGCAACACCATGCCCAATGCATGCGCGTTCTAGCGTAGTCGTGGCAACAATGCGTGGGTATGCACTATTGTTTCGACGGTGCCATACACCCTTGCTCATCCCATCGCAGTCGCAGCCTTGAAGCGGCCTTGCTTGCAACAAAGCAAGCTACGGCTGGTGACCTCGGCGATGGTCATAGGTGCACTGGTGCCAGACGCGGTGATGTTTATTAATCCCTTCTACCGCATGCCCTGGAATTATGGCGATGCCCACAGCTTTCTCGGGGTCTGGTTGATCAATATCCCCCTTGGCATGGTGTTGTGGCTGTGCTGGGAATTCGTCATAGCCCCCGGTTATCGCACCTGCGCGCCGAAGTGGTTGGCGCTGCGCTTACCTGATCATAGGCCCACCACACTGAAGAAAGTGGCCTGGGCTATCCCCTCGGTACTGGTGGGTATTTGCACCCACTTGCTTTGGGATTCTTTTACCCATGCAGGCTATCCACTCACCAGCCCCGGCGGGCCGCTCGATCACACCATTGGCAAGCTCTCGCTGTTTCGCGTGCTGCAGCATGGATCCTCGGTGCTTGGGCTGGGCGGTGTGCTGCTGTGGATACTCCTGCTGCTGCGTTATCCGAAGCGCCGCAGCGCCTCGTCCCACTGGCGCCTCTGGCCCTGGCTGCTGCCTGTGATCACAGGCGTGATGGCACCGGTGTATCTAATCATGCAGCAAAATTTTGCACACCCGAAAGTGTTAAAACTCGCCCTGCTTAATATCGTCACCGGGTCGGTCAGTGGGGTGCTGGTGTGCGCTTTCTTCTGTGCACTGCTGCTCCTTGGCATCAAAGGTGCTCGCCGGGTGCTGCGTCGCTGATAGGCTTGTATGCAGTGCCAAAGCGATCGGGAATGTCGGTGAAAATCCGACAGCGGACCCCGCCACTGTAACTACAACAACACACCGGTTTTGCAGTCACTGTCCCTTAATAGCCCTCTGGGCGTTAAAAAAAGGGGTGGGAAGGCTGTGAGAACACAAAGCAATCAAGGTGCGTAGAAGCCAGGAGACCGGCTTTGGTGCTAGTAACTTTTATTCGTTCGCGCCTGCGGGGATTCGGGTGCACAAGCAAAAGGAAGCGTCACGCTTTATGCATATCGCAGAAGGCTTTTTGCCTGTGAGCCATTGTGTGGCCTGGGGTGCAGCTTCGGCACCCTTTGTGCTCTATGGCGCTAAGGCAGTAAAAACCCAACTCAAAGAACAACCCGGCACCGGCATGTTGCTTGGTGCCGCAGGTGCATTCACCTTCGTGCTCAGCGCACTCAAAATGCCCTCCTTTACCGGTTCCTCCTCGCACCCCACCGGCACAGGCCTTGGTGCGGTGCTCTTTAAACCGCCGGTCATGGCCTTGCTTGGATCCATTGTCTTGTTATTCCAAGCCCTCCTTCTAGCCCACGGCGGTATCACCACCTTGGGGGCGAATATCTTCTCTATGGCCATCGTGGGACCGTGGATCGGCTACGGTGCCTGGAAGCTATGCCGTGGCTGGGGAGTTTCGGCAGAAGTAGGCGTATTCTTCGCAGCGCTGTTTGCTGATCTTTCCACCTACGTTGTCACCGCCACCCAGCTTGCTGCAGCTCACCACGATGCTGGCTTTTTCAACGCCTGGATCACCTTCTTAAGCCTCTACGCCCCAACGCAATTGCCCATCGCCGGTGCAGAGGCCATTGTCACGGTGCTGATCTTCCGTGCACTGAGCACCATTGCCCGAAACGACATGCTGCGTTTGGGTGTGCTGGACAATGATCAAGCAAGCAAGAACAATGCAACGCCCCAGGAGGTGGCATAAATGAAAAAGATCCCAACCTGGGCCTTGCTCATTCTGGCGTTTATGCTGGTCTCTGCCCCCATGCTGATTAATACCGGCGCCGATGTTGAAGAACCCTTCGCCGGCACGGACTCCACCGCCGAGACCCTGGTGGAAGAAACCAACCCCGGCTACGAAGCCTGGTTTAGCCCCCTGGTAGGCGAGCTGCCTGGTGAAGTGGAATCAGGCCTTTTTGCCTTCCAAGCCGCCATGGGTGCTGGCCTGCTGGGCTATGTATTTGGCTCGTATCGCGAACGCAGTCGTCGCGAAGCTAAGCTGCGCCACCCTGGTAGTAGCAACTCGAGCCAAAGCGCCTAGGTGAATCCGCTCGAACGCGCCGCCGCTTCAAGCCCATGGGCTACACGCCACGTTGGTGAAAAGGCGGCGCTGCTGCTTGGCCTGGTTTTGGTGTGCGTGATCCTCACACCCGGCTGGGTATCGATCCTCATCGCAGCCACCCTGGTGTGGGTGATCTGGGTGGCCAAGGTTCCGCTGAAGATCCTCGGCGGACTCATGGCACCGCCGCTGGTGTTCATTTTTGTCAGCGTGATCCCCATGATCGTGGCTATCTCACCCCAGGGACTGATTTGGGTGCCAGATGGGCCGCACACGGCAGCGATGCTGATCATCCGATCGGCCCTCGCAACGTGTGCCACCATCGTGTTTTCTTTAACCACACCCATGCCGGAGATTTTTCAGTGGCTGCGCCAGATCAAAGTACCTGCCTATTTGGTGCATGTGATCGCCTTGACCTACACCATGACCGCCACGTTGTTAATGACTGCCAAAACGATGTGGGACGCCCAGGCCATGCGACTTGGCCACAGTAATAGGCGGCGCTGGATGCGCTCGCTCGGTGCCCAAGCAGCCAGCCTTTTTGTGCACGCCTTTGAAAGGGGCAGGCGCCTTGAAGCCGGGCTGGAACTTCGCGCCGACCCAAGTGCCATGGACGTATTGGTAGAAACCAGGCCGCTAAATAGGGTGTTTTTGGCCCTGAGCTTTATCTGGCTTGCGCTGTTATGCGTCCTCGGAGTGATTGGAGCAAGATGAACCCAATGCTAAGTGCTTCATCGGTGTCGTTTCACCGTGAGCAACGCCAAATCCTTCAAGAGGTAAGCCTCGAGATCCACCCAGGGGAGCGCGTGGGGCTGCTTGGTGCCAATGGCGTGGGCAAATCAACGCTCATGCGCATCCTCGCAGGGGCGTGGAAGCCGAGTGCCGGCACGGTGCTTGTCGACGCCTCCGAGGTCACTTACGACCGTAAAGGAAGGGATCGAGTCCGTAGCCGAGTACAAATGGTGCTCCAAGAACCCGACGATCAAATCTTTGCCACCTCGGTGGCAGCAGACGTCTCCTATGGCCCGATCAACCTCGGCTTATCCGAAGCCGTGGTGCGCGAGCGTGTGGATGAAGCGCTCGAGGCCACCGGGATTAGCCATTTGCGTGAGCAGGTCCCGCATCAGCTTTCTTTTGGCCAGCGCAAACGCGTGGCCTTGGCTGGTGCCTTGGCCATGCACCCAGGGGTGTTGCTCTTAGATGAGCCCACCGCTGGCCTTGATCCTTCCGGCACCCGCCAGCTTCTTGAGGTGCTTGAACGTCGATCGGCCTCTGGCACAGCACTGCTATTTTCAACCCACGACGTCAATGTTGCAGCTCTGTTGGCACAAAGGTTGATTGTGCTGGTCAAAGGCAAGGCCTATCAGGGGGATATCAGCATGCTCAAAGATGAAGCCTTTGTGCAGGCTGCCGGTTTGGAGTTGCCCTGGGCGCCGCTGGTTAGCGATGTACTAGGCCGCAACATCGAAACACCCCGGGATCTTTTGCACTAGCAGGCGATCCCGGGGTGTAACTCCGGCTGATTTATAGCTCAGAGGAAGGAATACGTGCAGGCAGCACCGTTGGGCGGGCGCCTGCTACTTCCTCGACAATGCGAATAACCTGGTTGGAGTAGCCAAACTCATTGTCGTACCAGACATAGAGCACCAGGTGCTTGCCCTCGGCAATGGTGGCCAGGCCATCAACGATGCCGGCGTGGGTGGTGCCAATGAAATCGGAGGACACCACCTCGGGGGAGTGGATGTAGGTGATCTGCTGGCGCAGATCAGAATGCAGCGCCACGCGATCCATCAGGGCATTGACCTCGTCGCGAGTAACCTCCTGCTCAAGGCTGAGGTTGAGCACCGCCATGGATACATCCGGGGTGGGAACGCGGATGGCATTGCCGGTGAGCTTGCCGTGCAGCTCCGGAAGCGCCTTCGATACAGCCTTGGCCGCACCCGTTTCGGTGAGCACCATATTCAGTCCTGCTGCGCGACCACGACGCTCGCCCTTGTGGAAGTTATCAATGAGGTTTTGGTCATTGGTAAAGGAGTGCACCGTCTCCACATGGCCATGCTCGATGCCGTAGTGATCATTGATCACCTTCAGGGTGGGCGTGATGCCATTGGTGGTACAGGAAGCAGCGGTGATGATCTGATCTTCATCAGTGATATCGCCGTGGTTGATGCCGTAGACGATATTCTTCAGATCACCCTTGCCAGGGGCCGTGAGCACCACGCGCTTGACACCCTTGGATTCAAGGTGCTGGGAAAGTCCCTCGCGGTCACGCCAGCGGCCAGTGTTATCCACCACCACCGCATCGTTAATGCCATAGGCGGTGTAATCCACGGTGGCGGGATCATTGGAGTAGATCACCTGGATCTTGGTGCCATTGGCCCAGATCACGTCGTTTTCTTCATCAACGGTGATGGTGCCATTAAAGGCGCCGTGCACCGAGTCGCGGCGCAGCAGCGAGGCGCGCTTGACCAGGTCCTTCTCGCCATTCTTTCGCACCACAACGGCACGCAAACGCACGCCACCGTAGGCAGCTTCGCGCTGGATGAGGATGCGAGCGAGCAAACGGCCAATGCGGCCGAAGCCATAGAGCACCACATCGGTGGATTCCATCTGCTGCTCCGTGCCAATGACATCGCTGAGCTCTTCTTTGAGGAACTCCAGCAGATCTCCGCCACGCTCACGGTGAGCCACAGTCAAACGGCCGAGATCGATGGAGGCTGTTCCCAAATCCAGGGTGCTCAGTGCCTCAAGCACCGGGAGGGTGTCGGCGGGGGAGAGCTCCTCTTCTGTTGCAAGGCGTGAATAGCGATGCGCCTTGATTACATCGATGTCGGTGACGTCGATAAGCAAGCGGCCGAACACCGAAACCACCACATTGTTCTTGCGGTGGAGTTGGTGGATCAGTGGAAGCATGCGGCCTGCGGATTCGATCTTGTCGTTCCAGTCCTGTGCCATGTGTGAAGCGCCTGTCCTTTACAGCGATCTATTACTTGCGGGAGGGGTAGCCCGCTGATACCCCCATCTATCGTAGTTCGCTCGCCCCACGCGGGGGCAGAATTCAAGAATTGGGGGCAAGTCCAGATACCCCCAAAAGACGCACCAAGACAAGCGGGTAGTCTGTCTCTATTGTTCCCCCGGCGGAAAGTGAAGGTACGCCTGCATGTTTCAAGCAGTGAGCTACGCATTGCTCGACTCGATTAATGTGCTGCTCATCGGCGTAATCGTCGCAATCGGCGTGGTGCTTCCACCCGGCGGAAAATACCGCCGCATCGTAGCCTTGCTCGTCGGCGGTGATTGGCTAGGGGTATTCCTAAGCTCCATCCCGGTGCTGCTGCTGTTTGATTCCATTGGAGAACCCATCAGGCGCGCCATTGAATCCCCATGGTTTGGTGTGGTGCTGATTGTGGTGGGTGCGCTCAGCGCGGTGCTGACCTGGCGCGGCGGCGGCGATTCGAGCCAGGTCGTGGCCAAAGTGATGCGCTGGTTGCGCGAACCAAGCGCGAATACGCTGCTTACCGGCATGGTCCTTGGTGCGGTGCAGTCGCTGACCTCTGCGCCCTTTTATATCGGCTTGGGCTTTTTAAGCGTTGGCGGATTCTCGGCCTTGATCCGATACACCGCCCTAGTGCTCTACGCATCGCTTGCGCTGAGCCTGCCGTTTATTGCAGCCATTGTGGTGGGCATGGTGCGCAGGCGCCCGCGCAGCTTGGCTGGCAGGGGCTTTGCCTGGGCACGCGAGCACAGCGAGCAAATGGCCGCCGGTGCCGGCTACTTTGTTGCAGTGGTCTTAATCTTGATCGGTATCAGCCACATCTAGCTACCGAGGCGAAGAAAGCGCGCTTGAGGCTTGTTGGCGCTGAACCTTCAGCCAGGTAAAAAATCCCCAGAGCACGAAGGCTGCGTAGAACACATACAGTGCCGCCGAAGGGTAGTAGCCGGCGCTGAGCAATAAGGGCACGCCCACGATATCCACAGCGATCCAGATCAACCAGAACTCCGTCCAGCCTTTGGCCATGCCAAAGGTAGCCAGCATTGAGCCAACAAAGATCCACGCATCAGCCCACGGCCCCCAGGAACCTAAGGCCTGGAACACGCCTGCGAACACCACCGTGGCAATGATGGCAAATACGACCATGCCAAGGCGTTGCTGTTTGCTTGCCCAGTGCGGTTGCACGGCCGCAGGTTCGCTCACGATAGAGCGCGATGGATCCACGTCCTGGCATTCGCGCAAGCCCTTACGCTTGGCCGCAGACCACTGCCACCAGCCATAGAGGCTCACGCACAAAAACATCACCTGGCGGCCTGCCTGGCCGTAGAGGTCGAGGTTTTGTGGGGTGTGAAATACCCCGCCTAAAAAGACGGTAAATAGCAACAAGTTGCCAATGATGCCCACAGGCCACGCCCACACCACGCGCTTCATGCCGCCATAGGCGCTGGCCAAGCCGAAGAGGTTGCCAATGATCTCGCGCCACAAAATTGGCACCCCGCCAATGATCAGCGTGGATTCTAATAGCGAGTTCAACACGCCCATTTAGTCGGCCACCAAAGGATAGAGCTCGAAGGAGGGGTGTTCTTTTTCGATGAACTGCAGGCGCCATTTATCGCTAAACAGCGCAATGAGTTCGCCATCGGTACGAGTGAAGATCTCTACGCCGCGCTGCTTGGCCAGTTCCGGGGCAGTCTCGGCGGTGGTGCGACGGGCAACGGAATAGGGAATCGGATCCGCGGTGGTTTCCACGTTGTATTCGTTTTCCATGCGCGCCTGCATCACCTCGAACTGCATGGGGCCTACGGCCGCCATCACCGGTGCGGCATCGCCGCGGGCATCGTTGCGCAGAATCTGCACCACGCCTTCGCTGGCAAGCTGATCCAAGGCCTTGCGGAACTGCTTGTACTTGCCCAAGCTTTTCGCCCTGAGGGTGCGGAAGTGCTCCGGTGCGAACTGCGGCATGGGCGGGAATTGCACCTTGCGCCCGGCATAGATCGTATCGCCCGGTGCAAGGGAACCGGCGTTGACCAAACCAACAATATCGCCGGGGAAGGCGGTTTCTACCGTGGAGCGGGTGCGGCCAAATACCGTAAGCGCGTATTTGGTGGAAAAGCTCCTATTGGATTGGGCGTGGGTCACTTGCATGCCGCGGTCGAATTCACCAGAGACCACGCGCATGAATGCCAGCGAGTCGCGGTGGTTTTTATCCATGCCGGCCTGCACCTTGAACACCACACCAGAAAAGGGATCGGTGACCTCACGTTCGGCATCGATAGCCGAGGTGGCTTCTTCAACCACGCGCGGATCAGAGGCGCGGCCTGCCGGTGCCGGGGCAAGCTGGCAGAGGGTATCGAGGATCTGGTGCACACCAAAGTTCAGCATGGCTGAAGCAAAGATCAGCGGGGAGGTCACGCACTGCAAGAACAAGTCTTGATCATGCACTGCGCCATCGGCTACCAGCAGCTCGGCTTCTTCGGCCGCGGCCTCCCAGGCCTCGCCTTCTTTTTCTGCAGCGGCTTGGGCATCAAAGTGTTCTTCGGGTGCGATGGTGGAGCCACCTGCGGTGCGTAGGAAGTGGATATATTCCTCTACCTCGCCATCAACGTCGAGGCGGGTCAGGCCTCGGAAATCTCCCGCCTCGCCAACCGGCCAGTACAAGGGGGTGGGCTGCAGCCCAATTTCTTCCACGATTTCGTCGACAAGCTCTAAGGGCGTGCGGCCTGGGCGGTCCCACTTATTTACCACCGTGATGATGGGCAAACCACGCGCCTTGCACACCTTAAACAGCTTGAGGGTTTGAGGCTCAAGGCCTTTGGCTGCATCGATGAGCATCACGGCAGCATCCACGGCGGTGAGCACGCGGTAGGTATCCTCGGAGAAATCCGCGTGACCTGGGGTATCAACGAGGTTGATCATATAGGGCTCGCCCTCGTGGCCCTCGGGGGCATACTCAAATTGCAACGCGGAGGAGGCAATGGAGATGCCGCGATCTTTTTCCATCTCCATCCAGTCGGAGACGGTTGCCTTACGCCCCGCCTTGCCGTGCACCGCGCCGGCCTCGGCAATGACGTGGGCATGCAGCGCGAGTGCCTCGGTGAGCGTGGACTTACCAGCGTCCGGGTGTGCGATCACGGCGAAGGTACGGCGCCTGGATGCTTCCTGGGCGGTAGTGGCAGAAGAACTCATAGCTTACAACGATACTGCCAGTGTCCAATTGAGCTTTAAGCAGGCCACTCAATCCCAAGCAGCGTGGAGCAAATATCGAAATGCGCGGCCGCATTCTTCTTGCGCGCAAAGGGATGCACCTTGCCCTTTTTGCGCCGCGAGTTGTAGTACTGGCCGGATTTCCAGGTGATTCCCGGTGTGCCGTCGATAAAGTACGCCAAGTTGCTACCGCCATCGGCAGCGCTGATCCCTACCGCCTTTACCAGCGGCGACTTATAAAACTTCTGCATCCAGGAATCGGCATCGCGGGCAAAGCTCGTGGCCACCACACCGGGGTGGAAGCTACAGGTAGCAATCCTTGGGTGATAGCGACGATGCAGCTCTTGGGTCAACAACACATTGGCCAGCTTCGCATTGCCATAGGCGCGGTGCTGATCAAAGCGCTTGAGGCCTTGAATATCCTCCAAGGAGGGGCGGGCATAAAGATTGGCCATGCTTGCTGTGGCAATCACGCGCGCCTGGCGCTGCATGAGCGTATCGAGCAATTCATGCACCAATAGCATGGGCGCTAGGTGATTGACCTGAAAGCTCAGCTCATAGCCATCATCGGTAATTTTTGGCCCATCAAATAGGCCGCCGGCGTTATTGGCCAGCACATCAATGGGCTGATCGCGAAGCTTGTGTGCAAGCTCGCGTACCTGCTCAAGCTGGGAAAAATCCGCCACCAGCGCTTGTGCCCCAAGCTCATTGGCAAGGGCGTTGGTTTTGGCCTCGTCCCGGCCAACGAGGATGAGGTTATCTTCGCTTTTCTCGTGTAGCAGGCGTGCGGCCTCGCGGCCAATGCCGGAGCTTGCCCCGGTAATCACAATGGTGCGCATGGTGTTTATTTCCCGTGGAATGTTTGTTGAGCCTGGGCCAAGCCATCGGCTACCACCGCGCGGGCGGCCTGCGCGGCGCGCTCGATGCTGGTGTGGGTGGTGTCATCCGAGGGCAGTGCGCCAAGCACATAGTCGGAAACGGTGGTGCCTTCTTCTGGCCTGCCAATACCAATGCGAACCCGGATGTACTCGCGGGTGCCCAGGTGCTGGGAGATAGACAAAAGACCCTTGTGGCCGTTTTCATTACCGCCCTGCTTGATGCGCACGGTGCCGCGGGGCAGGTCGAGCTCATCATGCAGCGCAATCACATGATCCAGCGGCACGTGTAGGTGCTGGACTAGTGGGCTAACGGCCTCGCCGGAGACATTCATGTAGGTGGTGGAGCGAACCAGCGCTACCTTTTGGCCTGCGATCTCTACGATGGCAAAGTCCGCCGGTGCGCCGCCGGGGTAGGAGCGAAGCGTCTCGCCGTCGAGGAGCTGCTCCAAGGCCAAAGCACCGATATTATGGCGCGTGTTTGCATATTTGGCGCCGGGGTTTCCCAGGCCAACGATTAACCAATCGGCCTCGAGCTGTGCTGTTTTGCTATGAGAAGCACCGAAGAGTTCACGAATCTTAGAAATAATGCCCATGAGTTGTATCCTAGCGAGCTTTTTATGAATTAGGGCATGCTAAGTTAGACATTGTGGGGAAAAAGAAGAACGTTTATAAAAGCCTCTACGGCAAAAAGCACAAGCCCAAGTACAAGGGCTCAAAAGCGCTCAAGCCCGACAAGCTTGACAAGGTGCGCCGGGCCTTAGAAGAAGGCCGCTCCAAAGCGAAGTGCTGCAAATCGAAGCCTCGCTGCACCCGCTGCCCCGTCGTGCTGCATCGGCTGAGAAAAGTTGATGCCATTTCGCTTGACGACGCAGCGCTCGCCGCCGCAGTGCTTGAGGCACGCTGGCGCAAATAGCTAGGAAGATAGCAGGGATTCGACGGCATCGGCGGCGTCGGCAAGCACAATCGGCACACTTGCTTGCTCTGCCTTAGAAAAAGGCTTCAGCACAAAACTGGACACCTCCATTCGCCCCGGAGGCCTACCAATACCGATGCCCACCTTGTGGTATTCCTTGGTGCCAAGCTGCTGCGAAATGGAACGCAAGCCCTTATGGCCATGATCCCCACCGCCGCTACGGGCAGCAATTTCGCCGAAGCCGAGCTCAATATCATCAAATAACACGATGAGCTGGCTGTAATCGAGCTTATAAAACTGCAGCAGGGTCTTTACGGGCTGGCCAGAAAGATTCATCATGCTGCGCGGGCGGGCCAATATGGTCGGCTGATTGCCAATGCGCCCCTGAGCCATAGCGCAATTGCTGCGCTTGTGCGTGCTCCAGCTCAAGCCGTAGCGTTGGGCGAGTTCTCCAAGTGCCGCCGCCCCAATATTGTGGCGGGTTCCTTCATACTTCGGGCCAGGATTACCAAGGCCGATCACCAAATGCATGGCACCATCTTAATCGGGGCCTAGATACGGCAAACGCCCCGGCCACACGATATTGCGGCGCGGGGCGAGAAACCGGAAAAAGCGGCTTTAGACAGCGTCTTCCTCGGTAGCCTCGACATCGGAAGCGTCGGTCTCGTCGATTTCCTCGGCGGCCTGCTCCTCGGCGTCCTCGGGCTCCTCGGCAACCTCTTCGTGGCCCACAGCACCGATCACGGTCTCGGGGTCGGCGATCAAGGTGGTGTTGGCAGGCATCTGCAGATCGGAAGCCAGGATCTTGGTGTCGATCTCGGCGCCTTCCACGGAGTGGACGATCTCTTCGGGGATGGAGAGCACGTCGGCCTCAACGAGCACAACGTCGGCATCCTGAACAAGCTGTGCACCCTGAGCAACTTCGCCCTCGAGTACCACAGGAACCTCAACCTCAACCTTTTCGCCACGCTTAATGGCGAGCAGGTCAACGTGGTCGGCATCCAGGGAGATCACGTTCTGATCAACGTGCTTGACCATGGCCAGGTGGGAATCGCCTTCGAGGTCGAGCTCGAACACGGCGTTGGTGCCGTTGTTACGGATCAAAGCGTGCAGCTCGAGGATGTCCACGGCGAAGTGAACGGGCTCATCCAGAGCGCCACCGTAGATCACGCCGGGAACGAAGCCTGCACGACGCAGACGACGAGCAGCGCCCTTGCCAAATTCATCGCGCTGTTTTGCTGCAATGGTGGGGTAATCAGCCATTGTTGTCTCTCCTAGAAAAATGTTGTGGTATTTGCTCTCGGCCGAGACGAAAAACGCCTGCGGCCAACTCTCGTCGAGTCACCGCAGGCAAAAAGTATTAAGCCAGCACCTTAGTGCGATGCATCGCGTCGATAACGGCCAGCAACATGCCAGCCCTCGCCGAGACCTGGATCAGAGTAGCACATCAATATCGGGATGCTCCAAGTCGATGATGAGCAAACGATCAACATCTACCAGCAGTCTTCTTCCATCAATATTGAGCACCATGTGCGAGGCGGTGATTTCTACCGCCTCGATCTGCTGCGGGTCATAATCCTGGCGCAAGGCGCACAGGCGACGAAAGCGGCGAACGTACTGGGCAAATTCCCGTGCGCGCTCATAATCAAAAGCGTTCACGCTATCGGGGCTGCGGTAGGAATTTTCATCGCCGCCTTTGGTGCGCATCATTTCTTGGCCGGCGTGGATAAAGACGATACCTCTGGCAAAAAACTGCAAGGTTGTAGCGAGCATGCAGCGTCGAGCAAGCGAAGTGCTTCGATCTTCAGCCCCCACTGCCGGCACGGTGGCATTGAACTTGTCAAACATCGTGGCGTTATCGTGCGCCTCGTTGTAGATCACCGATTGCTTTAAACCGCGGCCAGATAATTCCTCAAATAGCTGGCGCATGAGTGGCTCGCTTCTCGCACCCGATAACACCCCGCTGGAGTGGGCATCTAGGGCAGAGCCCTTGACGGCATCGCGGAAGCGATCGTTGAAGTGGAAGATCCGCGGCATGAGGTGGGCATTGTGCTGATTGGCTCCCAGCACGCCCTTCGGGTGGTTGCCCATATCCCATCCCTCGCCTAACACGAGGATGCTCGCATCGATGCTATCTAGGGCATCACGCACCGCATTCATCGTGTCTACGTCGTGGATTCCCATCAGATCGAAGCGGAAACCGTCGATGCCATATTCCTCGGCCCAATACATCACCGAATCCACGATGAGTTTGCGCATCATTGGCTGCTCGGAGGCCGTTTCATTGCCCACTCCGGTGCCATTTAAAAGGTGGCCATCGCGGTAGCGGAAATAGTAGCCGGGGGCGGTGTGGTGCAGGCTTGATTCATCCACCTTGTACACGTGGTTGTACACCACATCCATGATCACCCTCAGCCCTGCATCGTGGAGGGCGGTGATCATGGTTTTCAGCTCGGTGATCCTGCTTTGTGGGTCAAAGGGATCGGTGGCATAGGAGCCTTCTGGGACGTTGTACTGCACTGGGTCGTATCCCCAGTTGTACTGGGCATCAAAGCCTAAATCGCCGCTTTCATCCACGGAGCCGAAATCGAAGATGGGAAGCAACTGCACATGGGTGATGCCCAGTGATCGCAGATAATCCAAGCCGGTGATCTGCCCTTTGGCGGTGGTGCTACCGCGTTCGCTTAAGCCTAAGAATTTGCCCTTGTGCTGAATGCCGTTATCTGCCCCAATGGTCAGGTCGCGGATATGAGCCTCATAAATCACCGGATTGCCCTCAAAGGCGGGCATGCGGGGTACGGGGGCGCTGCGATGCACCACAGAGGCTTCGGCATTGACCAAGGAGGCGGTGGCATAAGGATCGATGCTGGGTTGGTCGTCGATAAGCCATAGATACACGGCATTATCGAGCTCGCCTTCGAAGGTGAGCTCAAAACAGCCAGGGTAGGCCGAGGGCGAAGCGGGATAGCGGCCAGGGGCTAGGGATTCGGCGCTGATCAGCTCAAGTTGCACTGATTGTGCTTGAGGAGCAAACACGCGGAAGGTGGTGGACCCTTGCGCCAAGATGGCGCCGAGGTGATAGCCATAGAGGCCAGGCCAGGAGGGTTGAGCGGGCACAAAAATTCCTTGGGCAAAAAGCAGGTGCAGATATGGCACATCCCGGGGCGCGTTATCGGGGCGCTCCGGGATGGGCAGAGAAAACGGTGAAGGTTTAGGCAGAGCCCTCGAAGAGGGTGGTTACCGAACCGTTTTCGAAGATCTCATGGATGGTCTTTGCAAGCAGTGGAGCAATAGACAGCACCGTGAGGTTTTCCCAGCCCTCGGTGTTTTGGGGCAGGGTATCGGTGGTGATTACTTCCTTGGCGCCGCACTGTGAGAGGCGCTCGCGGGCGGGATCGGAAAAGACGCCGTGGGTGCAGGCAATGATCACGTCTTCTGCGCCGGCATCGCGCAGCACGCCCACGGCACCGGCGATGGTGCCACCGGTATCGATCATGTCATCCAAGAGCACGGCAGTTTTACCTGCTACATCGCCAACCACGCGGTTTGCTACGACCTCATTGGCGGTATCGACGCTGCGGGTCTTGTGCACGAAGGCCATGGGGGCATCGCCGAGGGTATTGGCCCACTTCTCTGCCACCTTCACGCGGCCGGCATCGGGGGATACCACCACGATGTTGTCCAGGGAGTAGTTCGACTGGATGTAGTCGGTGAGGATCGGCATGGCGTGCATGTGATCCACCGGACCGTCGAAGAAGCCCTGGATCTGGTCGGTGTGCAGATCCACGCTGACGATGCGGTCGGCACCGGCGGTGCGCAAAAGATCGGCCACCAGGCGGGCGGAAATCGGCTCGCGACCGCGGTGCTTCTTATCCTGACGGGCATAGGGATAGAAGGGCAAAATAGCGGTAATGCGCTTGGCGGATCCACGCTTGAGGGCGTCGATCATGATGAGCTGTTCCATCAGCCACTTGTTCAGCGGCTGTCGGTGCGATTGCAACACGAATGCATCGCAGCCACGGACCGACTCTTCGAAGCGGACGAAGATCTCGCCGTTAGCGAAGTCGCGGGCGGTGGTGGGGGTGATTTCCGTGCCCAGTTCCTTGGCCACGGCCTCGGCAAGCTCGGGGTGAGCTCGGCCGGAGAACAGCATCATGTTCTTCTCGTTAGTGGACGCGTTCTGGCATGTCATGGGGTTTTAACCTTCCTCGGTGTGGTGGCCAGATGCCTTTTGTGCTGCCTCGGCGGCTTCAGCGGCCTTGGTGCCGGGGCGCTTGCGTGCGACCCAACCTTCGATATTGCGCTGCTTGCCTCCAGAGACAACGAGCGCTCCTGGGGGAACGTCTTCTTTGATCACTGTACCTGCTCCCGAATACGCGCCATCGCCCACGTTCACCGGTGCGATGAACATGGTGTCTGAACCGGTGCGTACATGGGAACCGATGGTGGTGTGGTGCTTGTTCACGCCGTCGTAATTGACAAACACGCTTGAGGCACCAATATTGGATTCCTCGCCCACGGTTGCATCGCCAATATAGGTCAGGTGCGGAACCTTAGAGCCGCGGCCAATCACGGCGTTTTTCGCCTCCACGAAGCCACCCAGTTTGCCCTCGGCTCCGAGCTTGGTGCCTGGGCGCAGATAGGTAAATGGGCCAACTTGGGCGCGCTCGCCAATTTCGGAATCCACAGCGTGGGTGCGAATCACCGAGGCTGCTTGGCCTACCTGCACGTTTTCGAGGGTGCTATCGGGGCCGATCACGGCATCGTCAGCGATGGTGGTGTTGCCGAGTAATTGCGTGCCTGGGTAGATGGTGACGTCTTGGCCAAGGCTGACCTCCACATCGATCCAGGTGCTTGCTGGATCCACCACCGTGGCACCGCCACGCATGGCGGCCTCAACGGTGCGGCGATTCAGTTCGCGGCCTGCGGCAGCAAGCTGTACGCGATCATTGACACCGGCGAGCTCCCCGGCATCTTCTGCCTGGTAGGCGCGCACATGATGGCCCTGTTCACGGGCAATGCCAAGCACATCGGTGAGGTAGAGCTCGCCTTGAGCGTTATCGGCGCGCAATTCCTGCAAGGCGCTGCGAAGGATGGCGGCGTCAAAAGCGAAGACGCCGGAGTTGACTTCTTTGATTTGCAGCGTGGCTTCATCGCCATCTTTTTGTTCCACGATGGCGGTGACGGCACCGTCGTCAGATCGCACGATGCGGCCATAGCCGGTGGGATCTTCCAATTCCATGGTTAGCACCGTTACGGCGGTGGGTGCGGCATTGTGGGCTGCGGCCAGGCGCGCGAGCGTTTCGGCACGCAGGAGTGGTACATCGGCGTTGCTGACCACCACGGTGCCCTCAAAGCCTTCGAGTGCGGTCATGGCGCATTGCACGGCGTGGCCGGTGCCGTTTTGCTCTTCTTGCACCACCGTTTCAATGCTGGTGTGTGCTGCGGTGCTTGCAAGTTCTTCTGCCACGGCCAAAACTGCTGGCTCTACTTGTTCGCGGCGGTGTCCGATTACGGTGACGATGCGCTCGGGTTGCATACCTGCGGCTGCATGCAGGCAATGCGCAAGCATGGAGCGGCCACCGATGCGGTGCAGCGTCTTTTGTGTTTTGGACTTCATGCGGGTGCCGGCGCCAGCGGCAAGCACCACCACTGCCAAGGGGGAAGTGTGTTCAGTCACGGGTGTTGGGAGTTTCCTTGCGTTTGGGGGTATTCGCGTTCATGAGCTTACTTGTTTGCTGCGCGCTCGTTTGCAGCTACATCTCGGATACACCTCAGCGTGCGAATCGCCCACCCTGCATTGGGGGAGTATCGCCTTGTCAGCCCGTGTTCTGCGCAAGCATTGCGTTGAGGGCTTGGTGCCTGGCTCGATTCCACGCAGATGGAAGTGGGTGATTGTTTTTAGCTGGCTGGGAGGGGGCTAACGCTGGGGTGCTGCGGCGTGGTTGAATGAATAAAAACACATACCTTCGGATGATTTGTTTGGAAAAAAGATGGCTATTCGGGCAAGTAGACGACAATTCCTCGGCGCAACCTCGGTAGGCGCACTCGCGGTGCTGGCCGCCTGTGGGCAAGAATCACAGGACGCACAACAACGCACAGCCCCAAAGATCGAGCCCGATGCCCGGCGCAGCTTGCCCATTCCTCCGCTGGCCAGATTCGATGCCCAGGGTGATCGCCTGAGCACGCTGCTTGTGGCCCAAACCGGCACCTCGGAGATTTTGCCTGGGGTATCCACGCCTACCTGGGGGTTTAACGGTGCTCATCTTGGGCCCACGATCAAGATGAGCCGCGGCGATAAGGTGGATCTGCGGGTGCGCAGCGCGCTTCCCGAGCGCACCTCGGTGCACTGGCACGGTGCTTTGGTGCCGGCCAAGGCCGATGGCGGGCCGCATTCTCCCATCGATCCGGGCGAGGAGTGGACGGCGAGTTTTGAGGTGGATCAGCCTGCCGCCACCATTTGGTATCACCCGCACCCTCATGGCAAAACCGGTGTGCAGGCCTATCGCGGCCTCGCCGGCATGATGATCATCGACGATGAGCACAGCAATAGCCTGGGACTTCCTAGCGAATATGGCGTTGACGATATTCCCGTGGTGTTAATGGACGCCAATATCAATGCCGATGGCAGCTTGGATGAACAAGAGGACCCAGATTTGGGCTTGCTTGGCAATATCATCCACGTCAATGGCATTGCCGATCCGGTATTTGAGGCCTCTACCCAGCGGCTTCGCCTTCGCATTCTTGATGGCTCAACCATGAGGTTTCACCGCCTGGCCTTTGAAGATGGCAGACGCTTCCAGCACATCGCCACCGACACCGGGCTTTTCGACGCCCCCCGCGAGGTCGATTCCATCATGCTGGGGCCGGGAGAACGCGCAGAAATTGTGGTGGAGCTGCAAAGCGGCGAGGAAGTGATGCTGCGATCTGTGGGCTTCGAAGATAACTTGGGCGTGCCAAAAGATGAGTTCGCACCCGATTTCCACCTTGAAGAATCCCACGATCTGCTCTTGCTGCGCGCAGAGAAGAAGCTCAAGGGCGCAAAGGATATTGCTTCGAGCTTTATTGCCCGCCCGGCGCCGAGCACCGATGGGTTGATCGAGCGCCACTTCGAGCTCAATGGCTTTGAAATCAATGGCCAAAGCATGGATATGGACCGCGTGGATCTTGTTATTGCCCATGATCAGCCCGAGATTTGGCATGTAAGCAATGGCAATAATGACTGGATTCACAATTTCCATATCCACAACAGCGCGTTCAAGGTCCTCGATGTGGACGGCACCGATGCCGAGTTCGATACCGAGGGCTGGAAAGATACGGTGACCTTGCCACCGAAGGCAAAGGTGAAACTCTTAGTCGAGTTCGGCAACCACAGCGATAATCATTACCCCTACATGTATCACTGCCACATGCTGTATCACGAGGATCAGGGGTTGATGGGGCAGTTTATGAAGATCCGCCCAGGGCAGAAGGCGGAATTGGATACCGCCTATACCAAAGAAAAAGCGGCCGGCTCAACAGAGCACGACCACTAGAAGCTTCCCTGCCAGGACTCGAACCTAGAATGACGGTACCAAAAACCGTAGTGTTGCCAATTACACCACAGGGAAACGTCGAAAAGCTTTGGGGCTTAGCGACGGGACATAAGCATACAACAATCATCAATGCTTATGAAACACCCAGGACACGATACGCTTAGAGGCCATGAGTAAGCAGCGAATGTCGGGCCGCGAACGCAGGGAACAACTCATCAGCATCGGGCGAGGTTTATTTGCCGAGCGCGGATTTGAGGGCGCCAGCGTAGAAGAGGTCGCGGCACGCGCCGGGGTATCGAAACCCGTGGTGTATCAGCATTTTGGCGGCAAAGAAGGCCTCTATGCCGTCGTCGTTGACAGGGAAATGCAATACCTCGAGCAGGTCATTACCGAATCCTTGGCGCAAGGGCGCTCCAGGGCACGCATCGAACAAGCCGTGCTGGCGCTTTTAAGCTATGTGGAACACGACACCGATGGTTTTCAGATCCTCGTGCGAGACATGGTGCCGGCAGAAGGCGAATCGCGCCCGCGCAGCTACTCCACCTTGTTAAACGACGCAGTCAATCAAGTCTCGTATATCCTGGCCAAGGCCTTTGAACGCTCCGGGCTCGACCCCGACAACGCCGTGCTTTACGGCCAAGCGCTCGTGGGCATGGTGTCCATGACGGCCCAGTGGTGGCTCGATGCGCAGGAATACTCCAAGGAGCAAGTCGCAGCGCACATCGTCAACCTCTGCTGGAATGGCCTTGCCGGAATGGAAGCGAATCCACAGCTTGGGGCTCAAAAAAATAGCGAAGCGCCCAGCACGCTTGGCCAAGCCGCTATGGCAACGCCTGCCGAAGCCGGCGATGCAACAAGCGCTCCTGCCCAAGCAGGTACCCTGAAGCGGTCCACCTAGTGGCCACCATCTAGTGCCACCGCACCCACCTTGTACGAAGCATCCTTGATGTGAGGAGATCACCAGTGGCTCAGCAGCCAGCAATGCTTGCAGGCCTACTTAAAGTAGCCGCCACCGACCCGAAACTTAAAGGCATGCTCGCCCATGTAGGCGAGCCCACCTTGCACATCACCGCGCTCGAACAGGTCCGGCCCTGGGCGGTAGCAGCGCTGGCTCACCGCGCCCCGGTGCTGGTGGTCACCCCAACCGGACGCGATGCAGAAGACCTCACCGCCGAACTCAAAGCCATGCTCGGCGAACGCGTGGCATGGTTTCCAGCCTGGGAAACACTGCCGCATGAGCGCCTTAGCCCCGCAGCAGACGTGATTGGCCAAAGAGCCAAGGTGCTTTCGCACCTGGATGAATTATCGGTGATCGTTACCGCAGCGCGCGGCTTTTGCCAGCCGCTTTTAGCCGAAAACCCAGGGCGTAGCCCGCTGGTGATCAAAGCAGAACAAGAATATGACTTTGATGCGCTGCGCCATGAACTCGTCCACCGCGCCTACTCCCATGTAGACCTGGTAGCAAAGCGAGGCGAATTTGCCACACGCGGCGGCATCTTAGACATTTTCCCCACCACCGCTGAGCAGCCGGTGCGCATCGAATTCTGGGGCGATGAGGTCAGCGAAATCCGCGAGTTCTCCGTGGCTGATCAGCGAGCCTTCCAGGGCATGACTCTGGAGGCGGTAGAGATCTTCCCGGCCAGAGAGCTGCTGATTAACCAAGAAATTGCCGCCCGCGCCGAGGCCCTTGCCCTTGAACACCAGGGCAACCCCACCTTGCAGGAGCTGCTGAGCACCATTGCCGAAGGCCAACCCGCCGCAGGGATGGAAGCGCTGATTCCCGCCTTGGTGGGTACACCCATGGTGAGCCTGCCAGAACTCATGCCCGCACATACCCATGTGGTGGTGATGGATCCGGAACGTATTCGCCGGCGCATTGAAGATCTCAAAGCCACCGACGCCGAATTCCTCGCCGCAGGTTGGGAGGCTGCCGCTATGGGGGCAGATGGCCCGGTGGCAGCCCAAGGCCTTGACCTGGAGGCCAGCTCCTATCGCAGCTATGAGGCCCTAGAAGTAGCAGCCCGCAATGCAGATCTGCCGTGGTGGACCTTCGCGCCTCCGGGGATGTTCGGGGCCGATGAACAAGCCACCTTGCCACTGGAATTTGAGCCAGGGCCTACCCCGCGAGGCGATCTAGCCAAGATCGAAGAAATGATGGCGCTGCTGCTTGCCCACACCCAGGCAGGCGGGCGCGCAGCCTTTATTGCTCCTGCCCAAGGTGCGATCAAGCGAATGCAGCAGCGCTTTGCAGAGCAGGGCATTCCAAGCAAGGTGGCAACACCTGGTTGGCAACCTTCTGCCGGTGAGGTGACCTTGTATCAGGCACTCAGCCATGCCGGGTTGATCTTTCCTAAGGTGCGAAAGGTAGCCGGGGCAGAGGCGCTGCCTTTGGTGGTGATTACCGAAACGGACTTAACAGGCAATCGCGTTGGTGATATTGCCGGGGCAAAGCGCAGGCCAGCCAAGCGCCGTAATCGTGTGGACCCTTTGGCCTTAAAGGCCGGCGACTATGTGGTGCATGAAACCCATGGCATTGGTCGATTTGTCACCATGACCGAGCGCACCATTAGCACTGGTGATGAAACCAGCCGGCGTGAATACATCGTGCTGGAATATGCCCCCTCCAAGCGTGGCCAACCGGCAGATCAACTCTTTGTACCAATGGATGCCCTAGACATGCTGAGCAAGTATGTTGGCGGCGAAAAGCCCACGCTTTCGAAGATGGGTGGCTCCGATTGGAAGAACACCAAGAAGAAAGCACGCGCGGCTGTCCGCGAAATCGCCGGCGAATTAGTCGAGCTCTACGCCAAGCGCCAGGCGGCCCCCGGGCATGCCTTTGCACCCGATAGCCCCTGGCAGCGCGAATTGGAAGATAACTTCCCCTTCGTAGAAACCGAAGATCAGATGCTGGCGATCGACGCGGTAAAAGAGGATATGGAGAAATCCTCGCCCATGGACCGCGTGGTGGTAGGCGATGTGGGCTACGGCAAAACAGAGGTGGCGGTGCGCGCAGCCTTTAAGGCGGTGCAAGACGGCAAACAGGTTGCTGTTTTGGTGCCAACCACCTTGCTTGCGCAGCAGCACTTGAGCACCTTCGAAGAACGCATGGCCGGTTTCCCGGTGACCATCCGCGGCTTGAGTCGTTTTTCTTCTCAAGCAGATGCCAAGGCCACGCTCAAGGGCTTAAGCGATGGCACCATCGACATCGTCATCGGCACGCACCGGCTGCTTCAAACCGGCGTGCAGTGGAAAAACCTCGGCCTGGTCGTGGTGGATGAGGAACAGCGCTTCGGTGTGGAACACAAAGAGCACATCAAGGCCTTGCGCAGCCACGTCGACGTGCTCACCATGTCGGCCACCCCGATCCCGCGCACCCTGGAAATGTCGATGGCTGGGATCCGAGAGATGTCTACGATCCTCACCCCGCCGCAGGATCGCCACCCCATCTTGACCTATGTGGGCACCTATGAAGAAAAGCAGGTGGCGGCAGCCATTCGCCGCGAATTGCTTCGAGATGGCCAGGTGTTTTTCGTACACAACAAGGTGGCCACCATTGAAAAGAAGGCCAAAGAGCTTCGCGATCTCGTCCCAGAGGCCCGCATCGTGGTAGCCCACGGGCAGATGGGAGAGGAGCAACTCGAACAAACGGTGCAGGGCTTTTGGAACCGCGAATACGACGTGCTGGTGTGCACCACCATCGTTGAAACGGGTTTGGATATTGCCAACGCCAACACCTTGATCGTAGAAAACGCTCACCACATGGGTCTATCGCAGCTCCACCAATTGCGTGGCCGCGTGGGTCGATCCCGCGAACGTGGCTATGCCTACTTTTTGTACCCAAAGGGCCAAACCTTAAGCGAAACCTCCTATGATCGCCTCGCCACCATCGCCCAAAATAATGACCTCGGCGCTGGCATGGCCGTGGCCATGAAGGACCTCGAGATGCGCGGCGCCGGCAATGTCTTAGGTGCCGAGCAATCCGGCCACATCGCCGGGGTGGGCTTCGACTTATATGTGCGCCTGGTGGGCGAAGCAGTAGAGGCATTCCGCGCCATGGCCGACGGCAAGGTGGTTGATGCCAGCGAACAAGGCCCGAAGGAAATCCGCATCGATCTACCCGTCGATGCCCACATTCCCGAGGACTATATTGCCGCCGAGCGCCTGCGCCTGGAGGTGTATAGGAAACTGGCCGCGGCTGCCACAGACGCCGATATTCAGGCCGTGATCGAGGAGATGGAAGATCGCTACGGCCAAGTACCTGAGCCTGTGTCGCGCCTTTTGGCCGTTGCACGTCTACGCCTGCTGGCCCGCAGTGCTGGCATTAGCGATATTGGCATGCAAGGCACCAGGATCAAGGTGCACCCGGTTGAGTTAAAAGACTCCCAGCAGGTGCGCCTGAAGCGTTTGGCACCATCGGCGACCTATCGCGCGGCCGCGAAAGCCATCCAGCTCAGCATGCCCAAGGAGGGGCCAAATATTAACGATAAGCAGCTTCGCGACGTCGCCCTGCTGCAGTGGGTAGCCGATTTCATCGCCGCGATGTTCGAAGTTGATCGGGTTAGCGTCAGTGGCGCAACCCTTGAGCCCTCGCTCGTGGTGGCGGGGACACCGGCTGCCAATGCCCCCGCTGCGCCAAGGCGCAGGAGGGTTGTAAGCAGTGATGATTTCGACGAGGAGGAGCGTCGAGAAGCAAGAAGGAAGAAGTTCCGACTGCGCTAGCGCTAGGCCGTTTGCTCAAACAATGTGCGCCCCCACCAGTCGTTTTCATCTTTCAGGCCCGGGGGCAGCGCAAAGATCGAGGAGGATTCATAGCGCACGTACTCGTTGAGCTTGTCCTTTTTAGCCAGCTTGGACTGGATGGGAATGAAGGTCTTCTCGGGCGAAGCCACAATCGCAATGAAGAACAAGCCCGCATCCAAGTGGCCAAAGCCATCGGAGCCATCGGTGAAGTTATAGGCACGCCGCAGCATGTGGTGCCCGGAATTTTCCACCGGCGAAGCCAAACGAGAGTGCGCATCTAAAGGCACCAGCGGATTGCCCTGCTCATCGCTGGCATCCAGGGGCAATGCATCGAATTCATCCTCGGCACCAAGCGGTGCACCCGTGCGCTTTTCGCGCCCAAAGGTGGCTTCCTGCTCGCGCAAGACCTGCCGATCCCAATTCTCAATCAGCATCCTGATTCGGCGGGCAATCAAATAGGTGCCACCATCGAACCAACTATTGGTGTTGTTGACCCAAATATATTGATCCAACACATCTTGATCCTCGGCCTTGACGTTATTGGTGCCGTCTTTAAAGCCGAAGAGGTTGCGTGGGGTCTGCTGGCCTTTGGTGGTAGCAGAGGCGTGGCCAAAACCGAGCTGCGACCAGCGCACCTCCACCACACCAGTGCCAACGCGGGCTAAGTTGCGCACCGCATGCACCGCCACCTGGGGATCATCCGCGCAGGCCTGGATGCAGAGATCGCCACGGGAGATCTCAGCGCGAGTCATATCGCCTGCGAAGTGGGGCAGATCTTTGAGTTCTTTTGGCTTGGCAGAGGCCAAACCGAAGCGTTGATCAAAAAGCGAGGGGCCAAAACCGACGGTGATGGTGAGGTTGGATGCGGGAAGATCATAGGCTTCGCCGGAATCTCCAGGCACGGAGGCCTGTCCTACTTCTTCCATCGCGCCGGGTTCTGCCAATTCCCCCTTGCTCATGCGCCTGGCCATTTCGGTCCAGGTTTGGAGTAAATCGGCGAGGTCTTCGCGGCTATCACTGATCACGTCGAAGGCTGCAAAGTGCAGTCTGTCTTGCTGTTTGGTGGTGATGCCAGCCTGGTGGGCACCATGGAAATCCACCACGTGATCTTTGGATTGCTTCTCTTCGGTGCTGCACGCGCTCGTGCCGATGGCGGCTGCGCCTGCAACGGCTCCCGCGAGTGCTGAAGCCCCGGTGATAAAACCTCGCCGACTTACTCGCTGGCTCACTTCTCCACGGCCTCCTGTGCTTGAGCAACCTTGGCGGTCAAGGCGTCAAGGGCGCTGGAGAGTTCTTTACGCTTTGCATCGTCGACCTTGTCGTAGCTGACAAAGCCGTCGCCTTCGCGGAGCTGACCAAGCAGGCTTTGCACCTTGCCAAATTCGGCCTGGATCTCACCGATGAGCTCGGGCTTGGTTTCGGAGAGGATCGGGGAAAGCGAATCGATGGCTGCCTTGGAGCCTTCGACGTTGGCCTGGAAATCGTAGAGGTCGGTGTGGGAGAAGACGTTTTCTTCACCGGTGATCTTGGAGGTGGAGACTTCGTCGAGAAGCTCCTGTGCACCGGCGGCGATGTCCTCGGCGCTGAGGGTGTAATCGCTGGCGTCGACCTTCTTGGCCAGTTCCTCGATATCCTTGGAGAGCTGCTGGGCGTCCTTCTTGGTGCTATCGGTGATCTTGTTTTCTACCCAGAGATCCTTCTCGATCTTGTGGAAGCCGCTCCAAGAATCGCCATCTTCAAGGTCGGCCTCACGCAGGTCAATGCGGGCGTCGAGGTCACCGAAGGATTCGGCAACAGGCTCGATGCGCTCATAAGGCTCGCGGGCAACGGGGTAGAGGCGCTTGGCTTCATCCACATTGCCGGCTTCGATAGCGGCGATGAATTCCTTGCCCACACCCTGCAGGCTGGCAACTTGGCCGCGAACGTACTCGGTGTACTTGGTTACGGCTGCTTTATGAGCTTCGGAATCTTCATCGGCTGCGTCCTTATCCGAGGTGTCATTTTGTGCCTCGGAAGACTGAACGGTGGTATCGGAAGAGGATGCCTTGGTGGTGTCGGCTTCCTCACCATTGCCGGAGCAGGCTGCCAGGGTTGCAGTAAGTGCGAGGGCAGCGGCGCTGAGTGCTGGACGGGATAGACGCATGAGGTTCCTCCTTGAGGGGAGCGACTTGAGATAGCTGTGTACAAAATAGGCAAGTAGCTAAGGCTCTACTAACCCTTAATGCTTAGCTTAGGTTTGCCTATAAGCATTTGGCGAATAGGGGGTAGGTGCGTTTGCCCACAAGCTCTATCATGGAACGCATGACCGTTTTGCTCCTAGACGCCCGATGGCCAACGCTGATTCCTTTTCAATTTGTGCCCAAACTCAAAGGCGAGGTTGTCTACACCGATGAGGTGCCCGTGACCGTGCGTTGGGATTTCGGCGATTGCGTCGCCCCAGGGGATAGCACCCTCCTGGTGAGCACCGACGAGCACGCAGCAGCCGTGCAGGAAGCCCGCGCCAAAGGCGAGGAGATCCTCGAAGTTCCCAGCCGCAACGAGGCGATGGGCCAAGCCATTCGAACGATGCAACGCGCCTTGCATCTCGGGGAGTGGGAGCAGCTTCAAACCCATGCCACGCTGGTGCCCTATCTAGAAGAAGAAACCGCAGAGCTCAAAGAGGTGATTGAGCAAGGCGGCAGTGATGAACAGCTTTGCAATGAGCTTGCCGACGTCCTCCTGCAGGTGCTCTTCCACGCCGAGATCGCCGATCGACGCGGCGCATTTGACCTCAACGACGTTGCCGCGGCCTTCGTAGCAAAACTGCAAAAGCGCGCACCGTATCTTTTCGATGGCACCACTGAAGTAGTCAGCGCCGATGAGCAGGTTCGTCTCTGGGAGGAAGGCAAACTGCGGTAGGATAGCTCGCCATGGCGAAATCAGCGCGAGGAGCAGCAGGGTGTGCAGTCGTGGTACTGCTTGCGATTGTGATGGTCATTGCGCTGGTGGGCTGGGCTCTCACGGTGATCGATGATTCGAATTCTTTGCGCCAATGGCACAAAGTGCCAGAAGATGTTCCCCCAGCCGATGCCGCAGCGGTGCCCGAAATCGACGTCAATACCCCCGGGCGCACCAGCGATAAGCTGCAATTTTGGGCAGAGCCGCTGGCAGAAAAAACGGGTATCCCCGAGGCCGCACTGCGTGCCTATGGCAACGCTGAATTAATTGCCAGGCAGTCCTACCCAGAATGTCACCTCAACTGGGGCACGCTTGCTGGCATCGGCTTTGTCGAAACCCGCCACGGCAGCTACTCCGGCCAGCTTTTTGGCAGCCGCCACATTGACGAACAAGGCTATGTGCTGCCCCCGATCGTTGGCGTTGCCCTGGATGGTTCGCCTGGGTTTGCCAAGGTAGAAGATACCGATGAAGGCAAATTAGACGGCGATACCGAATTTGATCGCGCTGTAGGTCCAATGCAGTTCATCCCCGAATCCTGGAGCGTGTACGGGCGCGACGCCAATGGCGATGGGGTAGCAGACCCAAACCAGATCGATGATGCAGCCGCCTCGGCCGCGAACCTGCTTTGCACCAAGGGTGGCGACCTGGACACACCCGAGGGCTGGGCCGCTGCGATCCGTGCCTATAACCAATCTGAGGAGTATCTGCGCAATGTTAGAAACGCCGCAGCCTCCTATGCCTTGGAGCAGCGCGCTTAAAGCCCCGCACTTAAAGCCCCACGCCTAACCCCCGCACAGAGTTTTTCCGGGTGTGTCCGAATTTTGCGCCTGGCTGCGTTAAGTGTGCAAAAACTCACGAAAATCGGGCGGTATTGTTTCCGAATTGTTGGCATAATTGGCTAGGAACACGGAATTCGGGCAAGCGAGTTGTTTGAACCCACATTCTTGTGCCGGTACATACCAAGGTCCTTGGAGCTTATTCACCGGGGCATGAAGCCCGAAGCCCGCGTAAACTGAGCGCTAGAGCGCGCCCTGTGTTCCAGGGCGGGCGAATCTAGAATCCACAACGGCTATAGGAGACCAACAGTGGCTGACATTATGCACGTATTTGCACGCGAGATTCTCGACTCCCGTGGCAACCCCACCGTAGAAGCAGAAGTATTCCTCGACGACGGCGCACACGGCGTTGCCGGCGTTCCCTCCGGTGCCTCCACCGGTGTGCACGAGGCTCACGAGCTGCGCGATGGTGGCGACCGCTACCTGGGCAAGGGTGTGCTGAAGGCAGTAGAGAACGTTAACGAGGAAATCGCTGACGCTATCGCAGGTGCCGAGGCTGATGATCAGCGCCTGATCGATATGGCCATGATCGAGCTCGACGGCACCGAGAACAAGTCTCGCCTGGGTGCCAACGCCATCTTGGGTGTGTCCATGGCCGTGGCCAAGGCTGCTGCTGAGTCTGCTGGCCTGCCCCTGTACCGCTACATCGGCGGCCCCAACGCTCACCTGCTGCCCGTGCCCATGATGAACATCGTCAACGGTGGCGCTCACGCCGACTCCGGCGTGGATGTTCAGGAGTTCATGATTGCACCTATCGGTGCTGAAAGCTTCGCCGACGCCCTGCGCATGGGTGCCGAGGTCTACCACGCCCTGAAGTCCGTGATTAAGGCCAAGGGCCTTTCCACCGGTCTTGGCGATGAAGGCGGCTTCGCTCCTTCCGTCGACTCCACCAAGGCTGCACTCGACCTGATCGTTGAGGCTATTGAGAAGGCCGGCTTCAAGCCTGGCGAGGATATCGCTTTGGCACTCGACGTTGCTTCCTCCGAGTTCTACAAGGACGGCAAGTACCACTTCGAAGGTGGCGAGCACACCGCCGAAGAAATGTCCAAGGTCTACGAGCAGCTTATCGACGAATACCCCATCGTCTCCATCGAGGATCCGCTGCAGGAAGACGACTGGGAGGGCTACACCTCCTTGACCGCCGCCATCGGCGACAAGGTCCAGCTCGTTGGCGACGACTTCTTCGTAACCAACCCTGCCCGCCTGCAAGAAGGCATTGACAAGAAGGCCGCCAACGCCCTGCTGGTGAAGGTGAACCAGATCGGCACCCTGACCGAGACCTTCGATGCCGTTGATCTTGCTCACCGCAATGGCTACCGCACCATGATGTCGCACCGCTCCGGTGAAACCGAAGACACCACCATTGCTGATCTCGCAGTGGCGCTTGGCTGCGGCCAGATCAAGACCGGTGCTCCTGCACGCTCAGAGCGCGTTGCTAAGTACAACCAGCTCCTGCGTATCGAGCAAGAGCTTGGCGATGCAGCAGTCTATGCAGGCCGCTCCGCCTTCCCGCGCTTCAAGGCCTAAGGAACACCTAGAGCCTTCAAGGCTAAATATGAGGGGCGTCACCGGCGACGGTGACGCCCCTTTGTTATTGCTGTGGCTAGAATGAATATCCTTATGAGGATCAAGAGCAAACGCGCCGTGCCGGTGGCCAATCGCAGCGAACCGGAAAAGCGTCGCCTTCGGCTGCAAGCACCATTTTCTCTAAGCGGTCTTCGTGCCCTGGTGCTTTTAGGCGTATTAGTGTTTGTCTCTTTTATGATCTACACCCCCTTAAATACCTATCTGCAGCAAAAGGCAGAGATGAAGCGGGTAGAGGCCTCGATTGCCTCTAAAGAGCAAGAAAAAGAACAGCTCATCGAAGAAATCGACCGCTACCAAGACGAGGCCTATATTCGCGAGCAAGCCAAATTACGCCTTGGTTTGGTCGAGCAGGGAGAAACAGCCTTCCGTTTGGTAGACCCAGCGTTGGAAGATGCCACGAGCGCAAACGCCAACGATGATGCCGAACTTGATCGGGAAAAGCCTTGGTATAAGGTGCTGTGGAAATCACTGGCTACTGCGCCGGTAGAAGAAGCTCCCGAGGAAGACCCAGAGATGCATCTGCCCATCGCTCCTGCCCCTGAGGAAGCAACACCTTAACTTCGCCTCATCGGCACCTCCAACGCGGTGTATTCGTGAAAGCTATGCCGCGCGTGTGAGAATGTTCGACATGAGTGTTTCCGCTAGTGATCTTCAAGCAGTAGAACAGCAACTGGGTCGCACGCCGCGTGGCGTGCTTGAGATTGCCTATCGTTGCCCCGATGGGGCACCTGGTGTAGTAAAAACTGCACCGCGCCTTGAAGATGGCACCCCGTTTCCAACCCTGTTTTACCTCACCGATCCGCGTCTTACCGCCGAGGCTTCGCGTTTAGAGGTAGCACAGGTGATGAAGTGGATGACCAAGCGCCTGGCTGAAGATGAGGAGTTGGCAGAAGACTACCGCCAAGCCCATGAGGCCTACTTGGCTGAGCGCAATGCCATTGAAGATCTCGGCACCGATTTCAGCGGCGGTGGTATGCCCGAGCGTGTGAAGTGCTTGCACGTGCTCATGGCCTACGCCCTGGCTAAAGGCCCAGGGCACGTGCGTCTGGGCACCGAGGCGGTAGCGATGGCTGCAGAACATGCGGATCTTCGCGGCACGGCTATTGCTCAGGATTGGCCAACGTGCGCCGATCTTGGCATTGATCTTGAAGGTTTTGATTTCAGCCACGCAGAAGCACCGAAGGCTTAAGAGATATTAAAGGAGAACATGGATGACGCGCGTCGCGGCCATTGATTGCGGAACCAACTCGATTCGTTTGCTGGTTTCGGAGCTTCGCGAGGGCTCCATTGCCGACGTCACCCGCGAGATGAAGGTGGTGCGCCTTGGAGAAGGCGTGGATGCCACCGGTGCTTTCGCCCCTGAGGCTTTAGAGCGCGTGAGAAACGCGCTCGAAGAATACGTCGAGACGATGGAAGATCTTGGCGTGACCAAGCTCAGGATGGTGGCTACCTCTGCCAGCAGGGATGTGAGCAACCGCGATGAGTTCTTCCGCATGACTGGTTCTTTACTGGGAAGAATCCGCCCGGGCTACAGGGCCGAAGTTATTAGCGGTGAGGAAGAAGCCGCGCTTTCTTTCCGTGGAGCGGTGGCAGATCTCGACCAGCAAGACGGCCCATTTTGCGTGATGGATCTTGGCGGCGGTTCTACTGAATTTGTGGTGGGGGATGCCGATGGCAGCATTTTCGGTTCCCATTCCACCCGCATGGGCTGTGTGCGCCTGAGCGAGCGGATTATGAGGAGTGATCCTCCAACCGCTACGGAAGTAGAAATTGCCGAGGACTATGTGGCCGAGCGGATCAAAGAGGTAGAAACCATCGTGCCTATTGATCAAGCCCACACCTTTGTTGGCTGTGCAGGTACTTTTACTACCTTGGCTGCCTTGGCGTTGGGGCTTGAAGAATATGACCCCAAGGCCATTCACAATGCAGTGCTGCGCACCGAGTCTTTGCACACGATTACTCGCCAATTAATTGCCGAAAGCTCAGCCGAGCGTTTGGTGCATCCTGTCATGCATCCCGGTCGCGCCGATGTCATTGCCGGTGGATCGGTGGTGGTAGAGGGCATTATTGAAATGATTCACCGCAATACCGCTGCAAATACCATTGTGATTTCAGAAAAAGACATCCTGGATGGCATCGTGGCGCAATTGTTTGAGCAAGGCTCGAAAGCCTAGCCTTCCTGGTGTTTCGAACAACGGCCCCTTCGTGGGTTAGACTATTCAACGCGCTGAAATACGCGCTTGCCCCCATAGCCCAATTGGCAGAGGCAGTCGACTTAAAATCGATCAAGTGTGGGTTCGAGTCCCACTGGGGGCACCATGTTATTCAGGTGCTTGGGGTGGCACCGTGATGGATTCTTATCCAAATCTTCAGGTTGCTAACAGCTTTTAGAAAGTCCCTGGTCAGCTTGTCGCTTTAGATTCGAGAGAAAGAAACGCAATCTCGAGTAAAAGGACATCTTCCATGAGTGCTGCTGCTGTCTATCACCTTCTGCCGGCAGATCCCTATAAGGCCGGAGCTTGGACCTATCTTCCAGAACGCCGCCATATTCACCAGCAAACCACCAACTTTGGTACCGCTGAAGCCAAGCGTGCGCCCGAATCGGTAGCTCCGCGTCACCGCTAGGGGTGCGGTGGGTGAATGAATTAGGCCCACTTCCTGTTCTTATCTTCATTCCTCCACCGGCTTAGGGTATCCTTGCCTTTGTAATATTTGTGGAAAGGTCAGGGACATGCTGAACGTGCCAATGCACCCCAGTACTACAACGCAACTGCTGTGGTGCGTCGAAGGAAGTGCAACACTTATCACCCATGATCGCCTCGTACCCTTGAGTGCCGGCGATCTGCTCATTGCCCCACAAGGCAGCTATGTGCAAGGCACTGCCACGGTGCTGCCCATGGCATGCCCCATCGATGCCGTGCAGCCACGCCGCCTGCGCCTAGGCGTGCAGTGGAATTCCTTTATGGTCTACGAGTTCTCACGGCAAAGGATTGGCGGCAGGGGACTCAGCCCCGAGCTTTCCAACCTCGTGCGAGCCACCACCTACCAGCCGATCATGCCTACCTCCACCGAGGCGCGCACCGTGGCCAGGCAACTACGCCGCCACCCGGCATCACAAAAATCTCTGCTGCGCTTTGCAGAACAAGTTGGAGTAAGTTCGCGGACCTTGCAACGCCAGTTCTTAAAAGAAACCGGCTTGATCTTTAGCGAATGGCGCGCCGCCCAGCGTGTGCACGCCGCCATCGCGCTGCTGGAACAGCGCCTGCCGGTAGCCCAGGTATCCAAGCGAGTGGGCTTCCAGGCAGCGTCCTCGCTCAACCGCGCATTCCAGCGCCACACAGGCTTTACCCCTGCTGCCTTCGCAGTACATGCGGGTGTGGGCAAGAAGCAGGCACCTGCCCCAACGGTGCCGCAATCCACCATGTTTGCTCGTGCCCGCACCGACGTGGTGATGTGGATTTATGCAGGCACAGCCACGGTAACCACGCCCGGTTATTGCCGCTTTGTTGCCCAGGGCGACACAGTGACCATTCCCGCCGGTACCGATACCCGCTTGGATGTTGCTGCAGGTTCGGTGGCCTTGGCACTGTCACTTGAGCAGGCAGAAGGGCCAATCACGCTTGAGCAGATTGCCCGCAACGCCTGGGAGGCGCCGATGGAGGCCCTTAGCGAGGCAGAGCTTGCGGCCGCGCGCCAAAGCCTGCAACCGCAGCTTGGCTAAGAACAAAAAAGTGGCGCGTTCGGGAACACCGTGCCATGCTTGGGCGTTGTTAGGTATGTACGTTATTAACAAATCTTGAGGCACGTCCTTAAAGAAAGGATTGTTCTTTCCATGCGCAGTAGCAACCCCGTGTTGACCTCGCTCACGAACTCGCAGCGCGGCCAGCAGGCCGCCTATGCGCCAGGCATGCAGCAAAACCCCTACCAGGGTTTCCAGGAGTCTCAGGTAGCAGACCGCCCCATGACCGTCGATGATGTGGTGACCAAAACCGCCATCACCCTCGGCGTGATCGTGGTTGGCGCCGTGCTCAACTTCGGCTTGCTGCTCACCAGCCCGGGTCTGGCTTATATCCTCACCTTCGTGGGTATGTTTGGCGGTTTGATCACGGTGTTCGTGGCAAGCTTTGGCAAGAAATTCGGCTCCAAGACTGTCACCCTTGTCTACGCAGCCTTCGAAGGCCTCTTCGTTGGTGGCCTCTCCGGTCTTTTCACCGGCGTAACCGTTGGCGGCTCCAACGCCGCAATGATGATTGGCCAGGCCGTGCTGGGTACCGTGGGTGTCTTCGCCGGCATGCTGTGGGTATATAAGACCGGTGCCGTAAAGGTCACCCCGAAGTTCCAGCGTGTGCTCACTGGCGCCATCGTCGGCGTGCTGGTGCTCTCCCTGGGCAGCCTCCTGCTTGGTCTGTTCACCGGCACCAACCCGCTGTATAACGGCGGCCCCATCGCCATCGTCTTCTCCTTAGTCTGCATCGGCCTTGCTGCACTGAGCTTCCTCAGCGACTTCGATCTGGCCGATCGCCTCATCCGCGAGGGTGCCCCCTCCAACTACGCCTGGGGTGTAGCCCTTGGTCTGGCAGTGACCCTGGTGTGGCTGTACACCGAGATCCTTCGCCTGATCAGCTACTTCAACCGCAGCTAGTTGCTCAAGCAGCACTCAACGTTAAAAACCGCCACCTCGTATCTGAGGTGGCGGTTTTTTTTCTAGCTAGTAGGTTGTAGCGCTGCTAAATACAATGCCTTCGGGGGTTTCCACGGGATCGCTGAGCATCACCGTCACCTTCGAACGTTGGGGCTTATCGCAAGTACGATCCCCGCAATCCTCGTTGACAAAAGTGCCAGAACCAACGGCCTGCTCACCGGCCCAGGTTTTCCACTTTATTTTTTCCACAAAGCTTGCTTCATGGATGCAATCGAGCATCACGGTAGAAGGCTTTAATTCTGGATCAGCAATGCAGTTTTTCCAGCCAGGTAGCGCCTTGGCCGGATAGGGGGCAGTAGTAGAACGCTTCGGACGCGCAGCAGAAGACGATGCAGCAGAAGATTTGGCGGCGGAGGGTTTGGCGGCTGAGGAGCGAGAAGCTGTACTCGAGCGGGCCTTGCTGGATGCGGTGCTAGCAGTAGTGGTTGCCCGTTGCGTACTAGATTGTGCCGGCTTGCTTGTGGCTTTGCTCGATGCAGTAGCCTGCGTGCTTGGTGCAGTAGCCTGCGTGCTTGGTGCTGAGGTTTCGCTGGTGCCGCAGGCGCTTAAGGTGCAGCTCAGCGCAAAGGCCGCTCCCAGTGCGGAAGCGGCCTGCAAGAACGTCGAACTCATAGGGTCACGATCAAAGAAAGCGAATTATGCCTTGCGGGGAGTCGCAGCCTTGGTGGAGTCATAAGGAGCTGCAGATTCCACGGTGACCTTGATGGTGCGGCCATTAGGTGCGGTGTATTCGCGGGTTTCGCCTTCCTTGGCGCCGATGATGGCTGCGCCCAAGGGGGACTGCTCGGAGTAGGTTTCGAGGTCCTTGTTATCGCTGGCAGCAGCGCGCGTACCGATGAGGAAGGTCTCCTTATCGGAGGGGTCTTCGTTGTAGTAGACGTGTACAACGGAGCCGACGTAGGCAACGCCATCGACGATGCCGGCGCGCTCGGTGGTGGAGTTGGCAAGGATCTCCGAGATCTGCTTGATGCGGGCCTCTTCCTGGTCCTGCATCTCGCGGGCGGCGTCGTAGCCGGCGTTTTCTTTGAGGTCGCCTTCTTCACGGCGCTCGTTGATCTCCGCTGCCACCACGGGGCGGTGGGCGATCAGGGCGTTGAGCTCTTCTTCGAGCTTGGCCTTGGTCTCGGGAGTGATGTATTGCTTCTGGTTCTCAGCCACGGTGACTTCCTTGCTAATGGTTCATTGGTGTTATTCGACGGTGCGCACGCCAGCGCTGCAATGGCGAAGCCCCGTCGTAGCGGGGCTTGTTGGCGTAATTACTGCAAGATACTAGCACCTTGGCTAGCTTGCAGGGGAATCTGGGGCGCTCAGGTAGAAGGGGAGTTCAGTCGCACAGCCATAAACATCCGCCGATGCGCCCGGGCCGCTGGTGGTAATCACCGTTTCATAGCGCCCAGATCGGCTACCACCAGCGGGGATCACCACTTCGCGGCGGCCTACCTCGGCCATGTCATAATTCAAGGCCTTGACAATGCAATAGGAATCGGTGGAGGTATCGTCACGGGTGACGTCGAAGCTCAGCTTGAATTCATTATCGCTGAGCTGGGTTACCTCGGCCGTCTTGCCGGTAATGGTCACGGCTTGTTGCTGCTTTACTAGCCTGAACGCGGCGATTGCCACGGCGAAGACCATGACCAGGATCAAAATGGCAAGCAACTTGCCGCTGAGCGTGGATTGCTGGCTTGAATTAGCGCCTGCGGCATAGCGTTTGCGAGCCATAAGATAGTGCACTCCTTGCAACTTTTGCTTGAGTCAATTCGACCATGGGACTAGACCATAATAGCCAACCGTACTCACGCTAGGATGGTTGCACACTGATTAGCAATAGCACGCATCCGTTAAGCCTTGAAAAGGTGAGGAGAGTTACGCCATGAAACCACTTCGTTTGTTGGCCATCCACGCACACCCCGATGATGAATCGAGCAAAGGTGCAGCCACCATGGCAAAGTATGCCGCCATGGGCCACGAGGTGATGGTGCTTACCTGCACCGGTGGTGAGCGCGGAGATATCCTCAACCCGGCGATGAACAAGCCTGGGGTCGCGGAAAATATGAGCGCTATTCGACGCGAAGAAATGGCCCAGGCAATCAAAGCCATCGGCGCTTCGCATGCTTGGCTTGGGTATGTCGATTCGGGTTTGCCCGAAGGTGATCCGCTCCCGCCTTTGCCTGAAGGTAGTTTTGCTCTGGCAGATACCGATGAGGTGGTGGCGAAGGTGGTGGCAGTTATCCGCCAGTTCCGCCCGCATGTGATCATCACCTATGACGAAAATGGTGGCTATCCCCACCCAGATCACCTCAAGGTCCACGAGGTGTCGATGTTGGCCTGGGAGCGAGCAGGGCTTGGTCAATACCGCCCGGAGTTGGGCCAGCCTTGGCAGCCACTGAAGCTTTATTACACCCACGGCTTTATCCGCCAGCGCATGGAGATGTTCCACAATCTGCTGATCGAGCAAGGCAAACCGAGCCCCTATAGCGACATTCTTGAGCGCTGGAAGGCCAATAAGGCCGATGTGATGGCCCGAGTCACCACACAAGTGCATTGCGCAGACTTTTTCGAGCAACGCGATAATGCCCTTCGGGCACATGCCACCCAAATTGATCCCGCAGGAACATTTTTTGCCACCCCGGTGGAGGTGCAGCAGCGCCTGTGGCCCACAGAAGAATTCGAGCTGGCAGCCACGCGTGTGAGCACCTCGATCCCGGAAGATGATCTCTTCGCTGGTATTGATGAGCAAGGCTAAATACCTGCGCTGATAACCTCACAGCCAGCACGAACCTGGAAGTAGGCGGTGGGGTACTAGAATGAGCGTGACGAGCAACAAGCATTATCCAAGGAGCTTAGAAAAGGCATGACCACTGATCTTTTGATTTTGGCGCAGCAAGGCCCTGGACCTGCTGGATCTGAGTTTGGCAAGGCATCGCCGGTGGGCTGGCTGGTGCTCGTGGCACTGTTGGTGCTGGTGCTTTACCTTGGCTATGCCTTCCATCGTCGCTATTCGCGCATGAATCGACGCCGCATGTTCGCTGAGGCCCACGGCCTTGATGTATTCGATGAGCAGGCAGTAGATAAGGCGATGGAAGAAGCGGGGGTGCTTGATCGCCGGAAGAAGCACTGGCTGTGATGCAGGCACTCGAATTGGCTAGCAAGGCTCAGCAGCGAGTGCGCAGGCTTGCCGATGCCGTGCTGTACCCGGTGTATGAGCGCCGTTTGCGCCGAGAAATCGCAGGTGTAGCTCAGCCCAAGCATGTTGCGGTGATGTGCGATGGCAACCGTCGCTGGGCTCGTGAGGCAGGTTTTGCCGATATCAGCCACGGGCATCGCGTGGGGGCTCGCAAGATTGGTGAGCTGGTTCGTTGGTGCCAAAACACCGATGTGGAATTGGTGACTGTCTACCTGCTTTCCACCGAGAACCTAGGCCGGAAAAGCGATGAGCTGGAGCTGCTGTTTAATATCATCGGCGATGTTGTCGATGAACTCGCAGATGAAGCCACCAATTGTCGCGTGCGCCTCGTCGGCCACCTCGACCTGCTGCCCGAGCGAGTAGCGCAGCGGTTGCGCAGCGCTGAGGAATTAACTGCCGAGCACACCGGCGTGGCAGTCAATGTGGCTGTAGGTTATGGCGGACGCCAAGAAATTGTCGACGCCGTGCGTGAGCTCATCGCCGACGCCGCTCGCTCGGGAGTACCTGCCAATCAGATCGCTGAGGCAGTGAGTGTGGACTCGATTTCCAAACACCTCTACACCTCAGGTCAGCCGGACCCAGATTTGGTCATCCGCACCTCAGGGGAGCAACGCCTCTCGGGGTTTTTGCTCTGGCAGGCGGCGTATTCGGAAATCTGGTTTACCGATACCTACTGGCCGGCGTTTCGCCGCCTCGACTTCCTTCGAGCCCTGCGTGAATACTCCAAGCGCAGTCGGCGCTTTGGCAAATAATCATGCATATTCGATATTCCTCTACCTACGGCTCCACCAAGGCCTATGCCCAGCAACTCGCTGAGCGTTTAGGCACCGAGGCCCTAGACTGCACCCACCCCATCGAAGGCGATGGGCCGGTCATCGTGCTTGGACCTGTGCACGGGCCGAAAATGCCCGCGCTGCAATATGTAGAGCGCCATCACTTGCACAAGCGCACACTCGCGGTGGTGGCCGTTGGTATGACTGATCCTGCAATCGCTGCTGAAAAAGATCAGATGCGCCACCACCTGCCAGAACATGTGGCTCGCTTTTATGTGCCAGGCAGGCTGTTCTATTCAGAATTAAGCCACAAACACCTCAACATCATGCGTTCGGTGGTGGCGCTGCTGAAGGCCAAACCACTGAAAAGCCCTGCCGAAAAAGCACTGATTGCAGGGTTTGGCAAAGATATCGACCACACCGATAAAGCGGCTCTTGAACCGATCGTGCGGTGGGCAACCAACGCTTAGAGTTTGCGCATCCTGATCCGCTGAATCGCGTGATCGGAACCTTTAGAAAGCACCAGGGATGCCCGCACTCGGGTGGGCTGGATGTTTTCTACCAGGTTGGGCAAATTGATCGTCTGCCAGATCCTGCGGGCTTCTGCCTCAGCACTAGCATCATCAAAGTCGGCATAGTGCGAAAAGTGCGCGCCGGGTTCACGGAAGGCTGAACCGCGAAGCGTTAAGAAGCGCTCGATGTACCAGCGCTCAATATCCTCGGTGTGGGCATCGACGTAGATGGAGAAATCAAAGAGATCACTCACGGTGAGCGTGGGCCCAGTTTGTAGCACGTTGAGGCCTTCGACGATCAAAATATCGGGGCGATCCACATGGACGAATTCTCCGGGCACAATGTTGTATGCGGTGTGCGAATACACCGGGGCAGTGACATTCGGCTTGCCGGATTTCACGTCGGTGACAAAGCGCAGCAGCGCCCTTCTGTCATAGCTTTCGGGATAGCCTTTCCTATTCAGCCTGCCCTTGGCCTTTAACTGCTCGGTTGGGTATAAGAAGCCATCGGTGGTGACAAGATCGACGCGCGGGTGTGTTTCCCAGCGCTGCAACAGCACTTGCAGCAGGCGAGCAGTGGTGGATTTACCCACCGCCACTGAACCTGCGATGCCAATGACGAAGGGGACGTGGGGTGCTGGGGCGCCCACGAAGGTTTCCACGGATCGGTTGAGGGACTGGCGGGCGTCGACAAGCAAATGGATCAGACGACTTAAAGGCAAATAGACCTCGGTGACTTCCTCCAAATCGACGTTTTCGCCGATACCGCGAAGCTCCACCACTTCTTCCTCGGTGAGCACCTGCGGCATGGATTTACGCAACGCTCGCCAGGAGCTGCGGTCGAAATCCAAGTAGGGGCTTGCGTCTTTGAGGCGGGCCATGACTCTATTGTGCCCCGCGGCCATGCCTGCTTCCGAATCGCCTCCGAACATCCAGGGGCAATGTACGGGGGAGTGCAGCCTCACCTGTGCGTTAGACTGACCTGGACGTGCTTGGGTGTGCGTCTGGAGAATAACCCCCACTATGAAAGGTGATGTGGCCGAGCCATGGCACAAGACATCCACAATATGGCGCTCAGCGAGCTTGACCCAGAGGTGGCACAGGCCATCCACGATGAGCTCGGACGCCAACGCGGCACCTTGGAAATGATTGCCTCGGAAAACTTCGTGCCGCGAGCGGTGCTGCAAGCCCAGGGTTCGGTGTTCACCAACAAATACGCCGAAGGCTACCCCGGACGCCGCTACTACGGCGGCTGCGAATACGCCGACGTGGTAGAAGACCTCGCCCGCAACCGCGCCAAGGAACTCTTCGGCGCAGAATTTGCCAACGTACAACCCCACGCCGGCGCCCAGGCCAATGCTGCCGTGCTGATGGCACTGGCCAAGCCAGGTGAGAAAATCATGGGTCTTTCCCTGGCCCACGGTGGCCACCTCACTCACGGCATGCACCTGAACTTCTCCGGCAAGCTCTACGAGGTAGCCGCCTACGAGGTAGACCCCGAGACCTTCCGAGTCGACATGGATAAGGTGCGCGAGCAAGCCCTGCGCGAAAAGCCACAGGTGCTCATCGCCGGCTGGTCTGCATACCCCCGCCAGCAAGACTTCGCCGCATTCCGCAGCATCGCTGATGAAGTAGGCGCAAAGCTTTGGGTAGATATGGCCCACTTCGCAGGCCTCGTGGCAGCCGGATTGCACCCCTCTCCAGTACCGCACGCAGATGTTGTCTCCACCACCGTGCACAAGACCTTGGGCGGGCCTCGCTCCGGCATGATCCTGGCTAAGCAGGATTACGCCAAGAAGCTCAACTCCGCGGTATTCCCCGGCCAGCAGGGTGGCCCGCTCATGCACGCAGTGGCTGCAAAGGCCGTGGCCATGAAGGTTGCTGCCAGCGAGGAATTCAAGGAGCGCCAGGAACGCACCCTCGAAGGAGCCCGCATCATCGCCGAGCGCCTTACCGCACAAGACTGCAAGGACGCCGGCGTCGATGTACTGACCGGCGGCACCGATGTGCACCTGGTCTTGGTTGATCTGCGCAACTCTCAAATGAACGGCCAAGAAGCAGAAGACTTGCTGCACGAGGTGGGCATCACCGTCAACCGTAATGCCGTGCCATTTGATCCCCGCCCGCCGATGGTTACCTCCGGTTTGCGCATCGGCACCCCGGCGCTTGCCACCCGCGGCTTCGATGCCGCCGCCTTTGAAGAGGTAGCCGAAATTTTGGCAGAAGCACTCAAGCAGGGCAGCGCTGCCGATGTGACCGCGCTGCGCCAGCGTGTGGATGCCCTTGCTCAGCAGTACCCGCTGTATGAAGACCTCGAGCAATGGGGTTTGCTCTAAAACCTGAGTAAGCGCGCATAAGAAAACGCCCCGAGCCCTTCGCTTTTATCCTGCAAGGGTTCGGGACGTTGCGCTATGTATTCGGCGGCGTTGCGCTGTGTGTTCGCAGTGTTGCGCTGTGCCTAGCTTTGCTGTGTGCCTAGCTTTTAGGCGCGGTGCCAGCCACCTTCGGCTGATGCGTGCTTGGGGTTTTGCTCGGCTTGGGAATCGTGGCTTTCTTCCAGGCCTAATTCGCCTTGCTGCTCGGTGCCAAGCTCGCCGTCTTGCTCTGCTTTACGTGCGGCTTCTCGTTCGGCTTCGATGGTGCGGGTAGTCTCGCGCAGCTTTTCATTCTTGATGGCAGATACCAGCAGCAGTGCGGTAATCACCAGCGGCATCAGGATGATAAACACCGGCATGAGGGCATCGTGATAGGAGTTGATAAATGCCTCGTGCACCGCGCCGGGTAGTTGCTGCACGATCTCGGGGGTAACGCTATTGGCGTCGAGTCCTTGCTCAGACATGGCTTGTGCTTGTTCAGGTGGCAGTTGTGCCACGGCACCTGGGAGGCGTTCTTCAAGCAGGGGCTTGAGGTTGCCAACGAAGATGCCACCAACCAGGGCTGAGCCGATGGAGGAACCAATTTGGCGGAAGAAGTTATTTACCGCGGTAGCAGAGCCAACTACTTCCATGGGCAAGGTGTTTTGTACCACCAGCACGAGCACCTGCATGCTCAGGCCAAGGCCGGTGCCGACGGTAAACAGGCAGGCGCCGATGTACCACAGCGAGGAATCCACCTTGATGGCGTGGAACATGAATAGTGAGATAAACACGATGATCATGCCGATGATGGGGAAGTGGCGGTAGGTGCCGGTCTTGGTAATGCGCATACCTGACCAGATGGAAAAGCCCATCATGCCCACCATCATCGGGATCATCATGTAGCCGGCTTCGGTGGCGGAAATGCCTGCCACCATCTGCAGGTAGGTGGGAAGGTAGGCCAGGATGCCGAACATGGTGATGCCGAGCACGAGGCCTGCGGCGGTGGTGACTGCGAAGTTGCGGTTTGCAAAGAAGTCCAGCGGGATCAGGGGGTTCTTTGCGCGCTTTTCGACGATCACCAATGCGATTGCGCTGAGGATGCTCGTGACGATCAAGCCGATGATCAATGGATCAGACCACTCATAGGTGGACCCGCCCCAGGTGGTGAACAGGATCAGGGAGACGGTGGCGGTGATCATCAAGACGGTGCCCAGGTAATCCCACTGCAGTGGCTTCTTTTCGCCCTTAGGAATTTGCAGGCGCCACAAGGCAATCAGGATGGCAATAACGCCAAGCGGCAGGTTCATCCAGAATGCCCAGCGCCAGCCGATTCCCTCGGTAAACCAGCCACCGAGCAGTGGGCCAAGCACTGCGGACAAACCGAAGATGCCACCCATGACACCCATGAAGCGACCACGTTCGCGGGCTGGAACTACGTCGGCGATGATGGCCTGCGAGAGGATCATCAAGCCACCGGCGCCCACGCCTTGGACGGCGCGACCGGCAATCAGCAGGGTCATGGTGTGGGCGAAGCCGCCGATAATTGAGCCCAAAAGGAAGATGGTGAGGGCGCCGATAAATAGCGGCTTTCTACCGACGATATCGCCGAGCTTGCCGTAGATGGGCAGCATGATGGTTTCGCCCACCATATATGCGGTAATCACCCACATCATGTGGTCGACGCCGCCGAGTTCACCAACGATGGTGGGAAGGGCGGTAGAGAAGATCATTTGGTCCAGGCTGGCAAGCAGCATGGATACCATCAGTGCTGATAAGACCCACCAGGCGCGTTTGCGCTGTTCTGGGGTCATGGAGGATTCGCGCTTTTGGGGCTTTTCCTTCGTTGTGGTGATGCTCATGGTCTGAGTTCCTTTTGTTGGTGCTTTTGGCGTTTTGTAAAAAACGAAAGAATTTCTTGTTCTATGTCTGCAACAGGTCGATGGTGGCCTTGAGCATGGTGGCGCTCGTGGCACGAAGGTGCGCCGGTGTGAGATTGCCGGTGTGCTTGCCTGAGTGCATGGCAGACATCACGGCCGAAAACACCACGCCGGTGAGTGCATAGGCTTCGTCTTCTAGCGATTCCTGTGTTTTTCTGGCTTGGGGATAGCGCTCGTAATAGCGAATGACTGCGGCGCTTACTGCTTCTCTTGCATCGTGGAAGCGAGAAATTTGATGGCGAATAAACGCTGGTTCTTCCTCGCAGATGGCTTTTCTTCTTGCCTCAGTCTCAGCGCTAAACAGGGCGTCGCGCGTGGGATCCAGGATCAAAGAAACGAGCAAGCTTAGGGTTGCTGCGGGCAAGTTTGGGTGTTCTTGCTGGCAGAACTGCTCTACTTCTTCCTGGCTGAGTTCGCGGTGTCCGCTGCCAAGCACGGCTTCTTCTTTGGAGTTGAAGTAATTAAAAAATGTTCGGCGTGAAATGCCAACTGGTTTGCAAATATCGTCCACGGTGACATCTTGAAAGCCGCGTTCGAGCACCAAGGCTGTTGCGGTGTCTTCGATCGCGCGGTGCGTGCGGATGCGCTTGGCTTCACGGTGTGAAGGTGCAGGATCCGTGCACTCCATTGTGGCGTTCATGTGGATTTCTGTGGACATGTCTGTGATTCTATGCCCGAAATTGCACTGGGTGCAAAGTTGCACGGTGTGAATTTGCATGCCCGCCCTGGGTGCTGTGTCGCGCAGCACTATTGCGAAGTTGGCAACTCAGGAGATACAGTTGCCATTAAGGAAACTCTGAGCGTGATGGGCAGCAGCGATAGCCCCCAACCCGCTTTATTAAGGCCACACGAGGTCAATCGCTGATGCTTATCAGGAAAGAAGAGCAGCATGAATGATTACAGTTTTGCCAAGGATCTTGAGCGCCGCCAGCGAAGCCGTGGTGCACAATCGGCAAAAAGTTGGGTGCTCATCGGTGTATTTGTAGCGCTGATCTTTCTAATGTCGGTGCGTTCCTGGCCGCTGTGGACGCAGTTGTTGCTCATTGCCTTAGGGCTCGTGCTGGCCTTTATTGATTACCGGTCTACTGGAGTGCGCGCTGCAACCAGGCAGCCAGTAGATAGCCCCCACATTGCAATGTCGGGCAAAGCGGTAGCGGTGATGGTTCTGTGGTTCTTATTGTCCGCGGTGATGTTTAATCTGGGGGGAGACAACCTGGCGCAGCACAGCTTCTTAATCCAATGCATCGTGGCTTTAGGCTTCGGTGTTCTAAGTTCGCTGATGTTCCGGTTTATCTTCCGTGATAAAGCATCAAGAATGTGAAAGAAAACGTAGCTCATGGCTCAGCTTGATCCACTGATCCACCCGATTCAGCGCCTCGCTATTTGTGCCACGCTCTATGGCGCAGGTGCTGTGGAGGGTTTGAATGAGATGCGCTTTTCTAAGCTCGCAGAAGCTACAGCGCTTTCTCCCAGCGCCTTATCCAAACACCTTCGAGCTTTAGAAGAAGCCGGATACTTGTCCAAATTCCGCGAAATCGGCTCGACTCGCGCTGATGACGTGCTGTGGTTACAGCTCAGTCACGCAGGCCGCGATGCCTACAAAGAGCACATGGCTGCCCTTGAAGGCTTAGAAAAAGAACAGCACCCGCAGAACCAATCGGTGCGGGTGCAGCAAAAACGAGGCTAAAAGCTTGGGCGCTACTCAGCGTCGTTGGATTGTTCTTCACGCTGCTCGGCCAAGGCAGTGCGAGCCTTGCGCAGCCACTCTGGCTGGTTTTCCAGCAGTGCCTTAATCTCGGCGGTCGTAAGCGGCTTATCCATATCGTTGCGCTTTAAGGCCGCGATAGTAATGCCCAGTTTCTGCGCCACCACCGGACGCGGGTGCGGGCCGTTACGGCGAAGCTCCTGGAGCCACTCTGGGGGCGTATGTTGCAGCTCATTGAATTCATCGTGAGTCAGTGCAGACTGCTGGAATTCTTCAGGAGCCGCAGGCAGGTAGATGCCGAGCTTTTTTGCGGCGGTTTGGGGCTTCATTGCCTTGCCGGACGGAGTACGCGCAGATGCTTCATTCACGCTAACAACGCTAGCATTAGTTCATGCTTCGACTGAGCTTCGTTACTGGCACCGAACCCGATAAGTGGTTCCAAAGATTCAATGAGCGCACCTACCACGGTGGGGTGACGCCTTCTGGTAGCGACGATCCCGTCGAAGAGCTCTTCAGCGGCAACGCCGATCTCGCCCTGGTGCGCTTGCCGGATGCCCGCGTCGAGCAAGCTCAAGACGATCTCCATATCGTGCGCCTCTACGAAGAAGCTCCAGGCGTGGCCTTGCCCGTAGACCACACCATGACCTTGCTGGATGCCTTAAGCCCTGAGGAGCTTGAGGGAGAAAAGGTGATGGCCAGCTATCAAGGGCCAAGCCATGTCCAAGAAATCCGCGACGGACTACAAGTAGTAGCAGCCAACGTTGGCATTGTCTTTGCCCCGAGGCCGTTGCTGAAGGTGCTGTGCGGCAAAAAGGTTGAGCACCGCGGCTATAGCGGCCAGGCGCACCCAGAAACCACCATCGCCTTAGTGTGGTTCAAAGATCGCGATGCTGAGGATATTCAAGATTTCGTAGGCATTGCCAAGGGGCGGCGAGCGAATTCTTCGCGCCAGATCAAGACCAAAAAGTCTGCGACATCCAAGGCCATACGCAAGCGTGAAGTGACCCAAAAACCCAAGGCAGGCAGGCGTCTCAATAAGAAGAAGCAACGCAGGCGGGGTGGAAAGCGATAGGGGTTATGGAGTGGTTTTTCGGAAAAACTCCAAGGTCACGATTAAATTACAATTCACATGCTTTTAGGCTTATGGCTTGATTCGATGCAGTGCCATAGCTCATTATCGTATGTGGTAATCAAATAACCCCTGAAAGGATGCCTGAACTTATGAAGATGAAGCGCACTCTCGCTATCGCCACCACCGTTGCCCTCGGTTTCGGTGCTGTTGCTTGCTCCGACGCAGAGGAGGCCGCAAAGGACGCTGGCGCTGCTGTGTCTGAGGCTGCTACCGACGCAACCGACAAGGTTTCCGAGGTTGCTACCGACGCTACCGACAAGGCTTCTGAGGTTGCTACCGACGCTACCGACAAGGCTTCTGAGGTTGCTACCGACGCCACCGACAAGGCTTCCGATGTTGCTTCCGACGCTAAGGACGCTGTTGAGGGCGACAAGGAGCTCGTAGACGTTGACACCGCTGCTGGCGAGTCCGTGAAGGTTCCCTCCGGCCTGAAGGACGCCATCGAAGATGGCAAGGACTCCATGGGTGAGCTCCAGAACGTGAGCGAAGGCCCCGACCACACCTACCTGGCAACCCTCGAAGAGGGCAACATGCTGGTGTGGAACGGCGAGAAGGCTGTTCCGGTAGTTGGCAAGATCGGTGAGACCTGGTTGAACGACGGCGGCCTGGAGTCCCAGGTTGGCGCACCGGTTTCCGCTGAGGAGACCACCGACAAGGGGTGGACCCAGGAGTTCAAGCACGGCACCATCAACTGGACCGCTGACGACGCTGGCGTTTTCAGCCCTGAGATCGTCACCAAGTAATTCGATTCGGCGGAGTTTGCAAACATCGCCTGGGTGATAAAGAATCAACCCCATGCCAGATAAGGACTTCGTCATTCGTCCGCTGCGCCGGGCCGACTTTGGCCAGGTGCAGCAAATTTATTTGCTCGGGCTGGAAACCGGAAACGCCTCGTACGAAGTGGAGGCGCCGAGCTGGGAGCGCTTTTCTAAAGCCAAAATCCCCGAAACACTCTTTGTGGCTGTCGAAGCAGACAACGACGAAAAAGTGATTGGGTGGGTTGCCGCAGCTCCCATTTCCACCCGAAGCGTATTCCACGGAGTGGTGGAAGATTCCATTTATATCCACCCCGATGCCCGCGGCCGCGGTGTTGCCGGCGCATTGGTGGATAAGTTGATCGAAGTGTGTATCAGCTTGAATAAATGGTCCATTCACTCGTGGATCTTCCCGGAAAATGTTGGTTCCGCCAAGCTGCACGAATCCCGAGGATTTGAAAAGGTGGGCACCTTACGCCACCTAGCCAAAATGACCTACGGGGAATTCAAAGGCCAGTGGCGTGATACCGATATTTGGGAAAAGCTTCTGCCAAAGCCCGAGATCGACGATGAAACAGCAGCCGCGCTAGACAAAGACTAGCTCTTCTTACACCCAAATAGCCTTCCAGGGAATACCTGGGAGGCTATTGCTTATGCTCCGAGCATCTCTTGGGTGAGCTCGTATTCCCACATATCGCCCTCATGGACCAACCTTGCACCAATGGCTTGGGCAACAGCTTTGGATGCCGCATTGTCTTTCATGGTGCTGATCTCGATGGTGTGGGCACCATGGTGCAGCGCATAGTCCGCCACCTCCCGGGCGGCCATGCGCATTAGCCCTTTACCTCGTGCCCAAGGAGCGAGGTTATAACCCATGGAATAACGCCCAGGTGCTTCTTTGCGCAGCTCAACATTGCCGCTATAGCGCCCTTCATGCATGATGGCCCAACGCAAGGCGGGGGTGCGAAGAAAGGCTTTGGCCATCGCTAGGGTGTACTCAGCGGGGATAGTGGTAAATCTTTGGGTTTGAGCATCGAGGCAACTACGCAGCAGCTCCTCGCTGATCTGCTCGATATCCGGGTGCTTGGCCAGCGCCTCCCAGGGCAAGAGCGTGGCATGAGGGATGCGCAAGGCAGTGATCTGCATAAGAGTTCAACTCCAAGAGGAAAAATCCCCCGCGCACAAAGCGCAGGGGATAGCGGCGGTAAAGAACTTAACCGCCTGAGCGCCTGCTGGTGTTGCAGGGCCTTGGGTGCGATTTACTTATCGCGGTCGGTATTTGCCATGGCAAGCACGTCGAGGCGCTTGTCCAGCTCTTCTTCGGTGAGCTTCTCGCCATCGACAAAGCCCATGTCGATCACGGTCTGGCGGATGGTCTTGCCTTCCTTCAGCGCGGTCTTTGCCACCTTGGCTGCATTTTCGTAGCCAATAGCGGAGTTCAGCGGGGTCACGATGGAAGGGGAAGACTCGGCGAGGGTCTTCATGCGCTCCTCGTTGGGCTCGATGCCGTCGACAAGGCGCTCTGCAAACACGCGTGCGGTGTTGGCCAGGAGTCGGGAGGACTCGAGCACGTTGCGGGCCATCATCGGAATGAAGACGTTGAGCTCGAATGCGCCCTGCGAGCCACCGAAGACTACGGCTGCGTCGTTGCCGATCACCTGGGCTGCAACCTGGGTTGCGGTTTCGCACAGCACGGGGTTGACCTTGCCGGGCATGATCGAGGAGCCGGGCTGCAGGTCAGGCAGGTGGATTTCTGCAAGGCCGGTCAGCGGGCCGGAACCCATCCAGCGGATGTCGTTGGCGATCTTGTTCAGCGAGACTGCAATGGTGCGCATGGCGCCGGAGAATTCCACGAGGCCATCGCGGTTAGCCTGAGCCTCGAAGTGGTTTTCGCACTCGCGCAGCTCCTCAACACCGGTGAGTTCCTTAAGCTCGGCGGTGACCTTCTCGCCAAAGTCGGCGGGGGTGTTCAAGCCGGTGCCAACAGCGGTACCGCCGATGGGCAGCTCACCCAGGCGAGGCAGGGTGGCCTCAACGCGCTCGATGCCGGCTTCGATCTGGCGGGCATAACCGGAGAACTCCTGGCCGAGGGTCACAGGCACTGCATCCATGAGGTGGGTGCGGCCGGACTTTACTACCTTCTCCCATTCCTTTGCCTTCTTGGCAAGGGACTCGTGGAGCACCTTCAGGCCAGGAATCAGATCCTTGACTGCGGCCTCGGTGGCTGCCACGTGGGTGGCGGTGGGGAAGGTGTCGTTGGAAGACTGGCCCATATTGACGTGGTCATTGGGGTGGACCTCGACGCCGTTTTGGCCGGCGATCGAAGCGATGACCTCGTTGGTGTTCATGTTGGAGGAAGTACCAGAGCCGGTCTGGAACACATCGATGGGGAACTGATCGTCGTGCTTGCCCTCAGCGATTTCCTTAGCCGCGGCGATAATAGCGTCGGCCTGCTCTGCGTCGAGGAGCCCGCGATCCTTATTCACCTGTGCGCAGGCGGCCTTGAGCAGGCCCATTGCGCGGATCTGAGCGGATTCCAGGCCACGGCCGGAGATGGGGAAGTTCTCCACGGCACGCTGGGTCTGTGCACGCCACAGAGCGTCTACAGGCACCTTTACTTCGCCCATGGTGTCGTGTTCGATGCGGTATTGCTGCTCAGCCATAAAAGATGTCACCTTTGCGGGTTGTTGATCAATAGTCATGTGTGGTGCCTTCGCGGCGTTGTAGGCCGCGGGGTGTGAAGCACCGCTATATTCCAGTATGCCCAAAACTGGGCGTAGTGTGCTGGCGATCAAGCAAGATCCCATTATGTGAAATAGGACATAGCTGATCGCCAGGAGTTTCTGCTGCGGATGCGCAGGAGGCAGCGCAAGAGGTAGCGCAGCGGCAAGCACTGCGCTTGTGCTGCTTAGGCGTCCTTGCGCGAGTAATCCACCACGGAGTATTCCTGCAGCTTGGGCAGCAGGTGGGTGGATTCGATAAAGCGAATGGTGCCGGACTTCGAGCGCATCACCAGCGAACGGGTGGTGGCACCATTGGCGCGATAAGAAACGCCGCGAAGCATATCGCCATTGGTAACGCCGGTAGCAACGAAGAAGCAGTTATCGCTTGAAACCAGGTCATGGGTGCCAAGCACGCGCCCGAGCTCGTGGCCGGCGTTGCGGGCCTTGGCGGCTTCTTCATCGCTGGTGGGGTGCAGCACGCCTTGGATCTCGCCATTCATGCACTTCATGGCGCAGGCGGCGATGATGCCCTCGGGGGTGCCGCCAATGCCCATCATCATGTCGACGGAGTTCGAGGCCTGGGCTGCGGCCACGGCACCTGCAACATCGCCGTCGCGGATCAGGCGCACCTTGGCACCTGCTTGGCGGATTTCTTTAATCAGCTCATCGTGGCGGGGACGATCGAGCACCACCACGGTGGTATCGCCCACGGGAATGCCCTTGGCCTTGGCCACGGCCTTGATGTTGTGCTCGACAGGTGCTTCGATATCGATCTTGCCCGCAGCCTCGGGGCCTACGGCGATCTTTTTCATGTAGAACACAGCCGAGGGGTCATACATGGAGCCGCGTTCTGCAGCAGCCAGCACGGAAATAGCGTTGGGCCTACCTTCAGCCATCAAGGTGGTGCCATCGACCGGATCCACGGCAATGTCAACCTCGGCGCCTTGGCCGGTGCCAACCTGCTCGCCGTTGAACAGCATTGGGGCTTCGTCTTTTTCGCCCTCACCGATGACGACCACGCCATTCATTTCCACGGAGTTGATGAGCTTGCGCATGGCATCGACGGCGGCACCATCGCCCTCATTTTTCATACCGCGGCCAACCCATCGACCGGACGCCAACGCGGCTGCCTCGGTGACACGGACGAGCTCCAGAGCTAGGTTACGGTCTGGGATTTCCGGGTGGAGATTCATGAAAACGCTGCCTCCTCGACATGCGGTGCACAATTGGCGTGTAGTTACCCCCTATATTGTTCCACCTTCGGGTGCCCCCATGGGCGAAGTTTCCACCCATTCGGGGGTTGAAACCAAAACTTCAACCCCAAAGCTTTTCGACGCCCCACGATCCCACCAGCGGCTGTGCTGTTTTAGCCCTGGCGTGGAATACTTTGGGGCGTGGCTGAAGAAAAACCGAAGTTGTATCAAGGCGGGCGCGACATGCTCCTCTCGCTGGGAGCCATCATCATTGTGATGGTTCTCTCGGTGGGCTTTACCGGCATGTGCAGCTTTAATAAGGACTCTGCCGAGCACGGCCCGGTGCGAGAAGTAGACCCCACTACCTTCATTGAGATCGAAGCCGGGGCTATGAACTTCCCGCTGCACATGCCAGCAATGCCCGAGGATTGGGTGGCTAATTCTGCGCGAAGGACCGCCATTGCGGGCGAGCCTGCCCCCGCAATTGGTTGGGTGGTGCGCAAAGATTCCTATGTGCAGCTCATCCAAACCGGGGTAGAAGCAGAAGAAGCTGTTAAGGGTTTTGATGAGCACCCTCGTGAACAAGACGGAACCCACCAGGTTGGCGATATCACGGTGACCAGCTACAGCTCCGATGAGCGAGGGGTGCGCCCAGTGATGGTGGCAGACCTTGGCACCAGCCGATTGTTGGTATCTGGTGCTGCACCCGAAGAAGACTTCGATGCAGTCATCGCTGCTACCGCCAAAGCACCGGTAGTTGGCAGCAACTAATCTGCTTCAGGCGCTCGAGCTGCTTGCTCGAGCGCTTTTTCTACGCGCTGAGCCGCCCCGGCTAGGTGTTCTTCGCAGCGACGCGCCAAAGCCTCGCCGCGTTCCCAATACTTCAACGATTCATCAAGACCCATCGAACCCTGCTCAAGGATCTGCACTACCTCTTGGAGCTCATTTCGGGCTTGCTCGTAGGAGAGCCCCTCTACGGGGTCAAAAGCGTTCTCGCCTGAACCGCGGCCAATAACATCGTCACTCATGGAGTCTTCTTTCCTTCTTCGTCTTTTTCGCCTAGGAGCTTAATTGGCCGGTGCCTGCTGCATGGCGGCAGCCACAATCGAACCATCAGCAACACGAATGCGTAATTGGCTACCCGGTGGTGCCATGGCATAGCTGCTTACTACTTCAGGTTCGGAACCATCGCGAGGCACAACCTGCACAATGGCGTAACCACGCTGCAAGGTGGCCGCAGGTCCAAGCACCTGGAGCTGGCCACGCAACGCGCCGATGAGCTGTTGCTCATGGCTTAATAGATAGCGGATCTCTCTGCGCATCGCAGCAGTTGCTTGGTCAATGTCTTGGCGGCGTTGATCGATAGCTCGCAAGGGTTGTGCAAGCACCGGGCGAGTACGCAACGCCTCAATGCTGCGTTGTTCGCGCTGCACCCAGCCGCGCAAGGCCGCCGCGGCACGGGCGCGTAAATCCGATACCAACGCGCGCTCGGCCACCACATCGGGCACGACCCGTTTTGCCGCATCGGTGGGAGTAGCAGCGCGAAGATCGGCCACATCATCCAAGATGGGACGATCCCGGTCGTGGCCGATGGCCGAGACCACCGGGGTGCTGGCATCGGCAACGGCGCGAATGAGCGCTTCATCCGAAAACGGCAAGAGCGTTTCCATGGCACCGCCGCCGCGGGCAATGATGATCACATCCACGCTTGGGTCTGCATCGAGTTCTTGGAGCGCGGAAATGATCGCCGGTACGGCACCGGCTCCTTGAACTAAGGTATTGCGCACACTAAAACGAACCTCCGGCCAACGTTCCTTGGCTATGGAGAGCACATCGCGCTCGCCATCAGAGCCGCGGGAGGTAATCAGGCCGATATTGCGCGGTAAGAAGGGCAAGGGGTGCTTGCGTGCGGCGTCGAAAAGCCCCTGGCTGCGAAGGTTGGCGCGAAGCTGCTCGATTTGAGCCAGAAGCTCACCAATGCCCACCGGCTGGATTTTGCTCACCCAAAGCTGGAAATCACCATTTTTGGCATAGAAGGATGGTTTGGCCCAGACTCGCACGCGGTCGCCGTCTTGCGGCAGGGTGGGTAATTGTTGCAACAGTTGGGGGCGAAAGGTGATGCGCACCGAATCTTCCCGCGAAGGATCGCGGAGCGTGGCATAGGCAAAAGCCCAATTGGGAGAAGACTTGAGCTGCAATAACTGGCCCTCCACCCAAATGGTGCCCAGCTTTTCAATCCAGCCCTTGACCGCCTGGTTGAGCTGATGCACCGACATCATCTTTGCTTCAGTTTCTGCCACCGTCGATCCTTTCTCGCGGAAGCCAGCTTAGAACACTTATGCTGTACACCATGACCTCACCCGAGACGAATGAACACAAGCGAGTCCTTGTCGCAGCACCCCGCGGCTACTGCGCAGGAGTAGATCGAGCCGTAGAAACGGTAGAACGCGCCCTAGAAAAGTACGGCTCGCCAGTGTATGTGCGCAAAGAAATCGTGCACAACCGTTATGTGGTGGATACCCTCGCCGAGCGTGGCGCCATCTTTGTAGACGAAACCAATGAGGTGCCCGAAGGTTCTCACCTCGTTTTCTCCGCCCACGGCGTGAGCCCGGCCGTTCATGAATCGGCCGCAAAGCTAGACCTAAAAACACTCGACGCCACCTGCCCGCTGGTAACCAAGGTGCACAATGAGGTGAAGCGCTTCGCCCGCGATGGCTACCACATCTTGCTTGTTGGCCACGAAGGCCACGAGGAAGTAGAAGGCACCGCCGGTGAAGCCCCAGAGGTAACCCACCTCGTTGATGGGGTCGAAGGCGTAGAAGCCCTGCCAGAGTGGCTCCAAGAAGAAAAACTCGTGTGGCTTTCTCAAACCACGCTCTCGGTGGATGAGACGATGGAGATTGTAAAGAAGCTGCACGAGCGCTTCGCTCACCTCCAAGATCCGCCCAGCGACGATATTTGCTACGCCACCCAAAACCGCCAGGTAGCGGTGAAGGCCATTGCCGCTGAATCTGATCTGGTGATCGTGGTGGGCTCGCAGAACTCCTCCAACTCAAAGCGCTTGGTAGAAGTGGCACTGCAGGCCGGGGCGCGATCGTCCTATCTGGTGGACTATGCCTCGCAGATCGACGAATCCTGGCTAGAAGGCGTAAACACCGTAGGCGTGACCTCCGGTGCCTCAGTGCCAGAAATCCTGGTCCGAGACGTATTGGAATGGCTCGCAGAGCGCGGCTATGAAAACCCCAAGGAAGTAACCACCGCAGCCGAGAAGATCACCTTCGCTTTGCCCAGGGATCTTCGCGCACCGCGCACCAGCAACGCATAGCCTGCCTACTACGCGCACATCACAACACCGCCATAGCCACCTGGGTGCCAGTTAAAGGCCCTCTACGGTAGAGCTGAGGCGGTGTTGGTGTATCTGCACCCCTGAAAAAGCCGCAGTGCCCGGCTTCGCGTTTAGGGGGTTAAGGCTTCTTAGCGTTCGTCCTCATAGCCGCGAGGGCGAGGCCGCGGTTGGCGAGGCATCGGGCGTTCGTCTTGCTTGCGCGGATAGGGGCGCTGCTGTTGGCGAGGCTCCGGGCGAGGCCGCCGTGGTGGCTGCTGCTCTAAACGCTGGCCTTGATCGCGTCGCGGGTAGGAGGTGGACTCAAAATCGCGCTGACGCCGCGGTGCGGGACGCTCGCCTCGATCTTCCGGACGCACGCGATCTGCCGGACGACGCTCGCCACGGCGATACTCCTGTGCAAACCGACCCTGCTGGCGCTCGGCCCAGCGTTGATCCGATCGAAAATCCGGGCGCTGCTCAGATCCCTGACCGGGGCGCTGATCGCCACGTTGATTCCCACGCTGCTCCCAGCGCTGATTGGGGCGCTGCACATAGCGGGGATCCCGAGGCTGCTCACCCTGGCGGAGGTGTTCACCCTGGCGGGGGCGTTCACCCTGGCGGGGCTGTTCGGCGCGGCTGGTACGAGCGAAACGATCTTCAAAGCGTTCCTGATGCCGCAACTCAGGGTTGGGGCGCTGGGAGTAATTGCGTGAAGCACGCTCGCGGCGATTGCCTGACTCATACACCGGGCGCCGTGGGCCGTGTTCTACTTCGTGCTGGAAGCGTTCGCCACGCTGCTCGCGGAGCACGCGAGGATCTTCCTCGGGGCGGATCCGCATCGCACCTGGATCCGGGTAGCCGGCGCGCGGGGTTTGGGGGCGTCGCTGCTGATCGTGTTGCGGCTGGTGGTGCGTTTGTGCGCGCTGCGGTTGCTTGTGGGTCTCTGCTGGCTGCTGTGCTTGTTTTTCGCCACCGTGGGGCCGAGGGCGTCGCTTTTGCATAAGCTCTTCCACGGTAACTTGGGAGGCTTTGCTCTGGTTGCGTGCGCGGCTGGTGGCACGGCGGTTTCTTCGATCTGCCTCGCGTTCGCGTTTGCGCTGCTCGCTGAGCTCTTTGCCTGCCTTTTTCTCCACTGCGCTGCCAAGCACCTTGATGCGGATCACGGCGATCACGCCGGCGGCAAGGGTGACAAAAAACAGGATGGGGAAGTACTGGGCCAGAGGGTAGATCGCGGTGATGATCTGCGTTTTGCTTACCGGCGCACCATCGGCTGCACTGTCGCGCACAATAAACCAGGCGCTTGCGATCAATGAGATCGCAAACAAGATGGGAATGCTTGTAACGAAGATGAATAGCCCGCGGCGTTCACACACGCTTGCGCCAATGAGGCTGGCTAGGACAAATGCCAAGAAAAAGGGCCAGCCGATGCCGCCGAGCCAGACGCAGACGAGCGCGCCAGTGAGCAACGCGGCACACAGAATCGACACCGAGGTCAGCAGCGGCAGGGCCCATGAGGGCTGCTTTTGCTTTCCCGGGCGATTGTGGCGGATCTCTGGCATTTGCGGCACGGGCAGTTATGTTACCTAGTGATAGGGGTAAAACCTAAGAGCCTTGCTGGCCCGTGTCGCTTGATTTTTGTGTTTCTTTGCTTGAGTTTTGCTTGCTAAATACTTGTTCGAATAGGGCTTTGGCGCCGCTTTGGCGCTTGTTGGCCTCTGCTTGTTTTTCAGCTTTTCGACGTTCCCCGTCAAGCTCACTATCGCGCGCACCCTTGGAGCCGTCGTCGGTGGCAAAGGTGATGTCTTTGATGGTGGTTTCGCCTGAGCGCAGCGCGATCATGTCTTGGAGGTAGCGCAGCACCACCGCGATGGTGGCTGCAAAGGGCACGGCCAAGAATGCGCCGATGATGCCGAAGAGGCCACCGCCTACCGTCACCGAGATCAACACGATCACGGGGTGGAGGTTCATGGCCTTGGATTGCAGCAGCGGGGAAAGCACATTGCCTTCCAATTGCTGCACGGCGAGGACGATGAGCAAGGTGATAATGGCCTTGTTCAGCCCCAGCGTTACCAAAGCCACGAGCACGGCAATAAAGCCGGAAACGAAGGCACCGACGATGGGCACGAAGCCGCCGATGAAGGTCAGTACAGCCAGGGCAAGGGCCATGGGTACGCCGAGGATGAACAGGCCGCCGCCGATGAAGACTGCGTCGATAAGCGAAACAAGTGCCTGGGCGCGAATGAAGCCGCCGAGGGTGTTCCAGGCGCGGGTGAGCAATTCGGTGAGGTGCCAGCCGGCGCGACGTCCGGTGACAGAGCGCAGCCAGGGAAGGAAGCGGTCGCCGTCTTTGAGGAAGAAGAAGGTGAGCACAAACACAATGGCCAAGGTGGCAACCACCGAGGTGGCCATGCTGATGCCGGAGAAGACTTCGCTGGCAATCGCACCACTTTGTTCCTGGAACCACTCGGCAATGCGGTTGACCTGATTGCTCAGCTCGTCTGGATCCAGATTAAAAGGCGGGCCTTGGAGCCAAAGCTGAACCTGCTGGATACCCTCGAAGGCCTGGAAGTAGAGGGTTTGGGATTGGTTGGCAAAATTCGGGGCCATCAGCCAGATCAGCGCGCCGAACACACCAAAGCTGCTGAGCAGCGAAATGGCCGCGGCAAGCGCTGCAGGTACGCCCTTGTTGCGCAGCCAATATGTTGGTGGCCACAACACGGTGCAGACGATGATGGCCAAGATGATGGGCAACACCCCACCCCAGAGGGGCTTCATTACATGCCAGCCGGCGTAGAAGGTGACGGCAATAACGAGGATGCGCACGCACCACAGAGCCAAGACGCGAACGCCATCGCCAATGACCTCTGAGCGATCCACACTCGGTGCTTGTTCCAACTCCTGCAGCGTGGGCTGTTCGGTGGAGTTTTCGGTGTTGCCAGAATTGTTTTGCACGCATACATCCTGCACTAGTCGCGCTACTTGTGCACCTTTGACACCGCCAACGGGACAAAGAGGGCAAAAGAAAACCCCACCGCGGCTTTTCTTTTTGCTGCGGTGGGGTTGGGTGCCTGGTTAATCTTCTTGGCGGATTTCTTGAGCGATGAGCACCTCGTCGGTGGCGAACTCGTGCTCGCCGAGGATGCCTGAGGTTTCATCGGGGTGGCGATTCAAGGTGAGCAGGGATACGGCCAGGCCGCCCCAGATCACCACCATGAAAAGCACCATCATGATGATTGCTGCAGAGGACATGCTTAGCGCTCCTTTCTGCTGTACTGCTCGATGGCAAAGCCTGCGACGCGGCGCCGTGATGGATCGTATTGCGAGGGCCGCTCAGGGGTGAGGGTGTGATCGGGGTCCACGCCGAAATCAGAACCGGGAGGGCCATCGACGGGGAGGTTTTCGGGCCAACTGACCAGGCTCATGATCAGTGAGAACAACACGATGATTGCGATGGTGCCCCATCCGAACCATCCCACCTGGGCTGGTGCGTAGCCGCCGTAGGGTTCGTCGAAAAGCTTGAGCAATTCTTGGAAGAGGGTAAAGCCCAGCACCAGTGAGGTGATGTTGACTACGCAGATGCGCCACCACACGCCCACGTGGAAGGACGACACCATGTTGAGGTGGAGTGAGAATTCGTCGATGCGGCGCAGCACCCAGTCCAAGACCACGATGGCGACCAGGGCGATGAATACGATGCCGACGTTGTTGGTGAACTTATCCACGATGTCGAGGTGCATCAGCCCGGAGGTGGTGGAGAAGGTCAGCAGTGAGATGGCTGCCATGATCACGCCCAAGCCGATGGCGGTGGTCTTACGCGGCAGGTTCAGCTTGTCTTTGATGGCAGAGACCACGACCTCGAACAGCGAGAACAAGGAGGTGAAACCGGCGATGGTAAGCGAGCCGAAGAACAGCACACCAAAGATTGCACCCATGGGCATCTGGTTGATGATCGCGGGGAAGGCCACGAAGGCCAGGCCGATGCCGGAGGTTGCCACCTCGTCTACACCCACGCCCTGTTGGGTGGCCATAAAGCCAAGGGCCGCGAACACGCCGATGCCTGCGAGCACCTCGAAGGAGGAGTTAGCAAAGGCGGTAACCAAGCCGGTGCCAGAGAGGTTGGTGCGCGGCTTGAGGTAGGAGGCGTAAGTGAGCATGATGCCGAAGCACACCGAAAGTGAGAAGAAGATCTGGCCGTATGCCGAAATCCACACCGTTGGGTTCTTCAGTGCCTCCCAGTTGGGAGTGAAGAAGGCATCCAGGCCTGCGGCTGCACCTTCTAGGAAGACTGAGCGGATTACCACGATGAGGAAGAGCACGGTCAGCAGTGGCATGAAGAGCTTGGATACTCGGCCAATGCCGGCGTCTACGCCCATGGCCAGCACGATCACTGCGGCGATCCAGACGATGGCCAAGGTAAGCGAGATGGCGGGGACGAAGTCGAAGGAGAAGTTGGCGCTGTTATCTGCCTTTAAGAAGCTTTCGCCAAAGTAGGTCGCTGGATCATCGCCCCAAGCCAGGTTGAAGGACTTGACGGTATACAGCGCTGCCCAGGCGATGATGGCTGCGTAGTAGACGGTGATGAAAAAGCTCACGCCTACCTGGAACCAGCCCACGGGTTCTGCCCAGCGTTTGATGCGGCGATACACCAGTGGTGCGGAGCCGCGGTAGCGGTGGCCTAGTGCGTAGTCTAAAAACAGCAGGGGGATACCTGCGGTAAGAAGCGCAATCAGGTAGGGGATAAGGAACGCGCCGCCGCCGTTGTCGTAGGCGACGTAGGGGAAACGCCAAATGTTGCCCAGGCCGACGGCGGAGCCGATGGCGGCCAGGATGAACACCCAGCGGGATGAAAATGTTTCACGCTGCTGGTTTTGAGACATGGATGCTACCTTTCGCAACAAAGGTGAGGGAGAAGCCGTGTTCCAAGCTGCGTTGGCCTTGAGGGGTGGTGGGCCTTGCGCTTGTGCCACAAACAGCAGTGTGATGACCGCTTAATGGTATGGAGTGTATCACTATGTGAGATTGTGGGGGAAATAATTCGAGCACTCCACAGCAGGTAGTGCTGTGTTGGCTGCGCCGCAGGCTGATAGGATACCCAACCGTGAGTCTTACACTTGGAATCGTCGGCCTGCCCAACGTGGGCAAATCCACCCTCTTTAATGCACTAACCCGCAACGATGTGCTCGCGGCAAACTACCCCTTTGCCACCATCGAGCCCAATGTGGGCCTGGTTGAGCTTCCCGATGCTCGCCTGGATCGCCTCGCAGAGATCTTCGGCTCCGAGCGCATCCTGCCTGCCACCGTGTCCTTCGTGGACATCGCCGGCATTGTTAAGGGCGCATCCGAGGGCGAAGGCATGGGCAATGCCTTCCTTGCCAATATCCGCGAAGCCGACGCCATCTGCCAGGTGGTGCGCGCCTTTGCCGACGACAACGTGATCCACGTTGATGGCCAAGTAGACCCCCGCTCCGATATCTCCGTGATCAATACCGAGCTGATCCTGGCTGATCTGCAAACTGTGGAAAAGGCCTTGCCTCGCCTGGAAAAGGACGCGCGTAAGAATAAGGACCTCGCTGCCACCGTGGAAGAGGTCAAGAAGGCACAGGCCGTGCTTGAAGACGATCGCACCTTGTTCTCTGCCGCCAAAGCCGGCGAGATCGATCTTGCCCTGCTGCGCGAGCTGCACCTGATGACGGCCAAGCCCTTCCTCTACGTATTTAACTCCGATGAAGAGGTGCTTAGCGACGACGCACGTAAGCAAGAACTACGCGAGCTCGTAGCACCGGCTGATTGCGTGTTCTTGGACGCCAAGACTGAAACTGAGCTGCTCGAGCTTGATGAAGACGAAAAGATGGAGCTGCTCGAAAGCGTGGGCCAAGACGAGCCGGGCCTGCACTCTTTGGCCAAGGCTGGCTTTGCCACGCTCGGTCTGCAGACCTACCTCACCGCAGGGCCGAAGGAATCCCGCGCCTGGACCATTCATAAGGGCGATACCGCACCGAAGGCCGCCGGCGTGATTCACACCGATTTTGAGAAGGGCTTTATTAAAGCCGAGGTCGTGTCCTTCGAGGACTTGGATGCTGCAGGCTCCATGGCCGAAGCTAAGGCCAAGGGCAAGGTCCGCCAAGAAGGTAAGGACTATGTCATGGCCGATGGTGACGTGGTGGAGTTTAGGTTCAACGTCTAACCACTCGTTGTTTCATGCTGAAGCCCGCTTCCCGGTGCAGGAGGCGGGCTTTGGCATTGCAAAGCGCCTGCTTGTGGCTGAGGTGGATGTTCTTAAGGGTCGCGGCAGGCAGATAGCGGAAGTTAGTAGCACATTGGCTACTTTCTTTTAGGTCGGTAGCCTCGGGGCTCCGTGGGCGTCGAAAAGCTCGATGCCCTTCGATGAGGAGAAAGAATGTCTGACTTAAACAACAAAACTATTGCCGTTATCGCCACCGATGGATTTGAAGATTCTGAGCTTACTTCGCCGCTGGAGGCTGTAAAGGAAGCCGGTGCGAGCGTGAAGGTAGTAACGCCTAACGCCGAGGCAATTGAGGGTAAGAATGGCACCAAGGTGGATGCTGATCTCAGCACCGCCGAGGCCGCTACTCAGGAATTCGACGGCATTATCCTGCCCGGTGGCACCGGCAACTCGGATCATATCCGCATGGATGAGCACGCCGTTGCGCTAGTAAAGCAGCACGTTGAGGCAGGCAAGCCGCTCGGCGCCATTTGCCACGCAGCGTGGATTCTTACTGATGCCGATGTGCTCAAGGGCCGCACCATTACCTCGTATCCTTCCCTGCAAACCGACCTGCGCAATGCTGGTGCTAGCTGGGTTGATGAGGAAGTAGTAGAAGATCGCGGTCTGGTCAGCTCTCGCACCCCAGACGACCTGCCTGCCTTTAACGCGAAGCTGGTGGAGGTCTTCGCTTAAAGTTTCTCGCTTGGCTTTAACTTAAAAATTCCATCCAGGAATCCCACTCACGCTTGGTCTGCTCTACACCGCAGTTCCAAGCGTGTTCTAATTTCTCCCGGTTGCGCTCGGTGTTTTCAATGCTCAATTGCTCGGGATAAAACACCATCGCCTGGCCTTGTGCTTCGAGCTGGTCAATCTTTTTGGCCTCTGCGTTATAGCGCGCAGGCCGCTTAATCATCGCCTCTGCCACCACGGGGCGTTTGCGAAGCAGCTTGCGCACCACGGCCGGTTTGGAAAGCTCGGGGCGGATATAGCCACGCGGTTTAGAGCGCAGCACTAAGAACTTTTCAAAGCCTGCATCAATGGCTGCCTGAATAAGCAGCCCGCCCGATTCGCCTAGGGCGCCATCGACGTACTCCACGCCGTCGATCTCAGGTACGGGCATCAGCCCTGGCAGGGTAGAAGAGGCTCGGGCTTTACGCATGAGATCATAAAGATCAGCAAAATCCTCGCGGCCCCAATAGACGTTTTCGCCGGTATCGGCGCGCGTAGCGGCAATGCACATTGGCGTTGGATCTTGGCAGAAGGTTTCCCAATCAAAGGGGATATCGCCACCTGGGGCACCGGCAGTTTCGTAGATGTACTCGACGTTGAAGTAGCCCTTGCCGCGCAGCATGGACTTCACCCCACCAGATTTGGGATCACTTGCCAGCTCTACAAAAGAAAGTCGTGAGCGCTGCCGGTCGTGGGATAAGAAATTTACGGTGTGGCTTGCCCCGGCGCTCACACCTCCGACCCAGCCGAAGTGAATGTCATGGGCTAAGAGCTGGTCAATGCACCCTGCGGTATAGGCATTGCGCATTCCGCCGCCCTCGATGACTAACGCTACGTCCTTAGCGTGCATGGCTTCTCCCACTGTTTTTAGATCACCGCCACCGCACACCTTGTTGGGTGCTTGGTTCAGGCGATGTGTTTATCGTTTTTTGCGGAAGTGTAAATGTTAGCACGCCGGGGCTGCAGCAAGGCTTTGCGCCAAAAAACCTCCGGCACACCCCTGGCCCAAGGGCTAAATAACCAAGCGCTACTAGTGGCGTTTGAAGGGCAAGAGGTGCACTACTCCAAGCACGATAAAGCCAACCACCAGGCCGAAAACCAGTGAGCATAACGTTTCTACGCACCACTGAACAAAGCCGCCAAGGTGCTCAACGCCTGCCTCGAAGTGGTGGACCAACTCATAAGGTGCATGCCAGCCCAAGGTGTCGCTACCAGTGATTAAGATGTGGCCGCCAACCCACAACATGGCAAACATGCCGATGATGGAGATGGTGTTGAGGATCTTCGGCATGGCCTTGACTAACACGCTGCCAAAACGCTTGGCTGCATCGCTTTGTTTTTGCTGGAAGCGCAGGCCAATATCGTCAATCTTTACCAGCAGGCCCACGGCACCATACACCAGTGCCGTAATGGCGACGGCCACCGTGAGGAGCACGCCAAGTTCCATCCAGAAGCTTTGATCGGCTACCTCGTTTAAAGAGATCACCATGATCTCTGCAGACAGGATCAGATCTGTCATGATCGCGCCGCGCACCAGGGCATCTTCATCTTTTGCAGCACTTTCTTCTTCCTTTTCGTGCTGCGCGCCGCTGAACATCTCAAAGACCTTCTCGGCCCCCTCGAAGCACAAATAGGTGCCGCCGATCATCAGCAGCGGGGTAAGTGCCCACGGCGCTAGGGCATTGAGCGCCAAGATGATGGGCAGGATAATAATGATCTTGTTAAACAGTGAGCCTTTGGTAATGCGCCAAATGATGGGCAGCTCGCGTGCTGGAGAAACGCCTTCGACAAAGCGCGGTGTAACGGCAGCATCGTCTACCACTACGCCGGCAGCTTTTGCGGAGGTTTTCGCGGCTGCGGCGGCCACGTCATCGACGTTTGAGGCGGCTGTCCTGGCGATCAGGGCAACGTCGTCAAGCAAAGCAGCAAGGCCACCGGCCATAGATTCAATCCTTAATGAAAATACATTTCTGGTACGTTGTTCGGTATCTATTTCTGGCACCGATATTGATAGAAAGGTTACTGCACTCTTGCCTGATTCAGTGCTTCAAGCATTCGCACTTACCTTGTTCGCAGGCCTTTCCACCGGGCTCGGCGCAGCCATTGCCGTAGCCCGCAAGAAACCCACCGAACGGTTCCTCGCGTTTACCCTCGGCTTTTCCGCCGGCGTGATGCTGTATGTGTCTTTTATCGAGATCCTCCCCGAGGGATTTGAAAAACTCCAAGAAGCCATGGGTAAACGCCCAGGTGCATGGGCTGCCGTGGCGGCGTTTTTCGGCGGCATCGTGCTCATCGGCATCATCGACAGGCTCGTACCAGAGCCGGTCAATCCCCATGAGCCGGGCAATCTCGAATCCAAACGCCGCAGCAAAATGATGCAAATGGGCGTGCTCACCGCCCTTGCGATTGCCATTCACAACTTCCCAGAAGGCTTCGCCACCTTCCTCGCAGGCCTTGAAGATCTCCAAGTTGCCCTGCCCGTAGCCGTGGCGATTGCCATCCACAACATTCCAGAAGGCATCGCCGTGGCCGTGCCCATCCGTGAGGCCACCGGCTCCAAAGCCAAAGGCTTTTGGCTCGGCTTAGCTTCAGGGCTTGCAGAACCACTCGGGGCAGTGGTGGGCTATTTGCTGCTATTGCCGCTTATCGGACCTGCCACCTTAGGCGTAGCTTTTGCAGCGATTGCCGGCATCATGGTGTTTATCTCCCTTGACGAGCTCCTACCTACCGCCGTATCCACCGGCAAACACCACGCCGCCATTTATGGGCTCATCCTCGGCATGGCCGTGATGGCCATCAGCCTGTTGCTCTTTATCTAATACGCAGCACCTAATACCTCCAGCACCTACCACCTCCAAGCCAGCACCGCGCGGTGCGGTGGCGATCACCGGGGCTTCACAGCTCAAGTGCCCCTTATATGCAGCCTGAAGTCCACCGCATGGGCGCTTGGGGGTGATGCTGTAGTATCTCGGGGCGAACACCACAACATTCACGGGAGCCCGGCGCCTGTTTTGCCTAAGCAAAGCAACGGCTGGGCTGAGATCCACCGCAGTATGGGAATACACACGGCTCCCTCGGCGCGGTGCGAACCGTCCAACCTGATCCGGGTAATGCCGGCGGAGGAAGACACTATGGCGAAATTAGCTCAAAACTGGCGCGTCATCGACATCGTCACAGCAAGCGTGCTGGGCATTGCAACAGGCCTGATCTTTTGGGTATGGAACGGTATCGGCTATGCCTGGTACGCGGCGGCCAATGCACTAACCCCAGGCTTTGGCGGTATTGCCGCTGGCATTTGGTTGCTCGGTGGCGTACTCGGCGGCTTGATCATCCGCAAACCCTTCGCGGCGATCTATGTGGAGCTGCTCGCCGCTATCGTTTCTGCGGTGCTGGGTAATCAGTGGGGCATTGAAACGGTCTACTCCGGCCTAGCCCAAGGTATTGGTGCGGAGCTGATCTTCCTATTCTTTGCCTATAAGCGCTTCGGTTTGCCCGTTGCTGCACTAGCTGGCGTAGGCGCTGGCGTGGGTGCCTTCGTGCTGGAGTTCTTCCTTTCAGCCAACTACGCCAAATCTGTGCTGTTTAACGTCAGCTACCTGATCAGCCTTTCTATCTCCGGTGCCATCTTGGCCGGTGTGGTGGGCTACTACCTGGTCAAGGCGCTGGCTGCTACCGGTGTGTTGGACCGCTTTGGCGCCGGGCGTGAAGCAAGGAAATTGGTATAGCAATAGCCAACATCAGGCAGCTCACCAGTGCTGAAGGATGTGTCAGCTCGATCGTCATCACCGCAGCAAACAGTGGTGCGCGCTGGGTGGTGGCCAAACTGCTCGCCGCACCCACCAACGCTAGGGTGAGGGGATCAGCTCCGCAGAGCGTGCCCAGTACACCACCTGCTGTACCACCTACCGCAAGCGATGGAGTAAGCACGCCGCCGGCGGCACCAGCACGAAGGCATAGCCAAGTAAGCAGCAGCTTTGCTGCCACCAGCGCTGCGCCATGTTGCCACTGCAAGGGGGAATGGAAGGTGAAATCTAGCAGCAATTGCCCATTGCCCGGAACCTCCGGCAACCCTTGGGCAACAAGCAGCACCGCAGCAATTGCCACCGGCACGCTCAGGATCAGCCAAGGGCCTTGCACTCTCGCGCTAACTTGCCGGACGGCTCCTTGGCGAAACACCCACCCCAGCCCCATGCCAAGTGCGATCACCGGGGCAATAAGCAAGATGGTGCGTTGATCGATTTGAGGCTCAGGAATGGAATAAAAGGCCCCGCCACCCAGCAAGGGCCAGGCCGTCAGCGTGGCGATGCCACAGCAAGCAATGGCAAAAACACACAAACGCTTCGTGCGGCGAATGGGCATGACTTCCAAGGTGTACAGCACACCCGCCAGCGGAATGTTATATACCGCGGCCAAGCCAGCACCGGCGGCCGCGGCCGCCAGGGTTTCACGTTGTGTTGGCGGCATCCACAGTTTGCGGGCAACCAGGGCCGCTACTTGTCGGGGTGCTTGCTCACGGCCCAGCGATGCACCGGCGCCTACGGCGATGGTTTGCGCCAGGGCGTCGAAAAGCTGCGAGGCACTGGAATCTTTGCGGCGACGCACCTGCCACCACAGCACACCTGCGCCAATGCCAAGCACGAGGCTCAGCCACACACTCAGGTGAGCTTCAACCACGTGGATGCCCCACGACATCGCTGCGCCGACAAGACCTGCGGATACTCCCGCGAGTATCACGCACAGCGCAACCCTCAGGCGATCTTTCATACGCATCAGCATGGCACATCTGCTCAGGCCGAAAGGAACAACCTCACCTCATGAGCCCCCACATTTCCCTGCGGGACTACGCCTACCGCCACGCCAGCAGGCGGCGCTTTGCCCTAGAAAACATCAGCTTTGATATTGAGGCCGGAGAAAAAGTGCTGCTGCTTGGCGCATCTGGTTCCGGCAAATCAACGCTGCTGCACTCGATCGCGGGGCTGTTAGGTGAAGACGAGGGCGAACACAGCGGGCACATCAACGTCCAGGGCATCTGCGGCATGGTGCTGCAAGACCCAGATGCGCAGGTGATCTCCCAACGAGTAGGCGATGACGTGGCCTTTGGCTGCGAAAATCTACAAATTCCGCGCGAGGAAATCTGGCGCCGCGTACCCCGAGCACTCGAACAAGTAGGCCTTGACTTGCCGCTTGATCACCCCACACACGCCCTTTCCGGTGGCCAAAAACAACGCCTTGCCCTTGCAGGAGTGCTGGCCATGGGCGCCGATATTGTGCTGTTGGATGAGCCCACCGCCAACCTCGACCCCCAAGGTGTAGAAGAAGTCGTTGCAGCGGCAAGCCGGCTTGATACCACGCTGATTGTGGTCGAGCACCGCGTTGCCACCTGGGTTGAGCATGTAGATCGCATCATCGTGATCGGCCAAACAGGGGTGCTTGCCGACGGCACACCTGAGGCCGTGCTCGAACAACAAGGCGCCCGCCTTGCAGCCGAAGGCGTGTGGGTGCCGGGCGTAGATCCAGATCTGCCCGATGCCAAACCCGAATGTGCCAGCAACGCCCCTGCGCTTGAAGGGATTGATCTACGTTATGGCTGGGACCATGCCCTTGGGCATCAGCGCCTGATCCAATTACCGCGGGGCTGTTCCACGGTGATTACCGGGGCCAATGGCACAGGGAAAACCACACTCATGCTCACCTTGGCCGGATTGCTTGATCCCCACGGCGGGCAGGTGCGAGCCTCCAAGGAACTCTTTGGCACCTCCACGCTTGATCCAAGGAAATGGAAATCTCAAGCCCTAGCGCAGCGCATCGGCTACGTATTCCAAGATCCCGAGCACCAGTTTGTGGCTAAGACGGTGCGTGAGGAAATGCTGGTGGGCTTGCGTGCCAGGGGAGAGGTCAGCGCTGCCGATGAGCGCCGCGCCGATGAGGTGCTAGAAACCCTCGGCCTCGATGCCTTAGCCGAGGCCAATCCTTTTACGCTTTCCGGTGGGCAAAAGCGCAGGCTTTCGGTGGCTACCGTGTTGATTCACTCGCCGAAGATCATGCTGCTCGACGAGCCGACCTTTGGCCAAGACCGAAAAACCTTCCTTGCCTTAGTGGAGCTGCTCAGCCAGCAGCGCGACCAGGGTTTAAGCGTGTGCTCTATTACCCACGATGCGCTATTCCGCCGCGCGCTCGGAGATCAGGAGATTCAGCTATGACGCAGCAAACACCTGATGCCAACCAAAACCTCACACCCAGCGGCCAAGAACACCGCGAGGTTGCCCCCAACGCGAAGGTGCGGGTTACCTTTAACCCCGTCGCGCGCATTCTCGGCCTGATGCTCTTAGCCACCCCGCTGCTGGTGAGCGTGGATGTGGTGTCTTCTGCGGTGGCAGTGGCCGGCACCATCGCGATGGCGTTGATCATCGGACCAGGGCTGAAGCGCATGCTCAAACGCAGCCTCCCGCTGTGTATCGCCGCACCTTTAGCCGGGACTTCCATGCTGCTCTATGGCGCGCCCGAGGGAAAAGAGTATGTCTCTTTCGGCTTTGCCCACATCACCGATAACTCCATCTCCTTGGCCTTGGCGGTGATGGTGCGCGTGTTTGCGCTCGGGCTTCCAGCGATTGTGCTGCTAAGCAATATCAATGCCACCGAATTAGGCGATGGCCTCGCACAAATCCTGAAATTGCCTGAACGCTTCGTGATCGGCGCGGTGGCCGCCGGGCGCATGTTGGGCTTAGCGCGTAGGGATTGGGCTTCGATGCGCAGGGCGCGCCGGGCTAGGGGGCTTGGAGAAGAAAACGTGGTGCGCAAGGCCTTTTCGCTCACCTTCGGCCTGTTGGTGCTCACACTTAGGCGCGGTGCCAAGCTATCGACTGCCATGGAGGCCCGCGGTTTTGGCGCCCATCCCAATCGCACTTGGGCACGCCCTTCAACCTTGCATCTTCCAGACGTTGTGCTCATGGCCTCCTGCTTGTGCCTGTCTAGTGCTTCTTTGGCCATCGCGGCTTGGTCGGGCTACCTGCGGTTATTTGGCGCATGATTGTGCTTATCGACGGCCCCTCTGGCGCCGGAAAAACGACCTTTGCCAAAGGCCTTGCCTCTTTGCTTGCTTGGCCTTTGGTGAGCATGGACGATGTGTACCCAGGCTGGGATGGACTGGCTGCTGGCAGTGCTATTGCGGCAGAACAGATCATCGGCCACGGCCGCTATCGCTGCTGGGATTGGCACAACAACACCCAAGGCCCGTGGCGCTATGTACAAGGCGAGCACCTCATCATCGAAGGGGTAGGAGCGTTGACTCCTGCCACCCTTGCTGCTGCCCGCGCAAAAGGGGAGGTGCTGAGTGTGGTCTTTGATGGTCCTGAGCAGTGGCGCAAGGCTCGCGCCATAGCGCGCGATCCTGAATATTTACCTTTCTGGCAGCGTTGGGCCAAACAGGAACAATTTCATTTTTCTGTCATGCCTACCCCCGATGTGCGTTGGTGGATGGGCGCTCCGGTTTCCGAAAACGTCTGAATTTTTTGTTCCGATTCTCCCTCTTACCCCCGAGCCTGCTGCTAGAGTGAACCGCATAGTCCAGGCTTTGCTGCAGCTTCTGTAGTACAGCAACCGTTGGAATACGCACAGGGAGAAGCTGATGCATCTGAAAAAGACAGTAGCGATTGCTACCTCAGCCACCGTTGTCTTAGGCCTGGCGGCCTGCTCCTCGGACGGAGCCTCTGAAGGCGAAAACTACGTCACCGCGAATGGTTCTGAGCCTCAGAATTCTTTGATCCCGGCCGACACGAACGAAACCGGCGGCGGCAGGATTGTCGAGCTGCTCTACTCCGGTTTGGTGCACTACGACATTGACGGCAAGCCACACAACGATCAAGCCGAGTCCATCGACTTGGAGGGCGAGAAGACCTACAAGATCAAGCTCAAAGAAGGTCTTGAGTTCTCCGACGGCAGCCCGATCACTGCCCAGGACTACGTCGATACCTGGAACGCTGCTGTGGCAAACAGCATGATGAATGAATTCTTCTTCGAGCCCATCAAGGGCTACGGCGAAGGCGTAAAAGAACTCGAAGGCCTCAAGGTGGTCGACGACCGCACCTTCACCGTCGAGCTTGAGCAACCCGAATCGGATTTCCCCACCCGCCTCGGCTACACCGCGTTCTTTGTCATGCCTTCGAAGCAGCTTGAAGATCTGGACAGTGCCGGTGAAAACCCGGTGGGTTCTGGCCCGTACGTGCTCAAGGAATGGAACCACCAGGAATCTGCAACCCTGGTGCCCAATGAGAAGTACCAAGGCGAAAACGAAGCCAAGAATGATGGCGTGAAGTTCATCTTCTACAGCTCCCAAGACGCAGCCTACGCAGACCTACTCGCCGGCAACTTGGATGTGCTGGATGCCGTTCCGGATTCCGCATTCTCCACCTTTGAAGATGAGTTGGGCGATCGTGCAGTAAACCAGCCTGCAGCGGTATTCCAGTCCATCACCATCCCCGAGAAGCTCGAGCACTTCAGCGGCGAGGAAGGCAAGCTGCGCAGGCAGGCTATCTCCCACGCCATTGACCGTGATGAGGTAACCAAGACCATCTTCGAGGGCACTCGTACCCCTGCCAAGGACTTCACCTCTCCGGTGATCGATGGCTACAAGGATGATCTGGAAAACTCCGATGTGCTGAAGTTCGATCCCGAAAAGGCCAAGGAGCTGTGGAAGAAGGCAGATGCCATTTCCAAGTTCACCGGCGAATTCACCATTGCCTATAACTCCGATGGCGGACACCAGGCATGGGCAGATGCTGTGAGCAACCAGCTTCGCAACAACCTCGGCATCGAGGCCTCGGGTAACCCCTACCCAGACTTCAAGTCCCTGCGCGATGACGTGAAGAAGCGCACCATCAAGGGTGCTTTCCGCTCCGGTTGGCAGGCAGACTACCCGGCAATTGGAAACTTCCTGGTTCCCCTCTACGTCACCAACGCTTCTTCCAACGATGGTGATTACTCCAACCCAGAGTTCGACGCCAAGGTGAAGAAGGCTGCGAACAAGAAGGATGTTGAAGAAGGTATTAAGGAATACCAGTCGGCAGAAGAGATCCTCTTCCGTGACCTTCCTGCTGTGCCGCTGTGGTACTCCAACGTCACCGGTGGTTCCTCCGACAAGGTCAGCAACGTGACCTTTAGCTGGAACTCGCTGCCTGAGTACGCTGCGGTCGAAAAGAAGTAATGCACTTGCCCTAGGCCTTGCGGCTCACGGTATGTCCCCCGGTCGCCACACCCCGGCGGCCGGGGCTTTGCATATCGGCGAAAGTTTACACTTTCGAGTAACACCCACCCGAACATTCTTAAAAGGAACACCACCATGTTGCGCTACGTTGGGCGCCGAATCTTACAGATGATCCCTGTATTTTTTGGTGCCACCCTGCTGCTGTACGCCATGGTCTTTCTCATGCCCGGCGACCCGATCGAGGCCCTTGGTGGCGATCGTGGCTTAACAGAGGCAGCCAGAGCAAGACTCACGGCGGAATACAACCTGGACAAACCATTCATCGTCCAATACCTGCTGTACATCAAAGGCATTTTCACCCTCGACTTCGGCACCACCTTCTCAGGCCGGCCGGTAAGCGAAGTCATGGCCAATGCCTATCCTGTGACCATCAAATTGGCCGTGATGGCCTTGATCTTCGAGATGATCCTCGGCGTGGCCTTCGGCGTGTTCGCCGGTATGCGCCGCGGCGGCTTCTTCGATTCCACCGTCTTGGTGCTCTCCCTGCTCGTGATCGCTGTTCCCTCCTTCGTGATCGGCTTTTTGCTCCAGTTCTTCGTTGGCGTGAAATGGGGAATCCTCCCGGTGACCGTCGGCGCGAATGCTTCAGTGAAGTCACTGCTCATGCCAGCGGTGGTTCTTGGCGCGTTGTCGTGCGCCTACGTAATCCGACTGACCCGCCAATCGGTCTCCGATAATCTCCGCGCAGACTATGTGCGCACCGCACGCGCGAAGGGCTTAAGCGGGGGAGAGGTCACTCGCCGGCATGTGCTGCGTAACTCGCTGATCCCCGTGGTCACCTTCCTCGGCACCGACCTTGGTGCGCTCATGGGTGGCGCGATCGTTACCGAGGGCATCTTCGGCATCAACGGTGTTGGTGGCACCATCTATCAGGCGATCCTCAAAGGTGAGCCCACCACCGTGGTGTCGTTTACCACCGTGTTGGTCATCGTCTACATCGTGGCCAATCTGATCGTTGACCTTCTCTACGCCCTGCTCGACCCAAGGATCCGCTATGCCTAATTCATCCAAGAACACGCAGGATAACCGGGCTACCTATCAGCCACTACCCGGTCAAGAGCGCTTCGTGGCAGAGGTCGATGAAACTGGCCTCGGTGCCGTAGACGCAGTACGCGATGATTCAGCCCCTACCTCAGTGTGGGGAGAAGCGTGGAAATACCTACGCAAGCGTCCCATGTTCTGGGTCTCTGCGATTTTGATTGCCGCAGCCCTGCTGCTGGCTATCGTGCCCCAACTTTTTACCTCCACCGACCCGACCTTCTGCGAGCTTTCCAAATCCCTGGACAAGCCAAGTGCAGGGCATCCCTTCGGATTTGATCGACAGGGCTGCGATATTTATGCCCGCATGATCTACGGCGCGCGGGCGTCGGTAAGCGTAGGCGTGCTCACCACACTGCTCGTGGTTATCATCGGCACCACCATCGGCGCACTCGCCGGCTACTTCGGTGGCATCCTCGATGCGATTCTCTCGCGTATCACCGACATCTTCTTTGCCGTCCCACTGGTGCTCGCTGCCATCGTGGTGATGCAGGTATTCAAGGAATATCGCACCATCCTTACCGTGGTGGTGGTGTTGGCCTTCTTCGGCTGGACCTCGATTGCCCGTATTACCCGCGGCACCGTCATGGCCACCAAGAACGAAGAGTTCGTCACCGCAGCCAAGGCCGTTGGCGCAAGCAAGTGGTACATCCTGGGCAAGCACATCTTGCCCAATGCGGCTGCCCCCATCATCGTTTATGCAACGGTGGCACTCGGTACCTTCATCGTGGCCGAGGCAACCTTGTCCTTCCTTGGTATTGGCCTGCCGCCCACGATCGTGTCTTGGGGTGGCGACATTGCTAAGGCACAGGCCTCCCTGCGCACCCAACCAATGGTGTTGTTCTACCCAGCCATGGCCCTGGGCGCGACGGTGCTGAGCTTTATCATGATGGGCGACGTGGTACGCGACGCCCTTGATCCGAAGGCGAGGAAGCGTTAAATGACTACGCAGCAACCATCCCCACTACTCGAGCTCGAAGATCTCCACATCGCCTTCGAGTCTTCCACCGGCACCGTCGAGGCGGTACGTGGTGCGAACTTAAAGATCTACCCCGGCCAATCAGTGGCCATCGTGGGTGAATCGGGTTCGGGTAAATCCACCACCGCTATGGCCATCATCGGACTGTTGCCTGGAACCGGAAAGGTAACCAAGGGCAAGATTCGCTTTGAAGGCAAAGACATCACCGGGCTTAACGATAAGCAGATGCAGGAATATCGTGGGTCCATGATTGGCCTGGTGCCTCAAGATCCAATGAGCAACCTCAATCCTGTGTGGAAAATTGGCACGCAGATCAAAGAGGCACTCAAGGCAAACAACGTAGTCAAGGCCTCCGAAATGGATGCGGCTGTCACCCAATTGCTTGAAGAGGCAGGGCTTCCCGACGCAGAACGCCGCGCCAAGCAGTACCCGCATGAATTTTCCGGCGGTATGCGCCAACGCGCCTTGATCGGTATGGGCCTTGCAGCCCGTCCGCGCCTGCTCATCGCTGACGAACCAACCTCGGCGCTTGACGTGACGGTGCAAAAACGAATCCTGGATCACCTGGGCACCTTAACCAAGGACCTCGGCACCGCGGTGCTGTTTATTACCCACGATCTTGGCCTTGCAGCAGAGCGCGCCGAACACCTTGTGGTGATGCACCGCGGGCGCATCGTGGAATCTGGCCCTTCGCTTGAGATCCTGCGCGATCCCCAGCACCCCTATACCCAACGTCTTGTCAATGCAGCACCGTCGCTTGCTTCTTCGCGCATCCAATCGGCCAAGGCCGCCGGCGTACAGGCAGAAGAAGTGTTGGTGGCTGAGCACGATGTTGAAGCAGCAGATGTGATCAAAGTTGAGCACCTTACTAAGGTCTTTGATGTGCGCGGTGCACGCGGTGCAAAGAAAGAACTCCGCGCAGTAGATGACGTAAGTTTCGGGCTACGCGAAGGCACCACGCTCGCTATCGTGGGCGAATCCGGTTCGGGTAAATCCACCGTGGCCAATATGATTCTCAAGCTGCTCGAACCCACTAGCGGCAGGGTGCTGTATAAGGGCAAAGACATCACCAAGCTCAGCGGCAAAGAAACCTTTGATATGCGCCGCAAGCTGCAGGTGGTGTTCCAAAACCCCTATGGCTCCTTGGACCCGATGTATTCGATCTATCGCTGCATCGAAGAGCCCTTGGTGGTGCACAAGGTTGGCAACCGCAAAGAGCGTGAACAGCGCGTAGCGGAGTTGCTGGATATGGTGGCCATGCCTCGCTCGGCCATGCGCCGATACCCCAATGAGCTCTCAGGTGGCCAACGCCAGCGCATCGCGGTGGCCAGAGCCCTTGCACTCAACCCAGAAGTGGTGGTGTTAGATGAGGCCGTATCGGCACTCGACGTGCTGGTGCAGCACCAGATCTTGCAGTTGCTCACAGAATTGCAAGAAGAACTCCACTTGAGCTACCTCTTTATCACCCACGACCTTGCTGTGGTACGCCAAACCGCAGATGAGGTCGTGGTGATGGAGCAGGGTCGTTTGGTGGAACGCGGCACCACCGATCAGATCTTTGCTGATCCGCAGCAGGAATACACCAGGGATCTGATCAACTCCGTGCCAGGTTTGGGTCTGCTCTAAAACACCACCGCAGACCTGCTTGGATATAAGCACCAAAGGGGGCGCAACAGTACGTTGCGCCCCCTTTGAGCATGGGCCTATATAGCTGTTCGGTTTCTCCGGTGTGATTGCGTGCCGGAGTGTTTAAGAGCCTGCGGGCATGAGATCTACATGCTCGGCCCAATCCAGGCTGATGCCCATGGAGGCTAGCCAAGCCATTGGATCGTCGCTGTGGCGGGTAATGCCCTCTACGGCTGCCAGGGTGGCGTCGATGGCGCGCTCGGCCTCGTCGGCACTGATCAGGCCTTCGCTGGTGGCAGCGGCGAGCTCATCAATATCCATCACCTTCACGGGCTCGCCGCACACGCTTACCAGGTCTACATACAGATCGCGGGTGTGCCACACGCCTTCGGATTTAGAGATATCGGCGATATCGAAGTAGAAGTCCATGCGTGCATCCACACCATCGCGGAAGTGGAAGATATTGGCACGCAGGCCGAGGTCGGGCAGGAGCCAGGATTCGAGGTAACCAAAGCGTGGGTGATCTGCACCTCTGGCCATGTAGAGGCCAAACTCGGTTTCTTTGAAGGTATCAACCTGGCGCAGAAAACCTTTGGGGTCGGTGTTTAAAGACGCAGTCGTGTCAAAGGACTCGCTTTTTACCGGGTGCAGATCCACCATTTACATCACCACAAACGCTGCCGTGGTGGGGAAGTAGTTGCAAGGACCATCCTGGGTGCCCACGGTTCCCTCGAGCAAGGCCACCACGCGGCCGCGTCCGGTTTCGGCTTTGCCAGACACAGTGGATGGGCCTTGGGGGTTAATGCCGTGATCGCCAAGCTTGGTGGTGCCACCTTTGAGGGTGTCGATATTAAACCAGTGCACATTCATGTTCTGTTCGCCTGCAAGGGGGCGGGTGCCCAACGCGGTGAACACGAAGGTGGCTTCTCCCACACCGGGCTTGGGTGCGGGGATTGGTGCAGGGCCTGCCACGGCGATGGCGGTGCCGGTGGAATCGAACTTGCCGTCGATGCACTTGCCGGCTACCACCGGCCAGAAAAACTGGGTAAATACCGGTGCATTATCGGGCAGGAGGGTGTTGGACCTGCTGGGGCCTTCGTAGAAGCGGATGGCGGCGAGGAGCTGTTCGCGCTGCTGCTCGGGCAGCTTTTGGGCGAAGTCCTTGGCGGCGTCGAGCACTTCTTGCTTTGGCCGGCCCAGGTTGTCGATGGGCAAACCGAGATCCTCAACGGGAAATAGTGGGGCTGCCTGCACCACGGGTGCAGAGCCAAAGCCGAGGCTCAGCGCCATGGCGGCGGCAGCAAGCGCCTTTCGAGAAAGAAGGGTCACGGTGTGCCTTTCCTAGAAGTCAGGGTGTGAGTGTTGACAGGAGATTTTGAGAATTCTCTCGGCGTGTCTCCAACTCTTTAGTCACACAAGCGTACTCAAGTAACAATAGCCCCACGTTTGCGCATGTCAAGACGGGAAGCGCTGCAAGTTTCGCCAGATGAGTCAAAAACGCCACTACCAGGAAAATCACAGCATTGTTATCAATTCGTTACTTTTTGAGCAGCTTAGCAGTCCTTCGCGCCCTTGCCAATCAACTTAAGCATCACAACAAGTACGCCCAAGAAAAATTTGTGCAGAAACATATCTACAGTCAAGTAAGCGGCCTTGTTTTAGAAAACAAGGCCGCAATAATTAAAGCCCGAACTTCAAGGCAGCACTCCCTATAACCCCGCCACGTTAATTCGCTGGGGTGGAGCGTCGACAAGCTTCTGGCAAGCCCTAGTAGGAGACGAGAAAAGCACGATTTGGCCCCCGAACCTGCGCGGGAAAATTTGAGAAAAGGTGCACTTGTACCCACGGTGCAGTACTGTTGAAACGCTGTACACCTGCGCCCACGATCCATCGGGTGCAGCAGCTAAACCCCAGGAGATCTCCTTTGACCCGTCCAGAATTCCGCAATGTTGCCATCGTCGCGCACGTTGACCACGGCAAAACCACGCTTGTCGACGCAATGCTGCGTCAGTCCGGGGCATTCGATGCCCACGCAGAAGTCGTTGATCGTGTGATGGATTCCGGGGACCTGGAAAAGGAAAAGGGCATCACCATCCTGGCTAAGAACACCGCTATTCGACGCCAGGGCGCTGGCAAAGACGGCAACGATCTCGTGATCAACGTCATCGACACCCCCGGCCACGCCGACTTCGGTGGCGAGGTAGAACGCGCGCTTTCCATGGTCGATGGCGTGGTGCTGCTGATCGACGCATCCGAAGGTCCGCTGCCGCAAACCCGCTTCGTGCTTGGCAAGGCACTTGCTGCCAAAATGCCGGTGATCATCTTGGTCAACAAGACTGACCGCCCAGATGCCCGCATCGATGAAGTGGTGGAAGAAGCCCACGATCTCCTGCTCGAACTCGCTAGCGCCATTGATGATCCAGAGGCTGCCGAAGCTGCAGAAAACCTCCTCGATCTGCCCGTGCTCTATGCCTCCGGGCGCGAGGGCAAGGCCTCGACCGAGAACCCGGGCAATGGCAACGTGCCGGATGCAGAAGATCTGCAGGCACTGTTCGACGTGATCTACGACGTCATGCCCGAACCCACCGCCGATATCGATGGTCCGCTGCAGGCGCACGTGACCAACCTGGACTCCTCTTCCTTCCTGGGGCGCATCGGCTTGATCCGTGTGCACTCCGGCAGCGTGAAAAAGGGCCAGCAGGTTGCCTGGATTCACTATGACGAAGAGGGCAATCAGCACACCAAGACCGCCAAGATTGCAGAGCTGCTGCGCACCGTTGGCGTGACCCGCGTTCCTGCCGATGAGGTTGTAGCAGGCGATATTGCCGCTATTTCCGGCATTGACAATGTGATGATCGGCGATACCCTCGCAGATCCCGAGCACCCCAACCCGCTGCCGCGCATCACCGTCGATGAGCCAGCGATCTCCATGACCATCGGCGTGAACACCTCGCCGCTGGCTGGCCGCGGTGGTGGCGATAAGCTCACCGCACGCATGGTCAAGGCTCGCCTTGATCAAGAGCTCATCGGTAACGTGTCCCTGCGCGTGCTGCCCACCGAGCGCCCCGATGCCTGGGAAGTTCAAGGCCGTGGCGAGATGGCGTTGTCGGTGTTGGTAGAAACGATGCGCCGCGAAGGCTTCGAACTTACCGTGGGCAAGCCACAGGTAGTGACCCAGGAAATCGACGGCAAGCTCTATGAGCCCTATGAGCACATGGTGATCGACGTGCCCAGCGAATACCAGGGTGCTGTGACGCAGTTGATGGCTTCGCGCAAGGGACAGATGGTGGCCATGGACAACATCTCCGATGATTGGGTGCGCATGGAATTTAAGGTTCCTGCCCGCGGCCTGATCGGCTTCCGCACCACGTTCATGACGGAAACCCGCGGCACCGGTATTGCCAACCACTACTCCGAAGGCCTTGAGCCTTGGGCTGGCGAGATTAAAGATCGCGCCACCGGCTCTTTGGTTGCAGACCGTTCCGGACAGATCACCGCCTATGCACTGATGCAATTGGCTGATCGCGGTTCCTTCTTTGTGGAGCCAGGCACCGAGGCTTATGAGGGCATGGTTGTGGGCGCCAATAACCGTGATGAGGATATGGATATCAACATCACGCGCGAAAAGAAGCTCACCAATATGCGCTCTGCTACCGCCGATGCCACCGTCACCTTGGCCAAGGCACGTTCGCTTTCTTTGGACGAGGCCATGGAGTTCTGTGGTCAAGATGAATGCGTTGAGGTAACCCCCGAGACGCTGCGCGTGCGCAAGGTGATCCTGAACGCTACCGAACGCGCCCGCGCCCGTTCGCGCGAAAAGGCACGCAATAAGTAGCAGCACCAACGCTGCTCAAAGCCCTAAAGGTTTTGAGCCTTGCGCTGCGCTAAAATCTATCTTCATGTCAATCAAGCACCGCACCAGCATCTTCGCTCTGGCGGCGGTGCTTGCTGCATGTTCGGCTAACCCCGGGCCTGCGCCGGTAGAACAAGCCAGGCCCAGCAAAGCGGTTGCCACCAGCACTACACAAACCCCCGATGAACCGGCGCGCTTAAGCGTTGGCATTGATCCCATCTATGCGGGGCTGAATCCGCACCTTTTGGCTGATGATTCGGAATTCGTGCGCACCTTAGCCCAGCTCGTGCTGCCAAGCACCTTTGTTGATGGGCAGATGAACAAGGATCTTCTAGAATCCGCCAAGCCCGTCACCCCTGCCGATGACACGGCCTTGACCATTCGTTATGACATCAACCCTGAGGCCCAATGGTCTGATGGCACCCCAATTACCGTCTCCGATTTTGAGTATCTGCGCAGTGGCGTAGCCCAAACGCCTGGCACACTCGATGCCGCACGCTACCGGGCCATTAGCGATATTCGTTCGGCCAATGGTGGCAGGACGGTCTTTGTGGATTTTGATCAGCCGATTGCTCATTGGCAGACAATGTTTTTAAACCTGCTGCCAAGCCATGTGCTCAAGGATGAATCTGGCTTTGATCAGGCGTTGCGGGAGGATATTCCCGCATCGGGTTGGCGCTTTTCGCTCAATAGCGTTGATCGCAGCCGCGGGGTGATTACCCTAAACCGCAATGATCGTTTCTGGGGAGCTAAGCCTGCTCAGGTAGAAACGCTGCAGTTTGTCGAGGTCCGCTCACTGCCTCAGGCAGCAGAGATGCTTCGTTCGGGCCAGTTGAGTTTTGTGGATATGACTCCCACCGAAGTCGCCACCGACACCTTCAAGCTCATCCCGGATACCCAGGTGCGTACCACGGTGTTGGATCGTAGGTTGCAGGTAACCGCCACCACCAAGCTCAATACTGAGCAGCGGGCAAGTCTGGCTTCGATGATCGAGCCTGCAACCCTGGCGCGTTTGGCCACCGGGCGCAGCACTGCCCTTGAGGTGGAGCAACCCCTTGAGGCCATTGAGCCTCAACCGGAGGCACTGCGATCTTTGGGCAGGCCCGTGGTGATCGGCGTTGATCCTTCCGATCCCGCCGCTTTGGCCGCCACCAGGGCGCTTGTCGACGTCCTACGCAACGCAGACATTCCTGCCACCATAGAAACCTCTGATACCACCGATCTTTTCCAAAACGCCCTGCCCGAAGGCGAACTCGATGCGCTCATTACTTGGACTCCTGCCATCGACCGCGATCAGTATCACTGTGACGGCGAGGTCGTAGCAGCCAACCTTTCCACCATGTGCGTACCGGAGGTAGAAGCCATCATTGATCAGGTAATTGCAGGGAAAGCCACGAGCGAGGATTTGGCTGCGGCCGCGAAAGAGCTTGAAGCAGCCGAGCATCTTAGTACCGTGATTGTGCGCGACGTGCGCCTGCAGGCTTTGGGCAGGGGTATCGTTGGGCCGAATCCCTCGCTGGAACGTTGGCCAGCCGGGTTATCTTCTTTAGCCGAATGGACCATAAACAAAGGACAATGATGCGCGACCTATTAGGAAAATCTGTGGTGGCAGTGCATGCACACCCCGATGATGAATCCATTTGGACCGGCGGCCTGCTGGCGCAATTAGCCGCCAGAGGTGCTGAAGTGACCGTCGTTACCTGCACCTTGGGTGAAGAAGGCGAAGTCATCGGCGAGCCCCTTCAAGGATTGGTGGCAGATGCTGCCGATCAACTCGGCGGTTTCCGCATCAGCGAATGGCGCGCGGCACTGCAAGCACTCGGCGTGCAAGGAGAGTTCTTAGGTGGCGCAGGCACCTGGCGCGATTCCGGCATGATCGGTGCGCCCTCAAATGAACATGAGCGGGCGTTTATTTCTTCAGGGCCTGCATCGGTGGAGGCACTGGTAGAAGTCTTTCGCAGGCTGCAGCCCGATCTGGTGATCACCTATGGGCCTGATGGGGGATATGGGCACCCAGATCATGTGCGCGCCCACCACATCACCCACGAAGCAGCCAAGGTAGTGCCAGTGCCACGCATCCTTTGGGCCGTTACCTCCCGCACCATGCTCAATCGTGGCCTCGCGGCCATCACGCAGATTCCGCACGGTTGGCGTGAAGCGTTACCGGGCGAGCTTGCCTGCGTCAATGACGTGGATATCACCGTTGCACTTGATCCACGAAGCTGGACGGCAAAACTCAACGGCATGAAGGCGCACGCGACTCAGTTGTGGATTGCCGATGGCACGACCTCTGCCACCAACCCCCACGCGGCAACGGCTCAGGTAGACGACCCAGAATTGGTGCCCGCGGTATTTGCGCTTTCTAACTTGATTGCCCAGCCGTTGTTGCGTGAAGAACACTATCGCCTTGGCGGCGGCACCCTTAGCGAAGCGCCCGCATCGAATGATCCAATGGAAGGACTCTAAGTGGCCGCCAAGGATCAACCCCACACAGATGAACATTCGGGCAAGCAGCAGGTGACAGGATCCAGGCGCGAGCGCCAGGCCTATGTGCACCAGGGTTTTAGTAAAACCGAGGCCGCATTCGGCCTGTTGTGGCTGTGCCTTGGCGCGCTGATTTCGGTGTTTTTAGAAGTGATTTACCTAGGCACCTGGATCGCTGGTGTGCCCGTGCCCTATACGGTGGTGATTGCGTTGCTGTTTAACCTGGTCTTAAGCAAAACCGCAATGCTTTGGGCGCCTGCATCGCCGTGGAAGTTTCTTCCGCTTGGGGTGTGGGTGCTGGGGTTCTTTTTATTCGTGTTGGCCACCGGTGGTGCAGGCGATACGGTATTAGTTCCAGGAATCCGCTCGATTTTATTACTTCTTGCTGGCATAGCCGGAGGCGTGTGGCCTATGCTGCGTGCGAAGTGACATAATAAGGCAGATTAAGCCAACTGTTTGGAATTTGGAGACTGTACTTTCAATGACGTACACAATCGCACAACCTTGCGTTGATGTCATGGATCGCTCTTGTGTAGAAGAGTGCCCCGTCGATTGCATCTATGAGGGCAAGCGTTCCCTCTATATCCACCCCGATGAGTGCGTCGACTGCGGTGCCTGCGAGCCCGCCTGCCCCGTCGAGGCCATCTTCTACGAAGACGATGTTCCCGATGAGTGGATCGACTACAACGACGCCAACGCCGCCTTCTTTGATGATCTCGGCTCTCCCGGTGGTGCCGCCAAGCTCGGCCCTCAAGAGTTCGACGCCCCGATGGTGGCCGAACTGCCACCCCAGGCCTAGCCGCCACACTCTTTCGCTGCAAAGGAGCCACCCGTGCGCACACCGTCGTCTTCGACGCTGCCTGATTTCCCCTGGAACTCTCTCGAACCAGCCAAGGCTCAGGCATCCCAACACCCAGACGGGTTAATCAACCTTTCTGTGGGTTCGCCTGTCGACGACGTAGCGCCCGGCATCCAGCTCGCGCTTGCAGAAGCTGGCGCCCCCGGTGGCTACCCGCAAACCATCGGCACACCCCAACTGCGCCAAGCCATCGTCGATTCCTTGGCGCGCCGCTACGGCATTGACCCCGCCCCGGCGGTGCTGCCGGTGATTGGCACCAAGGAAGCCATCGCGCTGTTGCCTTCCCTGCTCGGGGTTCGTGGCACCGTGATCATCCCCGAGGTCGCCTATCCCACCTACGAGGTGGCAGCGCTGCTTGCCGGCGCCACGCCGCTGCGGGCAAGCACCCCGCCTGCGGATGCAGAAGACGTCGATCTGATCTTTATTAATTCTCCTTCCAACCCAACCGGTGCAGTGGCAAACCACGAGCAACTGCGCGCCTGGGTGGATTACGCACGCGAACACGACGCCATCTTGGCCTCTGACGAGTGCTACCTGGGTTTGAGCTGGGAAGGCCAAGCCGCCTCCATTTTGGATCCAGCGGTTAGCGCAGGAGATTACGCCAACCTGCTCGCCATCCACTCCCTTTCTAAAACCTCCAACCTGGCTGCGTATCGCTCGGGCTTTTTCGCCGGCGATGCCGAGCTGATTGCCGAGCTCACCGAGGTACGCAAGCACGCCGGGTTGATGATGCCAGGGCCAATCCAGGCAGCCACCGTGGCAGCGCTTGAAGATGACGATCAAGAACAAGCCCAAAAGCTGCGCTACGCCAATCGACGCGCAGTGTTAATGCGCGCTTTGGTGGATGCGGGATTCCGCATCGAGCATTCAGAGGCAGGCCTGTATCTGTGGATCACCCGCGATGAGGATTGCTGGGACACAGTGCAGTGGTTTGCCGAGCGTGGCATCCTCGTTGCTCCCGGTGCCTTCTATGGTCCTGCCGGAGAGCGCTTCGTGCGCGTTGCGCTTACCGCCAGCTTGGAGCAGTGCGAACAGGTAGCGCAGCGGCTGAGCTAGACCTTGCTTAACCTGAAGGCTACTTGAGCGTAAGATAGCTCGGGTTAGCTCGTGCAATCAATAACAAGTGAGGGAGAAGGCGTGGCCAAATCGTCCACATTCGCCACCACGATTGTTCAATTCTTAAGGTTTGGCATCGTTGGTGGTTCCGGCGTGTTGGTCAACATGGCCGTTGTGGTGGTGATGAACAAGCTGATGCTGTGGTCAGCCGATATCGCCCCTTCCGATCCCTTTTACAACCTCTTTGGTACCGCCTTCCACATCCGCTGGTATCACGTCTTCCAAACCGTAGCCTTCTTGGTAGCTAATACCTGGAACTACCAGCTCAACCGCATGTGGACTTTTAAAACCACCGTGAGCCCGAAGTGGTGGAAAGGCTTTTTTGCCTTCCTTACCACCGGCCTATTGGCCTTCGGCGTAAGCCTGGTCATTGCCACGCTGCTGATGAACCCAGAATCGCCCATCGCCTTGCCAGATGATGTATTTGATAATTCCACTGGCTTCCGCACCAAGGTGTACTGGGCCAATATCATCTCCGTGCTTGCAGCAATGCCCATTAACTTCCTAATCAACCGCCTGTGGGCGTTTCGCCCCACCCGCATCGTGGTGGAACAACACCCGGTGCAACACCGCTAGAAAAACGTGAAAAAAAGACCTGCCCTAGGGAACAGGGCAGGTCTTTTGCTTGCTTGAAGCAGGCTTAGTTCTTGTGCAGTTCGGAGTTGAGCTCTACTGCCTGAGACTTCCACGGCACAGCCTCAATCGCGCCGTTGATGGAGTTACGGCGATACAGGATGTTGTTAGCACCGGAAAGCTCTGCCGCCTTGATGGTCTGGCCGTCTTCTAAGCCGAGCGCCTCGGATACAGCGCCGCGGGTGACCACCTTAGAACCGGCGGTGACGTACAGGCCGGCTTCGATCACGCAGTCGTCGCCAAGCGGGATGCCACAACCGGCGTTGGCGCCAAGCAAGCAGCGCTCGCCGATGGAAATGACGTGCTTGCCGCCACCAGAAAGCGTGCCCATGATGGAGGCGCCACCACCAATGTCGGAGCCATCGCCAACCACCACACCCGCAGAGATGCGGCCTTCTACCATGGAGCTGCCCAAGGTGCCGGCGTTGAAGTTGACAAAGCCCTCGTGCATCACGGTGGTGCCCTCTGCAAGGTGGGCGCCGAGGCGAACACGGTCAGCATCGCCAATGCGCACACCGGAGGGGATGACGTAGTCGATCATGCGGGGGAATTTGTCCATGCAAAAGACCGTCACAGGGCCGCGGCGCTGCAAGCGGGCGCGGGTTACCTCGAAGTGCTTCGGCGAACAAGGGCCAAAGTTGGTCCACACCACGTTATTGAGCAGGCCGAAAATGCCGTCGAGGTTGAGCCCGTGGGGCTTGACCAGACGGTGAGAAAGCAGGTGCAGGCGAAGATAAGCCTCGTAGGTATCCTCGGGCGCCTGATCCAAATCGGCGATGGTGGTGCGGATGACCTTGCGCTCTACGTGGCGATCACCATCGACCACAGCCAGGGCGCGGAAATCATCGGGGACGTCCTTGCCCTCAAGGAACTCGGTGCCGGAAGCATCGGCACCGCCGAGCTCGGGGTAGGGGAACCAGGCGTCAAGAACATCGCCATCAGAGGTAATTGTTGCTAAACCAATTGCGTGTGCAGAAGTCATGGTGTTGAAGTCTACCTTCCGCCTATTTCTTCGCGCCCTTGACCGCAAAGGACAACGCGATCAAGCCGCCGAAGATGACGACCACGGAGGTGACTTGGCCACGGGAGCCTTCGTCGAAAAGCATCATGATGATCAGCCCTGCAATCGCCGCAAGGGTAAGCCAGGTCAGCCAGGGGTAGCCCCACATACGAACCTTGGTCAGCTCACCGGCTTTTTCCATGATGGGGTGCAGCTTGAGGTAAGACAGCGCGATCATCACCCAGATCACCAGCAAGCAGCCGCCCACGGCGTTGAGCAGGAAGGACAGCAGCCCCGGAGGGTTCCAGTACTGCAGGCCAACGGAGAGGAAGGCGAAGAACATCGACAGCAGCACCGAAGAAATCGGCACGCCTTGCTTGTTGGTAGCGGCAAACACTCGTGGGGCGTCGCCGCGTTCTGCCAGCGAGTGCACCAAACGCGAGGTGGCATAAATCTGGGCGTTAAAGGCAGACAGCAGCGCGAGCACAATCACGGCCTCCATGAAGCCCACCACGCCGGGAAGATCAGCCATGGCCAGGATGCGGGTAAAGGGAGACTCTGCTGCTGAATCAGCGCCGCCGAGCTGGTCATAGGGCATGAGGAAGGTGATTACCAGCACCGAGCCCAAGTAGAACAGCGAGATACGCCAGATCACCGAACGCACGGCCACACCAATGGCCGTCTTGGGATCCTTGGACTCAGCAGCGGCGATGGTCACGATCTCAATGCCGCCGAAGGCGAAGGCCACAGCCAAAAGGCCGGCAGCCACACCAGAGACGCCATTGGGCATGAAGCCGTGATCGAGGAAGTTCTCAGTGCCGATGAAGTCGTGGCCTGGAAGCACACCGAAGATCAGCAGTGCGCCAACGATGAGGAAGAAGATAATGACGGCGACTTTGATAAAGGCGAACCAGAACTCAAACTCGCCAAAGCCGCGCACATTGGCCAGGTTGACCACGGCGAAAAACGCCACGCAGATCAGCGCGGGGATCCAAGGGGAGATGCCGAACCAGGAGGACATGATGGCTGCGGCGCCGGTCATTTCTGCGCCCATCACCATGGTGAGCATGAACCAGTAGAGCCAACCAAGCGAGAAGCCGGCCCAGTGGCCGAAGGCTTGTTCGCCGTAGATGGAAAAGGAGCCGGAGGCCGGACGCGCCGATGCCATTTCTCCGAGCATCTGCATGACAAAGACGACGATGGCGCCCGCGATGATATAAGCGATCAGCACCGCAGGGCCGGCAGCGGCGATGCCGACGCCGGTGCCAAGGAACAGGCCCGCGCCGATGGCGGAGCCAAGACCCATCATGGTCAGGTGGCGGGTTTTCAGGCCAGCACCGAGGGCGGTGTCTTGTGTTGTTTGGGACATAGCAAAAACAATAAGATATTTCCCTCACACAGGGAATTTCATGCAATGCAAATGGCCGCGAACACCGCCTGGTTGCCCCCGAATGTGGCAGGGGCGAGTGGCTTAAAGGTGGTGGGGTTGTTGATGAATCACTACTGGTTCCACACGGTCGGCAACGTGCGTGATCTGAACATTGCCAATGCCGCTGAGCGTCTCCGCGCGCACCAGCGCATCATCTTCCACCCGGTGCACCATCGTGGAAGGCTCAAGAATGAGATTGGAACCGATGGTGACATCATCGCCCAGGTCAATGCCTACAATTGCCGAACCCAAACCGATGGTGCAGCGCTTACCAATGCGGACCGCATTGCTGGCTTTATCCGAGACGATGGAGGCCGAAATGCCAAGATCAAAGCCTTCGTCTAAGACCGCGCCGGGGTAGAGGTGGCCTTCGATTCTTCCCGCGCCAAGGGTGCCGGCGTTATAGGCCACATAGCCCTCGCGGAGCACCTCAGTGCCCGGTGCAAGATATGCACCCAGCCGAACGCGCTCGGCCTCGGTGATCTGAATATCCGAAGGCACCACATAATCCACCATGCGCGGCAACTTGTCTATGCCATAGACGTGAATGAGGCCACGAGAGCGCAAGGCCACGCGAACATCTTCAAAGTTTTGAGCCAAACACGGGCCTTTATTCGTCCACACCACATTGGCAAGCAGCTCGAGGGCGCCTTCAATGTTGATCTCGTGGGGCTTGACCATGCGATGCGAAAGCAAGTGCAGGCGAAGGTACACATCGTGGGCGTCGATAGGCGGTAGATCAAGGTCCTCGATGGTGGTGCGCACGGCCACCTGTTCCACCATTCGATCCTCATCGATGCGAACCAAGTTCAGCATCTTGCGGGGCAAATCTTGAGCCCCAAGGCGAATGGTGCCGGTGGGTAAATCAAAGTGGTGGGATAACAATGGCGAGGGATACCAGGTGTCGAGCACCGTCCCATCCATTGCAATGTTGGCGATACCTACGGCCTGTGCGCCAAAAGAACTCATAATGATCCTCATTGTATCGCGCAGCCCTTTTGCCCACGGCCTGCAGGTCTAACAACCGCGGGAGCAGGCGAGCGCACCACCCTGGGCGCGCAGTCACACAAATGGGCTATACAGTGAAAGCATGCTGCAACTCGACGCTGACCCCATTGCTTTGACCTCCGCGCTAGTAGATATCCCTAGCCCCTCGCACGAAGAAGGCGCCATTGCCGATGCCATCGAGCAAGCACTGCGCGCGATAGACAATGTAGAGGTGCAAAGGATGAACCACACGCTGGTGGCTACTACCAGCCGTGGTTTGGGATCTCGCATCATCCTTGCAGGCCACATCGATACCGTGCCGCTTGCCGACAATGTGCCAGGCCATATCGAAAACGGCGTGTTGTATGGCTGCGGCAGCGTGGATATGAAATCGGGCATGGCCTGCTACCTTCACGCTTTTGCGACCTTGGCTAATCACCCTGATCTACGCCATGACCTGACCTTGGTGTGCTACGAAGCAGAAGAAGTAGCAGCCACCTTCAATGGCTTGGCACATCTGCAAGAAAGCCACCCGGAACTACTCCAAGGCGATCTGGCCTTGTTGGGTGAACCATCAGGCGCCATGATCGAAGCCGGCTGCCAAGGTTCCATTCGCCTCAAAGTGATCGCCGAAGGCACGCGCGCCCACGCCGCTCGCTCCTGGCTTGGGGATAACGCCATGCACAAACTCGCCCCCGTGATCAGCCGCATCGCAGCCTATGAGGCACGCGAGGTAGAAGTAGATGGATGCATGTACCACGAGGGCCTGAACATCGTGCACTGCGAATCGGGAGTAGCCACCAACACCATTCCCGATGAGGCGTGGATGTATGTGAACTTCCGCTTCGCGCCTGATCGCGACGTTGATGCTGCCATGGAGCACATGCTTGCAGTGCTCGACCTGCCAGAAGGTGTGCACTATGAAGTCTCTGATGCCGTGCCGGGGGCTCGGCCTGGGCTTGACCAGCCAGCGGCAGCAGACCTGCTCAAAGCAACCGGTGGGCAATTCCGCGCAAAATACGGCTGGACCGATGTGTCCCGCTTTGCCTCCTTAGGAGTTCCCGCGGTGAACTTTGGCCCAGGCGATCCCTCCTTTGCGCATAAAAAAGACGAGCAATGCCCCGTGGAGATGATTAGCGAGGTATCCGAGCAACTCCTGCAATACCTCACCGGTGGCGGCTCACACGAGTGATCACACCCTGCGCCGCTTGCTGGGCGCGTTATCTTCAGCCAGCTTTGCGACGTAGCGCCTGCTAACAGGCAAGGCTTTGAGCTTCAGGCAGCGTAAGTGGGGCACTAGCACTACACTCCCGAGTGATGCGGCTAACTGGCGCGCTCCTTGATCCAGCAGAGCTTGTTGCGCCGGGCTGGCCGCGCCGGGCTTGTTGCGCCGTGCCAACGGAGAAATCAACGGAGCGCACGCCACCTGGCTCAGGTAGCCGGGCACGGTAGCAGGGCCCGGGTAGCCCTCAGCCCTGCACCGCTAGCAGGCAGGGGCGTGCGGCAAAGCGGCCAACATTCCGCAGCCAGTGCCGCAGCCCGTGCCGCAGCCAGTGCCGCAGGATAGAAACGTTGAAGTAAACGATAGGAATTGAGACAGCAATGAATAACGATGATGCCCGCCGTACTCTGCTAGGACCGATGCTGGTTCGCGATAAGCATGCGGCGAAGGGGCAAAGCACTTATGATCAGCGCTTATTAGAACTTGGCGCAGATCACGACTGGTTGCACGCTGATCCTTGGCGTGTGTTGCGCATTCAAAGCGAGTTCGTGGCTGGTTTTGATGCGCTTGCAGAGCTGCCCCCGGCAGTGACGGTGTTTGGTTCTGCGCGAACGAAGCCCGAAGAGCCCTATTACGCACTAGGTGAGCAACTTGGTGCAGCTATTACTAACGCAGGGTATGCGGTCATTACTGGTGGTGGCCCAGGTCTGATGGAGGCGACGAATAAGGGCGCGCTGGAAGCTGGCGGGCGTTCTATTGGCTTAGGTATTGAGCTGCCGCATGAGCAGGGCATTAATGACTATGTGGATATGGGCTTAAACTTCCGCTACTTCTTTGCCCGCAAAACCATGTTCTTGAAGTATTCGCAGGCTTTTGTGTGTTTGCCGGGCGGGCTTGGCACGCTTGACGAGCTCTTCGAGGTGCTGTGCATGGTGCAAACGGGCAAGGTGACCAACTATCCCATTGTGTTGCTTGGCACCAGCTTCTGGGAGCCGATGGTGCAGTGGCTCCAGCACACGTTGGTAGCAGAGGGCATGATTAGCGAAGGTGATATGGACCTGTTCTTAGTCACCGATTCGGTGGAGGATGCGGTGGCGCATATTCAGCGAGTGCATCAGCAAATGCCATTGTTTAGCTCAGATGCTCAATAGGCCGTGAGGGCGTCGCAGGTGCAAAGTTTTTACACCGATGGCTCTGGTTTGGCCACCGTCATGGCCATTATCAACCGCACACCGGACTCTTTTTATGATCAAGGCGCTACCGCGCAATTCGATGCAGCGCTGCAGCGCGCAGCAGATGTGATTGCACAGGGTGCTGGGATCGTCGATATTGGCGGGGTCAAAGCCGGCCCTGGGCAGTATGTGGGCGCGGAGGAAGAAATTGATCGCGTCGTGCCTTTGATCCAGGCGGTGCACGAGCGTTTTCCTAAGCTGCACATCTCTGTGGATACTTGGCGCTCTGAGGTAGCCGCTGCTGCCATTGCCGCGGGTGCGGATTTGGTCAATGACACCTGGGCTGGCCACGACCCTGAATTAGTGGAGGTAGCAGGCCAATTCCGCGTGGGTTATGTGTGCTCTCATACTGGTGGGGTGCAGCCGAGAACCAGGCCGTATCGCGTGCACTTCGACGATGTCGTTGCTGATGTGATCAGTGAAACCACTGCGTTGGCCGAAAAGGCGGTGGCCTGTGGTGTGCCTGAGCAAAAGATTTTGATTGATCCCACCCACGACTTTGGCAAGAACACCTTCCATGGCCTTGAGCTTTTGCGCCGGATTGATGAGGTCGTGGCTACCGGTCTGCCGGTGCTCATGGCGTTATCCAATAAGGATTTTGTGGGTGAAACACTCGATCGTGGCGTGGGCGATCGCGTCGCTGGCACCCTTGCTTGCACGAGTTTTGCAGCCGCCAGGGGAGTGGCTGCGTTTCGTGCCCATGAGGTGGCAGAAACCCTCGATACCATTCGGATGACTGCCGCTATTCAAGGCAAGATGGCTGCCTTGGCCACCACGAGGGGGTTGGCATGATTTCGGTGGTGATCCCCGCGCTGAATGAGCAAGATACGGTTGCCGATGTCGTTGCGCTCGCGCTTCGTTCACCGGCGCAAGAAGTGATCGTGATCGATGCTGATTCCACTGATGCCACCGCGCAGCGAGCCGCGGATGCGGGTGCTCGCGTGGTTAATTGGCGCGATGCGCACCCGTTGCCGCCTCAGAAGGGCAAGGGGGAATCCTTGTGGCGCGGTGTGCAGGTAGCCCGTGGTGATGTGGTGGTGTTTTTAGATGCCGATTTATCACAGGTGCACCCTGAGATCGTGTCGATGTTGGCGCAACCTTTTGCCGATCCGAAGGTGCAGTTGGTTAAGGCGAATTATGCAAGGCCGATGGCTGATGGCACGGAAGGCGGCAGGGTTACGGCACTGCTTGCACGGCCTTTGCTTGGCCTTTGTGTGCCGGAATTGGCCCATGTGCGCCAGCCGCTTGGGGGCGAATATGCCATCCGTAGAGACGTAGCCTTAGATCTTTGTTTTGTAAGCGATTATGGCGTTGAGGTTGCTTTGCTTATCGACGTAGCCCGCGCCTTTGGCCCAGAGGCCATCGTGGAGGTCGAAGCTGGGGTTCGTACTCACCGCAACCGCAGTTTGCAGGAGTTGGAGCACACGGCCACGCAGGTTGCGGCGGCGATTTTGAGTCGTGCGGGCCACCCTGGCATATCCTTGGAGCAACGCGAGCCGGCGCGGGCGATCGAGCCGAATGAATGACAATAATTTTCGACCAAGCCGCCGGGGATTCTAGGAAGATAAAGGGAGCATCATGTTCGCAGTATTGCCGTGGATTATTGGGGCTATTGCCTTGGTCCTTGCAGGGATGCTGCTTGGGCGCGTGATCTTTTCTTTTTCTCAGGCCAAGCCGGATACTGCCCCAAATGATGCAGCTCAGCAGCATAATGCGCGGCTTGTATCCCGCGGAGATTTTGAGCAGATTCGCTTTACTCAAGTCGCTCGTGGCTACGATCCGCAGCAGGTAGATGCTGTGTTGGAGCAATTGATTGGCATGCTCAGGGAACCAAACTCTGCTTCGGGCGCTAAACTAGATGGAGCTGCACGATCGTATGAGGCGATCGTCGAATCCCCTTCGAGTGAGAAAGAACGGTGAACCACCTATGGCAGCGATGAAACCTCGTACCGGCAATGGTCCGATGGAAGCGGTTATCGAAAGCCGCAAGATTGTGATGCGTATCCCTACCGATGGCGGCGGACGCCTCGTGATTGAGTTGAACAAAGAAGAAGCCGCCGAGCTGGGCTCTTTGCTCACTGAGGTTGCTCAGGCTTAGCGCCTTTTTCACTTTTTAGCTATCCCAAGGAGAGTGTGTGCTTTCGCACGTTATTGACGTCCTCGCCGACCCCATCGACGGTTCTGTTTTAGAGCTTGTCGACGAAGGATCGAGGGTGGTTTCAGCATCTGGCCATAGTTACGATGTAGCCCGCCAGGGCTATGTCACCCTCGCCGGCGGCGCCGGGCTTCGCTATTCAGGCGATAGCACCGAGATGATCAAGGCGCGTGAGACCTTCCTTTCCAATGGGCATTTCGCCCCCTTCGTTGAGTCAGTCACGCAGGCAGTACAGGAAGTCATTGATGATGCCGAGGTGCCAGAAGAAGTAGACCCCGCGATCTGCGAGGTTGGTGCCGGCACTGGCTATTACCTCTCTCATATTTTGGATTCCATCCACGGTGCTCGCGGCGTAGGCCTCGATGTATCGGTGCCTGCCGCCAAGCTGCTGGCAAAGTGCCACCCCCGCGTTGGTGCAGTGGTGGCCGATGCGTGGAATCGTCTGCCCATCGCAGATGCTTCCCTGGATGCCATTGCCGTGGTGTTTGCGCCGCGTAATGCCGCTGAGTTTGCTCGCGTGCTCAAGCCGAAGGGCGAGGTAGTCGTGCTTACCGCCGATGCTGGCCACTTGGCTGAGCTGCGTGAGCCCTTGGGCATTATCGACGTTGAGCGTGGCAAGGTCGATCGCATGATCCAGCAGGCCTCTGGCCACCTGGAACCGGTAGGTCCTTCCCAGCCGGTGGAATTCACCATGAAGCTCAACCAGGAGTCCATCGCCACCCAGATTGGTATGAGCCCCTCTGCACGCCATATCCACCCCGATGTGTTGGCAGAAAGGATTGCCGATCTGCCCACCACCATGGACGTCAGCGCCAAGGCGATGGTGACTCGCCTTCGCAAGATTGCTTAAAACACGAAAAAACGGCGCCTTGTTAGGCGCCGTTTTTCTTATGCGAACTTTGGCCGCAGCTCGTGGGTGCGTTGCACCTCTGATCTTTCGGTGCTGCGCACCCTAAATTGGCTGCAGACCCCTTCAAAGAACACCCTCGATGCCATAGCCACTTGGCCGCCATCGGCAAATACTTCAACGGTAGGGCCATCAACGACGATGGTGATGGCATCGGTGTCGTCTTCGTGTAATTCTGCCTCAGCCACCGGATCGCCCTGGTGGATCTTATTCATCGATCGATCAAGTGCGAGATGGTCGCCTCGGTGGGTGATCACTGCGGCCACATCGCCTTGAGAATCCACCAACTCCACCGATACGGATTCCCCGGTGGGCACATCCAGCACCGCTGTCCACAGCGCTGCGCGGTCGCTTAATTCCACGGCCTCCCACAGCCCTGCTGGTGGGGTTTGGTAGAGGCGACGGTTTTGCAGCGTGGCTTCTCGGGGCAGTGCAAGGCAGTTGGCCCAGCCATCTTCGATGTAGGTGCGGTGGCGCTGCGGGTGATCGTTGCGGCCGCGGCCATTCATAAACCCAAACAAGGTGGTGCTGTTATAGCGCTCGCCCATGCGCTCACCTACCGCCGATGGCACCGAGGTGATCCTGGGGCGGGTGAAATCATGGCCGAAATCGATGCGCTGGAAGGGGCTGAAAGCCTCAAAGGTAGTGCGCTCAAGTTTGCCCACAAGGTAGCCAGAGATATCGATGCCCTGGCGTTCGATGGTGAGCACGAGGACGTCGTAAAGCTGCCCATCAACCTGATCTTTCAGGCGAATCAATCGAGGAGCAACCAGCCGCTCACCTTCTAAGCCGGTATTGCCTGCCAAGGTCAGCGGGCCGCGAACCTTCCAATCAAGGCCATCTTCGGAGTCCAGCAACACAAGCTCAGGGGCATCCATGCTGCCGCTTACTGCAAGCATCAGCCACCCGGATTGCTCATCGCCTTCTAAGAAAGCAGCGCGCACGCTGGGGGAGCGGAAATTATAAAACCCATCGCGATCATCTAAGACCACACCGCGGTGCTGCACATTTTGATCCACCGCAGAGCCTTCGTCGCTGACAAACTCCGTGGTGGCTTCCAAATCCTCAATACTTGCCACATGCACCTGATCGCCTACGGGGCTTACCGAGGTGTAATACAACAGCGTGGTAACGCCCGCCTGCACCACCGAACCCGCGCGCACCTTGATTTCCTCACCTTGGGGTGCGAGCACATCATCACAGATCTCCCAGTTCAGCGGGGAGCCTTCTGCAATTTGGTGCGACCACCGCGCACCTGCGTCCGGGGTGGGCCTGAACTGGGTAAAGATATGCCAGTGGGTGCCGTCGAACAGCGCTCCGGCGGGAGCATCAAGGATGCCAATCTCTGGGGTGACGTGGAGTTCGGGACGATAAGCCATGATCTGTAGCCTCTTTTTAAGATTTCACTTCGGTGTCGTGGATTTGTTGGTCAAGGTCTTCCGGGGCCAAGCTGGCCTCAGAAAACTCTTGGGTAAGGGGCAAACGCAGTTCTAGGTCGGTGCCGGGGCACACCTCGATCGTGCCCTCACTGAGGGTGAAGTCGAGTACATGCCCGCCCTTGCTGCGGGCATCATCTACAAAGTGCACATGGCAGCCGGGCACGCCAATGCCCTTTTCATACACCGGGGTGCGAAAACCACCGACGATGCCATGCACATCGTGGAATTCCAGCTCCTTATCGTCCATCGTTGCCTCGGTCATCGGGCGATAGGGACGTTGCTGTTTGCTTACCGTGCGCACCTTCACTTCCTGGAAGTGGCCACTGATGCGCACCGCGTACATGAAGTTTTCACTGGGTAAATGCGAGGTGATGAACTCGCTTAATTCGCTGCGTCGAAGATTGCGGGGTGCATCGAGTCGCAGGCGCGGCACAAAATTCGTGGCGATGGCAAAGGGGCTGAGCTGATCCAGGGTGGCGGTTTGTGCCGAGCCATCACCGCGGAGTTGGTAGCACACCCCGTCGATGATCATCATCTCGCCATCTAGGGCATTGAAGGTGCCAATGCCGAAGTTGCCGTGGCCTAAAAGCTCGCCGATGCTGAGCTCGCCGTCGTAGATGCCGTCAAGGAGGGCAGTCATTAACGAGCTTTGAAAAATCGTATGGCGCGAAATCCTGAGCGGATGGTTGTCACTCATGCCGCCCGAGGATAGTCGCGCCAGATAAATCTTGCAGTCACACTGCAGCCCAAGGCCTACATCACGGACTTATATACCTCGATGGTTTGTTCCGCGATATTTGCCCAAGAGAAGGTATCGACGGCACGCTCACGTCCGGCAATGCCGAAGGCCTCAGCACGTTTGCGATCGGCCACCATGGCATTGACGGCCTGGGCAAGATCGCGCTCGAAGGTGGTGGCATCCTCGGCATCGTAATGCACCAGGGTGCCAGTCTTGCCATCGGCTACAACCTCGGGAATACCTCCCACATCAGAGGCCACTACGGCAGTAGCACAGGCCATGGCCTCGAGGTTGACAATGCCCAGTGGCTCATAAATCGAAGGGCACACAAAGGCATCCGAGGCGGTCAAGATTTCTTGGATCTTTTCTTTTGGCAGCATCTCTTGGACCCACACGATGCCATCGCGTTCTGCCTGCAATTGATGCACCAACTCGCTGGTGCGCTTGGCAATCTCCGGGGTATCGGGTGCGCCTGCGCACAACACGAGCTGCACGCCTTCATCAAAGTGCCGTGCGGCCTTGACCAGGTGCTCCACGCCCTTTTGGCGGGTAATGCGCCCAACAAAGCTCACAATCGGCTGATCCTGGCGCACACCTAGCTCGCGCAAGACGGAATCTTCGGCATCATCAAAGGTGGGACGCGGTTGCCACAGTTGGGTGTCAATGCCGTTGAGCACGACCTTCACGCGGTCTTCATCAATACGCGGGTAGGCCTTGAGAATCGCCTCTTTCATCTTTGCCGATACCGCAATCACCGCATCGGCGTATTCCATGGTGTTTTTCTCAGACCAAGAAGAAATGTCATAGCCGCCACCGAGCTGCTCGCGCTTCCACGGGCGATCGGGCTCCAGGGAGTGAGCGGTGGCCACATGCGGGATGCCATGGAGCAAACCGCCCACGTGGCCGCCAAGACCTGCGTACCAGGTGTGGGAGTGGGCCACTTCGGCATCGCCTAGGCCCTCGGCCATTCTTAAGCCGGTGGAAAGGGTTTTGACGGCCGGGTTGGCATCTTTGAGTGCTTCGTCGACGCCGTAGACGTACACGTCTTGTTCATCGCGAGGCCCGCCCATGCAGTGCACATCGACGTGGGCGAGTTTGCGCATATAGCGGGTGAGTTCGGTGACGTGCACACCGGCACCGCCATAGATCTCGGGTGGATATTCCTTGGTGAGCATTGCAACCTTCATAGTTAGCAAGCCTAAACGGGTTATGCCGATTGTGGGGCGTCCTGTCTATGGTTTAAGTCGCAATTTATCGTTTCTTTAGCAGGAATTACTTTTAGCGCCTAAATTGGGGAACGTGAAGAGCCAACCAAACGTCCTAGCAATCGTGCTTGCCGGTGGCGAAGGCAAGCGCCTATTTCCCTTGACCGAAGACCGCGCGAAGCCCGCCGTGCCTTTTGGCGGCGTGTATCGCCTCATTGATTTCGTGCTGTCAAATATGGTGAATGCCGGTTATATGAAGATCTGTGTGCTGACGCAGTACAAGTCGCACTCACTGGATCGCCATATCTCTCAATCCTGGCAGTTCACCGGGCCTACCAGCCAATACATTGCCTCTGTGCCTGCCCAGCAGCGCCTGGGTAAGCGCTGGTATCAGGGTTCTGCGGATGCAATTTTGCAGTCCTTGAACCTGATCTACGACGAAAAGCCCGACTATGTGATCGTCTTTGGTGCCGATCACGTCTACCGCATGGACCCATCGCAGATGGTAGAAGACCACATTGCCTCGGGTAAGTCTGTCACTGTGGCCGGTATCCGAGTGCCGCGTTCTGAGGCATCTGCGTTTGGTTGTATCCAGGCAAATGATGACAACAACATCACCGAATTCCTAGAAAAGCCGGCAGATCCGCCCGGTACTCCCGATGACCCAGAGATGACCTATGCCTCGATGGGCAACTACGTCTTTAGCACCGACGCACTGATCAAGGCGCTCAAAGACGATGAATCCAATCCCGATTCCACCCACGATATGGGCGGCGACATCATCCCGTATTTCGTAGAAAAGGGTGAGGCGAATGTCTACGACTTCAACAAAAACGTGGTGCCCGGTTCCACCGAGCGTGACCGTGCCTACTGGCGCGATGTAGGTACCATCGACGCCTTCTATGAGGCACACATGGACCTGATCTCTGTGCACCCCATTTTCAACCTCTACAACCGCAAGTGGCCGATCCGCTCCACCGATACTGACGAACTGCCCCCGGCAAAGTTCATTCAAGGTGGTATTGCCCAAAGCTCCATGGTGGGCCAGGGCTCGATCATCTCTGCGGCAACGGTGCGTAACTCCGTGCTCTCCACCGATGTGGTGGTAGAAGAAGGTGCCACCGTGGAAGGCTCCGTGCTCATGCCCGGTGTGCGCATTGGTAAGGGCGCTGTGGTCCGCCACGCCATCTTGGATAAAAACGTGGTGATCTCCGATGGCACCCTCATCGGTGTGGAACCCGAGCGAGATGCTCAGCGCTTTGCCGTAAGCCCCGGTGGCGTTGTGGTGGTGGGTAAAAACCAGGTGGTAGAACACCAATAGTTCAGCCCCTGCTCACACCGCAACAAGGCTCCAGCGCGATTCGCGCTGGAGCCTTGTGTTGTGCTCAAAGAGTCGTTGCTAATCGCGGCACTTGCTAATCATGGTCAGGCCCGCACCAAGGGGAAGCCTGGCTACCACAACGCCTTCGAGGCCAAGGATGTGCTGATCGGCTTCGCGCGCCCCGAGGGTATCGCGGTCGATCCTGCTTGAGTCGCTGATGGTGCCGTCGAGGAGGGCGTCGGCAAGCAGCAAGACGCCGCCATCGCTGAGCAGTGGCAACGCGGCATCCACCAAGGCCGAAAGATCCATGGGGGAGACTTCGGCAAAAATGACCTGGTAGCTGTTGTTGGCAAGGCGCCCAAGCACCTCTAGTGGGCGAGAAGGCAAGAAGCGAACGCGCTGGCTGGGATAGCCTGCGCTGCGGAAGGTGGCCTTTGCCCGTTGCTGGTGCTCGGGTTCTGGGTCGATGCAGGTCAGCACCGCCTTGTCGCTGGCGCCTGCGAGCATGTATAGGCCTGCAACATCGGCAGCCGGGGTGATGGCAACCAGGCCGTGGGCGCCGGTGGTTACAGCAAGGGTTTGCAGGAGCTGACCCGTCATGGCGTCGGGGGTGTTAAGCCCAACTTCCTTGGCTTCGGCGATGGCGTGGTCGAGCGCCTCGGAGCTGCGGTTAGTAGATTCGATGTACTCGCGGAGCATGGCATTCACAGTTGGGAATTCTAGGTGTTCAACGAGGTGTTGTGGGGTAGACCTGCGCGAGAGGCCAAAGGTTAGGCACGCAAGTGATTGTTGGGAAAATTGTGACGCCACTTTGGCGTTTATCCACTACTGCAAGCCTTTTGGCGCCACGGCGGTGGATTGGGTCGGGGCGGCAGGAGTGGTGGAATGGTGGGTACATTTCACAATTTTGGGTACAAAATATAACGCTTGCACAACGATTCTGAGATTCACAGGGAAAATGCAGTTTCTTGGTTGGTTTTCTCTAGACAACTCCGGCACAATCTTGCACATGCGAGCAACCCGAAACGACTCGGCAGCCATCATTGACTCCTGGGATGTTGAACACAACGAGGCGGAAACGCTCAGTGGTACAGCAGCCTTTGATGCCGGTGAAGGTGCCATGCCAACCTGGGCAGAGTTAGTAGCAGAACACGCCGATAGCGTGTATCGCCTCGCCTTTCGCCTTTCGGGTAACCAGCAAGACGCAGAAGACCTCACCCAAGAAACCTTCATGCGAGTATTCCGCTCGCTGAAGAACTACCAGCCAGGCACCTTCGAAGGCTGGCTGCACCGCATTACCACCAACCTGTTTTTGGATATGGTTCGCCACCGCGCTCGTATCCGCATGGAGGCGCTGCCGGAAGATTATGAGCGCGTCCCCGGCACCGAGATGACCCCGGAACAAGCCTTTAGCGTGGCTAACCTCGACCCGGTGCTCCAGCAGGCACTCGACGAGCTCGGCCCGGATTTCCGCGTGGCAGTCGTGCTGTGTGATGTGGTGGGTTTGAGCTACGAAGAAATCGCCGCCACCTTGGGCGTGAAAATGGGCACGGTGCGTTCGCGCATTCACCGCGGGCGCTCCCAGTTGCGTGCCTCGCTAGAGCGCGCGGCAGAAGAAAACGAAGAAGCCCAACTGCTTATCCCCGCAAGCTAACTCCACCTTTAACGCCTCCTGGCTGCGCTTTTGCTGCGCGTTTGCAATGCCAGGCGGGTTTTGTGTCCGGTGTTTTCGCCATCACGGGCAGCTTGCCTTCATCATCGCTACGATGGGTGCCACATGGTGCATAAGGTTGCACACCGCGTGTGAAATACGTGGCCGCTGAGATCGAAGGTGTAAGGAGGAAACCCCGGTGGCGTTTTTAGAACACACTCCCAATAGCAAGCGCTTTTCCTCCACCGATCACCCAAGCCCCGAAGCCGTCGCGGCGTTTGTCGATGAAGAACTCAGTTCTGTGGCCAAACACCGCGTGCATGTGCACCTGGTGCATTGCCAGGAATGTCGCGCAGAAGTTGAGCGCCAAAGGCTCGCCTCGCAGCGGCTTCGAAGTTGCAAACAAGATAACGTGCAAGCACCTGCCCGGCTTTTAGATCGCCTGCAGTCTATCGCCACGAGCTGCCCCGAAGGCCCAGGTGCCGAGGAATTGATCCAGGAGCGCTTATCGCTTCGGGCTAAGTTTGAACACGCCAGCAAGAAGCTGAAATATTTGCGCCAAGAACATCGCGATCACTAGCGCCCGAGCAATCACTAGCACCCTGGCAAGGCGGGTGCTTCTGACCCAAACCGCGGGACTTGCTACAAAAAAGGTGTTGCTAGACCCCAGGGCAGCACGATGGCACGAAGGGAAGTACAGTAGTTGCTGTGTTTTCCAACATTGGTTGGGGAGAGATTCTCTTTCTCCTGGTACTCGGACTCATCATTGTCGGCCCAGAGCGTCTGCCTGGGCTGATCGAGGACGTCAAGGCCGCGATCTACGCAGCCCGCAAGGCCATCAACAATGCGAAAGCCGAACTCAACGGCGAATTTGGCCAAGAATTCCAGGAACTGCAAAAGCCCATTGGGCAGATCACCAAATTACGCAGCATGGGGCCCAAAGGCGCTATTGCCAGGGTGCTTTTCGACGAAGACGAGTCCTTCATGGATAGCTTTGATCCAAAAAAGATCATGTCGGAACCCACCGTGGGGCAGGCCTATCGCCAGCAGCAGCACAATAATCAGGCAGCCAATGAGCAGGCTGCACCAGCACCCCAACAGCAGCAACAGCAGCAGAGCCAGCCACAAGAGCAATCGCCCCAGCCTCCGGTGCAAAAACCGACGTTTAGCTGGGACGATATTACCTAAGCGCTGCCACTTTTTTACTTGCGGCTAACACCTAAGTTTAGGGATTTACCCGCAAGCGATTCTTTTCGCACCTGCAAGCTATCCGCAATGGCCTGGATGGCCTGTGCGGTGGGGCTATCGGGCTGGGAGAGCACAATCGGGGTGCCCGAATCGCCGCCCTCGCGAAGCTGCGGATCCAGCGGCACGCTGCCTAGCAGGGGCACCTCGGTGCCGGTGAGGCGCTGGAGGCGCTCGCTGAGCATCTGGCCGCCGCCTGAGCCAAAGACTTCCATGAGCGAGCCATCGGGCATCACCATAGCCGCCATATTCTCAATCACGCCGGCAACCTTTTGCTGCGTTTGCATGCTGATCGAGCCCGCGCGCTCTGCTACCTCCGCGGCAGCCGCCTGCGGGGTGGTCACCACCAGCAACTCGGCATTGGGCACTAGTTGGGCGACAGAGATGGCGATATCGCCAGTGCCCGGTGGCAAGTCGAGGAGCAGGATATCTAGCTCGCCCCAGAACACATCACCGAGGAACTGCTGGATGGCGCGGTGCAGCATCGGCCCGCGCCACACCACGGGGGCGTTGCCTTCTACGAAGTGAGCAATAGAAATCAGCTTCACCCCATGGGCCTGCGGGGGCATGATCATATCGTCTACCGCATGCGGGCGATCTTCAGAGCCGAGCATGCCGGGTACCGAGTGGCCATAGATATCGGCGTCTAGCACACCAACAGAAAGCCCCTTGGCGGCCAGTGCTGCAGCAAGGTTGACCGTCATGGAGGATTTACCCACGCCACCTTTGCCCGATGCCACCGCAAAAACGCGGGTGGTGGAGTCAGGCTGTGCGAAGGGGATCACGGGCTCATCTACGCCGCCGCGAAGTTGCTGGCGCAGTTGCTTGCGCTGCTCATCGCTCATCACATCGGTGGTGACTTCCACAGAGCCCACGCCTTCCACTGCAGCGATGGCCTCGCGGGAATCATTGACCAGCGTGGATTTCATGGGGCAGCCGGCGATGGTCAAATAGATCACCGCATGCACATGGTCGCCATCGATCTCGATGGACTTCACCATCCCGAGCTCGGTCAGGGGTTTGCCGATCTCGGGATCTTCAACGGTTGCTAGTGCTGCGCGGATATCAGCTTCGCTCAAAGAGGTACTCATTAATGTTCTTCTTATTTAGTGATCGTGTTTGTGATCTTCGGCCAAGTCGCCCTGGATGGGGTCGGAAAGATCTTCGTGGCCAGTTTCGTTCAAGGTGTGCATCAAGGCAATGCGGGCAGCGGCTTCGTCGTCAAGCTTGGCCTCAAGGCGCTCGAGCATGTTTTGCACATCTTCTAGCTCGTGGCGCAGATAATCGCGGGTGACAAGCTCGCCAATAGCCAAGCGCAAACCTGCAAGCTCACGGGTGGTGAACTCAGTATCTGCCTTGGTTTCGAAGGCACGCCTGCGATCCTCATTCAGTGAGATGCGGTCGCGGTCTTCTTGGCGGTTTTGAGCCAACAAGATCAGCGGCGCGGCGTAGGCGGCCTGCGTAGAAAAGGCGAGGTTGAGCAAGATGAAGGGGTAGGGGTCCCACTGGAAGGCGAACACACCCATGTTCAAGATGATCCACAAGACCACAAAAACGGTCTGCCACATCAAATAGGAGCCGGTGCCGAAAAAGCGTGCCACCTTCTCGGCATAAGCACCCACGGCATCGTCGTCAATTTTGAAGGGATTGCGACGCTGCTTTAGGTAGGGAGTGTCCAGGTCGGAGCGGTTGAACTCTGCCATGGCTTAGACCTCCTTGATTGCGTTTGTGCTTGTCTCAGGCCTGATGCCGGCGTCACGCCAGTTTTCTGGCAAGAGGTGGTCGATCAAGTCATCCACCGCCACCGCACCAAGCAGGTGATCGTCTTCGTCGATCACCGGGCCGCACACCAGGTTATAGGTGGCGAAGTAGCGCGCCGCAGTCTCCTGGGAATCATCGGCATACAGCGGCGGAAGATCAGGATCGAGAATGCCAGAAATCAGCTCACTCGGAGGCTCACGCAACAGCTTTTGCAGGTGCACGCAGCCTAAGTACTTGCCCGTTGGGGTGGCTGTGGGCGGGCGCACCACAAACACCATGCTGGCAAGCGAACTTGGCAGATCAGGATTGCGCGCATGGGCTAATGCCTCTGCCACCGTGGTTTGTGGGGGCAGAATTAAAGGCTCGGGAGTCATCAGCGCACCCACGGTATCGGGGCTAAAGCTCATCAAGCGACGCACCGGGGCTGATTCTTCTGGATCCATCAGTTCCAGCAGCACATCGGCTTTATCATCGGGCAGCTCACCGAGGAGGTCGGCTGCGTCGTCGGGGTCCATCTCTTCGAGCACGTCGGCAGCGCGCTCAATATCGAGTGTTTCTAACAGCTCTGCCTGGCGTTCCTCGGAAAGCTCCTGGAGGACGTCTGCAAGCAATTCATCATCCAGCTCACCGGCAACTTGGAGGCGCTGGCGTTCGGGGAGCTCATAGAGGGTGCTGGCAACGTCGGCCGGGCGCATCTCCTTGAAATCCGAGATCATCTCGGCGGTGGCATACTCTGCTTCAGTTCCTGCAGGGGCAATGCCGTGCACATAATTCCAAGGAATGGTGTGCAGCTCAGGGCGGCGACCAAACTTCGGGCGGTTACTAATGCCGGCCACCCTAGCGATCACCCAATCGCGGGAGCGGGTGCGTTCTAATTCAACGTCAGCGACCTCCACAGCCTTGCCGTGGAGCTGATCAAGTTCGGGATCATCGACGTGGACGCGAGAACCGATAATGTCGGAAAGCACCGACATCTCACCGGTGCGGGCCTTAAAGGCGCGAAGCGAGACTGAACCAGACACTAGGGTGATTTCTTGGGGTTCAATCGCGGCGATGCGCAGCATGGGTAAGAAGATGCGACGTTTATTCATCATCTCTACTACCAGCCCCATCACCCGAGACACCTGGCCTACAGGGCGGACGTTGACAATCACATCGCGCACCCTGCCAATCGCGTCGGTGTCTGGGCCACGGACCACCATGCCGGCCAAACGTCCGGCGTACACACGCGTCACTTCACTCATAAAAACACAGTCTACGTGCTTGACAGAGCCATGCCGAAGTAAGCCTCAAGCAGCCAAGGCAGGCGGCTAACAGCACCAAAGATTGGGCAGCGGTAGCCCGGCCACGCAGAAGCTCCCAGCCGCGGGGTGTTCCTTTCCGCGTTGCACTTGCTCAGCCATCCATGCCACCCGAGGCCACTGCTTATTGCCCGGGCCTTCAGGCTGTTAGAAGGGAACTTCTTGCACGCCAGCGGCGTTGGGGTAGTAGAGACATACAAGCAAGCACCCCACAGACAAGTTAAGGAATATCTGCACTATGACCCTGCCGCAGCAACAGCGAGGCTTCCAACGCGATCCTCAGCGCCCCGAAGGCTGGCCAGTTGGCTCTTTTGAAACCTACGCCGAGGCCCAAGAGGCAGTAGATATGCTTTCGGATCGCAATTTCGCGGTAGAAGAACTCACCATCGTTGGTGTGGATTTGATGCAGGTAGAAAAGGTCATTGGCAAGTTGAGCTGGGGCAGGGTGCTCCTTAGTGGCGCGGCCTCTGGTGCTTGGCTCGGCCTCTTTTTCGGCCTGCTGCTTGGATTGATGAGCACCGATTGGCTCTCTGCGATCTTTACCGGCATTTTCATGGGCATCATCTTCGGCCTGGTGCTCACCGCGGTGCCGTATGCCGCAAGCCGCGGCAAGCGCGATTTTGCAAGCTCCACGCAGATTGTTGCCGGGCGCTACGACGTATTGTGCAGCCCCGCCAAGGCCCCAGAAGCCCGCGACCGCATCGCGGAATTCCTGCGTAGCGGTGGCCGCAAGCACCACGCTGGCACCACCGAACATCAGCGCCGCGCACGCCCGGAGTCCGAGCAGGGCTAGGGCCACGACGGCGGTAGGTGGCCACACTGCCGCTAGACTAAAACAGCGCAAAAGTTTTTCTAACCCAAGGGAGGCGCTGTTGCCCAAGGTGCACTTCAACACTCGATCACTCGGTGGCGCATCTGCAGCGCTGCTTGTTGCCAGCCCTGTGCTTATTGCCTGTAGCTCCCAGGAACCCAGCGCCGTAGAGCCAGATACTGCCACGAGGCAGATTCGTGTGGGCATTGATCACAGCAATCCCACCCAGGCGATGCTGGCTGAGCTGTATGCCCAGGCCTTAAACCGCAAAGGCCGCGCCACGGAGTTGGTGGCATTGGATCGAGCAGGCGAGGGCAGCGTGGGCAAGCCTTGGGATCTGGTATCCCAATCGCGCCTTGATCTGGTGGCCGCGTGCACCGGTTCGGTGCTGCTTGCCCAGGATTCGCCGCTTGCTCATGAGTTATCTGATGATCTCGCGGCGGCGAAGAAGCAAGACTTTTCGCCCGCAGTGCAGCAGGAGTGGCGCGATACCACCTATGAGGCCATGGTGGGCACGCTTGCTGGCGATGTTGATGCAGCAGATCCTTCTCGCGCGAGCGCTTGTGCAGCCGAGGATTCTTTGGATCTGCCAAAAAGCATTGTGCCGGTCTATAGGGCCGATGTGATTAGCAGGCAGCAGCGAGTGGGGTTGAATTGGGTTTCCGGGGCGCTTGACGACGCCACCTTGTCCTCACTGGTAACCCAAGCCAATAAGGGTGACCGCGGTGAGGTTGCCGCGGGCTTTCTTGATGAGGTGGGGCTGCACTAAAGCAACCACAAAGGCAAGCAAAAAGGCGGCGGGCATAAAGCCCGCCGCCTTCTTTTAGTGCTGGTGCTTAGTCTGCAAAGGCTTCGTCGAGAAGCTGTTGCTGCTCAAGCTGGTGCACCTTGGACAAACCGGTGGCAGTCGATGCCTGTGCGCGGCGAGAGATGCGTTTCATCGGCAGCATGTCCGGAATGAGGTTCGGCAGGTGCTCGTTGAGGAAGGGCCATGGGCCTTGGTTGGCTGGCTCATCCTGGCAGAAGCGGATCTCTTCGGCGTTGGGGTAGGAATCGAAGGCATCCTTCAAGCGGTTGAAGGGGATCGGGTGCAGCATCTCGATGCGCACGATCGCGACATCATCGCGCTTATCCTTCTGTGCCCGCTTAGCCAGCTCGTAGTAAAGCTTGCCGGATACCAGCATGATCTTCTTGACCTTGTCTACATCGCCTACGACATTGCCGTCGCGGTCGACGAAGCGAGGATCGTTGATCACCGACTGGAACTTCTTCACCTTAGTAAAGTCCTCCACCGACGAGGTGGCGGCCTTCATGCGCAGCATCGACTTCGGGGTAAAGACCACCAGTGGGCGCTTGAGATTGCCAAGCGCGTGACGACGCAGCAGGTGGAAGTAGTTTGCAGGGGTGGTTGGCTGAGCCACGGTCATGGTGCCTTCGGCGCAAAGCTGCAGGTAACGCTCGATGCGCGCGGAGGAGTGGTCGGGGCCTTGGCCCTCGTAGCCATGGGGCAGCAGCAGGATCACCGAGGAGGTCTGACCCCACTTGGCTTCACCGGAAGAAACATACTCATCGATGATGGTCTGTGCACCGTTGGCGAAGTCGCCGAACTGTGCTTCCCAAGCCACCACGGCCTCCGGGTTGCCCACGGAGTAGCCGTACTCGAAGCCCATGCCTGCGTACTCGGTCAGTGCAGAGTTGTACACCAGCAACTTGCCTTCGCCCTTAGACTGGGCAAGCTCGTTGAGTCCATTGAACTCCGCGCCGGTTTGCGGGTCGTAGACCACGGCGTGACGCTGGGTGAAGGTACCACGGCGGGAATCCTCGCCGGCCAGGCGCACGAGGCGACCGGAGTTTGCCAGTGAGGAGAAGGCGATCAATTCGCCCCAACCCCAGTCGATGCCGCCTTCCTTGACAGCTTCGAGGCGCTTCTTGGCTACCGGTGCCACACGCGGGTGGAAGTTGAAGTCTTCTGGTGCCGAGGCATAAGCCTGACCAATTTCCACCAGCTCTTCGCGGGTGATGTTGGTTTCCAGGCCGTGCGGCAGCTCCTGAGAAGAGGTGATGCCCTCTTGGGCTTCAAAGCTCTTCTTTTCGGCTTCCTTGACCTCGTTGAATACCGACTCCATCTGATCGTGGAAGTCCTGGGCGACGCGCTCAGCATCTTCCTTGCTCAGCTCGCCACGACCAAGCAGGTCATCGTTGTACTGCTCACGCACGGTCTTGCGGCCGTCGATCTGCTCGTACATCAAAGGCTGGGTCATCGAAGGATCATCGGCCTCGTTGTGGCCACGACGACGATAGGAGATCAGGTCGATAAAGACGTCCTTGCCAAAGCGGCGACGGTACTCGGTAGCCAGACGGCCAACCCACACCACTGCCTCGGGATCGTCACCGTTGACGTGGAAGACGGGGCAACCGAAGGTCTTAGCAAAGTCGGTGGCGTAGTGGCTGGAACGACCAGAATCAGGGGTGGTGGTAAAGCCGATCTGGTTATTCACCACGATGTGCACGGTGCCGCCAACGGTATAACCGCGAAGCTGTGCCAAGTTGATGGTCTCTGGAACGATGCCAAGGCCAGCGAAGGCAGCATCGCCGTGCAGCAGCAGCGGCATGACGGTGAAGCCATTATCGCCCTTGTCCAAGATGTCTTGCTTGGCGCGAGCAATACCTTCCATGACCGGGTTCACGGCCTCGAGGTGCGAGGGGTTCGCGGTAAGCGAGACCTTGATCTCGCCGTCGCCGAACATCTGCAGGTGGGTGCCTTCTGCACCGAGGTGGTACTTCACGTCGCCAGAACCACCGGCAGCCTTGGCCTCAATGTGGCCTTCGAACTCGGTGAAGATGGTGGCCAGCGGCTTGCCCACGATGTTGAACAGCACATTCAAACGACCACGGTGAGGCATACCGATCACAACTTCGTCCAGGCCTTGGCCTGCGGCGGTGTCGATGGCGGAATCCATCAGCGGGATCAAAGATTCTGCACCCTCAAGCGAGAAGCGCTTTTGGCCCACGTACTTGGTTTGCAGGAAGTTCTCAAAAGCCTCGGCGGCATTGAGCTGCTGCAGAATGTACTTTTGCTCAGCCTGGGTGGGCTTGGGCATACCTGCCTCGAGGCGATCCTGCAGCCAGGTGCGCTCGTCGCGGTCGAGGATGTGCATGTACTCGGAGCCCACCTTGAGGGTGTAGGCGGCACGCAGGCGAGAAAGTACCTCTCGCAGCGTCATGGTTTCCTTGCCGCCGAAACCGCCCACGTTGAAGGTGCGGTCGAGATCCCACAGGGTCAGGCCGTGGGTGCCGATTTCCAAGTCGCCGTGATCTGGCACCGGCATGCCGGGCTGCTGCCACTTCAGCGGGTTGGTATCAGCAATGAGGTGACCACGGGAGCGGTATGCCTCGATGAGCTGCATAACACGGGTGTTCTTATCCACACCGGTGTTGGGCACATCCTGAGCCCAGCGCATCGGGGAGTAGGGGATCTCCAGCGATTCGAAGAGCTCATCCCAGAAGGCATCGTCGATAAATAGCTGGCTCATGGTGCGCAGGAACTCGCCCGACTCAGCACCCTGAATGATGCGGTGATCATAGGTGGAGGTGATGGTGACGAGCTTGCCCACACCAAGCTGTGCCAAACGGTCGGTGGAAGCACCAGCGAATTCTGCCGGGTAATCCATCGAACCAACACCAATGATGGCGCCCTGGCCCTTGGTCAAACGCGGCACGGAGTGGCGGGTGCCAATGCCACCGGGGTTGGTCAGCGAAATGGTGACACCGGAGAAGTCGTCCATGGTGAGCTTGCCCTTGCGCGAGCGAGCCACGATGTCTTCGTACTTCTCTACGAACTCGGTAAACGACAGCGTCTCGCACTGCTTAATAGCAGCCACCACAAGCGCACGGGAACCATCTTTTTGCACCAGGTCGATAGCCAGGCCGAGGTTGATGTGCTCCGGGGTGTTGACGGTGGGCTTGCCATCTTCTACGGAGTAGTTGGCGTTCATCACCGGGTGAGCCATCACTGCCTTGACCATGGCGTAGCCGATGATGTGGGTGAAAGACACCTTGCCACCATGGGTACGCTGCAGGTGCTCGTTGATGATGGCGCGGTTTTCAAACATCAACTTCACTGGCATATCGCGCACGGAGGTCGCGGTGGGGATCTCCAGCGACTCGTCCATGTTCTTTGCGATGGCCTTAAATACGCCCTTCAAAGCGCTGGAGCCTGCCTCTGGCAGCTCACCTGCGCGATCAAGCGGAGAAGCCTTGCGTTTTGCTGCCTTCTCGGAGGAGCGACGCTCTTCTTCTTTGGCTGCGCGGGTATTGAGGTCCGCGTTTTGGGCTACTTCTTCCAGCTTCTTTGGCTGGGTGAGGTTGGCCTTTTCTTCGCTTGCCTTCGGGGCGTCGGCATTGGCCATGGTCGTGGCCTGCGAGGTTGCGGACTTCGGTGCACCCTGAGTCTCAAAAAGCTTGCGCCACTCCGCGTCAACGGAGTTGGGATCCTTTTGGAACTGCTGGTACATCTCGTCTACCAGCCACTGGTTCTGGCCGAACGTACTAGCGCTGCTCACGGCAGATGCTCGCCTCATTTCTTTGTGAGTTTTCTAACGTCTAATCACACTGTAATAGCACTTTGCTTACTACAGGCTAGCGGTTTTTTGTGTTGAGGTCAGAAACTTGCCCAACAAGTTGTTTTCCAGGGGTTTGAGGGGTTGTGCGCTGTGGCTATGCCTGTTCATTTTGCGCACGCTGATCACCCCACATGCCCGCATAGATACCCCCGAAAGATAGGAGCTGCTCATGTGTGCCGTCTTCAACGATGCGGCCACGGTCCATCACAATGATGCGATCGGCACGTTCTGCAGTAGCCAAGCGGTGGGCGACAATCACTGAAGTGCGCTGCTGAGTAAGCCGCTGCGAGGCCGACAAAATCGTGGCCTCGCTGGCAGGATCTAAGGTCGCCGTGGCCTCGTCAAGCAGCAGCATGTGAGGTGCGCACATTTCTGCGCGCGCAAGGGCAATAAGTTGGCGCTGGCCAGAAGAAAGCCCTCGGCCGCGTTCTCCCACCTTTGCCTCAAAGCCGCCGGGGATGGCAGCAATGGCGTTAAGTGCGCCTACTCTGCGTGCTGCATCGGTGATGGCGTCTTTGCTTGCCCCCGGCATGCCATAGGCGATGTTTTCTCCCACGGTGGTGGCAAATAGGTGTGCTTCTTGGGGCACAAAGCCAATGCCTTGGCGCCACGGGTGGAGCTGGAATTGGCGGATATCCGTGGCTCCTGCGCGCACCGCACCTTCGGTGGGGTCGTAGAAGCGCTCAATGAGCTTCACCAGCGTGGACTTTCCAGCACCCGTAGGCCCTACAACTGCAATGGTGCTGCCGGCGTTGATGTGGAGGTCGAGATCCTTGCTTACCTTCGGGCCTTGATCGCTATAGGCAAAATCAACGTGATCGAAGTGGATATCGCGCTGGTGTGCATCTGCTGGATGTTCGGTGCCGTGATCTGGCACCTTGACCTTGGTGGCAAGCAGGGCGGAAATGCGACGGAAACCAACCTGGGCCTGCTGGTAGGCATCGAAGACCTGGGAGAGGTGCTGGATGGGTTGGTAGAGCCGGTCGAGGTAGAGCAAGAATGCGACGAGCACACCTGCGGGCAAATTGCCGGATGCCACCATGCCTGCACCCACAAACAACACTCCTGCCTGCGCGATCTCGCTTAAGGCATTGATGCCGGGGAAGTACAAGGCCACAGCCATTTGTGTGCGAATCCTGGTGCGCCTGTAGGCATCAGCCTTGTGCGCAAAGCTTGCAAGGGTATCAGCTTCGATCCTGTGCAGTTGCGCGGTGCGAAGCCCGGCCATGGATTCCTGGAAGAGGGCATTGACTTGGCTAATTTCTTCGCGGGCGCGGGTATATAACGTAGAAGAGATGCGGCGGAAGACCACCGTGGCAATCACGATGATGGGCACGCCGAGCAACGCGATCAGCGCGAGGGTGGGGCTGGTAATGCCAAGCAGCACCAGGATGCCGATAATCGTGCTCAGGGCGACCACAGAGGCTGCGAGCCCTGTTTGTAGGAAGGTGTTGAGCGCCTCAATGTCGGTGGTCATGCGCGTCATGATCGTGCCCGACATCGTGGTTTCGAAGTAGTTCATGGAAAGCCGCTGAAGATGCGAATAGGAACGCACGCGCAACTCATACAGCAGGCGCTCGCCAGTGCGTGCTGTGAGCACCGTGGTGGCGATATCTGCAAGCCAGGCGATGAACACCACCGCCAAACCGATGAAGGTAATTTTCCAGAGCACCCCAGCGTCTTGGTGGTTCACGCCGCGATCGATGGCAGAACGAACCAGGGTGGGGATGGCAAGCCCTGCTGCCACTCCGACCACGTAGAGGCCAATGACGAAGAGCACCAACCAGCGCACCGAGGCAAACAGTTGGTGTGCGCTCATCTTCGGCAGCGGTTCACGCAGATGAGGCCCGGCATTTGGTGGGGTTTCCGTTGCCGCTGGAAGGGCATCGACTCTGGCAAGTAGTGCTGGGGTGGCAGGCATTGCTGCAGCAGCGCCGCCACCGTGGCCACGGCCACCCCTGCCGCCGGCTGCGGGATTGGCGCCGGCTTGTTGGGAGGCTGCGCGGGTGGTGGCTCGAGAGATGCTCAGACGTGCATCTTGGTGCTCCACTTTGGGCCACAACTGTGAAGTTGGGGGCTCTTCGCCATCGTCGAAGGGCAGGGGGTTGGACTCGTCGACCGGGGCTTGGCAGGCCACGTCCATTAGGTGTGCGAAGCGGGCGTTGCGTCGCATTGCTGCTTCTTCGCCGGTGGCGATCACGCGGCCTTCGTCGACAAGCGAGACCTCATCGGCTAGGGCGAGGGTGGAATGCCTGTGGGCCACGGCGATCACGGTGACGTTGTGCAGCTTTGCTTGCAGGCCTTGGAAAATGGCGCGCTCGGTGCTGGCGTCGATGGCGGAGGTGGCATCATCAAGCAGGAGGATCTTTGGTTGCTCCAATAGGGCGCGGGCGATGGCGATGCGTTGGCGCTGGCCGCCGGATAAGGTGAGGCCACGTTCGCCGATGACCTGGTCAAAGCCGTCTGGAAGATCGAGGATGAAGTCTTCTGCCTGCGCCAGGCGTGCTGCTCGGCGCAGCTCTTCTTCGCTGACCTTTTTGCCCATGGTGATGTTGTGGCGAACCGTATCGGAGTAGAGGAAGGGCTCGTCAAAAACGCAGGTGAGCACCTTGCGGATGTCTTGGCGCGCACAGTCGCGCATATCCACCTCGTGTTCACCGCGCAGCATGATGCGCCCAGCATCGGGAGCATAAAAGGCGCTGAGCAGTTGCATGGCCATGGATTTTCCTGAGCCTGCAGGCCCTACCAGGACCTGGGTGCTTCCCGGTGCAACGTCGAGGGAAAAGCCTTTGAGGATCTGCTGGGAACCTAAAGAAAAGGACACCTCTTGCATGCTGATGCCAAGCGGGCCTTCAGGAATTGGCTTGGCTGGGTTTGGGTCGGGGTGTGCTGGGCGCAGCTCGAGGATGTCGAAGACGCGATCCAGAGAGCTTAAGCCCAATTGGATTTGCACCATCATGCCCGCCAGCATGGATACCACGGCGGTCAAGGAGGTGAGGTAGGCAGAAAAGGCCAAGAAGATACCGATGGTGATGGTGCCTTGCATGGCAAGCCAGCCGCCCACACCAATGCCGATAACCAAGGCTACGGTGGGAAGTTGCTGGACTAAAGGCTTGAAGCGGGCAGTGAGTTTGGCTGCTCGGATCTGCTCGCTATAGACACGCGTGCTGAGCTTTTCAAGCTTTGCTACCTCGCGTTCTTCCTGGGCGAAGGCCTTGACTACTCGGATGCCACTGACCGTTTCTTCAATGTGGGTAGCAAGGTTGGCCACCTGCTGCTGGGCAGACCATGTGGCGGCAAAGAGCGTTTTGCGTGAGCGAAGCGAAAGCCAAATCAGTACAGGGATGATTGGGATGGCGATCAACAACAGCAGTGGGGAGATCCAGGCGATAATGCCGAGGGTGATGAGTACTTTGAGCATGTGCCCTGCCACCAAAGGCAGCATGGCCACCATCGCTTGAACGAGGTTGAGATCTGAAATAGAACGCGAGACCACCTGGCCGGTGCGCAGCTCATCTTGGCGCGGGCCATCAAGGCGCTGGAGCGTGTCCAAAATATCCACGCGAAGCTGGTGCTGGAAGGTATTGGATAACACCCCGGCGATAAAGCGACGGCTGAATTGGAACAGGTAGCGCCCGAGTGCCACAGCCACCAGCAACCACACCACGGTGTGCACATCGGCATCAATGGCGCCGGTAGCGGCATCGACGGCAGAACCGGTAATAAGGGGGATGCTCACATCAAAGGCCGTGACCAAGATGGTGGCGGCAATGGCAATACCGAGCGTGGTGGGTTGCTGGGCAAGTTTGTTCCACAGCATGCGGGCGCGTTGTTTGCCGCTGCGTGTGCTACGCGCATGAGGCCCACCCTTTGGTATGCCCTTCGACATGCCCTTTGGCATGCCCTTCGGTGTACCAGGTGGGGTGCCCTTTGGCGTGCCTCCTGGCTGCGCGGTGGCGTGTGGCTGTTTGTTCACGGATCTCCCAACGGCCGCGTTTGTATGTGGCTCTAGCTATGCAGCTTGGTGTAGCCCTTCTTAGTCTGAGGCTAGTGTGTGAGCCCAGATTCTCTAAGAATGTGCGCTATGAGCAGCATAAAGCCCCGCAGGTTCCAGCGGGCACTGGGAGGCCATGCGGGGTGTGCTTGGTGCCGCTACAACCCAAGAAATTAGGGAAAGTAACAGCGAGGGTTTTTTTAAGACTCGTCTTCTTTTTGAGCTTGATCCTCATGCTCGCTCACGGTTGCCTTTGGCTCTTCAATGGAGCCTTCGGCAGGGGCGGGAGTATCAAACTGCTCTGGGGCAGGGCCGAGTGCGCGGTGGGTGTTTTCAATAACGCGCTTGGCAATCTTGCGGTTTGCCACGGTGCCGATCACCACACCGATGCCCAGGGGCATGATCTTGCCCATCCAGGAATACTTCAAGCGCTTGGATACCTGCTTGAGTGCCATCTTGGTCATGCGGCTATTGACCTGGGTGACGTTGCGGGCAGACATGCGAGAAAGGGCAGCAACGGAGCTGGAGGCGCCGATGGAGGCGTCGACAAGCGCGGAGCCCTCGGAGCCCAAGATGGCGATGAGGATAAGCGACTTCCTGCGCTCGGGATCGCGCACATCGCCGCCGCGCAAGTAGCCGGAAGCCATGGTGTAGAAGGCTGCTGCGTCGAGGAATGCCAGGGATTCTGCGGCGATGGCGGCAGCGCCGGTAACAAAACCGATGCCAGGTACTGCTGCGGCACCACCTGCACCTGCGCCGGTGCCAGTGACCAGCATTTTGAAGTGCTTATCCATCTTCTGCTGGATTTGTTCAGGGGTTGCGTCCTGGTTTTTAGAGCGCAGCCATTCCACATAATTGACGATGGCCGAGGACTGCATCTTTGCCGCGCGATCAAGGGTGCGCAGCAAGGCCTTGCCGGTAGCGCCAGAGTTATCAGCCAGGGTGTCTAGATCGGCGTTGTCTAGATCGGCGTTGTTGAGGTCGGTGGAGTTTTCTTTGTCTTTATTAAATAAGAAGCGATCGCCAACTTTAGAGGCGGCCTTTTTAAAAATTCCCATGGTGTTTCCTTTTAACTACTGTGCGCTCTAGTTGCGCGTTTTTGTTGGTGTTTTAGGTGCAAGACCAGCGTTGATGCACACTCGCGCGTGTCTCGTATCATGCGCTGGGTGTACTGCTGAGTAGCAGCGGTCTCGCACGAGATATAAATGTATATTAATCAATCCAGTTGTTAGCAACCCCGAAGCGCGTTGGGGTGAAACTGTAGTCAAACTGTTATCAGCCGGACGGCGAAACCCCCGCGCCGCACCGCTCAAACCCCGCACCGAAACACCCCAAACCCCTCACCGCCCCCAGCGAACAAAAAGCGGCCGCACCGAGTCTGTTTCCGGTGCGGCCTGCAATCTCTTCGGCCTTTATGGCCTAGCCCTGGTTATTGCTGCGCGTAGGCCTCGGCTGCATCAACAGCTTCGGCAGATGGCTCCACGCCGGTGTAGAGCTTGAATTGTTCGGCTGCTTGCAAGGCCACTACTTCGCCGCCGTGGATGATGGGTTTGCCGGCTTGCTCGGCGGCAATAATCAGTGGGGTGCGAACCGGGTAGGCCACTACATCGAAGATGATGCGTGCGCGCTCGATGGCTTGATCGCTAAAGGCCTGCACGTTTTCGTGTTCTCCGCTCATACCAAGTGGTGTCACGTTTACTAGCAGTTCTGCGTCTTCGGGCACTTCAAAGGCGTGCTGCCAGCCGTATTGTTGGGCTAGCGCTTGGCCGGTGGCTTCGTTGCGGGCAACTACTACGCCTTGCATGCCGTGATCTGCAAGAGCGGCCACCACGGCATTGGCCATGCCACCAGAGCCTTGTACGGCTACACGTAGCCCGGGATCTACTTCGTGGGTGCGCAGCAATGAGGCCACGGCAATGTAGTCGGTGTTATAGCCGGTGAGCAGCCCGTCTTCATTGACGATGGTATTGACTGCCTGGATGCGTTCTGCGGAAGGATCGAGCGCATCAATCAGCGGAATCACGTCTTGTTTATAGGGCATCGACACGGCAGCGCCGCGAATATCTAGGCCTCGCACGCCTGCGATGGCTGCGGTGATATCGACTGGGGCTACGGCCTTATAGAGGTAGTTGAGCTGGTAGTGGTCAAACAGCCAGTTATGAAAGCGCACTCCGTGGTTTGAGGGGCGCGCGGCAAGTGAGATGCACAGGACTGTTTCGCGGTCGACGATGTTCACCATGTGCCCTACTGTAGAACACATGGGTGCGTCGACAAGCAATGAAGCACACCCCGATCTCGTTATCTCTACTACCTCGGGGCTCGTAGGGGGCATTCGGCTTGTCGACGAAACATCTGGGGTTCAAGTACAAACGTGGCGGGGCATTCCTTATGGTGGCGATACCAGCGGCAGTCGACGTTTCCGCGCCCCACACCCCGTAGAACCGTGGACCGGTGTGCGCGAGTGCAGCGAATATGGCCCCGTGGCCGCTCAACCCTCTTTGGGACCCAGCGATAAGGTGCGCGGCAGCGAAGACTGCCTCAACCTCGACATCGTGCGCCCCGATAGCGATGCCACCTTGCCGGTGGTGGTCTATTTCCACGGCGGCTCGTTTATTTTCGGCTCCTCCCACGAGCAGATCCTGCGCGGCCACGCCCTGGCAGAGGCCATGGACGTGGTGTACGTATCGATCAATTTCCGCCTCGGGGTGCTGGGATATTTAGACATGCGCTCAGTTGGCCAAGACTGCGAGGCCAACCCAGCGGTGCTGGATCAACTCCTGGCACTGAAATGGGTACAGCGCAATATCGCAGCCTTTGGCGGGGACCCAAACAACGTCACCATCATGGGCGAATCCGCCGGCGGTGCCGCCGTGCTCACGCTCATGTGTGTTCCTGCAGCCGCCGGATTATTTAGCAAAGCGATCGCCCAATCCCCACCGCTTGCCGCCATCCACTCCCCAGTGCAGGCACAATTCTGGGCCTCGGAATTACAACGAAGGCTCGGGTTTGAACACCCCGATCTTGAGCAGCTAAGAAACGTAGATGCAGCCGATTTGGTGCGCGCCGGGCAAAAGATGTTGTGGCGTACCGGCGAGCTGATTCAGATGAATACCTGCTTTGGCCCAACGGTGGATAAGCGGGTGATCTTTGAGCATCCCTTGGAAGTATTTGCCCAAGGCCTACAACATAAGGTGCCGCTGCTGATTGGCACCAATGGCGACGAGACGTCTTTTACCAAGGCCTTCTATCTACGCTCTACAGCGCGCACCAGGGCAGCGCGGCGCATGTTGGAATCTTTTGATCCAGCAGGCACCGACCTTGTGCTGCACATGTACCAAAATGCACAACGTCGCAGTGATTTTGCCGATCTGCTTTCCGACGCCATCTTCTGGGCGCCCGCAGTACACGCCGCAGGAGCGCATGCTCAAGGGGCTCAAACGTGGATGTATCGCTTTGATTTCACCCCACCAACCATGCGCTGGTTAGGTCTTGGAGCCTGGCACTCCATGGAGCTGACGCCGCTGTTTGGAGACCTCAAAGCAGCCAAAACCTCCAAGCTGCACATTGGTGGGCGTGCTGATCTGGAGCTTTTAAGCCAAAGCATGCAGCGGTTGTGGTCGCGCTTTATCCACTACGGCAACCCCGGACGCGAGTGGCCGCGCTATCGCAGCCCAGATGATCTGCACCCTGGGCGAGCCACCTTGATTTTTGATCGCGAACTTCACGTCAGCTACGACCCGCGCGCGGCGTTTCGTCGGGTGTGGGAACGCTACGACATGACGCAGTGGGGCATTGGTAGACCAGAGATCATGCAGGCCCTTGGCCTTGAGCCAGTAGAACCACTTGAGCCACTTGCCATTACGGCTACCTCTCAGCACCCGGACTCCACGGCTGATACCGCGCAGCACGACCTTGGCTTCCATGACAGCCCTGCAGCAGAGCAAGACGCGCAGGTAGAAAAGCCACAGGGGAGAGCCTTTGCCACTAGGCAGCGCTTGGCCAAAGCGCGTCACAGCCAAGCACCTCACCAGCACGGCGAAGCGCCAAGCGGCAACAACCAAGCGCCGAGCCAGCATGACGCGCTCGAAGCCGAGGCCGAGGCGAAGATCGCTGAGTTGAGAAAAGCCGAGGCGGCAGCAAAGAAGGCGGAGCGCAAAGCCGCAAAAGCCGAGCGTAAGGCTGCGAAAGCGCAGCGCAAGGCCGAGAAGGCAAAGCGTAAGGCTAAAAAGGCCCAGCGCGAAGCGCAGAAACAACAGCGCAAGGTGCTAGCGCACCATGGAAGTGCGATACCTTTGAGGGTAAAAGCACAGCCCCAGGTGTTGCCGGCGAAAAAGAAGCACCGCAAGAAGAAAGACCGAAAGCAATGAGTACCTCTACTGCCAGTGATGAGCACCTTGAGCGAGCCATTGGTCGGCTGCTTGCACAGCATGAACGCTTTAGCCCGAGCATTAATCCTGATGCGAGCGATCCCGCCGGGGTAGTAGCGATGGATTGTGCGCAGTTAGGGCAACAAGCGTGCGTTGATGCAGCGATTGCTCAGTGCCGTTCAATCTTTAGCCTGGATAAGCCAAAGCACACCGCCCAACTTTGGCTTTATACATTGCTCGGAGATCTCGCAGCCCCTTCGGTGCATTTGATGGTGGAAGAAGACGTGGTGCCGGATTTGGATCTTCGCAGCGGGGAGCTGTTTCGCAGAGACGGCGATTTCTGGTTCGGCTTCCGCCCTTTGCGCCAGGCCGGCAGCGTGGAGGCCTCGGCTAGAGGTCTTGGTCTTAGCCTTGCAGGATTAGTGGCTGGGTTATGTTCGCATCTAGATCTACGGCCTGCGCCGTTATGGTCAGTTATTGCAGATGGGTTGATCCAACCGGCGGTTGGTGCTGGCAATCAGGCCTTTGAAACTGCCCGAGCCTTCGAGGTGGCCCAGCAGTTGCGCGAAGGTTTATTGCAGGGAGCCAATGAGGGCGCTGCCGTAATGAGCAATGGTGAAGCTGCATCCGCAGCGGGCGCAGGTGATGGCGATGCTGCGCGCCAGCAAGTGACCTTGCCGCCGCTTCGGGTGGATGCTGTAGAAGATGGCCAGATTATCCAAGCTGACCTGCAGGAATTACTTGCATCGGGTGAGGAGCCGGAGTATTTGCTTGCCCACCGCAGTTCTTGTTGCATGATTTACCATTCGCCTAATGCTGGGGTGTGTACCTCGTGCCCGCATCAAGACCGTGAGCAGCGCATTGCTGGGCAGTTAGCGGCCCTTCAGCCCTGGTAAAAGCGGCTTTGAGTGCAGGCTGTCATTTTCTAAAGCATTCCGGGGAGCAAAAGGCTAGGCTTAGGCCAAGGTGATGGTTTTAGTAGCTAAACCAGGCCTTTGATCTGACTTCTCCGTGGAAGGGCAAAACATGAGTTTCTTTGAAGAGATCGCTGCTGCGCTGGATGCGGAGGGGATTGAATCCCGCGTGAATGACGAGGTGATGTTTGTTCCTATCACCTCTGATGTGGAAATTCAGTTTGTAGAAATTGACCCGCTCATGCCTGCGGCAAATGTCTACATTGCCGCCTCCACCGGCCCTGAAGAGGATGTTGATTTTGAGGCTGCGTTGGTCTCGGTGGTGTTTTCCTTAGAAGATGCCGTGCGCACCGTTGCTGAGCATGTTGCTACTGATCAAGTGGTGACGATTCTTCGTGATTTGCTCGAATCTACTGATGAGCGCATCGCCGATCTGACCTTCCTGCAAGATCCGATGGATCCGAGTGTGGTGATCGCTGAGGTTGCAGATAACTCTCAGTTGATTGTGGAGGTCAGCGTTGAAGACGCCGAGGTGGTAGCCCACGTCAGCTTTGTCACCTTAGGTGCAGAGTTCGAGGAGATGGTTGGCGAAGCAGTAGATAACCTGTGGGATCTGGAAGATCCTGAAGATATCACCGATGAGGAGCGTGAACGCATCTTCTACGAGGCTGCCGCGGAAATCGGCGCCATGACAGAAGAGGTGCTCGAGCTTGGTAGCTTTAGCGATCCTGATCGACTCTTCGATGTGCTTTCCCTTGCTGCCGATCACGCCGAGGATTGGGAATCGCAGCTCATGCCTTTAGATGACTTCGACGATGAGCCCGAGGTCTATGACATTTTTGGCGAAGACGACGAGGACTTTGAAGAAGATCTCGATGATGAAGAAGACCTCAAGGATGCCGAATAGCGCATCTTAAGCTGCGCATACGCGCCCAACCTAGCCCCTGCTTTTGGCCTTCAAGCCTTCCAAGCGGGGGCTTTGTTTTGTGTTCGGTGTATTGGATTCGGTGTATTGCCTTAGGCTGCTTGGGCGAAGGCTGCAAACAACGAGGCGGGGGAGTGCAGGGCTTGTCCTTGGGCATCGGTGATCCACAAAAACGTAGGCGTGTACGCATCGCTGAGGGCATGAACGCAGCCTGCATTGGCCTCGCCGACGATTCCTCGTACCCATGCCTCTGCCAATAACGGGGGTACTTCTTGGCCATTGCTATAAGAAAACCTCAGGGCTAGCACATAGGCCGGGCGGCGGTGCTCGCCATAGCCTCGTATCCTGGCCTGCACATTTGGGCCGACTCTTCTTCGGGTGATGGCAACTTTTAATCCATGAGAGGCGGAAGGCGGATCAAGGGTGATGCTCGGTGGCCGCCATGAGGCTTGGGGGCGTGCGAGAGAGCGCGGGTGGCGGATGGTGCTTCGGATTTTGGCCAGGGTATCGCTGTGTTCTTGTTCGATCACTGCGCATGCGGTGGCAAGGTCGGTGTTCAGTGCGTTGCTGTGGTGTTGTTTCGTGCTGTACATGGTTGGTGAATATAGTGAGCAACCTCCGATTCGCCGCCAGCAAAAATAGAACAGACGTTCTAATAGTGGAGGTATTGATCACCACCTCAACCTCATTGGTGTAGGTATGGGTATCCTGAGTCGAGTGATACGCCAAGCCAACACCACCCGCACCAAGATCCCCCACGAAATCTGGATTTTGGTGATGGCCGCATTCATCATCGCCATCGGCTTTGGCATCATCGCCCCGATCATCCCGCAATTCGCCGCGAGCTTCGGCGTAGGCATGGCGCTTGCAGGCGCGGTGGTCTCGGTATTCGCCGCCACCCGCCTCATTTTTGCCCCGGTGTCAGGTTCGCTTGTCGACGCAATCGGCTCGCGCAAGGTCTACCTCACAGGGCTATTTACCGTCGCCATTGCCACAGGCTTTGTTGCCATAGCGCAGGCCTACTGGCAGATCATCGTCTTAAGAGCCATCGCAGGCTTTGGTTCCACCATGTTCACGGTGTCTGCCATGGGGTTGATTATTAAGCTCTCGCCGCCAGAAATTCGTGGGCGAGCATCATCGGCCTATGCCTCGGGCTTTCTTTTCGGAAATATCCTAGGACCGGTCATCGGCGGTGCCCTGGCCTCACTGGGAATGCGCATCCCCTTCATCATCTACGCCGTGACGGTGATCTTGGCGGCGTGTGTGGTGTGGTGGCGCATGCCTTCGAATATTGGCGCAGTACAAAAAGGCGAGAAGAAATTGCCCACGATGCGCTTTGGGCAGGCCTTCGCAGATTCTGCCTATCGCGGCACCTTAATCTCTGGCTTTGCCAATGGTTGGTCTAATTTCGGAGCCCGCATCGCCGTCGTGCCACTGTTTTGCGCCGCCACCTTTAGCAACGGTGCTGCCATCGCAGGTATTGCGCTTACTGCCTTCGCCGCAGGCAACGCCTTCGCCCTGCAGTTTTCTGGGAAACTTGCCGATTCAATCGGCAGGAAGCCAGTGCTCATGGCAGGCCTTGCCATTAATGGTGCCTTTACCGCCGCTCTGGGTTTTAGCGGAGAAGTATGGGTGCTGTTGCTGCTTTCAGCACTTACTGGCGCAGGCGCGGGCTTTTTAAACCCAGCCCAGCAGGCCGTACTAGCCGATGTGGTGGGCAACGAAAAATCCGGCGGCAAAGTGCTGGCGAATTTCCAGATGTCTCAAGACTTCGGATCCATTCTCTCGCCCATTGCCGTGGGCCTAACGGCCCAGCACTTCGGCTTCCCCGCGGCTTTCATTCTGTGCGGCGTGATCACAGCAATCGCTCTGGTGTACTGGATCTTCGCAAGGGAAACGCTGGAAAGCTAGGGGCTTAGTTGGCCTCGGGGTTGAGATTTACGGTGGGGAAGGCCTGGCTGATCACATCACCAAGCTTCTTATCGGGTTCGCAGTTATAAAACTCAATTAAGTACTGCTCGAAGGCGCGCATGAACTCGCTAAAGGCGTTTGGATCGCCTATACTAATTGCGAAGACCTCCGGTGCGCCAATGACGCGGATGTGGTCGAGCTTGCCGTAGCTTTTTTGATTTGGCACCCACGGTTCGTTCACGGGGTGTTTCTGGATCATTTGGATTAGGTAACAGTCGTACTCTTTGAACTTGCTGTGTTTTCTCAAGCTCAAGAAGTTGTTATATACCCTTTCCGCACCGTTGGAATTCATGGTGTTGTATTTGGCCTTGACCTCGGCAACTGCCGGGCGATTGCGAGGTCCAAACGGGCCTTCGTGAATGACGTCGTAGGCATCCCCGTGAGGGCCTGTAGATTTCCAGCCAGGCAGAGCACCGATGACCTCCTGGTGGAAAGCCCCGAGACGGTTGGTAAGCGACTTATTGAGTGCGCGGGCGGTTTCGCGCTCAACCCAACTGTCGTAACCACCTGAGCTGTAACCTTCAATCAGTGCGCTAAAAGGATCTTTGATTTCTCGATTCTTTAACGGTGGCGCGAGCAGTCGATCCATCTCAGACTTGAGAAAGCCTTTTGGAAAAAACGGAAGGTCTAGATACTCAAATGCCATCGGTGCTCAACTCTCGACTTGGGTGTTGCCTACTTTCGGAAACGCCGCGAAACGTATTCGTCCGAATGTGCAGGTTCGACGAAATCCGAAAAGATCTCTGCTTTAGAGGGATCAATCATGGTTTCTGCGCATTTACCTAGGAAGTATCCCACGTTCACTGGCACCGCGTTGCCAATTTGCTTGTACGATGCGCCAAGTCCACCTTCGAAGTCCCAATGATCGGGGAAGGTTTGAATCCTCGCGTACTCGCGCACATTTAGTGGGCGAGTTTCCTCGGGATGGCATCGCTCGGTCTGTTTTTGAGCTGGTGCACAAGTAAGCGTCAGCGAAGGCTCATCCCATGAAAGCCTGCGAGCCATGCCGGTCTTTCCTCCGCTTAGATGGAAGGAACCGCCTAAATATTTCTTCTGTTCTTCCACGGGGAGGTCACGCCAATAGCCACCTGCTGGCACTTGGGCAAGGACACGTCGTTTCGACTCGGGATAAGTTGCTCCAGGGCTGCTGGGTTTATCGCCAATCGCATCCCAAAGGCTGACGATGTATTCGCGCTCCTTGGGAAAGAACAGCTCGGTGCCAACGTCTTCACGCACACCCATGATGATTAAGCGCTCGCGCTTTTGAGGAACATCGTGATATTGAGAACGGATAATCCTGTAGCCGAACGTGTAACCGACACCTTGCTCATCTTCGATCTGGGCGAGGCTTCGCATCATTGTTTCGAGGGTGCGTCCGCGGTCGTGGCGGAGAAGCCCTTTCACATTTTCGCCGATGAATACTTTTGGCATGGTTTCGCTTACTGCACGGGCGAATTGGAAAAACAATGTGCCGCGAGTGTCTTCGAAGCCGCGCGAGTGGCCAGCGTAGCTGAAGGCCTGGCAGGGAAATCCACCTTCCACGAGATCTACCTGACCACGGAACTCTGAAAAATCGAGTTCGGCTACGTCGCCTTCGGCAACGTTCCATTCGGGACGATTTTTCCGCAACGTTGCTGCGGCGTGGCGGTCGAGCTCGGAAAGAAGGAGGTGATCAAAGCCAGCATTGCTCAGGCCTAACGCTGTTCCGCCAGCGCCAGCGAAAAGGTCAATGGAGTTGAGACCGTTCGGCTGAGCGTCTTTGTGAATCGAATAGTGACGTTCGCCGTGGCCTTGAGATCGTGATTGTTGCTTTGCGATCACCCGGTTGATCTCTGCAACATTAAATAGGCGGTGTCCTTGGGGGGATCGCTTCGCTCGGATAATGCCACTTTTGTCCCAGCGGCGCAGTGTGTCGATTGAGACATCCAGGATCTTTGCTGCCTCCGAAATGGGGAGCAGTTGGTCTGAAGTAGTCACGAAGCCATCCTATCGAGTAACCAATGCATAGGTGTGGGTTACCACTTTGTGAGATAAATGCTGAGCAGTCTAACCCGCAACCATGCAATCGAACAAATGACCTAGTTCGGCTCGTGATGAGTGTGTTCAGTAGCCCCAAAGTGATGGCTTTGGTTGCCAATATTGTTTTTACAGAACTAGCATGAAAGTTGTCAGACGTCCTTCAAATAGCTTCGCTAGGGATGTCTCGAAACTGAGAGGTAAAAACACCGTGGAACCTGCAAAAACGAGCCTGATTGAGCTTAACTTTGGGGATTACCACGCGGAGGTGAATCTTCTCGGAGGGGGACTTAAAGCTCTCACCTATCGTGGCTATCCACTCGTAGAAACGTATGAAGATCCCTCTGATCCTCCTCTCGCAGCAGGATTGATATTGGCACCTTGGCCAAACCGTGTGGAAGATGGCCAATTCTCTTTCGAAGGGCAGTCCTATCAGCTCGAGATTTCCGAACCTGATCGAAACAACGCCATCCATGGGCTCGTTCATAACCTCATCTGGTCGGTAGTCCAGCGTGACACTGATTCGGTTGTGCTGCGTACCGAAATCCCTCAAAGCCCTGGGTGGCCGTGGCAAATCGAGCTGCAGGTCAGGTATTCGCTCAGCGAGGATGGGTTGGAGCTCTACGCAAAGGCGGAAGCGAAAGAGTCAGTTGCTCCCTTCGCCTTTGGATGGCATAGCTACCTGAATTGCTTTGGTGAACCAACCGATGCGCTGCAGCTTGAAATCAATGTGGATGAACAACTGCCTCTTGATAGCAAGCGGAATCTCCCCAGCGGATCCCTCACCCGCAGCCCTATAGTTTCAGATCTTCAAGCAGGAGTCGGGCTTAGCGGGCTGGTATTTGATGATTGCTTCACCGCTCCTGGTGGAGTGAACGCACGTCTGACTGGCGAACATGGCGCGGTGATGATGCGGTGCAGTTCCAACCTAGGGTGGGCTCAAATCTTCACCCCGGATGAATCTCTCGGAGTGACGTACCCGGGTCGGGGAAGGGCAGTGGCAATCGAGCCTATGTCCGCGCCGCCGAACGCTTTACATGATGACGTAGACGTCGAAAAGCTCTTGCCGGGTTCGCCAATCGAATACCGAATTAACATAAGCGCGGCCTGAAACCTCCAGGCCAACAACTGAATATCCCCTCATTAACAGTTGAAAGTAAAGGTGACCAGGTATGGATACCGCACTGCGGCTCGACGCCAGTTGGGTCGACTATCTATTGGTCGCGTTGTACTTCGTGTTTGTGCTCGGCATTGGCTGGGCTGCGAAGGCACGTGTCTCTTCCTCTATCGACTTCTTCCTCTCCGGCCGTGGCCTGCCCGCGTGGGTGACGGGCTTGGCGTTTATTTCCGCCAACTTAGGTGCGGTGGAAATCATCGGCATGTCTGCCAATGGTGTGCAATATGGCTTCCAAACCATGCACTACTTCTGGATCGGCGCGGTGCCGGCGATGGTGTTCTTGGGCATTGTGATGATGCCCTTCTACTACGGCTCCAAGGTTCGTTCGGTGCCGGAATTCATGCTGCGGCGCTTCGGCCCGGGTGCGCACCTGGTTAACGCCATCTCTTTCGCCCTGGCGCAGTTGCTCATCGCTGGCGTGAACCTCTTCCTGCTGGCAAAGATCGTCAACGCTTTGCTGGGCTGGCCGCTGTGGGTCACCTTGATCGTGGCCGCTGTGATCGTGCTTTCGTACATCACCTTGGGTGGTCTTTCGGCCGCCATCTATAACGAGGTGCTGCAGTTCTTCGTCATCATCGCAGCGCTGCTGCCGCTGACCCTGATCGGCTTGAACCGCGTTGGTGGCTGGTCTGGTTTGAAGGAGCAAGTGGCTGATTCCTCGCACTTCCACACCTGGCCGGGCATGCAGATCTCCGGTTTTGATTCCCCGGTGCTCTCTGTAATCGGCATTACCTTCGGTCTTGGCTTCGTGCTCTCCTTTGGTTATTGGACCACCAACTTCGTTGAGGTTCAGCGCGCCATGGCCTCCGAGTCGCTGTCTGCGGCTCGTAAGACGCCGATCATCGGTGCCTTCCCCAAGATGTTCATTCCCTTCCTGGTGGTCCTGCCCGGCATGATCGCCTCGGTGCTCGTGGCTGAGCTCATTGGTCCTAACCCCGAGGCCGCGCCGAATGATGCGGTGCTGCTGTTGATGCGCGACTTGCTGCCTAATGGTCTGCTCGGTGTGGCAATTGCTGGTTTGCTGGCCTCCTTCATGGCCGGTATGGCTGCCAATATCTCCGCCTTTAACACGGTGATGAGCTACGACATTTGGCAAACCTATGTGGTCAAGGATCGTGAAGACGAGTACTACCTGCGCTTCGGCCGCCTAGCCACCGTGTGTGCCACCGTGATTGCCGTGTTCACTGCGCTTTTGGCCAAGAACTTCGGCAACGTGATGGATTACCTGCAAACGCTCTTCGGCTTCTTTAACGCCCCGCTGTTTGCCACCTTCATTCTGGGTATGTTCTGGAAGCGCATGACACCCACCGCCGGTTGGGTGGGCTTGGTATCCGGTACTCTCGCCGCCATCGGCTTCTGGGTGCTCTCACTTGGTCAAGACCCGGTGGTGAACCTTCCTGGCCAAGGTACTGCCTTCGTTGCAGCCTCCATCGCTTTTGCCACCGACATCATCATCTCCATCGTGGTGTCCATGGCCACGAAGCCCAAGCCCGATAGTGAGCTTGTCGGCTTTGTCCGCTCGGTTACTCCCAAGGAATCGCTTGTCGACGCAAACGAGGCCGCCCTTCCTTGGTACCGCCGTACCGTTCCCCTTGGCGTGCTGTGCATGGTGCTCGTCATCGCCTTGAACATCATCTTCGCCTAAAAGGAGTGCAATCATGGCAAAGAACAAAAAGCATGCTGCGGGTGCTTTCGATATCCGCAACTTCATCGGTCTGCTCATCGGCCTCTACGGCATCGTCTTGGTGATCTGTAGTTTCGTGCTCGACCCGGGCACTAACCCCGACACCGGGGCGCTTAAAAACAGCGCCGATAACCTCTATGCCGGCCTAGCGATGCTGCTGGTGGGCGTGGCATTCATGCTCTGGGCAAAGATGAAGCCCATCGTGGTGGATGAGTCCAAGATCGACGAGTCTTCGCTTCCCGGAGGTCACTAATGCACCAGGTCGCGATCACCAAAGCAAAGCTTGCCGACGGCCGCGAGATTATCTACTTCGACGATCGCGAACATGGCGACCGCGTGCTGGAGGATCCTCGCGACCTACCCCAAGCAAACACATCCTCCGAAATCCGCCGCGACCCCCTCACCGGCACGTGGGTGGCCTACGCCTCGCATCGAATGAACAGAACATTCATGCCACCGGCCAATGAAAACCCCCTGGCACCAAGCAAACCAGGGGAGCTGCCCACCGAAATCCCATCGCCTTCCTACGACGTGGTGGTGTTTGAAAACCGCTTCCCCTCCTTTACCCAACACATGGATACCGAAGGCTGGGAGCACTACGTCGACGGAGATGAGCTTTTCCCACGAGAACCCGCCTTGGCGCGCTGTGAGGTGGTGTGCTTTAGCGAAGACGTGCAGGGATCCTTCAAGGACCTCAGCACCGAACGCATCCGCACCGTGATCGAAGCCTGGGCGCACCGAACCGCTGAACTATCCCAAATCCCTGGGGTGGCACAGGTTTTCCCCTTTGAAAACCGAGGCGAAGAAATCGGCGTGACCCTGCAGCACCCGCATGGTCAGATCTACTCCTACCCATTTTTAAGCCCCCGGCTCAAGCAGGTAGTAGAACAAGCCAAAGCACACGCACTGAACCAGGGCGATAACCTCTTCGATGCAATCCTGCAAGCCGAAATTAATGCCGGCAGCCGCGTGATCGAAGATGCTGAGCACTTCCTTACCTTTGTGCCAGCAGCAGCCAAATGGCCGGTAGAGGTAATGGTGATGCCCAAACGGCATGTGCCAGACTTTAGCCAGCTCAACCCAGAAGAACGCGATGAGCTCGCAGGCTTGCTCAAGCGGCTGTATAGCGCCTTTGATCAATTCTTTGAAGGTGTGGACAAAACCCCCTACATCGCCGGTTGGACCCAAGCCCCGGTGGATACCGAGCTACGCACCTATGGGCGATTGCACTTACAGATGTTCTCACTCATGCGCAGCCCGCACCGCATGAAGTACCTCGCCGGTTCAGAATCAGCCCAAGGTGTGTGGATCAACGACACCACCCCTGAGGCTATAGCCAAGAAGTTCAAGGAGGTGTGGTAACCATGCCACGCTGGATGGAAACCCGCGACGACGCCACCCTAGCCAACGCCGCAAGCACACTGTTTCGCTCCTACTTCTCCGAAGACCCAGAAGGGGTGTGGGCAGCACCAGGGCGTGTGAATGTGATTGGCGATCACGTTGATTATGCCGGCGGAATCTCCATTCCCTTTGCGCTGAAAGCCAATACCGCCATCGCCCTTCGACGCTCCGGCCAACCCACCTACCGCGTGGTCTCCCTCGCGCCGGGCCAGCATGAGGCCTCGCGTGTAGAGATCCCCATCAACGAGGTAGGCCCTGGCAGCCCCGATAATTGGGCAGGCTATGTGGTGGGAGCCATTTGGGCAGCGATTGAGGCTGGGGTGATTCCTTGCGCCGAAGGCCTCGACATGGCCATCGTGTCTGATGTGCCCGTGGGCTCTGGGCTTTCAAGCTCAGCAGCCCTGGAATGCTCTGCTGCCTTGGGCTCACTGGAATTAGCCACTGGCCGTAGCGCGAGCGAAGCAGAGCGCACCGCCTTAGTAGATGCCTGCATCCGAGCTGAAAATGAGGTGGTGGGTGCCTCGACCGGTGGTTTGGATCAGCGTGCATCGCTGTTTGGCCAAGAAGGCAAAGCACTGGTGATTGACTTCCAAGAAGGCTCAACCACCTTGGTGCCCTTCGATCTTTCAGGCCATGGGCTTGCGCTGTTGATTGCCGATACGAACGCGCCGCACGCGCTTAACGACGGCCAATACGCCTCCAGGCGTGGCGTGATCGACGACGTGACCGCCGCGATGGGTGCGCAGACCTTGCGCGAGGTAGATAACGCCGTGGTTCGCGCTGCCTCATGGGCAAATGCCGAAGGCCGCGATGCTGAGGTGACCTGCAAGCGTGTAAAGCATGTGGTGGAAGAAACGGATCGCACCGCTGAGGCTGCCAAGGCTCTAGAGCGCGATGACTTGAACACCTTTGCAAAGCTCATGCGTGATTCCCATGAATCACTGCGCGATCAATACGAGGTAGTAACTCCCGAGCTGGAATCGGTATTCCAGACGGTAGGCAGCCGTGGTTCGCGCATGACCGGCGGTGGTTTTGGCGGCAGCGTGATCACCATCGTTGCCGAAGACGAGGTAGCGGCCTTGGCTGAACGCATTGCGCAGGCAGCCGAAGCTCAGGGCTTTCCAGAGCCTTCCTTTATGGTGGCAACACCTGGAGCAGGAGCCCGAAGGTTGGTCTAGTGCGCACGATTAATCGGCTTGCTGCCTGCAAGTAGGACCGGCGGGTGTGAAGGCCAAGCCGATCAACGCTATCAGCGTGATCTCAGTGATCGCGCCGGTAGCGTTTCGTGCTTTTTGCCCCGCCTTTGAGCATAGATAGTGTGCTTAGACACATGCTTGGGAAAGGGAGGGTTGCGTCTCCTTTTCGGCAATATATCGGCCAATAGCGTAGCGTGGACTAGCAATGAGCATTACCGATAACGCCACCGGCGGCGAGAACGTGCCGGAAGAGAATTTTGTGTCGGAATCTCAGGATCAATCGCAAGGAAACGCCATCCAAGATGTTGATGGCGACAAGGGCGCGAATACTTCTGAGAACAACGACTCCGCTGCAGCGGACAATGAGAAAGCCGCTGGAGCGGAACGTGAACAAGAGGGTAAGAAGGAAGCCGGGTTTGAAAACCTGGGCTTGCCAAAGGCCGTATTAAAGGCCGTGCAAAAGGTTGGCTTTGAGGTTCCCTCAGCCATCCAGGCACAGACCATCCCGTTGCTGATGGAAGGCAACGATGTGATGGGTCTTGCGCAAACCGGTACAGGTAAAACTGCCGCGTTTGCCCTGCCGATTCTTTCGCGCATCGACGCGAAAAAGCGCCACCCCCAGGCGCTGGTGCTGGCACCAACCCGTGAATTGGCACTCCAGGTTGCCGATTCCTTCCAAAGCTTTGCCGATCACCTCGGCGATATCCACGTCCTGCCCATTTATGGTGGCCAGGCCTATGGCATTCAGCTTTCTGGGCTTCGCCGCGGTGCGCAGATCATCGTGGGTACTCCTGGTCGTGTCATCGACCACCTGGAAAAGGGCTCGCTGGATATCTCCGAGCTGAAGTACCTCGTCTTGGACGAGGCAGACGAGATGCTCAACATGGGCTTCCAGGAAGACGTGGAGCGCATCCTCGCCGATACTCCTGAAGACAAGCAGGTGGCGCTGTTTTCTGCCACCATGCCCAACGGTATTCGCCGTTTGAGCAAGCAGTACATGCATGACCCGCGTGAAATCCAGGTCAAGAGCGAAACTCGCACCAACACCAACATCACGCAGCGTTACCTTTCGGTTGCGCACCGCAACAAGCTCGATGCTTTGACCCGCATCCTCGAAGTAACCGAGTTTGAAGCCATGATCATGTTCGTGCGCACCAAGCACGAAACCGAGGAGCTTGCAGAAAAGCTCCGTGCCCGCGGCTTCTCTGCTGCCGCCATCAATGGCGACATTGCGCAGGCCCAGCGTGAGCGCACCGTGGATCAGCTCAAAGATGGCCGCCTGGACATCCTGGTAGCCACCGACGTTGCTGCTCGTGGTTTGGACGTTGAACGCATCACCCATGTGTTTAACTACGACATCCCCAACGACACCGAAAGCTATGTGCACCGCATCGGCCGTACCGGTCGTGCTGGTCGCTCCGGTGAGGCGATCCTGTTTGTTACCCCGCGCGAACGTCGCATGCTGCGCTCCATTGAGCGCGCCACCAACGCGCCGCTGACCGAGATGGATCTGCCGACCGTTGATGAGGTCAACGATTCGCGTAAGTCGAAGTTCGCAGATTCCATCACCGAGTCGCTCGAAGATGCCCAGGTTGCAGTATTCCGCGGCCTGATCAAGCAATACGCCGAAGAACACGACGTTCCTTTGGAAGATATTGCTGCCGCACTGGCCACCCAGGCACGCGCAGGCGATGAGTTTTTGATGAAGGAAGCTCCGCCGGAGCGTCGTCGTGATCGCCGCGAGCGCGACTTCGATCGTGGGGATCGCCGTGAGCGCCGTGGCCGCGACTTTGATCGTGGAGATCGCCGCGACCGTGGAGATCGCGGTAGCCGATTTGAGCGCAGCCAAGACATGCAGCTCTATCGCCTTGCCGTGGGCAAGCGCCAGCATGTGCGGCCCGGTTCCATCGTTGGCGCCTTGGCCAACGAGGGCGGCTTGAGCAATAAAGACTTCGGCCGCATCAGCATCTTTGCCGATCACACCTTGGTGGAGCTGCCAAAGGATATGTCCCGCGATGTGCTGGATAACCTGCGCGATACCCGCATCTCTGGCCAGTTGATCAATATCGAACGCGATAATGGTCGCCCTCCGCGTGAGCACCGCGGTGGCTTTAGAGGCGATCGTGATGATCGCCGTGGTGGTGGACGCGGTGGCTACCGCGGAAACCGTGGAGACCGCGATGATCGCCGTGGCGGTCGCGGCCGCTGGCGCGACTAAGCCCCTGATCATAGGCCCCCAACTCAGCTTGCACGAGCCGGGTTGGGGGTTATGCATTTCCCACTGCGCGTTCTAGCATCAAAGAAAGATTGTTGAACATGCTCAAATCGAAGGAGTCACCGTGCGCCGTGCCACTCTCGGAATGGCTGCTCTAACCGTATTCACGGTGATGTTTTCTATTTTCACCATCTGGTTAGTCACCCACGATCCCTTAGAAGACGCCCTTCGCACAAAGGCCAAGGGGCAGGAATTCCCCCAAGTAGTCTCACTGAGCGCAGCAGAAGCCTATGGCGACGAGTGGACCAAGGTGGCCGTGATCTGCCCCTATGAGCCGCGATCGCTGGCAGAATCTGCCATTGGCATCGATAGCCTCGATACCCCTGAATACGGCCCAGAAGAAGGCGAGAATATTGCCTTGATGCTTGACGACGACGGCCGATATGAATCTAAAACCTACAAACGCAGCGATGTTGATTGGTGCCGGGGCTATCACATGGCGCACCTCAACGGCGTGAGCCACTTGGAGTTTCGACGCGAGAACAAAAAAGCCCCGTGGGTGCTCGTGGGATCTTCTTAAAAAACATAAAAAAATACCGGCCAAGCAGGGGTGCTGGCCGGTATTTTTGCTGTGGGTGCTTAGAGCATCATCAAGATGAAGACAACCACCCAGAGAGCGCTGAAGATGCCACCGAACATGGCGCTTTGGCTTTTCGCCTTTTCCCAGTTGTTCACGCTATAGGTCTTTTCTGCCTGCTCATCAAGAGAAAGCGCGCCCAAGGCGCCAGCCATATTGGTTTGGCGCGGCAGGATCAGGAAGAACAGCACAGCCCAAGCGATCAAGGAAAGCAAGATCGAGGCGTGGAAACGACCCTCGGACCAGTAATCGCCGGTGAACATCAGGGCAATACCAATCATGGGCACAAACAGCGAGAGGATGCCATAGACGCTGGTGATGCGATGCAGGGTCTTCACCGAACCCTTAGCGTGCTCATCGCCGCGAGAAGCAGCAAGGGCACGAGGGCCAAACATGGACACAGCCACAGTCACAGGACCGAGGAAGAGCACGGCGGCGAGCACGTGCAAAATGACGAGGAGAGAGCTCAAAGCACTACAACCTTTCTAAAAAGTTTGCGTTTTTGACATAAAGATGTCAGCTTATGCACCCTAACGCAGAAGGCACTGTCTTCGCATCACCGCCACATCTGCCCGAGGCAGTGCGAGCCCGTAGCGCGCAGCAACCGCGGCCAGTCGATTGACGTACCAGCACCGAGCACGACGCTTTGGCGGCAACCACGAAGCCGGTAGTGCATCCGATTTTTCTTGATTCGCGTGCCTACTTGCGATGACGAGATTCAGTGGATCATTGGCAAAGTTCTCGCGCTGCTGCTGTGACCAGGTGGCAGCACCAAGATCCCAGGCAGCGGCCAAAGGAAACACGTGGTCGAGTTCGATCGCTTCTACACCTTCAAACCCCACACCAATGCGCCTGCCGGAATAGGGATCCTCGCCCCATCCGCTGCGAAGCGCACACGATGGGTCTTGGTGGACGTCGAAAAGCTGCTCGGCCAAGAGGCGCTGGCGAGTGTCACATGAGGCCTTCGGCGCCCTGGCCCAACCGTGGCCGAATTGCTCACGCTGATAGCCCTGCACCTTCGTGCGCATCGCTACCTGGGGGATCTGATTAATAGCAGGATCGAGGCGCTCGAGGGGAGGAAGGCTTAACCCGGCGAGCAGCACAGTAGGGACAAGGAGCAACAAAAAGGCGCGTCTCACATCAATATTTGACGTAAAACGCGCCCGTGCGGTTCCCCGCATTCATGTGAAGTTAGAGCTTGCCGGCCTGCTGGAGGTTATTGGCTTGCGTGATATCCAGATCCGGATTCGCGGCCGATACCTTGGAAAGCCGGACAGCATCGTCGAACTCCTGGAGCACTGCTGGCGCAGGCTGCTTGCTTAAAAGCGAGACAACGACCGTGACCACCAGGCCGCTGATAAAGCCTGGCACCATCTCGTACAAGCTATTGCTCAAACTGGACATGCCCCACACGAACGACACGACAGCACCGGTAGTCATACCAACGATGGCGCCGGTGGTGCTGAGGCGGCGCCAGTACAGCATGAGCAGCACCAGTGGGCCAAAGGCAGAACCAAAACCTGCCCAGGCAAAGCCCACGAGCTCAAGAATCGAGGCTGAAGGGTTAATGGCAAGCACCCCGGCGACAATCGCAACAGCTACCACGGCGGTACGCGAGAGGTAAATCATCAGCCTTTGCGAAGGCTCGTTTTTGCGGAAGATCTTAAACAAATCCTCAATCAGCGACGTCGATGTGACCAGAAGCTGCGAAGAGATTGTCGACATAATCGCCGCAAGCACTGCGGTAAGGATCAAGCCGGCAATCAGTGGGTGGAAGAGCACGCGGCCCATATCAAGGAAGATCGTCTCGAAGGCATTGCGATCTACCACCGCAACATTCGGGTTTTGGCCAAAGTACGCGGTGCCGATGATGGCCACGAAGGTAGCTCCCACAATCGAAAGCAGCATCCAGGTCATGCCGATGTAGCGGCCCTGGCGGGCATCAGAAGGAGAGCGAAGTGCCATAAAGCGCACGATGATGTGGGGCTGGCCAAAATAGCCCAAGCCCCAGGCGAGGTTGCCAATGATGGCCGCGGCAGACACACCACTGAACATGGAGAAGTAATCAGGGTTGCCAGTGCCGCCGGTATAAGGGCCGTAATCGTGCGTGGTAGCCCACGTCCAGATAGACGAGGGATCATCCAGGCTCAATAGCGCCATCACCGGCACGATTACCAAGGACAAGAACATGATGGTGCCCTGCACGGCATCGGTATAACTCACCGCAAGGAAGCCACCAATGAAGGTATAGGCCACGGTGATGCCAGCAACGATCAGCATGCCGTCGAGGTAGCCGGAGCCAAAGGTGGACTCGAAATAGCGTCCGCCAGAAACCATGCCGGAGGAGACATAGAAGGTGAAGAACACGATGATGATCAGCGAGCTCACCACGCGCAGCACGCGGGACTTATCGGCCAGGCGGTTTTCAAAGAAGGAGGGCAGGGTGATCGAATCGCCGGCGACCTCCGAATAGGAGCGAAGGCGCGGAGCCACCCAGCGCCAGTTGGCCCAACAACCGATGAGCAGGCCGATGGCGATCCAAAGTTCCGACATACCTGACACAAATAGCGCGCCCGGTAAGCCCATGAGCAACCAGCCAGACATATCCGATGCGCCGGCAGAAAGCGCTGCTACAAAGGGGTTGAGGCCACGGCCGGCAAGTACATAATCGTCATATTCATCGGTGTTTTGGAAACTCCAATACCCGATGGCGAGCATGACGCCCATATAGATGATGATGGCGATGATAAACCAGGTGGTATCCGTCATCGCGCCTCCTTGGTATGAGATTGAGTGAGGGTGCGTTCCAAGGTTTCCATGCAGGCGGTGATCAGCGCAATTATTGGGGGAGGCTTGCAAATAGTGGGGGAGGCTTGCCCCACGAACAATAGCACGGATGTTCTATTAGTGCTTGGGTAGTTTAGGTACCCAACTGGTAGAACTATTCCTATGCCTGAGTATCTGTTGCACGGACTGTGGTCGAATGACGTCGGCCTCATGCTGTGGATCGAACAGGTCGAAGGCCACAAGATCCTTTCCGCCGATACGGTTCCAGACGATGCCTTCCCGCCAGCGGTCTACGCACTGATCAAAGGCCGGCGCACGCACTTTCAGCCCGTCACGCTCATGACGCCCAAGGGCAGAAACGTCAATATTGCCAAGCTGCCCACCGTGGCCTTTACCCCCGAACAAACCGTGAAGGCCTTAGCCACTATCAGCGGCCTGCGCGGAACGGCGGCAACAGAAGAAGAACGCGCCACCATCGCCCCCGATCTGTGGTGGATGGTGCAATGCTTTGAGGGCCTAGAACAATTTGTGCGAGCCGGGCGCCTGAGCATCAAATTGGCGTTTCGGGAACAACGCTGGTGGCCGCAATGGACCTTGGCAACCGGGCTCAATGAGCGCGGCTGGATCGCGCAGATGACGGCCGCAGCACCGGGTGTATTGGTGCGCAACGCCGGCAGCACCGTGGCCGAAGATATGGCAGATGCCTTACCGCACTGGATCGCCCACGCGCTCTTGGTGGATCTAGATAAACGCCCGCGCCCACGCGAATGGCATGCCTTTAGCCGCGCCTTGCTGCGTTCAGAATCGCTGCACCGAGCGAACCCGCAATTACTCCACGCTATTGGCGACTGGCGCAACTCCGTGCTCAAATCCAAGCTGGAATTGATCGTGCTGGTTGAAGAGCCCGCAGAAGATGCAGCACAGTCCGATGATTTCGGGATTGCCCTGTGGCCTGTGAAGGTCATGGTTCGCTCCGGCGTTGATAGCCCACAGCCGCTGCTGCTTCGAGAACATGACCGTGAGGTCGTGGCCTTTTTGCGTGAGCAGCACCAAAAAATGATCAAGTTAAGCCCCGTGCTGGACTATCGCCGCGAGCTGCCGGCAGAGGCAACCATGGTGTACAGCCAATCAACGGTTGGGGATTGGGATACCGCCTTAAGCACCGATGAGCTGGCAGCCTTTGTGCGAAAGGACGTAGAAAAACTTTCGCGCGCCGGTATTACCGTCTTGCTGCCAAAAGCATGGACCGGCCGGAAAGAACAAGCCAAGGCCAGTGTGCGTGTCAGCGGCGGCCCACTGATTTCTAAGTTCGGCTTTGAGCAGATCGTTTCCTATGACTGGAAAGTATCTGTGGGCGACGTTGAGCTCGATGAAGCACAGATGCGAGAGCTGGTGCAATCAAAGTCAGGCCTGTTGCGCCTCGACGGGCGGTGGGTAGTAGCCGATACCGCCCAAGTGGCCAAAATCCAGCAATACTTTGAACAACTGCAGGAAAACTCCAAGCGCATGCTGCGCAAACGCGCCGATGAAGCGCGGATGCAGGCAGAGTTGGCAAAGCTGCGCCAAGATCCGAACTGGGAGGCACTAGCTGCAGAAGCAGCACAACTGGAAGAGCTGGCTCAAGACCCCAACGCCGGTATCGCAGAATCCGATATTCAAGAGCTGCGCAACATTGCCATGCAGCAGCAAGAGCAATTAGTGGAGTTCCGCGGAGACCCCTGGTACCAGGAATTACTCGGTGTGGTCGACGGCGAAAAAGCCCCCGCGCCTCAACGCGTCGCGCTGCCTGCCACAGTGCATGCGCAGTTGCGTGAATATCAACGCCGCGGCGTGGATTGGTTGTACTGGATGGCCAGCAACAGGATTGGTGCCGTGCTTGCTGATGACATGGGCCTAGGCAAAACCCTGCAATTGCTCAGCCTGGAGGCCATTGAGATTGCGCAGGCTGGGGAGCAGGCGGGCCAGCAAGCTGGAGAGCAGGCGGGCCTGGAGGCAGAAGAGCAGGCAGAGAAGCAGGCGGCGCGCCGGAAGCCCACGCTGGTGGTGGCACCTACTTCGGTGGTGGGCAACTGGGCGAAAGAAGCAAAGCGCTTTGTGCCGAGCTTGAAGGTGCTGGTACTCCACGGATCATCGCGCCCCAAAGGAGAAGCGCTGTTTGAGGCAGTAGCGCAGGCCGATCTGGTGCTAAGCAGTTATGGGGTGTTGCAACGCGAGGCCAGCGAGCTGGCCAAGGTGCGCTGGGGCAGGGTAGTGCTCGATGAGGCGCAGGCCATCAAGAATGCAAGCACCAAGGCCTCGCGCTCTGCGCGTGCCTTGCCGGCGGATCACCGCATTGCGCTTACTGGCACGCCTATCGAAAACAAGTTGGCGGAGCTTCACTCCATCCTCGATTTTGCTAACCCAGGTGTGCTGGGAAGTGCCTCATTTTTCCGCAACCACTTTGCACGAGCCATTGAGCGCTATAACGACGAAGAAGCAGCCGAGCGTCTTCGTGGCCTGAGTGCCCCATTTATTCTGCGGCGCTTAAAGTCCGATCCAAGCATCATCGATGATCTGCCCGAAAAGCGCGAAGAGGTAATCACAGTACGCCTAAGCGCTGAACAGGCAGCGCTGTACGAGGCCTTTGTGCATGGAGTAGAAGGCCAGCTTTCTGGAGGCTCATCGATTGAAAATCGAGGCAAGGTGCTCGGGGCGATTACCAAAATCAAGCAGATCTGTAACCACCCCGCGCATTTTCTTGGCGATCACTCCGCAATTACTCACCGCGGACGGCATCGCTCCGGCAAGGTGGAAAAGCTCATGGAGATCCTCTCCGAGGCTCGCATGGCTGAGGAAAAGGCGCTGATCTTTACCCAGTACACCACCTTTGGCGAGATGCTCGTGCCATACCTAGAAGAATTCTATGGAGAGCCGATCCCCTTCTTGCATGGTGGGGTATCAAAGGCTGGCCGCGACCGGATGGTCGAGCAATTCCAATCGCCCGATGGTCCGCCGGTGATGATTCTTTCGCTTCGCGCCGGAGGCACGGGCTTAAACCTCACCGCAGCGAATGTGGTGGTGCACATGGATCGCTGGTGGAATCCGGCGGTGGAAAATCAGGCCACCGACCGCGCCTACCGCATTGGCCAAGGCCGCAATGTGCGCGTGTATAAGCTTCTTGCCCAAGGCACGCTCGAAGAGGCCATTAATGATGTGATTATTGGCAAGATACATCTGGCAAATGCTGTGGTTGGCGCCGGTGAAGGCTGGCTCACGGAGCTTGAACCCGAGCAATTAATGGAGCTCATGCGTTTTCGAGGCAGGGAGAAATAGATGGTACGAGCGAGAAAAGACAACGTCATCTACGCCAACTTCGGCGCGCGTTCCTCGCAGCCTGTGCAAGAGCCGACAGTCCAGCCCGACATCGACGGCGCGGGCGGGATGCTGCAACACTTCATCTTTGGCTTGAGCGATCATGGCCGCATTCAGCGTGGCCAAGAATATGCCCGCAAGAACAAGGTGATGAATCTCCAGCTCCGCGACGGCCAGATCTTGGCCGAGGTGTCTGGTTCGCAATTAGAGCCTTTCGACGTCGCGCTGATCCTTCCCTACCGCAGCACCGATGAAATTGCCCAGATATCCCAGCTTTTAGTGCAAGAACGAGCTGGCATCAAGCGGGCGCGTGCAGGTGATTTAAGCCCTGAAGTGCTGGCCTTATTAATCGCAGAACATGCAGATGATCTTCGCCTGCGCTGTAGCTGCCCTGATCCGAACTACACCTGTAAGCACGTGATCGCGGTAGCCATTGAGGCGGCAAAGCGGCTGCAGAAATACCCCACCGAGGTATTTGAGCTGCGAGGGCTCAACATTGTTGCCCTTGAACAGGCGGTGCTCACGCAGGCAAAGCAGCACAGTGAGCAGCAATCCCAGGGATCTTCCGAGGCGTTTTGGCAAGGTGGCGAATTGCCCGATTTGCCCGACCCGGAGCCCGCCTCTGCTTTGGAAGATTCAGACCTGCAGTTGCTGTATAAGGCCATGCGCTTGGTGTCATATTCCTCGGTAGAAGAGCTTCGTGCGGTAGCAGATTTAGAAGAAATGTTCGATCATTTAATGGGTAGATAGCCCCGCGATCGGAGGTTGTTTGCTACCTGTTAAAGGTATGAAGACTAGATTTCTCCACACTTCCGATTTTCAGATAGGCATGAGCCGCTGGCGCTTGGGTGAAGAGGCAAGCCCCCGCTTTGCCTTAGATCGCATCCTGGCCATTAGGCGCGTGCACGACTTGGCCAAGGCTCAAGGCTGCGAGTTTATGGTTGTCGCCGGAGACTTTTTCGACGCCAACTCTTTATCCCTCCAAACGATCAACCGCGTCAAAGCTGAATTAGAAAAGCTAAGCATTCCCACGGTATTTGTGGCGGGCAACCATGATCCGCTCACGGCAGACTCAATGTATTCGCATATCGAATCCATTGAGCATGTGATCGTTGCCAGGGATAACACGCCATTTGAGGTGGTCCCTGGCGTAGAGATTGTCGCAGCACCATATATGGCGAAGTCTTCTGATCGTGACCTCGTAGCTGAGGCGATTGAGCCTTTAGAGCCCACGGGCAATATCCGCATCGCCGTTGGCCACGGCCAGGCAGAAAGCCGCAGCAACGAGATTCGCTTGGATCAGATCTCCCTGGATTTGGTAGAGCAAAACATTGCCCAGGGTGTGATCGACTATCTGGCCTTAGGCGATACGCACTCAGCACAGCCGGTTGGATCCAGTGGCAAAGTGTGGTTCTCCGGCTCACCAGAGCCGACGGATTATCACGTCCTACACACCAATGGCGGTGAGAATAACTCCGGCAATGCGCTTGTGGTGGAGGTAGAAAAACACGGCGAAGATGAAGCCGAGGTTGCAGTGGCCACCCACCGGGTTGGCACGTGGATCTTCCACGATATTCACCAAAGCGTGAATTCTTTTGAAGATGCCGAGGCGTTTATCAACCAACTTGAGCAATACGAGGATAAGTACAACACTGCGATCCGCTATTCGCTCGAAGGGGTAGTAGACCTTGGCACCTCGCAGTTCTTAGAGGAGCGCCTGCACACCCTAGAAAATACTTTTGCCTGCTTGTATAGCCACGAGCGCACCATGGACCTCATTGTCCAACCCCAAGAAGGAGAGATTGAGAATCTAGGGCTTTCGGGCTTTGCCCGCGAGGCCTTAAAAGAGCTCCAAGAACGAGACGACGAAACAGCCCGCGACGCCGCCAAACTGCTGCTGCGCTTGGGAAGGAACGCATCATGATTTTTCATAAGATCCACATCCGCAACGCAGCCAAAGTAGCTGAGTTCAAGCTAGAAGATATTCCCAACCACGGCGTCGTAGTCATTGATGGTGAAAACGAGGCGGGCAAGTCAACGATCATTGAGCTCATCCGTCATGCGCTTTTTACCAAAAGCACCTCCAAAAGCCAGGACATTGAGGCGTTTCGCCCCTTAGCCCGCGATGAAGGCCCAGAGATTTCCCTTGAGCTGACCATGGGGCAGCACCGCCTCTTGCTGCATAAGCGCTGGTTAAAAAAGCCTGTTGAAGAGCTCAAAGCCCTTGAAGGCCCGCTCAAAGGCCAGCAGTGGACGGCAACGGAGGCTGCCAACCGGCTCAAAGCCTTGGTTGAAGGCGAGGCCAATGATCCTGAGCTTTTCGAGGCATTGTTTGTGTCCCAGGAAAAACTGGATGCAGATATGAAGGCAGCCGGCATTCCTTCCCTGCAGGCGATGCTCAACCATGACGATGCTGATGCCTTTGATGAAGACACAGAGCTGTTGGCAAAGCTGGGCAAGCGCTACAGCGCCACCTTTACTGCAACTGGCCGGCCCAAAGCTGGCAGTGCGCTGCAGACGGCGATCAAAGCCGTGGAGGAGGCCGAAGAATGGAACAACACGGCGAGTGATCAGTTCAAGCAGATCGAAGCCAGGGTTGATTTGGTAGATAAGACCAAGCCCGAGATCCTCGCCTTGGAGCAGCGCCTGCCACAAGCAGAAAAAGAGCTTCAGGAAAAAGAGCAAGAGTATCGCTCGATGAAGCAAGCCCAAGACGAACTTGAAGGCTTAAAGCAGCGCCATGCGGACGCTTTAGCCTTATTGGAGGCGGCGAAAAGGGAACTTGAGCAGCGTAAAGAGCTTAAGCAATCCCTGGAGCAACAGCAGCTGCAATGCCAGGAACTTGAACAAGAGCGCAAGGACAAGGCAGCACTCCAGCAACAAGAACAGCTCAAGGTAGAAGAAGTCGCGGCTGCGCTGAAGGCCTGCCGTGAGCAGATCGCCCAACTGAGCAGCAGCATTGAAAAACGCAGTGCTGCGTTGAGGCTCATTGAGCAGCACGAGGAATTGCAACACCTGCGCGAACAGCGCACCCAGCTTGAAAAGCTGGAAAAACGCCAGATCAGCTTGGAGTCCGTTCCGAATGTGACACAGGCGATGGTGGATGCGGTGGCCGATGCCCAGGCTGCCTTGCGTAGTGCCCGAGCCGTCAATGAAAGCCAAAGTGCGCAACTGCGCCTGCATGCCCAGACCCCTACGACCATTGCGCTCAACGGCCAAGAACACACCGTGGATCAAGAGCAGCGCTTTGCCGTTACCGAAGCCATCGAGCTGGAAATTGATGGTGTGGAGATCTCGGTGGAGCCGGGCGCAGGCAGTGAGGCGAGTGCGCAGGCTGTTAAGGAAGCAGAACGAGCCTTAGAGCAGGCGCTGCAAGATACTCCAGCAAAAGACTTTGAGCAGCTCCGAGAGCTTCGCAATAGCCGAGAGGACGCCGAAAGCGAGTTGCACCAGGTGCGGCTTGAACGTGCCGGTATTTTAGGCCAGCGCGAAGAATCTGAGGTTGCGCAGCGACAGGCCGAACTTGAGCTTGCGTTGCAGGGCGTCGATATTCCGGAGCAGTGTGAGGATGACCGCGAAGCCTTAGGCGAAGAACTTTTGGCCCTTCAGGCAGAAGAGGCTGGCCTTGTAGAACGCCGCGAAGCGCTCAGCAGCAGGCCTGCGCAGCGTGCACTTGATGGCATTGAAGCCAAAGTCGAGCACGCTCAGGCCTTAGTCCAGGGCTTAAAAAAGGATGTAGAAAAGGCAGAAAGCAAGCAGGCTACCGAGCAGCTTGAGCAGCAGCTTTCCCAGCGTGAGGCCGCGTGTGAAAAGTTGCAATCCAGCCTTGAACAGGCCGGATTGCAGGTGGATGCCTTCGGTGGTGAAAAGCTTGCCTCGGAATTTGAGCAGTCCAAGGCTGAAGTGCACAACATTCAGCAAGATATTGCGAAGAAGACGGCGCTAATTGAGGTCAATCAAAGCGAAATTGATGCGCAAACTGGTGTTGCAGAGCAAGCGCAACAAGCCGAACGTGCATTGCAGGCTGCACGCCAGCGCCTTGCAGTGCAGCAGCGTGATGCCGATGCGGTGAAGCTCTTATACGAGGTGCTGCAGCGCCACCGGAACCAGGCTCGTGAGCGCTACGCGCGACCACTGGGACAAAAGCTCAGCCAGCTTGCTCCCTATGTCTATGGCTCGGAGGTGGAGTTCGAGTTTGATCAGAACCTCAGCGTGACCGCCCGAAGCGCCCAAGACGGCCATCTTGGGCTCGATCGGCTCTCGGTAGGTGCCAGGGAGCAGCTAGCGGTGCTTATTCGCATCGCCTTGGCCATGATCGCCGGGGGAGAAGACACCAGCCTGGTACTCGACGATCCCTTAGGTGCAAGCGATCCTGCTCGCATCGGCAGCATGAGCGCACTGCTTGCGAAAATGGCCGAAAAGCAGCAGGTCATAATAATGACCTGCCAGCCGGAACGCTTTCAAAAGGTTCCCGGCCGGCAGGCCCATTCGCTCGCGGAGCTTGCCCGCTATTACTAGTCCTGCTTGATGGCAGAGCCGTCGATCTCAATCTTGATCTCCTCGGACACCAGCATGCCGCCGGTGTTCAGGGGAGCGTTGAAGTCGATGCCGAAGTCCTTGCGGTTGATCTTGGTGGAAGCTTCAAAGCCAAGACGGGTGTTGCCGAAGGGATCCTCGGCAATGCCATTGACCTCTACATCGAAGGTGACGGGCTTGGAGTTGCCCTTGATCTCGAGGTTGCCGTGCACCTTGCCCTTTTCGCCGTTGAGCTCCACAGAGGTGGACTCAAACGAGATGGTGGGGTGCTGCTCTACGGCGAAGAAATCATCGCCGCGAACGTGCTCATCGCGGTCGCTATTGCCGGTATCGATGCTGGCGGCCTGCGCGGTGCCCTGCACCTTGGAGTTCTCGCCATCGAGCACGATGGTTGCTTCTACTTCGTTAAAGGTGCCACGCACCTTGGTCACCATTGCGTGGCGAGCCACGAATGCGACAGAGGAGTGGGAAGCGTCAAGCTGAAACGTGCCATTGAGGTTCATGTTCATCATCCAATCGTTGTTGTGTTGCACTCTCGTGCGGTACGGACACCACAATACACCATATTGCAGACGTGTCAACAAACAATGTTCAATTTTTTGCACCTGGCTTAGGGCAGGCAAACGGGTATATTTTTCATTGGAGAACCCGGACGTTTAATGTTGTCTGCATGAAAACCCCAGAATGGCTCAATGACGAGGAACAAAGGCTTTGGCGCCTCATGCTTGCGGCAAACCGAAAAGTGGATCGCGCGATTGAAGAATCGCTGAACACCGGTTATGACCTCACCACTCCAGAATTTGGGGTGCTCGTTAGCCTTTCTGAACACCCCGAAAAGCGCATGCGCCTCCGGGAGCTGTGTGCGGCGCTGAACTGGGATCGCTCTAGAACCTCGCACCAAATTACCCGCATGGAACGCCGCGGCTTGGTAGATAAGCAACGGTGCTCAGGCGATGGGCGCGGCGTACTCGTAGCCCTTACCAAGGAAGGGGAGCGCCGCTTAAAGCAGGCGGTGCCCGAGCATGTTCAGACTGTGCGCGAGTTGGTGTTTGATCGCTTAAGTCAAGAGCAAGCCCAAGCTATCCACGACTTCTCGCTTGCAGTATTAGGCTCAGACGTAGAACACCTCAATATCCCGAAAGGTAAGAACAATGGCTGAGCCTTTTTGGCAACGCAAGCTGTATCGAAGCACCGATCATAAGCTCATCGGTGGTGTGCTCGGTGGGGTATCGGAAACCTACGGCATCGACGTCACCTTGCTTCGCGTGCTTACCGTGGTAAGCATCATCCTGCCTGGCCCGCAGGTGCTGGCCTACCTCGTGGCCTGGCTGATCATGCCCAAGCGCCCATAGCGTGCAAAAGCAAAAGCGCCCCTACCGCAAAAGCTGGTAGGGGTGCTTTTTGTGTGTCCCCGACACGATTCGAACGTGCGACCTTTGGTACCGGAAACCAATGCTCTATCCACTGAGCTACGGAGACGCGCAACGCCCAATCCTAGCACTAGCGCCTCAGGGAATAGAAACGCCCTGCAGGTGGGCTTTGCCGTGTGTGTATCTGCCCCATCACGGCGTGCAAATGGCACCTATGAGCTGCGTACTTGCCCAAAATCTAGCCCCGCAGAAGATGCAAGAACAACACCAGGCCTTCGGGGCAATGATGCTCGCAGGCCTGGTGTAAGCGGCGGTGCTTGGCGGTTAGTCCACCACCACGCAGATCAGTGTGCGCGGACCGTGCACGCCCTCGACGCGGTTGAGCTCAATATCGGAGGTAGCCGATGGTCCAGAGATCATCGTCACCGGCTTTTCGCGCCCCAGAGCTGCAATCATCTCCGGCACGCCGTAGACCACATTGTCCATGCGCACGATGCACACGTGGCAGTCGGGAACCAAGGTAAGCGCGCGCCTTCCGCACAGCTCATTGGATTCCAGGCAGATGGTGCCGGTTTGAGCAGAGCTGACGTGTGAATCGGTCACAACCGCATCCACCTCGTTGAGCTCCCTTGGATCACGTGAGCGATCATCGGCAGAGGCTTGGCCGTCGAAAAGCTCAAAGAGCTCAGGTGATAGGCCCTCGGCGTAGCGAACCTCCTTGGCTTGGCGCTGGTGGAGCTGCTCGGCGATGGTGGCCGCGAGATCCTCCTCGGAAGATTCCACCACGATGGCCTTATAGTCCTCGAGGCGATCAATCAGGATCTCTTTGAGCTCTGAGCGGCTATAGGAATACTCGCGGTTGTAATCGCGAGGAATGGCTACGCCACCTTCTGGAGTGCCGGCAAGCTTGTGGGCATCGCGGATACGCTGCAGAATCGTTGATTTCGCAGACATGGTTTTAGTCCTCCTTGGAATCGTCTGCGAGGCCTTGCTCGCGGGCTTGGTTGAGCAGTTCGCGCGCCTCATCGCTTTCGAACCATTGCCTAAAGGACTTCTTTGGCGGCACAGGCACATCGCGGAAATCCGTCCAGCCAGACAAGAAGCTGGGCAGGTGAGTGATCTTGCCCTTGAAGCCACCCATGACGCGGCCAAGGAACACCATGCGCGACAAGGTATTCCACACCGTCTCATTACCCCAGGTGAACTGCATGGCAGTCATCAACGAGCCTTCAACAAAAGGCTTATGCTCGCTGACCTTCTGGTGGCGAAGCTCCAGCAGGGCATCGGTGATAGGAATCTTCACCGGGCACACCTCATTGCAACGCCCACACAGTGAGGAGGCAAAAGGCAGCGATCCATTCACGGATTGATCATCTTCCATACCCGTAAGCTGCGGGGTCAAAATGGCACCAATCGGACCTGGATAGGTGGAGCCATAGGCGTGGCCGCCGGCGCGTTCATACACCGGGCACACATTCAGGCAGGCCGAACAACGGATGCACTTCAAAGCCTCGCGGCCGATCTCATTGGAAAGGGCAGCGGTGCGGCCATTGTCCAAGAGCACAATGTGGAAGTTTTCGGGGCCATCGCCTTCGGTGACACCGCTCCACAAGGAGGTATAGGGGTTCATGCGCTCGCCGGTAGAAGAGCGAGGCAGAAGCTGCAAGAACACCTCATAATCGGCAAAGGTGGGCAGGATCTTTTCAATGCCCATCACAGAGATCAGGGTTTCCGGCAGGGTAAGGCACATGCGGCCATTGCCCTCAGATTCCACGATGGTGACGTGGCCGGTTTCTGCAATGCCGAAGTTGGCGCCACAAATGGCCACCTTGGCCTTCATAAACTGCTCGCGCAGGAAGGTGCGAGACGCCTCCGCCAGCTCGGCTGGCTCTGAGCTGAGTGAGTCGTCCGTATTGGGCATCTCGTGGACGAAGATATCGCGAATTTCGGCGCGGTTACGGTGAATAGCCGGCACCAAAATATGCGAGGGGCGGTCGTGGCCAAGCTGCACAATCAGCTCTGCCAAGTCCGTTTCTTGTGCGTGAATACCAACGGATTCGAGCTGCTCATTTAAAGCAATCTCCTGGGTGGCCATGGACTTAATCTTGACCACCTCCTTCTCACCGGTGGCCTGCACAAGCTCTTTGACAATGCGGCCGGCTTCTTCTGCATCGCGAGCCCAGTGCACATGTCCGCCGCGCGCAGTCACCGCAGCCTCGAACTGCTCAAGCAGCTCGGGCAGGCGGGCAAGCACATCGCGCTTGGTGGCAGAACCAGCCTCGCGCAATGCCTCCCAATCGTCGATCTCGCTGATGACATTGGCGCGCTTTTCACGAATGGTCGTGGTGGCCTTGTGCAAGTTACGGCGCTGCGTGGCGTTATAGAGCCCATCGTGTGCAGCTTTGGGGAAGCGCTCTTTGCCGTGCAATAAGGAAATATCCGAGGCGCGCGGCGGCATCTTGGGGGTTCCGAGTGAAACGCTCACAGCATGCTCTCCTTAGAGTAAGCGGCGGTGGTGGGAGTCCAGGGATTTTGCTTGGTAGAAGCCAAAATCTCCGCCAGGTGAATAGCTCGAACGCCCATGTGCTGGCGTGAGAGTGAGCCTGCGATATTCATCAAGCAGGAAGAATCGCCGCCGGTGACGTACTCGGCATCGGTGGACTTAATATTGCGGGCCTTATCAGAGACCATGGCCGCCGAAGTCTCGGCGTTTTTCAAAGCGAAGGTGCCACCAAAGCCGCAGCATTCCTCGGCATTGGGCAGGGTAACCAGGTCGATGCCTTCTACATTTTCTAGAAGGCGGTAGGGGCGATCACCCAACTTGATAAAGCGCAGCCCGTGGCACGAGGGGTGGTAGGTCACCCGGTGGGGGAAGAAGGCGCCGAGCTGGTCGGTGCCGGCTACGTCGATAAGAAATTCCGGCAAGTCATAGGTTTTCTTCGCGGCCTTCTTGGCGCCATCGACAAGCGCTGCATCGCCATAGCGCGAGGCCACATGTTCGTGTTGTTCGCGCACGGCGCCAACACAGGAACCGGACGGTGCCACCACGAAGTCGATGGATGGATCGGCAAAGGCATCGACATAGGTACGGATCAGTGGCACGGCTTCTTTTTGGTAGCCGGTATTGACATGCATTTGCCCACAACAGGTTTGGGCGTCTGGGAAGACCACCTCGTAGCCAAGGCGCGACAGGATCAGTGCTGTGGCCTTGGAGGCATCGGGGAACATGGCATCGCCGATGCAGGTGGAAAAGAGCGCAACTCTCACGTTTCTTGCTCCTTGCAAAATATTTCTGGAAATGCTGGTGTGGCACGTTCTAGGGCATACGCCCCAGGTGTCACCTGTCGATGGCTATCCTAGCGAAAAATCTTGGCGCGCCTTCGGGTGTAGATAGCGGTTGAGCTGCAAAGACTTAAGAAATATCAATGTTTCTTAAATGCCTTTTCCTATGGCTAGACGCCCCTTTATGCAAAGGAAATCTTGGCGCGAGCTGACGCGGCCTTGGCTTGGTGCAAAAAGAAATGTGGTGGAAAATACGTTTTAATTCTTTTCCCCGTTCCTAGCTACTTTCCCGCGCGTTTGTGCCACCGATCTTGCTTTGTTGCCGGATGCAAAAGTTGTCTTGCGCCACGGTGCGGGTCAATAGTAGGAAGCAGTGAAATGGAAACGTTCGCAGGCCATTTGTGTTCTATTACACAGTCTGCGCTGTGCATGAAGGAGCACTCCCAATCATGTTTACCCCCTCGACGAGCGCTGTAGGCGGCAGCCTCGGGCTCTCAGCCCTTTGCGCAATCCTGCCGCTGGTGGGCTTCTTCCTCTTCCTGATGGTGCTCAAGATGAAGGCGCACTGGGCAGCCATCGCCTCAGTCGGCGTAGCGCTTGCCACCGGCATCCTGCTTTTTGGCATGCCCGCAAACTTGGCCTTTGCCTCGCTCAGCCAGGGCGTGGCCTTTGGCCTTTTCCCCATCGTCTACATCATCTGGATGGCGGTATGGGTCTATGACCTCACCGTGAAATCCGGCAGATTCGAAGACCTACGCACCATCTTTTCTAAAATCGGCCGCGGCGATATGCGCGTGCAAGCCATGCTCATCGGCTTTGCCTTCGGCGGATTGCTCGAAGCTTTGGCCGGATTCGGCGCACCCATTGCCATCGTGGCCGCGATGTTGCTTGCCATTGGCCTAAAGCCCATGAAGGCCGTGCTCGTGACCTTCGTGGCCAATGCCTCACCCGTGGCCTTCGGCGCCATGGCCATCCCCGTGACCACCGCCGGATTGCTCAACCAGATTCCCGGTGCCGAAGTAGCCGCAATGGCAGGTAGGCAAGTCTCGCTGATCGCCCTGGTGGTGCCCTTCGTGCTCGCCTTGATCATGGATGGCATGCGAGGAGTGCGCCAAACCTGGCCCATGGCCATCACCCTTGGCGTGACCTTCGGCGGAGGACAATTCCTTGCCTCCAACTACTTCTCCTATGTGCTTACCGACGTAGTAGCCTGCCTGCTTTCGCTCACCGCCGGCGTGCTGCTTTTGCGAGTATGGAAGCCAACCACCCCTGAAGAACAAGCCTCGGAAATCGACGCCTCGCAACTGCACCTCGATACCCGCAACGCCGTGCTCGCCCTCTTCCCCTATGTGCTGATCGTGGTGGTGTTCTCCATCACCAGCCTGTGGCGCATCGGCTTTGATCTGCCAGCAGCGCTTAATAGCACCACCATCAAGATCGAATGGCCTGGGCTGCACGGACATTTGCTCAATGAGGCAGGCGAGCCAATTACCAACACCATCTTCAACTTCAACTGGCTTTCCACACCGGGCACCATCTTGTTCTTCTGCGGCATCATCACCGCCTTGGTGTACGCCGCCACCGCAGAGGGCGGAAAATACCCGATGTCGCTATCGAAGGCCTTTGCCACCCTCGGCGAGGGCGGTTATAAGATGCGCTATTCGGCACTGACCATCGCCGCGGTGATGGGTCTGGCCTATGTGATGAACATGTCCGGCCAAACCGCCTCCATCGGCGCCTTCCTGGCCGCCACCGGCACCATCTTCCCGCTGCTTTCGCCAGTGCTGGGTTGGATCGGTACCTGGGTCACAGGCTCTGCTACCTCGGCAAACGCACTCTTCTCGCAGATGCAGGCCACCACCGCGCAGCAAGTCGGCGTAAGCCCCACGCTGCTGATTGGTGCCAATACTGCCGGTGCCACCTTGGGCAAGATGATGAGCCCTCAAACCCTAACCATCGCGGCCACCGCGGTAGCGATGGAAAATGGCGAGCGAAAGATCATGGCCCAAGCCTGGAAGTATTCGCTTGGCCTGCTGGTGTACATCTGCATCATCGTGTACCTGCAGTCCACCTCCGTGCTTGGTTGGATGGTTGTGGGCTAGGTTTTTGCCCACGGGCTGGGGCAATTACACTGCTTAGTCATGACTCCAGCCGACCTAAGCCACCTCATTCATTCCACCGCCACCGAAGTGCTGCAAAGCCGCGATCTCGACGCCGCTGTGCTGCCGCAGCAGGTGGTGGTGGAGCGCCCTCGTAACCCCGAGCACGGCGATTACGCCACGAATATTGCACTCCAAGTGGCCAAGAAGGTCGGCATGAACCCCCGCGAGCTTGGCCAGTTGCTTGCCGACGCCCTAAGTAACGACGAAGCCATCGAGGTCGCCGAAATCGCAGGCCCAGGCTTTTTGAATATCCGCCTTGCCGCCGATGCCCAAGGCAAGATCGTGGCCAATATCCTCGCTGAGGCCGCAGCCTTTGGCCGTTCCGAGATATATGCAGACCGCAACGTCAACCTCGAGTTCGTCTCTGCAAACCCCACCGGCCCCATCCACCTTGGCGGCACCCGCTGGGCTGCCGTGGGTGATGCCCTGGGTCGAGTCTTGGAGGCCTCGGGTGCTGCGGTCACGCGCGAATACTACTTCAACGATCACGGCAAGCAGATCGATAACTTCACCGACTCCTTAGTCGCTGCTGCCAAAGGCGAGCCCACCCCTGAAAACGGCTACGGCGGCGATTACATCCAAGAAATCGCAGCAGACATTGTTAAGGCTGCACCTGAGGTAATGGAGCTTGAAGGCGAAGAACAACGCGAGGCCTTCCGCGCCCGCGGCGTGGAGCTGATGTTTGCTCACATTAAGAAATCGCTGCATGAATTCGGCACCGATTTCGATGTGTACTTCCACGAAAACGAGCTCTTTGAAACTGGCGCTGTGGAAAAGGCCGTCGAAAAGCTCAAAGCCAACGGCAACCTCTACTTTGAAGATGGCGCCTGGTGGCTGAAGTCCACCGATTATGGCGACGATAAAGACCGTGTGGTGATCAAATCCGACGGCGACGCAGCCTATATCGCCGGCGATATTGCCTATGTGGCCAATAAGATCGAACGCGGCTTTAACCTCTGCATTTATATGCTCGGCGCCGATCACCACGGCTATATCAACCGCCTGCGTGCCGCCACCGCAGCCATGGGATATGACGCCGATACAGTAGAGGTGCTCATTGGCCAGATGGTCAATCTGGTTCGCGATGGCCAGGCAGTGAAGATGTCCAAGCGTGCCGGCACCGTGATCACCTTGGACGATCTGGTGGAGGCAATCGGTGTTGATGCCGCCCGCTACGCCATGATCCGATCCTCGGTGGATTCCAGCCTGGATATTGACTTGGAGCTGTGGTCTTCGCAATCCAGCGATAACCCCGTCTACTACGTGCAATACGGGCACGCCCGCCTGTGTTCCATTGCCCGCAAGGCAGAAGCCCTGGGCGTGGACTTGAGCACCGATAACCTCGGTCTGCTCACCCATGAGCGCGAAGGCGAGCTTATTCGCACGCTGGGAGAATTCCCGGCCGTGGTAAAGGCCGCTGCCACCTTGCGCGAGCCTCACCGCGTAGCCAGGTATGCCGAGCAACTCGCAGGCACCTTCCACCGCTTCTATGACTCCTGCCAGATTTTGCCCAAACAAGACGAACAGGCCAGCGATTTGCACAGCGCACGCCTGGCACTGGCAGCAGCCACCCGTCAGGTATTGGCCAATGCGCTCGGCCTGCTTGGCGTGAGCGCACCGGAGCGCATGTAACAAGCGGGCATACAAGGCTGAAGCTGCGCTTGCCTAGTGCCTGGCAGTGCTAGGCAAAATAGGGCCATCTTCAGCTACACCAAGGCATCGCGCCCCAGGCTTTTCACCTGGTGGCGTTTGTATAGAAACGAGAAAGTCTCGCATGGATCACGTAGTCGGTATTCAGTACACCTCTAGCTATTCGCCCACCAAGCGCATCACCTTCCCCGAAGGCGACTTCAATGGCCTTCCGGCGCATGTGTGGCCAAAAAACGCCTCCCGCGACGATAACGGCGTGGTGAGCATCGCCGGGGTGTCGCTACCGGAGCTGGCAGAAGAATTCGGCACCCCGTTATTCGTGGTGGATGAAGATGATTTCCGAAGCCGCTGCCGCGATCTGGCGCGCGCCTACCAAGGCCCTGAGCGCGTGCACTATGCCTCCAAGGCATTTTTAACCCGCGAAATTGCCAGGTGGGTGGCGCAAGAGGGGCTCTCGCTCGATGTTGCAAGCTATGGCGAGCTGCGGGTGGCGCAGGCCGCCGATTTTCCCGCAGGGCGCATTACTGCTCACGGCAATAACAAGTCTGCGCAGTACCTTCAAGCTTGCGTGAGCGCCGGTGTTGAACATGTGGTGCTCGATAGCTTCCAAGAAATTGCATCCCTTGGCGCAGAGGCTGAGCGCCAGGGCAAGGTGCAACCGGTATTGGTGCGTGTGACCCCAGGCGTGGATGCCCACACCCATGAATTTATTGCCACCAGCCACGAGGATCAGAAATTCGGATTCTCACTGGCCAGTGGGGCAGCAAAGCAGGCGGCGGAACAAGCCTTCCACCACCCCTGGCTCGATCTGCGCGGCTTGCACTGCCATGTGGGCAGCCAAGTCTTTGATGCCGAAGGCTTCTCCCTTGCCGCCAAGCGTTTGATGCGTTTGCAAAACACCTTGCAAGAAGAGCTCGACACTCGCTTGCCCGTGCTCGACCTTGGTGGCGGCTATGGCATTGCCTATACCGAAAACGACACCCCGCTTGATGTGCAGGCTGTGGCGGCGGATCTGATTGCTCGCGTTAAGGCAGAGGCAGATCGCCTTGGGCTGGAGGCTCCCACGATCATGGTGGAACCAGGCCGCGCGATTGCAGGGCCGTCCACCGTCACGGTGTATGAGGTGGGCACCATCAAAGACGTGCACGTTACTGATGATTTGACCAGGCGCTATATCGCCGTCGATGGCGGCATGAGCGATAATATTCGCCCAGCGCTGTATCAGGCTGAATATGATGCGCGCGTAGTCAGCCGCCTGTGCGAGGGCGAGCTTTGCGATTCGCGCGTGGTGGGAAGCCACTGCGAATCGGGCGATATTTTGATTGCCGATCAGCGCTACCCGGAGGATATCCGCCCCGGCGATTTGCTTGCGCTGGCAGCAACTGGTGCCTATTGCTTTGCCATGGCCAGCCGCTACAACATGTTTACCCGCCCTGCGGTAGTAAGCGTGAAAGATGGAAAAGCCCGCCTGATGGTTCGCCGCGAAACCATCGAGGATTTCCTTGCCATGGAAGCCTAATTGGCCACACCCCAGCTTCAGGCTTGGCCTTGGCGTAGGGGTATCGGCTTTAAGCAAACAAGCGCTGAGTATTCTTGTGTAGTTAATATAGATGGGCATTTGCCTCAACATTTTCTAGGAGCATTATGACCGCCGCACCCCAAACCATGTTCAAGCCCGGCAAGGGCGCAGGTGAGCCCGTTGGCCTGGCCATTTTGGGTTATGGCACCGTCGGTAGCCAGGTGCTGCGTTTGATCCACGAAAATAGCGAGGATTTCCTTCACCGCGCCGGCGGCCCGCTGGAGATCCGCGGCGTTGCTGTATCCAGCGTGGAAAAGCACGAGGGTTCGCTGGCAAGCGAACTGGGGTTGCTTACCACCGATGCTGAGTCTTTGCTGCGCCGCGATGATGTCGACATCGTGGTGGAGGTCATCGGCGGTATCGATTACCCGCGCAAGCTCGTGCTGGAGGCGCTTGAAGCCGGCAAGTCTGTGGTAACTGCCAATAAGGCACTGGTAGCCGCGCACTCCGAGGAGCTTGCTCAGGCAGCCGATGCCGCAGGCGTTGATCTGTACTTCGAGGCTGCCGTTGCAGCCGCCATCCCCGTGGTAGGCCCGCTGCGTCGTTCCCTGGCAGGCGATCAGGTAGAGACGGTGGCCGGCATCGTCAACGGAACCACCAACTTCATCCTCGACGCCATGGATTCCACCGGCGCTTCCTACGACGACATGCTCGCCGAGGCCACCCGCCTGGGGTATGCAGAAGCCGATCCAACTGCTGATGTTGAAGGCCATGATGCTGCATCCAAGGCTGCCATTTTGGCATCGCTGGCATTCCATACCCGCGTGACCTTCGAGGATGTCTACTGCGAGGGCATTTCTCATATCACCGCCGAAGACATTGAGGCTGCGAAACAAGCAGGCCAGACCATTAAGCTGCTGGCCATTTGTGAGCGTTTCCGCGATGAGCAGGGCCAAGAGAAGGTCTCTGCCCGCGTGCACCCCACCTTGGTGGATCGCGAGCACCCGCTAGCCAGCGTGTCTAAGTCGTTCAATGCCGTGTTTGTAGAGGCAGAGGCTGCGGGCCGTTTGATGTTCTACGGCAATGGCGCTGGTGGTAACCCCACGGCTTCTGCGGTGCTTGGCGATATTGTCGGTGCCGCCCGTAACAAGGTCTTCGGTGGCCGCGCCCCAGGTGAATCCACCTACGCTAACTTGCCAATCGCCGATTTTGGCGAGGTGCTGACCTGCTACCACATCGATATGGAAGTAGAAGAGCGCCAGGGCGTGCTGGCTGAGCTTGCCAAGATCTTTGCCGATAACGGCATTTCTTTGAGAACAGTGCGCCAAGAAGGCGGCGAGGATGTTGCCCGCTTGATTGTGGTCACCCATGCCGCCAAGGAACGCGATTTGCAGGCCACCGTTGAAAAGATCAAGAGCATCGACGCAGTACAGAAGATCACCAGCGTGATCCGTTTGATGGAGAACTAATGCAGCAATTGAGCGTCGGGCGTCGCGTGCACGTTCGCGTCCCCGCATCCTCTGCCAATCTTGGGCCTGGCTTTGACACCCTCGGGCTTGCCCTTTCGCTTTTCGACGACATCTGGGTCGAAATCACCAGCGAAGGCCTCGAAGTGATTGTCGAAGGCGAAGGCGAGGGCGAAGTCCCACTGGATCAGCGCCACCTGGTGGTGCGCGCCATTTACTCTGGCCTTGAGGCCGCCGGCGTTCAGGCACCTGGGCTCAAAGTGACCTGCCATAACCGTATTCCTCAATCGCGTGGCCTTGGTTCTTCTGCTGCTGCCGCGGTTGCCGGTGTGGCTGCGGCGAATGCTTTGGCCGGTGATGTGCTCAGCACCGCCGATCTGGTCCAGCTTTCTTCGGCATTTGAAGGCCACCCCGATAATGCTGCCGCCTCGGTCATGGGTGGGGCAGTGGTGTCGTGGACGTCGACGCCTGTCGACGGCAGCGACCCGCAGTACAAGGCCGTGGCCATCCCCGTGCACCCCGAAATTCGCGGCGTGGCCTTGATCCCCAGCGAGCGCGCCTCCACCGATGCGGTGCGCCAGGTGCTGCCCAATGAGATCAGCCATATTGATGCCCGCTTCAATGTGTCAAGGGCGGCGTTGATGACGGTGGCGCTGCAGCATCACCCCGAGCTGCTGTGGGAGGCCACCAGGGATCGACTCCACCAGCCGTATCGCGCCGATGTGCTGCCTTTGACCGCTGAATGGGTAAACAGGCTTCGCAACCGCGGTGTGGCAGCCTACCTTTCAGGCGCAGGGCCTACCGCCATGGTGCTGATCACCGAAGACCTCGATTCGCAGTTGCTACGCGAAGCCGAAGAATCCGGCATGCGTGTGCTGCCACTGAGCGTGGCCGGACCAGTACAGACCGAGGTATTAGAGGCCTAAGCCTGCTTCTGCTTGATCTCTACGCAACACTGGCCCGGCTGATCATAGGGCACGAGGTTGAGGTGCATGCGGTCGTCGTCAAGCAACTGCTGCAACGTGCCTTCGTGCACGGCACAAATAAACGGTGTTGGCTGGAACTCATTGGAGCTTAGCGGGCAACTGCGCATGGAAATGCTCGTGCCCTCATCGGTGCTGACTTCCTGCGTGGGATCAAAGCCCATGCTGCGAAGATAGCCGGTGATCCTGCCCAAAAAGCCCTGGCTGGATTCGGGGCTTTCCAAGCCGCGCTCGCGCAACTTTTCGCCCCAGCGCTTGCCAATGGTGCGGGCCATGGCCGCTTGTTCCTCGGCGGTGGCGGCTTGTTCTTCGAGATAATCGCCCATCACCTCGATCAAGGTGACGTACTCGGCAGCCACCGTGCGGTTATCGGGGATGCGAACCTTATAAATCAACGAGGGGCGCCCGCGGCCAATGGCGGGTGCGGTAAAGGAATGTACGGCGCCGCGCTCGGTGAGCTCATCAAGGTGGCCACGAATAGTATTGGCATGCATGTTCAGTTCTTCGGCCAACTCGTACACACGCGCGCCATCGGGATAATCGGCCAAAGTATCAAGCACAAGCCGCTGTTTGGGGCTGAGCTTTAAAGACTCTGGAAAAAGATCCGTTGCGGGACGAGGGGGGTGCTGGTTCATAATTCCTCGGTGCTGGCGTGTGGGGTAGGCGCACGATAAACATGCACGTTGAGTGCTTTTATGGCACAAATTACGCTGCTGCCAACGCCCAGCGATAAACGCAACGCGGAGGCTTGAGTGGTGTGCAACGTAATCGATGCTGTAGCAAATTTTACACGTACAAACACAATATTTTTATGGAACTCAACCGATGTGATCCGCCCCTCCCACTGATTGCGCGCGGATTCCACCCCCGCCGGATTCTCAACCACCTTCAACGTCACAGCATCCGGGGCAAACACCGCCACCGCCCGATCGTGGACAGCGAGATCGCCATCGGCCTGAGCAACAACGTGAAGATCGCCAACGCGCATTTCTGCAATACCGTGCTCGACGCTTTGCACTACGCCTTCCAAGCGATTCACCCCAGCAAAAGAGGCCACAAAGCTATTGCTCGGACGGCTAAATTCCTCCTGCGTATCTGCAATGCTGCGCACCTGGGCTTGTTCGAGCACCGCGATCTTGGAACTCAAGGTGGCAACATCGGTGGGGTCGTGGCTAATAAACACCACCGTGCGCCCCTTGGCGGCAGCAGCCAACAATGCACGCCAATGCTGCGCTGCCTCAACATCGACTGCAGCGAGGGGCTCGTCAAGCAATAACACCCGTGGGCGAGCAGCCAAAGCGCGCAGCAGGGCAACCTGCGCGGCTTGCCCGCCCGAAAGCTCCGCGGTGGGCACGTTGGCTAAGGCCTCTAAACCTGCCGCCTCTAACAGCCGGGCTGCCTCGGGGTGCACCATCGCGATGGCCTGCTCAACGCTGCAGTGCCGCGGCAAACCGGGCTGCTGGGTAAGCATGACAATGCCGCGTTGCCACATCGGCTCGGATATCGGCTTGCCATCTATGAAGACCTGCGCGCTAATTCTGCCTGCAATTTTGCCCAATAACGTGGTTTTACCTGCACCATTAGGGCCAATGAGTGCGGTGGTGTGCCCAGCCTGGGCATAAAAATCATCCACCTTGATGCTGGGTGCTCCAAGCTCAGAGGCACTCAGCGCACTTAACGCAGCCACATCGACAGGCCTAAGCTCAACGGCCTGCTGAGTACGCACACGAGGAGATCGCCCAAGAAGTGCGACTGCTGCCAGCACTGCCACGGCCAACAGCACGAGCAGGGCTGCTAACGCATAGGCCTGATCGGGGTCAGTTTCTCTAGCGAGATAAATGCCCACCGGGAGCGTTCGGGTTACCCCAGGTAAGGATCCTGCAAAGGTGAGCGTGGTGCCGAACTCTCCAAGCGAGCGCACAAAGGCCAAGCCGGCGCCGCTGAGTATCGCCGGGCGCACACCAGGTAATAACACCCGGCGCACCACCTGGGTGGGCGTCATTCCTACTGCCTGGGCCGAATACCAAATCTCGCGATCAAATTGCCGTAGTGCCGCATCCACAGTCACCACCACAAAAGGAAGCGCGATAAAACAATGCGCCATCACCACACCTGCAAAGCTAAACGCCAGTTGGATACCGGTGGCATCTAGAAGCGGTGCTACTAGTCCCTTGCGCCCAAAGGCTGCGCTGAGCGCCAAGCCCGCCACCACCGGGGGCATGGCCAAAGGCAGGAGCACCAAACCGCGGGCAAGGCCTGCGCCTCGAGGCAGCAACTGCAACCACAGCGCAAGCGGGATTCCTAGCACCAAACAACACAGCGTGGCCACCACAGCAGAGCCCAGGCTTAGCGCGAACATCTGCAAAGAATCCTCGCGCAACGCAATACCGATGATGTCTGTCCACGCCACTCGGGTGCATAGGGCTATCAGCGGCAGCAGCAGAAACACCCCGGCGAGTACAGCAAGCAGATGCACCCACCGTGGTGCGCTTGGGGCAAGGCGCTGGATCACTGTGGGGTGAACCCCTGTTCTTGCCAGGTAGAACGAAACTCCTGCGAGCCCAAGGTGTTTAAGATCTTTTCTGCTTGATCGGGATGCGAGCTTTGATCCACCACCGCCGCCATGATGCGATTGGGGTACTCATCGGCATGGGGAATTTCAATGACCTCCACGCTATCGCCTGCGGCTGCAGCATCGCTGCGATACACCACGCCGGCATCGGCTTCACGCGAGACCACTTTGCCTAAGACATCGGAGACTGATTGCTCCAGTGAGGCAGCATTAATGGTGGTGTTATTGGCCTTTTCCAATGTGGCAGTGGTATCGCCACAGGGGACTTGCACATCACAAATGACCACCACGGCATCGCCTAAGTCTTTGAATCCTTGCACACCGGCCGGGTTGCCCTTGGGCACGATCAGCACCATGGAGTTTGTTGCTACAGCCTTTGGTGTGCCAACAAGCCCTGCATCTTCGGCTTGTTGCATGGTGGCCTCGTTGGCGGTGATCAACACATCTGCTGGCGCGCCTTCGCGTAACTGCTGTACCAGGGCAGCAGAGCCGGCATTGTGGAATTGGATATCTTCGCCACTTTGTTGGACTAAGGAATCATTAATCAAACGTGTAGAGGCGGCACCAAAAACCGTGAGTTGTTCCTGGGACGCGCAGCCGGTGAGCACCAAAGCCAGTGCTAGCGGCAGTAATTTACGCATAATGGGTGTTCTCCTAGAAAAAGTAGTGGGCACCAACGCTTGTGCGTGGTGCCCGGAGAAGGCTATGCGCCGTACCACTGGCCTTCGTCGTTGGGTTCATGCACCTGGCGTTTATTTGAGCGTACCGGCTCCCAGGCAACATGTTGGCGTGTTGGCTGCGTTCTTGTATCACGGGAGCGATACACCACATAGGGGCGGGTGGTGTAGCCAACCGGGGCAGAAAATACGTGCACCAGGCGAGTAAAGGGCCACACAGCCAGCAGGGTGAAACCTGCAAGCACGTGCACCTTGAACTGCCAGGGCACCGTAGCCATCCACTCCGGGTGCGCATTAAAGATGAGCAATTGGCGCAGCCAAGGAGAGATGGTCTCGCGGTAATCGTAGCCATGAGGCCCACCGAAGACCTGGGTGCTCACCGTGGCAACGAAGCCACTCAAGATAGCAAGGCCAAGCAGCACATACATCACCTTGTCTGAGGTGGAGGTGGATAGGAACACCGAGCGGGTGTGCACGCGGCGATAAATCAACCCCACTAATCCCAGCACCGCGGCGATACCGGCGATGGTGCCGGGGATGGTGGCGATGAGGTGATAGGCGGCATCTGAGATGCCTACGGCACGAGTCCAGGACTTAGGAAAAGCCAAGCCCATGATGTGGCCGAGGATCACAAACATCATGCCCCAGTGAAATAGCGGCGAGGAGATGCGCAGCAGCTTTGATTCATAGATTTGGGTGGAGTGCGTGGTCCAGCCAAATTGATCGGTACGCCAACGCCAAGACATGCCCAGCACAAACGCGACGATGGCAAGCCAAGGAAACGCGACCCACAAGAACGTGTCAATAGAAGTCATGGTGATTCCTTATTTAGGGGTTTTCGGTTTGGGCAAAGGGAAATGGGGTGCCAAGGCCAACCAGTTCGGAGGGAGGCCCCTGGCGAATCAGCTCCATAAAGTGCTGAGCAAGCTCTTGGTCAATCTCCGGCAACGCCATGCACACCGCCTTGATCAGGTGCGCATAGGGAGAATCGAAGGTTTCTAGGGCTGCGCGCAGCACCTCGATGCCATCGCGGTGGGTGGCAAGGATTTGGGTTGCTTGATCGTGCACCTCACCCTGGGCAAGCCCTGCGGCTTCGAGCAGCACACACAAGTGATCGGGGAGTTCATCGCGATCGAGCTCAAAACCTAAGGCGCCAAGTGCATCGCGAAACGCCAGGATGGCTGTGCCGCGCTGGCGGGTATCGCCTACGGCGTAGTAGCTCAAAAACAGCGAACAGCGGCGGCGCTGATCAAAGGTATCTACGTAGTGTTCCTCCAACCAGCGAGCAGCGTGGGTATCAGTAGCGTGGAAAAACCCTTCGAGCTCCGCTTCAATCGCTGCAGGCATAGCACCTAGGGCCTCGCGGACGGTGGGGATGCGTTGGATTAAGACCTCATCCGGGTAGTCCAGCAGCAGGGAACAGGCCATAAACAGCCTGCGGCGTTGCTGCTGGGTAATGGCTACGGCCGGGGTTGGGGCCGGGACGATGCCGACGTGGGTACGCATCTATCGGCTCCTTGGAAACATCGAGTCTGGACGCTGCCCAGCACTCCAAGAAGTAAGCGCTACAGGCCCTGCGCCCGCGCCGCTATGGCAGGCCTCGGGCGCACCTTCACCCAAACCGTGGAATTGCTCCACGCTGGCAGCAGGATCCGCGCCGCCGAAAGAAGGCAGCGAGGAAATACCGCGCGGTGTTTCCGGCGAAGCGGTGGGGATCACGTAGCGATCGTCGTACTTGGCAATGGCAAGCAAGCGATACATCGCCTCCATGTCCTTGCCGGTCATGCCCACCGAAGCGGCAATAGCTTCCTGCGGTTTTTGGCCGAGGTTGATATCGCGCATATACGAACGCATGGCGGCAAGCCTGCGCAGCACCTTTTCTACCGCCGCTGTATCGCCGGCGGTAAACAGCCCCGCGAGGTACTCCAGGGGGATACGCATATTGGAAATAGCAGAGAGCAACACCTTGTGGTGCTCGCCATCTGCGCCAGAGGCAGTCACGGCATCCACCACTGGGCTCAGTGGCGGGATGTACCACACCATAGGCAAGGTGCGATACTCCGGGTGCAAGGGCACGGCCACCTCGTAGCGGAAGATGAGATCCCAGATGGGGGATTGCTGTGCAGCATCGATCCAGGAGTGCGGGATGCCAGCTTCTACTGCCGCACGCTGCACCTCAGGATCATGGGGATCAAGCAGAATATCTTTTTGCGCTTGGAAGAGATCGCCTTCTTCCGGTGTGGAGGCTGCCGATGCCACACGGTCGGCGTCGTAAAGCAAAACTCCGAGGTAACGCAGGCGGCCGACGCAGGTTTCCGAACACACGGTGGGCTGGCCAACCTCGATGCGCGGATAGCACAAGGTACATTTTTCGGCCTTGCCGGTTTTGTGGTTGAAGTAGACCTTCTTATACGGGCAGCCCGAAACACACATGCGCCAACCACGGCAACGATCCTGATCCACCAACACGATGCCGTCTTCACTGCGCTTATACATCGCCCCCGAAGGGCAAGAAGAAACGCACGTGGGGTTCAAGCAGTGCTCGCAAATACGCGGAAGATAGAACATGAAGGCATCTTCGATCTCCTTGCGCACCTGCATATTCATCTGCTTGAGCACCGGGTCATCATCAAGTGTTTGCCCGGAGCCGCCGAGGTTATCGTCCCAGTTAGAAGACCACTTGATGGTATCGATCGGCCGGCCATCGAGCTGCGACACAGGCCGCGCAGTGGGCTGGGTCTTTTGGCCTGCAGGAGCCGAGAGCAGCTTTTCATACTCATAGGTCCAAGGCTCGTAATAGTCCTCGATGGTAGGCAGCTTGGGGTTATGGAAGATGGTGGCGAGCTTTTTTAAACGCCCACCCGAACGAGGCTTGAGCTTGCCGCGCTTATCCAGCACCCAGCCGCCTTCCCATTTGCCTTGATCTTCCCACCCATAGGGATAACCAACGCCAGGGCGCGTTTCTACGTTGTTGAACCACATGTACTCGGTGCCCTCGCGGTTGGTCCATGCCTGCTTACAGGTCACAGAACACGTGTGGCAGCCGATGCACTTGTCTAGGTTCATGATCATCGCAATTTGGGCCATGACCTTCATTAGTATTCAACCTCCTGGGAGCGGCGGCGGATGCGCGTGACCTCGTCACGGTTATTGCCAGTGGGGCCGATGTAGTTAAAGCCGTAGGTGAGGTGGCCATAGCCACCGGCGACGTGAATCGGCTTGATCATGATGCGGGTAAGCGAATTGTGGGTACCGCCGCGACGTCCGGTGGACTCATTGAGCGGCGTGCCCGTGGTGCGTTCCTGGGCGTGGTTCATAAACACCGTGCCTTCAGGGATGCGATAGGAAACGATCGCGCGAGCCGAAACCACACCATTGCGGTTATATGCCTCAACCCAGTCGTTATCGCGAACACCGAGCTTGTCGGCGTCTTTTTGCGACATCCAAATCACCTGGCCACCACGAGAGATAGACAACACATGCAGGTTGTCGTAGTACTGCGAGTGAATCGACCACTTATTGTGCGTGGTGAGGTAGCGAACGGTGACCTCTGGATCCCCGGCGTCGTTTTGCAATAGCTCACCCGGGGCCGTCTCGCCGTGGACGTGCAAGTGATCCAGCGGCGGGCGATACATGGGCAAGGCCTCGCCATAATCAATGAACCAGTCGTGGTCGAGGTAGTAGTGCATGCGACCAGACAAGGTATGGAAGGGCTTTAGGTACTCGCGATTGATCGAAAACGCCGTGTAGCGCCGACCATCCTTCTTAATACCCGTCCACTCAGGAGAAGTGATCACCTCTGCCGGGCGTTCCTTGATCATGTCCCAGTTAATTCGGGTGCCTTCTACATTATCGACGAGCTCATGGAGGTTATCCAGGCCAGTGCGCTTTGCCTGATTGCGGAAGCCTTCGGCTGCCACCTCGCCATTCGAGACGCCAGAAAGGTGCAAGATCATGTCGATCACCTTCGGCGCGGTGCTCAGGTCCGGGCGCAGTCCGGCGGTGGTGGTTTCGGATTCGCCCAGGATCAACTTGAGCTCTTCGGTTTGCTTTTCGACGTTATACGCCGTGCCATGCACACCGGTGCCAAGTTTGCCCGTGAGCGGGCCTAAGTGCATCCACTTTTCATACACGGCCGCATAGTCGCGCTCGACGGGGATGAGCTTGGCCATGGTCTTGCCTGGAACGTAGCCGTGCTCATCCAGCGGCGGCACCACACCACCGGGCATAGCCAGCTCGTCTGGGGAATCGTGCGCAAGTGGTGCAGCCACCACGTCGGTCTGCGTGCCTAACCACTTGGCTGCGAGCTTAGAAAACGCTGCGGCCAAATCGCGGAAGACCTCGAAATCGCTTCGTGCCTCCCAGGGCGGATTAATGGCCGCATTAAAGGAGTGCAAGAAGGGGTGCATGTCTGTAGAAGACATATCGTGCTTTTCATACCAAGTAGCAGCAGGCAGCACGATATCCGAGCTCAGCGAGGTAGACGTGTTGCGGAAGTCGGTGGTCATCATCAGATCCAACTTCCCCTTCGGGGCCTCATCGCGCCAGACCATCTGCTCGGGGCGATCTTCCGGACCGATCTCTTCGGCAGAAGCATCAGAATCAATACCAAGCATGTGGCGCAAGAAGAACTCCGTGCCCTTGGCAGAAGAACCCAGAAGGTTGGTACGCCAGTTGAGCAAAATACGCGGATAGTTCTGCGGATTATCCGGATCCTCGCAAGCAAAATGAAGATTGCCCGCATTGAGCTCATTGGCAATGTGTTCTTGAGGGGAGATGCCTTGCTGCTTGGCTTCTTCGGCCAGCAACAAGGTGTTGCGATCAAACTGCGGATACGAAGGCATCCAACCGCGCTTCATCGATTCCACCAGCGTATCGGCGGTGGTCTTATTACCCACCACGCCACGGTTTGCCAAAGGCGAGGCCAAACGTGCGGCCTTGGTGGAGTCATAGCGCCACTGATCAGTGGTGAGGTAGTAGAAGCCGGTAGAAATCATCTGACGTGGCGGGCGGTTCCAGTCGCCTGCAAAAGCGTACTGGCCCCAACCATTCATCGGACGCAGCTTTTCCTGGCCCACATAGTGTGCCCAGCCGCCACCATTGACACCCTGGGTACCGCACATCGAGGTCAGTGCCAAGAAGGTGCGATAGATGGAATCAGCATGGAAGTAGTGGTTGACACCAGCGCCCATAATGATCTGCGAACGTCCGCCGGAATCCACAGCATTTTGAGCAAATTCGCGCCCAATACGGATCGCGGCATTCGCAGGTACGCCGGTGAGCTCTTCTTGCCATGCAGGAGTGCCCACCACAGAAGCATCAAAGAAATCTTCAGGCCACTGACCAGGCAAGTTCAGCTCTTCGCGGCGCACACCGTAGTGGGCGAGCATCAAGTCATACACGGTGGTAACCAGCTTGCCGTTGACCGTGCGTGTAGGCACACCACGGTGCACGACGCCAGCACCAACAGGTCCTGCCTGATCGCCGCCGCCTGGAAGATCAAAGCGCGGGAAGCACACCTCGGCAGTATCAAAGCCATTGGTTTCTGCCACCGACATCACCGGAGCAACACCATCGAGCTTGAGGTTCCACTTGCCCTCGCCATCATCACCCCAGCGATCAGCCACGGTGCCGCCGGGATCCTTGATGGCACCATCAGCTTCCATCACCAGCAGGCGGTGAGTGGCATTAGCCGTGCTTGCCAGCGAATCGTCACCGCTTTGGGCTGCACTGAGGAACTTGCCTGGGGTAAAGGTGCCGTCTGCTCGCTGATCCAGCTCCACAAGGAAGGGGGCATCGGTGAATTGCCGCATGTAGTCAAGGAAGAAAGGCTCCTTCTTGCCCACATGGAATTCGCTTAAGATCACATGACCCATGGCAAAAGCCAGCGCACCATCGGTGCCAGGTGCAAGCCTGAGCCATTCATCAGCAAACTTGGTGTTATCTGCAAAGTCGGGAGAGACCACCACAACCTTGGTGCCCTTATAGCGCGCCTCTGCCATAAAGTGCGCGTCGGGAGTACGGGTGACGGGGATATTCGAACCCCACATCATCAGATAGCTGGAGTTATACCAGTCGCCAGATTCCGGCACATCGGTTTGATCGCCGAAGGTTTGAGGAGAAGCAGGCGGAAGGTCTGCGTACCAGTCGTAGAAGGACAAGGCCACGCCGCCGATAAGTTGCAAGAAGCGAGTACCTGCACCATAAGAAACCTGCGACATCGCCGGGATCACGGTAAAGCCCGCGATGCGGTCGGGGCCATATTGCTTGACGGTGTACACATGGGCTGCGGCAGCAATTTCCATTGCCTCGTCGTAACCCACACGCACCAAGCCGCCCTTGCCGCGCTGAGAGATATAGGCCTGACGCTTTTCAGGGGTTTCCACGATCTCGCGCCACGCGAGGACGGGATCGCCCAAACGCCCCTTGGCCTCGCGGAACATATCAAGAAGAACGCCGCGGATATAGGGGTAGCGAATGCGCGTAGGCGAGTAGGTGTACCAGGAAAAGGATGCGCCGCGAGGGCAACCACGAGGCTCATAATCGGGCATGTCTGGCCCGGTGCTTGGGTAATCCACTGCCTGGGATTCCCAGGTGATCACGCCATCTTTTACGTAGACCTTCCAGGAACAAGAACCAGTGCAGTTCACGCCGTGGGTGGAACGCACAACCTTGTCAAAAGCCCAGCGGTCGCGATAAAAGACATCCGCCTGGCGGCCACCTTTGAGGAAGATTTGCTGGCCTTCTTTGCCGGTTTCGCCCTTGCGCAAGAAGCTGCCCATTTGGAAGAGGGGGTTAGACGATTGCGAAGCTGTTGGCATCGTAAGGACCCTTTCTTATTTGCTGTTGATAGTGATAAGGGGCACGAAACGCGGCTTAACCTGGGAAGGGAGCGCCGGGTCGGGCGTAGTAGATCCACACCAAGGCCGTGGTGATGGCGAAGAAGACCACGCAGCCGAAGAAGAACACCTGTGGTGCCATCAACGACAACAGCACACCGCAAATAAACGGGCCGAATGCTGCAATGCCACCGGTCCAGCCGATCACGCCGCCGGCTTGGCGCTTGGGCAAAATCATGGGCATTTGCTTGAAGGTGCCCGCATTGCCAAGGCCGGTGAAGAAGAAGACGATGAGCATGAAAATCAAGAACCACTTGTACTGGCCGGGCTCATCGGGGTTGAGCGTCAAGGCTGCCAAAGCGGTGAAGATGGTCATGCCGGCGCCGCCGATGAAGGTCCAGATTGCGCCACCGAAACGGTCGCACAAAGGACCCCACATGGCGCGAACCAGGGCACCGATCAGTGGGCCGAGGAAGGCATATTTTGCGCCCTTGGGAAGGTCTGCGTACTGGCCTGCGAATTGGGAGGCCTCGCCAAAGACGTTGTTGATCAGTAGTGCGAACTGTGCGGCGAAACCGGAGAATGCGCCGAAGGTCATCAGATACACCACGGTGAGGATCCAGGTGTTCTTGTTGCCGAAGATGTCGATCTGTTGGCGGATATTTGCCTTTACCGGCACATCTTTAAGCAGCATCCAAGCCACGATGGCGCCGACGATTGCCCAGGGCACCATGATGATGGCGGGGGTGTGGACGAATACTTCGCCAGCGTCGGTGCGTTGGGGAGCCACGAAGCCAAGGCCAAGGAGGCTAAAGCCCATGAGCCACGGGGCTACGAGCTGGATAAAGGAAATGCCGAAGTTACCAATGCCGGCCTGGATGCCCAAGGCTGTGCCTTGGAGGCGCTTAGGAAAGAAGTAGCCGGTGGAGGGCATGAAGCCTGAGAAGACGCCGCCGCCGATGCCCGAGATGAAAGCGAGGGTGAGCAGCCACCAGTAGGGGGTATCGGAGTTTTGGACGGCGAAGAACCAGCCGAACATCGGGATGACGAACAGCAGGGAGGACATGCTCACGAGCTTCCGGGTGCCGATCATAGGCGGCAAGAACATGAAGATGAGTCGGAAGATACCGCAGGAGAGTCCGGGGATGGCGGTAAGCCAGTAGAGCTGCGATTTGCTCAGGTCGAAGCCGATTTGGTTGAGCATCGGCGCGATTGCAGAGACGAGATACCAGGTAGCGAAGCCGATGATCAGCACGATGGTGGAGATCCACAACGTGGTCCAGGCAATTTTGCTGTCCCAGGTTTCTTGGTGCTCGGGGTCCCAGCCCTCAAGCACGCGTTGGTCGGTGCGTAGTTGCGTCATGTGATTCCTTTGGAAAAAAGGGGCGCTATGAGGTGCCTGTCACCTCACGCTAATTGACTTCGAATTTACCGTGTTTAATACTCAAAAGGGTAATTTTGCCGGAAAAAAATCAAAAAAACCGTTGTTGCTGGGCGTGACCTGCAAAAAGTCAGGCTCTAAGCGTGAAGGCGTAGGCCGGACACCGCACTGGAAAATGCCGGGCGAGTCTGAACATGCACGCCGTTTGCCAGATGCTCATGGCCCAACGCTGCAACGACGGCACACACGCGCTGTGCTCAAGGCGAAGGGAAGGTGCGACATGCAGGAATGGGATGCTGTGGGCATCGTGGTTGGCGATCGCATAATCCAAGGCCAGCGGCCAAACAAAGCCGGGCCAGAAATCGAACGCGCCCTCAAAGCCCTTGGCGCAAACACAGTGCATCAACGCTGTGTAGGCGAGGGGAGTGGGCCGCTCAAAGCCGCATTTGCATGGGCAGCCAGCAAGCAGCCCGCGGTGATCGTTGTCGCCGGTGGCACCGGGCTAAATCCGGGCAACGTCACACCTGAAATCAGCATGGAGCACATGATCCAGCGCCTTTACGGCCTAGAAACCCAAGTGCTCATCCAAGGCCTCGCCCACACCGAGAAGGCCGGTCTAAGCAGAGGTGTGATCGGCATTGCCAGGGTGGGGCAAAAGGTGTGCCTGTTGGTGAATACGCCGAGTTCTCGCGGAGGGGTGCGTGATGTGCTTGAGGTGATTGCCAGCGTGTGGGATAGCCTCGCCGAGGCGCTCGATGCTCATAGCGAGGCAGACGCCCGGCGCGAAGTGGAAGCCCGGCGCGAAGTGGAACCACAGCGTGAAGCAGAATCCCAACGCGAAGCGGTACCGCGTTGCGGCATTGAGGCTGCTGAAGGGGAGAAGGTGGCTTAAGGCCTGCGCGGGGTTGATGTCTGGCCTGCTGGCAGGGCGTGAGTCGAGGGCAGGGCGTCGGCCACGCGTGGCTAGCGACGGCAGTGGGCCCGAGCGGGCGGGCTAGAACGCAAAAAGACCGGCGAATCTCCTTCGCCGGTCCTTGTCTGCTGTTAGGCGGTGCGGGTGAATTGGATGTGCCAATCCTGCGGGCCTTCTTGGAGGTATTTCACCTCGAAGGTTTCTTCGCGCGCCTCAACTTCTTTGAGCAAGGGAATTGGGTTGTGCGGCGCAATGAGGATCATGGCTTCGCCCACGCCTCGGGAACCCAGCGCGCCGTGAATTGCGCCGTGGCGAAGCGCATGGGGGATCACGCAGGCGTTGAGCGTGGGGGTTTGTTCGGTGCTTGAAAGAGGTAATTGCATGGTTGGAAGCATAGCCGGTGAATAACTACGATGAAAGGTGTGAAAAACAATTCCGGGGCTAAGCGGGCACCCATCGGCCGATTGCTGCTGCTGGCAGGCGCGGGAATCTCCCTCATCATCGGCCTGGGTGCAGGACTCGGGCTCGGCGGCGTTTTGGCTGCACCGCTTGAGATTCGATCACATCCCATCGATCACGGCGCACTGATGGTCTTTGGTTTTCTTGGCACCGTCATCAGCCTCGAGCGCGCAGTAGCGGTGAGAAAACCCTGGGCTTGGATTGTGCCGGTGCTTGGCCTTTGCGGCAGTGTTGCCATGCTTTTAGGCCTTGGCCTCATCCCCGGCATTGCCTGGCTAGGCACCTTTATAGGCCTGCTTGCCATCTACATCAGCATCCAAAAGCGTGCGGCCACCACCGCAATTTTGGTGCAGATGGTTGGTGCCGTTGCCGGTGCTTGCGCAGTGTTGCAGTGGCTTTTAAACCACACCTTTAGCCAAGCGCTGGCCTTCGCTGCGATCTTCCTTATAGCCACCATCATCGGCGAGCGCATGGAACTTGCCCGCGTGGCTTTTAGCGGTGCACAGGCTGAAGCCAGCATCGCCGTGTTAGTGCTCTGCGTCTTTGCTGCCGCGGTGATTCCCAATGGCCAACGCCTGCTGGGCTTCTTCTTGCTCTTGCTTGCTCTTCGATCAGTGCAGATCGACGTAGCCCGCAGGCTTATCCGCTCTACAGGCCTGCCTCGCTATAGCGCCTGGTGCATGCTTTTAGGCTATGGCTGGCTGTGTGCTGCTGCCTGCGCCTGGATGCTCGATGGGCCGTATGATCTGCGGGGTCACATGATCTTTTTAGGCTTTGTATTTTCAATGATCTTCGCTCACGCACCCACCATCGCCACTGCCATTACCAAGCGCCCACTGCCATATAGCCCGGTGCTGTACATCCCCTTGATCATCTTGCATCTCAGCCTGGCTATGCGAGTGATCAGCGCGCTTGCTGGCATCACGTTGAGCTGGCAGGTGGCCATAAGCGTGAATGTGATCGCTATTGTGCTGTTTATGGCCTGCGCCATCTGTCTTAGCGTATTCCGAGGCCAACACAAGGAGGTGCGCCGTGCAACTGCAGCCGCCTCAACCCAATAAGCCTGAGCCAGCAGGCAAGAAGGCCGAAGGCACACACCCCAAGCACCCCGCCGACAACCTTGCCGCCAAGCCCGCCCCCATCGCGCTGAATTCCAGCCCGGCTGGCGTTCACTCCCTTCACCCCACGCCCGGCAAGACTGCGCAGGTGGCATTGAGCGATGTCTCATTGGCGGCCAGGGCGCGCTGGCATAGCAGCTTATTTGTGATCATCGCCGTGTGGGTGATCAGCGCGATTGCCGCCTGGGTTGCCCGTGCACTTGGCCAACCGGTGAGCTGGTGGCAAGCCATCCATGCCGTCACCCTTGGTGCCATCGCCACAGCTATTTTTGGCTACATCACCCACTTCACGGAGGCACTGACCCGCCAACCTCCCAGTGGCTTTCGCGCCATCGCGGCAAGAATCGCCCTGCTGCAAGTAGGCGTGATGCTGCTCATGGTCTCAAGCCCTGCCAGCCGCTGGCATCTGCTAGAGGCATTAGGCGCCCTGTTGATCACAGTGGCCACCCTTTGGCAGTTGTGGTGGGTGATAACCAGGCTGCGCGGCTCACTAGCTGGGCGTTTTGCCAGCACAGTGCCCATGTACATCGCAGCACTTCTTGCCCTGTGCATCGCTATTACTTGCGTGGTGTGCGCCGGATTCGGTGTGGGCAGCTTTAGCGGGCTGATCGCAGCTCACGGGCGCGCGGCGTTATGGGGCTTTGTTGCGTTTACCATCTACGCCACGGTGCTTACTTTGCTGCCTACGCTCAGCGGCACTGCCATTAGCGAGACAGCCCGCGCGCGCATCCTACCGGCCTTGTTCCTGCTCAGCGTGTGTCTGTTGCACATTGTGTGGCTACTGATTTTCCAATTACCGCGCATCGCCGGCGTTTTTGGCATTGGCATCTGCGTGGTGGGCGCTTGGTTGCTGTGGCCGATCGTTTCCAACGTGATCCGCCAAAGCTCTGGCCTCGATTCCGCACCCGCCGGGGTAGTGGTGGCGCTGTGCAGCTTGCTTGCTTTGCAGCTTTTCGACGCCACAGCGTTAATCCTCGGACGCGACCCAAGGGAGGTATTCCAGCTCATCATTCCCGCGCTGCTTGCCTCGGTGCTGTTGTTGGTGGTTTTAAGCGTGCTGCAGTTTTTGCTGCCCACCATGATCGGCGGTGGCCCCCAAGCGGTGCAGCAAGCCAGAAGAAGAGCACAACGCAGCGGCTATGCGCGCATCGCGCTGATTATCGTTGGTAGCTTGCTGGCCTTATTCCAAAGTCCTTTGTGGATTGTGATGGTAGGCCTTGGTGTGTTGTGGACGCTGCTTGCGTTGGGCCTGGCTACCATGCGACAGCGAAAAGGGTTGAGCCATGGATAAACAAATTCAGAACTTCACCTGGGCACTTTTCGGTCTAGCTATGGCCGCGGTGCTCACCATTGCAGCCCAGCACGTTGCTCCACAATTGCTTATGGCAGAACAACAACCCGCACAGGTCCACCAGGCGCAAGCCGGCAACACGGTGCAGGTGCGCATTGAAGGCTTGCGCTTTGTCCCCGATGTGATTGAGGCAGCCCCTGGCCAGCAGCTAGATATTGAGCTGCACAATACCGGGGATATGACCCATGATCTGGTCTTAGGGTCCAAGCGCACAGCGCTGCTTCACCCAGGCCAGCGCGATCACATCAGCGTCACGGTGGATCGCAGCATGCAGGGTTGGTGCTCCTTGCCGGGGCATCGCCAGCAGGGCATGGTTTTAGATATTCGTATGCGTTAGAAACTGATGCGCCCGAGGCTTCGAAGCTGCTCCGGGGTGTCATAGTCTTGCTCTGCACCATTGCCTTGAAGCACCACAACCTTGGCATGATCGAGTAATCGCTTGGCCGCAATATCGCGGGTGCGATCAAGCCGATCAAGGGCTTGGCGCAACGCCTGGGCATGCCACAGTGAGCACAAGGGGTTGCGATGCGAGCCATCGCTGATCACCACCGCATCGGCGTCGTGCTGGGATAAAGCCTTCGCCATTGGGGCTAAAAGCGTCGGTGCTGCTGGTGCATCAACGGCCATAATGGCAATGAGTGCTCCACTGCACTTCGGCACTGCTGCCGCAATGCCTGCGACCGGGCCGCCGTAGGCGGGAGATTCGCACACCTGGGGTGAAAAGCCCAGCTCGAAGGGGCTTACGGCCACTACCTCGCACTGTGGTGGAATGTTGGCCACGGTGGCGTCGAAAAGCCGAATGCCATCGACTTTCACCTGCGCTTTATCGTGGCCCATGCGCTCACTTTTACCGCCGGCGAGCACAATCACCGAGGTATTAGCGGGGAAGCTCACGCGACCAATCCCCAGAACGCCCACCGGATTTAGCAACGATGCCACAGGTACGGATGTAGGCCGAACGATCCACGCCCTTGACCATATCCACAATGCTCAACGCGGCCACACTCACAGCCGTTAAGGCTTCCATCTCCACACCAGTGCGATCGGCGGTGCGCACCGTGGCTTGAATCCACACATGATCCTCGCGGATTTCCAAGTCAACGGCACAACCATGCACACCAATGGTGTGCGCCAAGGGCAGAAGCTCTGGGACGCGCTTGGCCGCAGCAATGCCTGCCACGCGAGCAACAGCTAACACATCACCTTTGGGCACGCTGCCATCGCGCAGAGCCTGAAGCACCTCAGGCGAACACGCAACCTCGCCTTCGGCAGTGGCCTCACGCACGGTGGGCTGCTTGTTGGTTACGTCCACCATGTAGGCGGCGCCGGCATCATTTAGGTGGGTAAAGCGCATGAATACTTCCTCGAAGAAACGTTAAAAGCAGGGTAAAAGAGCACTAGAGGTCAAACAGGATCACATCGACAGTATCGCCAACGTCCACCGCGCTGTGATTGGGGGCGCGTCGAATTACACCTCGAACATCTGCCAAAGAAGCAACGCGATGCGAACCCACGCCCTTGGCCAAACGAGGTGTGGCAACAAGCTGGGTATCCATCTGCAGCGAGGCGGGAATGAACTGCTCGCGGGCTCCATTGGCAGGCAGGGGTGCAGCACTTTGGGCTTGTACGCTCAACAGCTCTAAGCAACGCTTTGGTCCAACACCGCGAAGGCGCTGCAGCACAGGGCGGGCAAACAGCAGGAAGGACACATAGGCGCTCACGGGATTGCCAGGCAGGCAAAGCACCACCGTGCGGCGCTTACCCGAATGATAGATGCCCGCACCTTGGGGTTTGCCCGGCTGCATAGCCACATGGCCAAACCACATGCTAGAACCGAGCACCTCCTTGACAACATCGAAGGCCCCAGCAGAAACCCCACCAGTAGTAATGAGCACATCGGCGGTCGCCGCAGCTTCTGCTAACGCCTGCTCGAAGGCTTGAGGATCATCATCAACATGGCGCTGTGTCACACTAAGGCCCATGCGGCGGCAGGCCTCGGCAATCATCGGGCGATTCGAATCCGGGATTTGACCCGGCCCTGGAAGGCTGCCGGCAGCAGCAAGCTCATCGCCGGAAGAAAGCACGCACACACTCGGCAAGGCATGCACCTCCACCTCGAGCACCCCGATGGACGTAAGGGCAGCAATCGCCCCGGCATCCAGCTCAGTACCAGCTTCTAACACCACCTCGCCTTGGGCAGCGTCTTCACCGCGGCGCCTGATATGGCTGCGTTCAGGGCGAGCGGCGTGCACCTGCACGCGCTTGGGCATCTCGCGCTGAGCCGGGAACGCACCGGTATCTTCTACCGGGATCACCACATAATCCTCGCACTGCTCGCCGCAGGCTGCGCCCGTCATAATCCTTAATGCCTCACCCCGGCCAAATGCGGGAGCCACCGCACCGGCTGGCACGTCGGCTACCACCGGGAATTCCCAAGGCGCCTCACCCCGAAGATCACCGCGATGGACCAAAAAGCCATCCATTGCCGAATTGCTAAAAGGCGGCACCGCCAACTGCGCTTGCACATCGCAAGCCAGCACGCGCCCGGCAGCAGCGGCCACGGGAATGTGTTGCGTAGGCAGTGGCTCAAGGCCGTCGATGACTGCGGCGCGGTGCTCATCAACGCTGCGATCGAAGCTGGCGTGTTCACAAGACATAAAAGCGGTTCCTCGATTTCAATGGGCTGCTGCTGGGCGCGGCCTGGGCGGTTTGGCCCTGCTGGGCGCGGCCTGGGCGGTTTGGCCCTGCTGGTCGCGGCCTGGCTGGTTTGGCCCGGCTGGTTTGGCCCGGCTCAGTGCCAGCCTAACCGCCGATGGCAGACATGGTGCGCTCTGGTTGCACAAATGAGGGATCATTAATCCCATGGCCGTAGGCCTTCGGCCACATCGCCTGCGCCCAGGCCTCGGCGAGTTCTGCATCGGAGGCACCATCACGCATCAAATCACGCAGGCTGGTTTCTGCATGGGCAAACAGGCAGTTGCGGATAGCGCCATCGGTGGTCAGCCTCGTGCGGTCGCAATCGCCACAAAACGGGTGCGTGACTGAGGCAATCACACCGATTTCTCCAACAAGCTGCGCATCATCTTTTGCCTGCACCTGCCACAGTGCCGCGGGGGCGGAGCCGCGTGGCTTGCTGCTTGGGGTCATGGACAACTCGGTGCCCAAGGTGGCAATGATGGCCTCGGCCGTCACCATGTCTTCTCGGCGCCATTGCTCACGAGGCCCAATGGGCATTTGCTCAATAAAGCGAAGCTGGCAGCGGTGCTCAAGGGCAAAGCGCGCAAGGGGCAGCACGTCATCTTCATTCACGCCCTTCATCACCACGGTATTGATCTTCACCGGCTTTAAGCCCGCATCGATGGCGGCCTCAATTCCTTTGATGGCGTCTGCTAGACGATCGCGCCGGGTCAAAGCCTTATAGCGCTGGGGATTGAGGGTGTCTAAGGATAGATTGACTCGATCAAGCCCAGCGTGAGCCAGTGCCTCGGCGCGTTTATCAAGGCCAAGGGCATTGGAGGTAAGCGCGATGGTGGGCTTTTGTTTGGTGCGCGTGGTTAATGCAGCAGTCTCGGCAATGATGTGCTCGAGGGAGCGTCGCAGGAGTGGTTCGCCGCCGGTAAAACGCACTTGCTCAATGCCCAGGCGTTGCACGCCGATGCGGATTAGGCGGATCACTTCTTCATCGCTGAGCACTTCCTCGGTGGGGATCCACTCCATGCCTTCTTCTGGCATGCAGTAGGTGCAACGCAAATTGCAGCGATCAGTCAGCGAGACTCTTAAGTCTTTTGCCACGCGCCCGGTGTGGTCGCGCAATTCGCCCACGCCAGCATCAAGCAAGGCCTCGCCTGAGGGCTTGCTTTGGCGAATCGTTGGCATTGCCAGTGAGATAGTCACTTCCGGCAGTGCTCCTTCGGGCAAATCGGCTGATAAGAAACTGGAGATCCTGAAAAGAAATCTAGCGATATTCTACGGTAAAAACGGGAGTAAATCACCCGGCTGTGGGTTCGGGCGAATCTGAGCCTGGCCCTTGCAGGGCAATCACCTCAAAGTCACCTGCCGCCACATGCTCGCGCAGGTCGATCTTGTCAAACTTACCCACAGAGGTCTTATCAATGTAGTTCACAAAAGCCCAGTACTCCGGCAGCATCCAGCTCGGGAACATTCCGCGCAGCTTATCGCGCAAACGCTCAGCGGTATTCGCATCAGGTGGAGTGCCATCCACCAGGCGGGTCACAGCCAGGGGGCGCTCGCCCCACTTCCTGTCCGGGTAACCAATCACCGCAGCTTCTACCACCACCGTTTGATTCATAATGGCGTTTTCTAGCATGGCCGAATAGATCCACTCGCCACCGGAACGAATCACATCGCGGGCACGATCCTTGACGGTAAGGAAGCCGTCGCGGGTAACAGAACCCACGTCGCCGGTGCGCAACCAACCATCGGGAGTAAATTGCTCGGGCGCATGATCTACCTGCTGGGTACGGAAGGTAGAAGCAATACCGCCGGATTCCTCAGTGGCTGATTGGTAGTAGGAGCCTGTGACCCAATTGCCGCGCACCTGGATCTCGCCTTGGTTGCGGTCGGTAGAGCTCATCACCTCGCCATCGTTGACCACGCGATATTCCAAAGAAGCGGGGAAGCGCCCTTGAGAAATACGGTATTCGCGGCGCGTTTCACCCGATACGCCCGATGGTGGGCGAGCAACGGTGCCGATGGCAAGCGTCTCTGTCATACCCCACACATGCACGACATCCACGCCATAGCGCTCCTCCCAGAGATCGATCAGCATGGGCGGTACAGCGGAGCCGCCAACGAAAATCTCCTGCAAACTCATTCGCTCTGGGGCATTGCGCATGTAATGCACCATGAGCTGAATCCACAGCGTAGGCACGCCATTAGCCACGCGCGGGTGCGAGGTAGCGATCATGTGCGCGAGGGAAGGCGCAGAGACATCAGCGCCGGGGAAGATCAGCGGCGTGCCAGACATGAAGGCAGCGATGGGCACACACCAGCTCAAGATGTGATAGATCGGCACGCAGCATAAAAAGGATTGGCCGTGGGCTACTGCCAGTGAGTCGGTGGTGCGCAAGTTCATTGCCTGCAAATACAAGGCACGGTGCGAATATGCCACGCCCTTTGGTGCGCCGGTGGTGCCGGTGGAATAGCAGATCACCGCTGCGGTGGTTTCTTCCAGCACGGGCCAGTGGTAGACGGTGCTTCGGCCGTCGAGAAGCGATTCATAGCTATAGCAGCGAATATGTTCAGGAATATGGGCCGCTGCCTGGCTAATGTCGGACCGGCCAATAAACACCACGGCACGCACCAAGGGGCAGCCTTCCTCCAAGACCGCGCCGAGCTGTTTAGCCAAACGCTGGTCGGCCACAATCACCTCATCCTCAGCGTGATTAATAATGTGGCGGATCTGGTCATTCATGAGCTGCTTATTCAGCGGATTAAACACCGCACCCATGCATGCGACGGCGAAGAGCGTTTCTAAGTGCTCATTGCAGTTATACATAAGACTTGCCACGCGCTGATCGCCACGAATCCCAAGCTCATCGCGTAATGCATGCGCCAGCGCCGCTGCCCGGGCGGCAACCTCGCCAAAACTGGTTTCCTGGGGAACTTCCCCTTCAAAGGTGCTAATGGCAGTGCCGGCGTGCACACTGGCGCCATAGCTTAAAATGCGTTGGAGGTTTAAAGGCAGTTCCTGCATCGTGCTGTGCATGTACCTAACCCTAGTGCTTAGAAGTTGCGAGCCGGTACGCGCGGGTGGGGCGTGAAGGTTGCGCGCGGCGGCGCGTGGCGGATCGCGCGTGAAGAAAACTTGCGATACACTCAACCAAGAACTTCCACCATCAAAGGCAAGCTCTTTGTCAGCTCCTTGTCATAGTGAGCGCGAAGTTCAACCAAGATTCTCGCCCAGGCAAGTTTTCTTGTTTGGAGCGGCACTGCTACAACCTCGACATTTTCTAGCGTTTCGACGCCAACCGCCCCGCACTCCAAGCCTTGTGCATAGCGCTTGTGATCGCGGCTTGCGGCACGCCGGGCTCGAAATGCAGCCGAAGGCAGTAGGAGTTTTTACATACCGAGATCCGGTGGCATACCGGAAACCGGGAAATAACCACACGGCATGCTCGTAATCAGGCGTATTACATTGTTGCGGCGAAAAAATTCTGCCCAATGGTGTGAAAAAACTCGACGAGCAGCGACGAAAGGAAATCTGTGAGCCAAACAGATCAAGGCGCACCTCGCCAAGACAGAAACTTGGCGGCTCTCCGCCTGCCCGAGCTGCGCAAACTCGCCAGCGAACTGGGCCTCAGGGGGACTTCCGCACTGCGCAAAGGCGATCTGATCGCCGCCATCAGCGGTGCACAAGCAGGAGATAAGCCAGCCGCAGCCGGCGCTAAATCTCAGGCGAAGGCCAAGAAGGCTTCGTCTAAGAACAACGCTTCCGCCGCCCAAGAAGCTGCATCCGAGGGGGATGTGCAGCAACAAGAGGGCTCAAAGCACAAGGCTGCCGAGCAGGCAGAAGAAGATCACCAGCCCAAGCGCCGCCGTCGTGCAGTGCGCACAGCACAGGTTGATCCCGCAGAACACGACAGCGCCGAGGATCGCTCCAAGGACTCCAAGGACGCTAAGGACGCTCAGGACTCCAAGGACCGCGACTCTAAGGACCGCGACTCTAAGGACCGCGACTCCAAGGATCGCGATTCTAAGGACAACAACGCAGAGCGCGAAGAAAATGAGCGCTATGAATCTCGTTCCGCTGCCCGCCGTGCGCGCCGCAACCGAGCACGCCGTGAGCAGCGCGATGATCGCGATAACAACCAACAGCAGGATGTAGATCGCGACCAGCGCCAAGACCAGCGCCAGGACGAAGACTCCGAGCACGATAAGCGCGAGAAGCGCGGCGGCCGCAACAATGATCGCAATGACCGCGGCGAGCGCAACAACGACCGCAACGACCGCAATGATCGCAACGACCGCGGTGATCGTAACGACCGCAACGACCGCAACGACCGCGGCGAGAACAACGAGCGAGGCAATCGTCGTAACCGCCGCAACCGCCGTGGCCGTGAGGATAACCGCAACGAAAACCGCGGCGATGCCCAGCAAAACAACAACCAGGGCCGCGACGATGAGCAGCTCCTGGACGTAGCCGGCATCCTCGACATTGTGGATAACAACGTGGCGTTCATCCGCACCACCGGCTATCACGCAGGTCCTGCCGATGTCTACGTCAATGGCCAGATGGTGCGCCGCTTCGGTCTGCGCGCCGGCGATGCAATCATCGGTAAGGCTCGTGCCAATAACGATCAGGGTGGCCGTGGGCGCAACCGCCAGAAGTACAACCCGCTGGTGCGCGTGGAATCCGTCAACGGTGTTGGGGTAGAAGAGGCCAAGCAGCGCCCGCAGTTTTCTAAGCTCACCCCGCTGTATCCGAACCAGCGTCTGCGTTTGGAAACGGACCCGAAGATCCTCACCACTCGCGTGATCGATCTGATTATGCCCATCGGTAAAGGCCAGCGCGCTTTGATCGTCTCCCCGCCGAAGGCAGGTAAGACGACCATTCTGCAAAACGTGGCCAATGCTATTGCTACCAACAACCCTGAGTGCTACCTCATGGTGGTGTTGGTAGACGAGCGCCCCGAAGAAGTTACCGATATGCAGCGCAGCGTCAAGGGTGAGGTGATTGCCTCTACCTTCGATCGCCCACCGAGCGAGCACACCGCCGTGGCCGAATTGGCCATCGAGCGTGCAAAGCGCCTGGTGGAACAAGGCCTCGATGTGGTGGTGCTGCTTGATTCCATCACTCGCCTTGGCCGTGCGTATAACAACAGCTCCCCGGCGTCTGGCCGCATCCTTTCCGGTGGTGTGGACTCCAATGCGCTGTATCCGCCAAAGCGTTTCCTTGGTGCTGCCCGCAACATTGAAAACGGCGGTTCGCTTACCATCATCGCCACCGCGATGGTGGAGACCGGTTCCGCTGGCGATACGGTGATCTTTGAAGAGTTCAAGGGCACCGGCAATGCCGAGCTCAAGCTCGATCGTAAGATCTCCGAGCGTCGCGTGTTCCCGGCTGTGGATGTCAACCCATCGGGTACTCGTAAAGATGAGCTGCTGCTGCCTCCAGAGGAAGCTCGTGTCATGCACAAGCTGCGCCGGATCCTTTCGGCCTTGGATTCTCAAGCGGCTATCGATTTGCTGATCAAGCAGTTGAAGAAGACGCGCAACAATGGGGAATTCCTCATGCAGGTGATGTCTTCTGCACCAATGGCTGCAGATTCGGAAGAGGAGTAATTCCCACGTGGCAAACCAAGTATCGGCGGTTGACGATATCGTCGCCGAGTACCAGGGCATAGAGATGCAAATGGCCGACCCAGAAACCATGGGCGACCAGGCGCTGTTTCGTAAGCTGTCCAAGCGATACTCCGAGCTGCAGCCGATTATCAATGTGAATAACCAATTGGTGCAGGCTCGTGAGGATCACGAGGCCGCAGCCGAGATGGCTCATGAAGACGCTGAGTTTAAGGAAGAAGCCCAGCGCCTCGAAGGCGAGATTGTCAATCTCGAAGAGCAGCTCGCTGATCTGCTTGCCCCGCGCGATCCTCACGATGGCGACGACATCGTCATGGAAGTCAAAGCCGGCGCAGGTGGCGAAGAGGCTGCCCTCTTTGCAGGCGAATTGGTGCGCATGTACCAGCGTTATGCCGATAAGCACGGGTTTAGCATGGAAGTGCTCGGCCTTTCGGAGTCGGATTTGGGTGGTGTGAAAGACATGACGCTTTCTATCCGCTCCAAGCAACCCTCCCGCGATGGTGCGTGGAGTGTGTTCAAGTTCGAAGGTGGTGTGCACCGCGTGCAGCGTGTGCCAGTCACCGAGTCGCAGGGGCGTATCCAAACCTCTGCCGCCGGTGTGCTGGTGTACCCCGAACCTGACGAGGTCGGCGAGGTCGAGATCGACGAAAAGGATCTGCGCATCGACGTCTACCGTTCTTCGGGCAAGGGCGGCCAGGGCGTGAACACCACCGACTCCGCTGTGCGCATCACCCACCTGCCTACCGGCTTGGTGGTGACCTGCCAGAAGGAACGTTCGCAGATCCAAAATAAGGCTCGCGCCATGCAGGTGCTGGCTGCTCGTTTGCAGGCTATTGCAGAAGAGGAAGCCAACGCCGAGGCCGCAGAAGGCCGCGCAGCCCAGATCCGCACCATGGATCGCTCGGAACGCATCCGCACCTATAACTGGCCGGAAAACCGCATCACCGATCACCGCATTGGTTTTAAAGCCAATAACCTTGACTCGGTGCTCGGCGGCGACTTGGACGATCTGTTCACCGCACTCCAGGCGGCTGAACGAGCAGAACGTTTAGAAGCGGAGTAACCATCACAGTGACGCATCTAGCTCAAGCGCTGCGTCAGGCCGAGGCCATTCTTGCGCAAGCAGGGGTGGCCTCTCCGCTTGTCGACGCCAAACTGATCGCATCCGATCTGCTCGCATGCAGCACGCTGGAATTGCATTTCCACCTCAACGAGCCAATTCCGCAGGGGTTTTGGGAGGCCGTTGAGCGCAGAAAAGCTCGCGAACCACTGCAATACATCCTCGGCCATGCCCCCTTTGGTCCCTTGGAACTCAAGGTAGGCCCTGGCGTTTTTATCCCGCGGCCAGAAACTGAGGTGCTTGCAGATTGGGCAGTCAAGCACACCCCACCTGCTGCCACCGTAGTGGACTTTTGCACCGGCTCAGGTGCTCTTGCGGCATATATTGCCCACTACTGCGATGCACAGGTGTGGGCCGTGGAGCGCTCTGTAGAGGCAAAGGCTTATGCCAAGCGCAACCTCCCGTCGGCAGTGCACCTTATCCAGGGCGATGCGGGAGATCTCGAACACCTCGCTGGGCTTTCACACCTAGAACAATCGGTAGATGTGGTGGTGAGCAACCCACCCTATGTTCCAGAAACCAAGGATCTGTCACCCGAGGTGTATTTTGATCCCCACGAGGCTGTTTTTGGTGGCAAGGACGGAATGGCGCTGATTCCGCGCCTGCTTGCAGTGGCGTTTAGGCTGCTCAAAGATGGTGGAGTTATAGGTGTAGAACATGACGATGCCACCTCCGCCCTCGTGCAGGAGGCCTTTGCTCAAGCCGGTTTCTCAGACATTCGCGTATTAAAAGATTTCACCGGTCGAGCACGTTTTGTCACCGGGAGTAAACTAAGCCAACGCACTAGCACAATTTTGAATGGACACTCGTGAGCAGAATCTTCGATTGCAGCAATAGCGCCACCCGCCAGGCCGGCATCAAAGCAGCCCAGGCGGCCGTAGCCGACGGGCGTTTGGTGGTCCTACCCACCGATACGCTGTATGGACTCGGCTGTGATGCCTTCAATAACCAGGCGGTAGCCAACCTCTTAGCCACCAAAAAACGCGGCCCGGATATGCCGGTGCCCGTTCTGGTGGGAAGCTGGGACACCGCACGGGGATTGGTGCACAACTTTGATCACCGCCTGGAAACGCTCATCGAGGCATTCTGGCCCGGTGCCTTAAGCATCGTCGTTTCCCAAGCTCCGAGCCTGCCTTGGAACTTAGGCGATACCCGAGGCACCGTGTTACTGCGCATGCCTTTGCACCCTATCGCCATTGAGCTGCTGCGCGAGACTGGGCCGATGGCAGTATCGAGTGCCAATATCACCGGCAATACGCCACCTAAGACGGCGATCGCCGCCAAGCAACAGCTCGGCGATGCCGTCAGCGTCTACCTCAATGGGGGAGAGACCCCGGTGGGGCAGGCATCCACGATTGTGGATGTCTCCGGTGCCACGCCGAAGGTCTTGCGTGAAGGATCCATCAGCGCAGCGCGCATCGAAGAGGTGCTTGGCACCAGCGTCGAGGTCAAGCAGCGCTAATGGGGTTGGGAGTAGCCGGCGTACCGCTGCGTGAATTAGGGCTGGTGCTGTTAGTGGCAGCCTCATTGACGTATCTCTGCACAGGTGCGGTGCGCGTGATCATGGTCAGCAGTGGTCGCATGGCAGAGATCCGAGAGCGCGATGTGCACAGTGTGCCCACCCCTCGCCTTGGCGGGGTGGCGATGTTCTCTGGATTCCTGGCAGCGGTCTTTCTTGCAGACCAGCTTCCAGCCTTGACTCGCGGCTTCCAGCCGGTGACCCCGGAGATGAATGCCGTGACGTGGGCGGCTTTTATCATCGTGATGGTGGGCGTTTTAGATGATCTGCTAGAACTCGACGCCTTTACCAAGCTGGCAGGGCAGATCCTGGCCGGCTTCGTGATGAGCCTTCTGGGCTTGACTTGGTCGGTTATCTACATCCCCTTCGGAGGCGGCACCACGTTGGTGCTCGACCCCGTGGCTTCTACCATCCTGACGGTGCTGCTTACTGTCACGTTGATCAACGCCATCAACTTCGTCGATGGCCTCGATGGTCTTGCCGCGGGCTTAGGTGGCATTGCCGGGCTAAGCATCTTGATGTTCTCGCTTACCGTGCTGCACGATCAAGGCGGCATGGTCTCGGCTTATCCGCCAGCCATCATCGCGGCGGCGTTGGTGGGTATTTGCGCCGGCATTTTGCCCCATAACTTCGAGCCGGCACGCATCTTCATGGGCGATACCGGCTCCATGCTGATTGGCCTGCTGCTTGCTGCTGGCTCCACATCTGCCAGCGGCAAGATCGATATGAGCCTGTTCGGCGTAGCCGATGTGCTCGCGCTGATGTCTCCGCTGATTGTGGTGGTAGCCGCAGTGTTTGTGCCTTTGCTGGACTTGGTTATGGCAGTGGTGCGAAGGATGCGCGCAGGCAAATCGCCATTTTCTGCCGATAAGATGCACCTGCACCACCGCCTGCTTCGCATGGGCCATACCCACCGCCGAGTGGTGCTGGTGCTCTACTCCTGGGTTTCGGTGGTCGCCTTTGGCGCCGTGGCATTCTCCATCGTGCCGCCTCTTGTTGCCATCGCCTTTATCGTCGTCTCTGCGGCCGTGGCAGCGGTGTTTACTTGGCGCCCGCGTCAACGTTCGCAGCCCACTGCAGTAGGGTAGTTCCTCGTGACTACTCCGCAATCGCCTTACGACGATCACCGTCGCCCGCTCCAGCGTGCGCTCAAGCTCGGCACCGGAGCCCTCATTGTCGTCAGCATCATCTCCCTAGCCGCTTGGGGAGCCTTTAGGGGCTTGCCTGGTATCTGGGGAGTGCTCCTGGGAGCCGCTATCGGTGGAGGCTTTATGCTGCTGACCGTCATTAGCGTCTTGGCCACCGCGCGCACCTCTACTACCACCACGGGTGCTGTGGTGCTTGGCGGATGGCTGCTGAAGATTATCGTCTTCCTCATCATCATGGTGGTGCTCAAAGATCTTTACTTCTACGATCACATGGCCTTATTCGTCACCGTGGTCATCGCCATGATCTGCGTGCTCGCCAGCGAAATGTATGGCGTAATTACCACCAATGTGACCTACGTTTCCGAATCCCAGCGCCCCGAATAGTTTCCAACGGTGGGGCAGTGCCGTCTCGCGTTATTCGCGGGGCGGCTTTGTGCTGTGTGGAATCCGTAAAAAATCCCCGTATTTTTCACGGTGTTTGCACAGCAGCGGGGGTGCTCGGGGGTAGGTCGAAAGATAAAAAATACTCAAGCCGGGCTCTGCCCGGCTTCTTTTTGCCCCTGAATGGTGGGTGTGAGCGACCTTACAGCACGCTGTTTTTCCTGCATAGGGGCATGGCGCGCGAGAGGTGACCGCGGGGGTAATAAATGGCCGGAAGGTGTGTCGATATTTGTGGGAAACCCCTGATAGAGTTTCTTAACGGATAAACACCTGCTGCGCCTTGCGCTTTAGGCCGTGTTAATCCCAGTGGCTACCTTGCTGATGTGCGACGGAATCCTTGGTAGTCATGAGAGTTTTCAGACGTCCATCGCACCGGAGCGTATCGCCGTTTTACGGAAATGCGCCTCGGCCCGAACACGGGAGAGAACGCTGAGCGTTACATTTATGGCCACGAAGGGTGAATTTCATGCACCCACCGTGGAACACGAATTCTTCCCGGAACCAATCTGGTTTGCTAACAGTGATTGGTTCGCAATCGACCGTCTGATGTTCGTCCGTCTGCTGATGGGCCTGGTAATTGTCCTATTCTTCGGTATTGCGATGCGCAAGCCGAAGCTGATCCCAAGCGGCCTGCAAAACGTCGCGGAGATCATGCTGGACTTTGTCCGAATCAACATTGCTGAAGAGATCCTGGGCAAAAAGGAAGCAAAACGCTTCCTTCCTGTGCTCGCGACCATCTTCTTCATCGTGCTGTTCGGCAACCTACCTTCGGTGATCCCTTTCCTTAACATCTCGCCAAATGCCCGCGTGGGCATGCCTTTGGTGCTGGCTGTTTTTGGTTATATCGCCTTCATCTACGCAGGCGCGAAGCGCTACGGCTTCTTCAAATACGTGAAGTCTTCGGTGGTTATTCCTAATCTGCACCCCTTGCTGCACCTGCTCGTGGTGCCCCTGGAATTCCTCTCCACCTTCATCCTCCGTCCCGCAACGTTGACCATCCGTTTGTTGGCCAACATGCTGGCCGGACACATCATCCTCGTTCTGCTGTTTTCTGCCACGAACTTCTTCTTCTGGCAGCTCAATGGCTGGACGGCGCTGTCCGCAGTAACCATCGTTGCCGCGGTCGCGTTCACGCTATTCGAACTCCTGGTGGTCTTCATCCAGGCGTACATCTTCGCTCTGCTGAGTGCGGTGTACATCGAATTGTCGCTGCACGCTGACGAACACTGACCTCGCTTGCCACAAGCGGACACAAAGTTTCAATAACACCAACGCTCGGAAGACACACTTCATCCGGGCACCTAGAAAGGGAACGACATTCTCATGAACGAAGTCATTCTGGCCCAGGGTGCTGAAGGCATCACCGGCAACATCGCAACCGTCGGCTACGGTCTGGGCACCATGGGTCCGGGCATCGGCATCGGCATCCTCGTGGGCAAGGCTCTCGAGGGCATGGCACGTCAGCCCGAGATGGCCGGCAAGCTGACCACCAACATGTTCATCGGTATCGCATTCGTTGAGGCCCTCGCCCTGATCGGCCTCGCCGCAGGCTTCGTCCTCACCTAAATCACACTTCGACACGAAAGCCGAGAATCATGACGAACGTCATTCAATACCTTGCAGCAGAGGGAGAGCATCTGCCTTGGGAAGAGGCTCCTAACCCGCTCCTTCCTGCTGGATACGACATCGTCTGGTCGCTCGTCGTGCTCGTTGTGGTCGCGCTGCTGTTCACCAAGCTGGTGCTACCTAAATTCCAGGAAGTGCTGGCCGAGCGCGAAGATCGAATCAAGGGCGGTATCCAGCGCGCCGAGGCTGCTCAGGCAGAAGCCAAGGCCGCATTGGAGAAGTACAACGCACAGCTCGCTGAGGCCCGCGCCGAAGCAGCCGAGATCCGCGAAGAAGCCCGCGCTAAGGGCAAGCAGATCGAAGCTGATATGAAGGCAAAGGCCACGGAAGAAAGCGCTCGCATCATCGAATCCGGTGAGCGTCAGCTTCTTGCTCAGCGCGAGCAGGTTGTGACTGAACTTCGCCGCGAGATGGGGCAGAACTCCATCAATCTTGCCGAGCGTCTGCTCGGAGACCAGCTCTCCGACGACATCAAGCGTTCTGGCACGATTGACCGGTTCCTCGCCGATCTCGATACCGTGTCTCCCGCAGGAAAGTGAGCACCATGCACGCAGCGAGCCGCGAAGCACTAGCCGCCGTTACCTCCCACCTCGATCAAGCGTTGTGGGATGCAAAGGAGCAGGCCACCCCTACCGCAGCACAGATTGGCGCCGAGCTTTTCGACGTCGTCGACGTCCTGGATCAGGATCGTTCCCTGCGCGTTGCGGTTGCCGATGCTTCTACGAGCGCAGACCAGCGCGCCGGCTTGGTTGCTGCAGTGTTTGAGGGAAAGGTTTCCCCCGCGACGCTTGAGGTGGTTATTACCTCCGCACGCGAGACGTGGTCCAACCCGCGCGAATTCCGCGCAGGCTTGGTATCACTGGGACGCCGTTCGCTGATGCGCTCCGCCGAAGGTCAAGGCCAGCTCGCGCAGGTGGAAGAGGAGCTCTTCCAACTTTCGCGAATCCTGGAACGCGAGCCGCAGTTGACCCTGCTGCTCGACGAGCGCAGTGCTGCACCAAGCAGGCGACGTGACCTGATGGCGAAGGTGCTCTACGGCAAGGTCACTGCTGTGACCGAAGCCCTGGCACTGCAGGCCATTGCTCGACCGGAGCACAACGTCATCGACGACATCCGTGCTATCTCCGACGACGTTGCAACTTTGCAAGGTCGCACGGTTGCGCACGTGGTGGCCGCATCCCCCTTGAGCAACGAGCAAACCGACGCACTGTCGCACAAGCTAGAGCGAATTTATGGTCGCGAGATGTCCATCCACTCTGAGGTTGATCCCAGCCTCCTCGGCGGCATGGTCATCCGTGTAGACGACGAAGTTATCGACGGATCCACCTCGGGCAAGCTCGAGCGTCTCCGCGCACACCTCGTCTAATACGCGACGACAGAAGAAGAAATTGCTGGAAGAAACTACCGAGAGCAGGAAGAACATGGCGGAGCTTACGATCTCCTCCGATGAGATCCGTAGCGCGATTGCGAACTACACCTCGAGCTACTCCGCGGAGGCCTCCCGTGAGGAGGTCGGCGTGGTCATTTCCGCAGCTGATGGTATCGCCCAGGTATCCGGGCTACCTTCAGTCATGGCAAATGAGCTCATTGAGTTCCCCGGCGGCGTCATCGGCGTCGCACAGAACCTCGACACCGATCGCATCGGTGTGGTGGTCTTGGGTAACTACGAAACCCTAAAAGAAGGCGACGAAGTCCGACGCACCGGCGAAGTCTTGTCCATCCCCGTGGGTGACAAGTTCTTGGGCCGTGTGATCAACCCGCTTGGTCAGCCTATTGACGGCCTTGGCGAAATCGAGGCTGAAGAACAACGTGTGCTCGAACTGCAGGCACCTTCGGTGCTGCAGCGTCAGCCCGTGGAAGAGCCGATGCAAACCGGCATCAAGGCTATCGACGCGATGACCCCCATCGGCCGTGGTCAGCGTCAGCTGATCATTGGTGACCGCAAGACCGGTAAGACCGCGGTCTGCATCGACACCATCTTGAACCAGAAGTCCAACTGGGAGTCTGGCGATAAGAACAAGCAGGTTCGCTGCATCTACGTCGCCATTGGCCAGAAGGGCTCGACCATCGCAGCCGTGCGCAAGACGCTCGAAGAGCATGGCGCACTGGAGTACACCACCATCGTGGCAGCTCCTGCATCCGACTCCGCAGGCTTTAAGTGGCTCGCACCTTTCGCAGGTGCCGCTCTTGGCCAGCACTGGATGTACCAGGGCAACCACGTACTGGTGATCTACGATGATCTGACCAAGCAGGCCGAGGCATACCGTGCCATCTCCCTGCTGCTTCGCCGTCCTCCGGGACGCGAGGCTTACCCCGGTGACGTCTTCTACCTCCACTCCCGTCTGCTGGAGCGTGCTGCAAAGCTCTCCGACGACATGGGTGCAGGCTCGATGACCGCACTGCCGATCATCGAAACCAAGGCAAACGACGTGTCTGCCTTCATTCCCACCAACGTCATTTCGATTACCGACGGTCAGGTCTTCTTGGAGTCCGACCTCTTTAACCAGGGTGTTCGCCCGGCTATTAACGTCGGTGTCTCCGTTTCCCGTGTGGGTGGCGCAGCACAGACCAAGGGTATGAAGAAGGTTTCCGGTAGCTTGCGTCTGGACCTCGCTGCATACCGTGACCTGGAAGCGTTCGCCGCTTTCGCCTCCGATCTGGACGCCGCTTCTAAGAAGCAGCTTGATCGTGGCGCACGTCTGGTTGAGTTGCTCAAGCAGGCCGAAAACGCACCGCAGTCCGTAGAGCACCAGATTGTGACCATCTGGCTCGCAGGCAACGGCCACTTCGACACCGTTCCCGTCGAAGACATCCGTCGCTTCGAAGCCGAATTGGTTGATCATCTGCACTCTGCAACCCCTGAGGTATTCGAGCAGATCGCCGGTGGCGCTCAGCTTTCCGAAGAATCCCAAGAGGCACTCGTTGCAGCTACGGACGACTTCAAGCGCACCTTCCAAACCACTGATGGCAAGCCTGTGATTAATGAGCCTGAGGTCGAGGCACTGCCTGCCGACCAGGTGAAGAAGAACACGCTGAACGTGAAGAAGTAAGGCTAAGGCCTTGCAAACAATGATCCATCAAGGTACAGAAGGGAGGCGAAGGATTTATGGCTAATCTTCGAGAGCTACGCGACCGTATCCGGTCAGTGAACTCAACGAAGAAGATCACCAAGGCTCAAGAGCTGATCGCAACCTCGCGCATCACCAAAGCTCAAGCCAGGGTAGAAGCTTCACAGCCCTACGCCAACGAGATCCACAGCGTCATGGAACGCTTGGCATCGGCGAGCTCCCTTGATCACCCGATGCTTCGCGAACGTGAAGGCGGACGTCGCGCTGCCGTGCTAGTGGTCACCAGTGACCGCGGCATGGCCGGTGGCTACAACTACAACGTGTTTAAGAAGGCAGCCGAACTCATTCGGATGCTTGAAGACAACGGCTATGAAGTAGTTCGCTATGTCACCGGTAACAAGGGCGTTGGCTACTACCGCTTCCGCGACGAGCCCGTGGCAGGTGCTTGGACTGGCTTCTCGCAGGATCCTTCGTGGGACGAAACACACGATGTGCGTCGCCATATGATCGATGGCTTTATCGCCGGATCCAATGGCACCACGAAGCAACGCGCTGGCTTGAACGCCGATGAAGACCAGGACGTTCAAGGCTTCGACCAGGTACACGTTGTGTACACCGAATTCGAGTCGATGCTGACCCAGACTGCCGTTGTGCACCAGCTTCTGCCGATCGAACCGGTGATTCACACCGAGCCGATCCAGCAAGGCGAAGACATCCTCACGGATGCCGGTGATCCACACGCAGATGTTGATTTCGAACCAGATGCAGACACCCTCTTGGAGGCACTGCTTCCTAAGTACGTGTCTCGCAGCCTGTTCGCAATCTTCCTCGAAGCAGCAGCAGCCGAATCCGCTTCACGCCGTACGGCCATGAAGTCGGCAACTGATAACGCAACTGCGCTGGTCAAAGACCTCTCGCGTGTTGCTAACCAGGCTCGCCAAGCACAGATTACCCAGGAAATCACAGAGATCGTCGGTGGCGCAGGCGCGCTCGCCGAAAGCGGAGAAAGTGACTAGATTATGACCACAGCTCTACAAGAGCAGAACACGCAACAGGCGGCTTCCGTCGGTCGCGTTGTGCGCGTCATCGGTCCGGTCGTCGACGTGGAATTCCCGCGCGGCGAGCTGCCGGCCCTCTATAACGCGCTGACTGTCGAGGTCACCCTCGAAGCAGTCGCCAAGACCATTACCCTCGAGGTGGCTCAGCACCTCGGCGATAACCTCGTGCGCACGGTGTCCATGGCACCGACCGACGGCCTCGTCCGCGGCGCTGAGGTCAAAGACAGCGGCAAGCCGATCTCGGTGCCCGTTGGCGATGTGGTGAAAGGCCACGTCTTCAACGCACTGGGCGATTGCCTCGACGAGCCCGGCCTCGGCCGCGACGGTGAGCAGTGGGGCATCCACCGCGATCCGCCGCCCTTCGATCAGCTCGAAGGTAAGACCGAAATCCTCGAAACCGGCATTAAGGTCATCGACCTGCTTACCCCCTACGTCAAGGGCGGCAAGATTGGCCTGTTCGGTGGTGCTGGTGTGGGCAAGACCGTGCTCATCCAGGAAATGATCACCCGTATCGCCCGCGAATTCTCCGGTACCTCGGTGTTCGCTGGTGTGGGTGAGCGTACCCGTGAGGGCACCGACCTCTTCCTGGAAATGGAAGAAATGGGCGTGCTTCAAGACACCGCCCTGGTGTTCGGCCAGATGGACGAGCCCCCAGGAGTTCGTATGCGCGTGGCGCTGTCCGGCCTGACCATGGCGGAGTACTTCCGCGATGTTCAGCACCAGGACGTGCTGTTGTTCATCGACAACATCTTCCGTTTCACCCAGGCTGGCTCCGAGGTTTCGACCCTGCTCGGTCGTATGCCTTCCGCCGTGGGCTACCAGCCCACCCTGGCTGACGAGATGGGTGTGCTCCAGGAGCGCATTACCTCTACCCGTGGTAAGTCGATTACCTCGCTGCAGGCCGTCTACGTGCCTGCCGACGACTACACCGACCCGGCTCCTGCCACCACCTTCGCGCACCTCGATGCCACCACCGAGCTTGACCGTGCGATTGCATCGAAGGGTATTTACCCCGCAGTGAACCCGCTGACTTCTACCTCTCGTATCCTCGAGCCCGGTATCGTCGGAGAGCGTCACTACGAGGTTGCCCAGCGTGTGATCCACATTCTGCAGAAGAACAAGGAACTGCAGGACATCATCGCCATCCTCGGTATGGACGAGCTTTCCGAAGAAGACAAGATCACCGTGCAGCGCGCACGTCGTCTGGAGCGCTTCTTGGGCCAGAACTTCTTCGTCGCAGAGAAGTTCACCGGCATCCCCGGCTCCTACGTGCCGCTGTCTCACACGATCGACGCCTTCGAGCGCATCTGCAACGGCGACTTCGACCACTACCCTGAGCAGGCCTTCAACGGCTTGGGTGGTTTGGATGACGTTGAGGCTGCCTACAAGAAGATGACCGAGAAGTAGGAGGCACGCACATGGCTGACATCACCGTAGAACTGGTCTCCGTCGAGCGACTGCTTTGGTCCGGTAAGGCGAGCATCGTCACCGCGCAGACCACTGAGGGTGAGATCGGCGTGCTGCCCGGCCACGAACCCATGTTCGGCCAGTTGGTCGAAGATGGTGTCGTGACCATTCGTCCCATCGACGGTGCCAAGAAGGTAGCGGCGGTTCAGGGCGGTTTCCTCTCCGTCACCACAGAGAAGGTCACCATCCTTGCCGATTACGCCATCTGGGCCGATGAGGTAGATACCGCCGAGGCGGAAAAGAACCTGCATAGCGAAGACGAGGCTATGAAGGCGCGCGCTGGCGCTCACCTCAAGGCCGTGCGTCGCAGCACTGAGTCTTAACGCTCAAGCACAAAGCTCCCATGAGAAATCATGGGAGCTTTTGCATATGGTTTGCAGGACTGAAAAAGAGAGGTACTATTGCCTCAAGTGACACATCGGGTCGAGCATAAAGGTGAATTGACGTGGCGTTTCTCCTATTTTCTCTCGTAGCAGTATTCGCCGTGTTTGCCATGCTCATCGCTTGGCGTTTTATTACTCTTCGCTCGCGTGGCACTTCAGTGACCTTGCGTCGAATGCCGGCTCAGGGCGTGCATGGTTGGCGCCACGGGCTGTTTCGCTATTCCGGCTCCTCACTGCAGTATTACAAGCTTCGCTCTGTTTTGCCCTTTGCCAACGTCACCTTCCAACGCAAAGATGTAGCACTCATCGGCCATCGTTCGCTCACCGAGCACGAGGCCGAATTTTTGTCCCCTGCGCAGCATATTCTTACAGTGCGCTTCTCCTCCAAAGAATATGAACTCGCCCTTGAGCCACGCGCAGAGATGGCCTTTACCGCCTGGATCGAGGCTGCCCCCGATGCGCGCATGGAACGCATCGACGTAAAAGCCCTGCGTAGAAAGATGAGCACAAACCGCCCGAGCGTATGAGCTAGGGTAGTGCGCATGCGTCTCGTTATTGCTCGCTGCAGCGTGGATTATGTAGGTAGGCTCCAAGCCCATTTGCCCATGGCAGATCGATTGCTCATGGTCAAAGCCGATGGGTCAGTATCCATCCACGCCGATGACCGCGCCTATAAGCCCCTGAATTGGATGACGCCACCGTGCTCATTGGCTGAAGAATCACTCGAAGATGGCAGCACGTTGTGGGTGGTCGAAAACAAGAAGAAGGAACAACTGCGCATCCACATCGAGGCAGTGCATTCAGAGCTGAGCTTCGAGCTGGGTGAAGATCCAGGCCTACAAAAAGACGGAGTAGAAGACCACCTGCAAGCACTGCTGGCAGAACATATTGAAACCCTCGGTGATGACTACTCGCTGGTCCGCCGTGAATATCCAACAGCTATTGGGCCTGTAGATATTTTGTGCCGCGATGCCGATGGCCAGACCGTTGCCGTAGAAGTAAAGCGACGCGGCGGTATCGATGGAGTAGAGCAGTTGAGCAGATATTTGGAATTGCTCAACCGCGATGAGCTCCTTGCGCCAGTCCAAGGTGTGTTTGCTGCGCAGCAGATTAAGCCCCAGGCCAAAACCTTGGCGGAAGACCGCGGGATTCGCTGCGTGACCCTGGATTATGATGCGCTTCGCGGTGCGGAGTCACAAGAATTGCGTCTGTTTTAAATGGCTCGAAAAAATCGGCGCGAACGTCAAGCACCTAGGCCATTGCCACGCGATGGTGGTGCCTACTTTGGCACCCGCGCGGTGGAAGGGCCCAAGTGGGCCAATGGCGAGATTTATCTCATGCGGCAGATGGGTTCACATGCCGCCCAGAAGTTTTATATCTGCCCCGGCTGCAATCAAAATATTCCGCCCGGCATCGCCCACATCGTGGCCTGGCCACGAGATTTTGGACGTGGGGCAGAGGATCGACGTCATTGGCATAAGGGATGCTGGGAGCGTCGATAAGCTAAAAAAACACCGCCCGAAGGCGGTGGAAGTTTTAGGCAGCAGGTTCGGTGAGCTCGAGGAGTACTCCGCCAGCATCCTTGGGGTGCACGAAGTTGATGCGAGCCCCGCCGGTGCCACGCTTGGGCTCGGGATAGAGCAGGCGAACGCCCTGTTGCTTCAGGTGCGCTGAAAGCTCGTCAATATCCGAGGTGCGCAGGCACATCTGCTGCAGGCCGGGGCCTTTCTTATCAATGAACTTGGCAATGGTCGAGTCCTCATTCAGCGGTGCGAGCAACTGGATCATGCCGTCGGTTTCCTTGAGGTTCTTCGGGCCGATCATGGCCTCGGTAACGCCCTGTTCCTCGTTCGTCTCCTGGTGGTGATTGACCCACCCGAAGGCGCTGCGGTAGAACTCCACCGCCGCGTCGAGATCTGGAACCGCGATGCCAACGTGATCAAGGCAGATCACAAGCTCGTGGGGGATTTCAATATCAGCTACATTGTGGCTCATAGGCAACCAGTTTAGTACCGCGAGCCTGTTCGCGCAGGGTGAAAAAACTCACCTGCCAGCAGCTTTTCGCTAGGATGGGGCACTGTGATTATCGCCTTTTCAGTAGCCCCCACCGAGGTGCCAAATGCCCAGGCAGAAATGTCTGAGGCCGTGGCCGAAGCCATCCGGGTGGTGCGTGAATCCGGACTACCCAACGAAACCAACGCCATGTTCACCCTGATCGAAGGGGAATGGGACGAGGTAATGGCGGTGGTGAAAAAGGCCACCGACGCCGTGCTTGCCGTTTCACCACGAGTCGGGCTTGTGCTCAAGGCCGATATACGTCCCGGATACGATAAGCAGATCACCACCAAGGTGGAATCTGTAGAACGCCACTTGAAGCAAGGAGCTTAACAGCGATGACAGAGCCGCAATTTGCCCAAGGCGCGATCGACCTCGGCGCACTTGCCCAACAATCCCAGCGCTCCCAACCCCAGCAGGAAGGCGGCGCAGGCGAGCTGCAGGTTCATGCCGGCAATGTGCAGCAATTGGTAGAGATGTCGAACTCCACACCCGTGGTGGTGCTCATCGGCACCCAGCGCAGCGAGGCATCGGTGCAATTGCGCCAGCACTTCCAAGCGCTGGGATCCGAGCTACCCGGAGCGTTTAGCTTTGCGTATGTTGATGCGGATCAAGCAGCTGATGTGGCGCAGATGTTCGGTGTGCGCGCCTTGCCCACGGTAGTAGCGCTCTACCAAGGCCAGCCCCTTGCCAATTTCGAAGGTGCGCAACCAAAAGATGCCCTTCAGCAGTGGATCAAGGCCATCCAAAAAGCCACCGGCGCCGGCGGAGAAGAAGCAGCAGAGCAGCCAGCAGAGGATCCTCGCTTTGCCGAAGCCACGCAGGCTTTAAATGAGGGCGATTTTGATGCAGCCATCGCGGTGTACGAGAAGATTCTTGCCAGCGAACCTAAAAACGTAGAAGCCCAGCAGGCTCGCGATAATGTGCGTTTGCTTCAGCGCTTAGAACAGCACCAAGGCGAAGATCCCATCGCAATGGCGGAGGCCGCACCTGGGGATGTATCCCTTGCATTTGCTGCCGCAGACGCCCAAATCGCAGCAGGCGATGCCAGTGGTGCGTTCGAGCGTTTGATTGCCCTGTTGCGCCACAGCAGCGGCAAAGAGAAAAACGAGATCCGCGAGCGCCTCGTGGAGCTCTTCGCGCTGTATCCCGCAACTGATCCGAGGGTGCTCAAAGCACGCGGGGATATGGCCAATGCGCTGTTCTAAGCTGGGCTAGCGCTTCGCCCAAGCATCAGAGCGTATAGCCCAAGGAAAACGCGGCCTTTCACTACAAGGTGAAAGGCCGCGTTGTTGTATAAGCGCTTAATCAATCCAGCGGTAGAACTGCGCACTCATCGCAGGGATGTGCACTGTTAAGGAGTGGCTATAGCCATCCCAGCCGGTGTCCCATGCAGTCACAACAGGTTCCAGGCAGTTATCGGCACCCTCATACACTCCAGCATCGGAGTTGAAGATGCATTCCCAACGCCCGCCATTTGGCACGCCCAGCTTGTAGTTGGGCTGGGAGGTGCCACCAAAGTTGAAGGTGCCCAAGATCTTTTCACCATTGTTGCCGTAGCGCACGAAGGACAAGATGTTGTTTTGTGCATCGTCGGCCTTGGTCCAAGAAAAGCCTTCTGGCACATCGTCTTGGGTATAGAGCGCGGAGGAATCGCGATAGAGGCGGTTGAGATCGCTGAGCATTAGGCGAAGTCCCTCGTGATATTCGCCTTCCCAACCAACGCAATCATCCCAGTCAAGCGAGCGCCCCTCGGACCATTCGAGCACCTGACCAAATTCTTGGCCTTGGAAGAGCAGCTTCTTGCCTGGGTGGGCGTACATGTAGGCATAGAGCGCGCGAAGCCCGGCGGCCTTATTCCAGGCATCGCCTGGCATTTTCGTCCACAAGGAGCCCTTGCCGTGGACCACTTCATCGTGGCTAAAGGGAAGAACGAAACGCTCAGAGTAGGCATATACCAAGGAGAAGGTGATCTCGTGATGGTGGTACATGCGGTTGATTGGGTCTTCGGAGAAGTACTCGAGGGTGTCGTTCATCCACCCCATATTCCACTTGAGGTTAAAGCCAAGACCGCCCTGATCGGTGGGGGAGGTAACCCCAGGCCAGGAGGTTGATTCCTCGGCAATAGTGAGCACGCCCTGGTGGGTCTTGTGCACGGTGGCATTCATTTCTTGGAGGAACTGTACCGCCTCGAGGTTTTCGCGGCCGCCGTGGATATTGGGCAGCCACTCGCCTTCTTCGCGGGAGTAATCCAAATACAGCATGGAGGCCACGGCATCGACCCTGAGGCCGTCGACGTGGAATTCTTCTAGCCAGTACAAGGCATTAGCCACCAGGAAGTTACGCACCTCGGGGCGTCCGAAGTCAAAGACGTAGGTGCCCCAGTCGCGTTGCTCGCCGCGGCGCCAATCGGGGTGCTCATACAGCGGCTGGCCATCGAAGCGGCCCAAAGCGAAGTCATCTTTGGGAAAGTGCGCAGGCACCCAGTCGATGATCACGCCGATATTGCGGGCGTGGAAGGCGTCGATAAGCCTACGAAGCTCATCGGGCGAACCCCAGCGGGCCGAGGGAGCATAGTAGCCAGAAACCTGATAGCCCCAAGAACCGCCGAAGGGGTGCTCGGCTACCGGCATGAACTCCACGTGCGTGTAGCCCATCTCATCCACATAATCCACCAGCTCCGTTGCCAAATCGGCATAACTTAGCCCCTGGCGCCAAGAGCCCAGGTGCACCTCGTACACGCTCATCGGAGAGCTGATGTGATCAGTATTGGCGCGAGCCTCAAGCCAGGCATCGTCATTCCAGGTGTAGTGGCTACCTGCAATCACCGAGCCGGTAGCAGGCGGAGCCTCAGATTGGCGTGCCAGCGGATCGGCCTTATCAATGCGGCGCCCATCGTGGGTATGGATGCAGAACTTATACACCTCGCCAGCACCGATGCCCGGAATAAACAGCTCCCATACGCCCGAAGCGCCCAGGGAACGCATGGGGTACTGGTTAGGGTTCCATCCGCAGAAATCGCCAATGACGGCCACGCCAGCGGCATTCGGAGCCCACACCGCGAATGCGGTTCCTGCTACATCACCCATGTGGCTGGGGCGAGCACCCAGCACCTCCCAGAGACGCTCGTGGCGGCCTTCGCGGATGAGATGAAGATCGAATTCACCAACACTGGGCAGGAAATGATAAGCATCGGCGATGGTGGAGTGGTGGCCGCCGTGCCAGTCGATCTCGAAAACATAATCGCTGATGGTGGAATCGACCACCACGGCGAAGATGTCGTCGCCGATGGGATTCATTTCATAGCGGCGCCCGCCGCTTTGTACGGCGACGCGTTCTGCGCCGAGTTGGCGCGTGCGAATCACCGCGTTGCGCTCGTCGATGAGGTGCCAACCCAGCAGGCCATGGGGATTGAAGTGGCGGCAGGTGGTGAGCAAGTGGCGATCATGCTCGCTAATGTGAATGTGCTCGGACATGCTTTCCTTTTGGGTTAGTTGTGGTAATCGACTTCATTGCGCCACGCAAGCTGCTCTCGGGCTTCTGGTCGAACATCAGGCAGCTCGAGAATATGGGCAACATCGCTGTGCGGATCTAAACGCACAAAGGTGTGCTTGCGCCAGGGGAATTCATGGGCGCTGACCAAATCGCGCACCTGGAACTCGGCATAGTCTTCCTGGCCAATGCGATCCATCCGAAGATCCACGGTGCCTTCTTGGGTGAATTCCGAGTCAAGATTGACCACCACCAGCACAGCATTACCGCTGGCCGGATCTACCTTGGAATAAGCCAGCAGCTTCTCATTGCTGGTGGGGTGGAAATCCAAGATGCGCTGCTGCTGCAAAGCGGGGTGATCGCGTCGGATCTGGTTAAGCAGCGTTAAGTAGGGTTCCAAAGACTCATTGCGGTGCAAAGGACCATCGAAGTCGCGGGGGCGAAGCTGGAACTTTTCAGAATCCAGGTATTCCTCGCTGCCGTGGTGCAAAGCGCGGTGCTCGAAAATTTCGAAGCCCGAGTACACACCCCACAGCGGAGACATGGTGGAGGCCAGTGTCGCGCGGATAGCAAACATGGCAGGCCCGCCGTATTGCAGGGAGGCATGCAAGATATCGGGGGTGTTGACAAAGAGGTTCGGGCGCATCACATCGGCCATCGCGGCAATGTCTTGGCCGAACTCTTCTAATTCTTCCTTGGTGGTTTTCCAGGTGAAGTAGGTATAAGACTGGCTAAATCCAGCCTTAGCCAAACCATAAAGGCGCGCCGGGCGGGTAAAGGCCTCGGCCAGGAAGATCACCTCGGGGTGTTGCTCATGCACCGTAGAGATCAGCCAATGCCAGAAGTTGGTGGGCTTGGTGTGGGGGTTATCCACGCGGAAGGTGTGCACTCCCTGTGCAATCCAAAACTCCACCACCCGAAGGATCTCTTTGTAGATCTTCTCCGGGGCATTATCGAAGTTGAGAGGATAAATATCCTGGTACTTCTTGGGTGGGTTTTCGGCATAGGCGATGGTGCCATCGGCAAGCACGGTGAAAAACTCTGGGTGGCTTTTCGCCCAAGGGTGATCCGGTGCCGCTTGAAGTGCGAGGTCCAAGGCCACCTCGAGCCCGAGTGCCTCGGCGCGCTGCATGAGCTTGGCAAAATCTTTGAGCGTGCCAAGTTCCGGGTGAGTGGCATCGTGGCCGCCTTCTGCCGAGCCGATGGCCCAAGGCGATCCCACATCTTCTGGCTCGGGGATCAGGGTGTTATTGCGGCCTTTGCGGTTGAGCTTTCCAATGGGGTGGATGGGCGGGAAGTAGACGGTATCAAAGCCCATGCGCGCCACGCGCTCGAGTGCATCCGCGGTACTAGCGAAGGTGCCGTGGATGGGATTGCCGTGTTCATCCCAGCCGCCAGTAGAACGGGGAAAAAGCTCATACCAGCTAGAAAACTGCGCCTTTTTGCGTTCCACCAACACTGGGTGCTCTTCGCCTCGGGTGAGCAGCTCGCGCAAGGGGTGCGCCTCTAAGATCTTCGATACTCGATGCGAAAGCGCCGGTGCCACACGGGCACGCAAGGCATCGTCTGAGCGCAGCGCATCGGCGGCCTGGTGCAGGGCGGCTTTGTCTTTTTTGTTCTTCAGGTTCTTCGCGGCAGCCTCGAAAAGCTCGACACCGTGGGCAAGATCATTGGCCAGTTCAGCTTCGGACTGTCCGGCCTCAATCTTGGTGGTGACGGCGTGGCGCCAGGTGGCAATCGGATCAGACCAAGCATCCACCCGGAAGCTCCAGTGGCCTGCTTCTTCGGCGCTGAAGGTGGCGTGCATCTTGTCTTGGTCGAAAGGATCGCGCACCATCGTGGTCGATCGCACGGAGCCGTCGGGTGCGGTGAGATTTAAGGTGGCGGAGATGACATCGTGGCCTTCGCGCCAAATCAGCGCGCTTACGGCAACAACCTCGCCAACGACAGCTTTTGAGGGCTGTGACCTGCCGGAAACCTTAGGGCGGACATCTTCAATGGCTAGTCTGCCGATCATGTCGTTGATGGCTCACTTTCGCTTCATCGTTCGGGTTGAGGCAATCGTGTTCCAGAGTAGTTCAGCTGTGTCACTTCCACATGCACAGTGAGAAATACGTCATTATGGAAGGTATGGATTCTTCACACACCGCGCCGCGCGACCCAGACCTTCTGCTCGACTTCGATGAGGTCTCGTTAATCCGCGGCGGAACCACACTGGTGGGCCCGGTGAATTGGCAGGTTGAGTTAGATGAACGCTGGGTGATTATCGGCCCCAACGGTGCTGGGAAAACCTCGCTATTGCGCATGGCAGCAGCCGAGGAGTTTCCCTCTCAAGGCAGGTTGTGGGTGCTTGGAGAGCGCATCGGTAAAACCGATATGCGCGACCTGCGAGCCTCAATCGGCATGAGCTCGGCGGCCTTAGCCAACCGCATCCCCGCCAATGAAAATGTGGGTGATCTGGTGATCTCAGCCGGCTACGCCATCCTTGGGCGTTGGCGTGAAGAATATGATGAGCTCGACCGCGAACGCGCCACCGACATTTTGGAACAAGTCGGCGCCTACCACCTTATAGATCGCACCTGGGGCACCTTGAGCGAAGGTGAACGCAAGCGCGTGCTCGTTGCCCGCGCGCTCATGACCGATCCGGAGCTTTTGCTTTTCGACGAACCAGGCGCCGGCATGGACCTCGGTGGTAGGGAAGACCTCGTGGCCTACATGGGGGATCTGGCCATGGATCCCGACGCCCCGGCGATGGTGGTTATCACCCACCACGTTGAGGAAATCCCCCTCGGCTTTACCCATGCCATGCTCCTAGACGAGGGCAGCGTGGTGGCCCAAGGCCTGATCGAAGATGTGCTCACCAGCGAGAACCTCACCAAGGCCTTCCATCAACCAATCGAGATCACCCAATTAGACGGGCGATACTTTGCTCGACGCGCTCGACGCGCGGGCAGTCATCGTCGATAAGCTAGAAAGGCGTGGGAATGACTAGCGCTACGGCGCTCGACGGGCGAAGACTAGCCGCTACCGTGCTGTTGCTGCGCGATAGCGTGGACGGACTTGAGGTGTACGTCCAAGAACGTGTGTCTTCTATGCCCACATTCCCCAACACCACCGTCTTTCCAGGTGGGGGAGTAGACCCGCGCGATTTCCTGCTCGACCCAAGCGATAACCCCCTTATCGGCGATTCGCTTGAACACTGGGCCCAAAGCCTGCATGTGAATCAAAACCAAGCCCAAGCGCTGCTCTTTGCCGCAGTCAGAGAACTCTTCGAAGAAACAGGCACCTTCCTCGTGGCCTTTGCCAACGGCAAACGCATCGGTAGCGCAGCACCCTTTCACCAGCAAAGAATCATGCTGGAAAGCCACCAGATGTCTTTAGCCGAGGTATTGGATGATCACAACTTAAAAATCCGCACCGACCTGCTCAGGCCCTTTGCCCGCTGGCATAGCCCAAAACAAGACCGCCACCAATTCGACGTCTTTTCCTTCGTGGCCGTCCAACCACCCGGCCAAGAACCCGATGGCAACACCCCAGAGGTGGCCTCCACCGGCTGGTTCGCCCCCTCATTGGTGCTCGATGGATGGCGCGCCGGGCTGCTCAGGCTCGTGCTGCCTACCTGGGCGCAACTCAAAGCACTGAGCCACTTCAACTGCGTGCAAGACGTCCTCGAACACCTCAAAGACCCAAATATGCAACCCATGAGCGAACACATCGCAGCAGGGGACTACTTTGAAGAGTTCATGACATTCCAGCCCCCAAGGCGGTTCTAGGTGGCACTGAGCATCCAAGAAGTGCACTATCTGCGCACCCACTTTGCACAAGTACAAGAAGCACTCCAAGCACTTGGCCCGCACAACAAGAAAGATCAAATGCGCCAAGCCGTGCAGCTACGCCAACAATTCGGCGATGCAGGCCGGGCGGTCATGGAACTTGCAAGTGCCAGAGCATCCAGCAGCTTGCCGCAGACCTGGCTGATGGATAAAGACTCAGCCCAACAGGCCACACACCCCCTGGTGGCAGCGCGCAGAGCCAAGCGCATCGCCTCCACGATGCCCGGGGCCACCGTGGCAGACGTGACCTGCTCGATCGGTGCCGAACTTGCAGCCTTATCCCACGAAGGGCTGCGCGCCATCGGCTCGGATATCGACCCAGCGCGTCTGGCCATGGCCCAGCACAATGTTGCAGGCACCCCACTGCTGCAAGCCGATGCACTTGCCCCAGCAGTGCGAGCAGATGTGATGATCGCCGATCCAGCACGACGCAGCGGCGGCAGAAGAATCTGGAAACCCGAAGACCTCCAACCGCCACTTCCCACCTTGCTCGATACCTGGCACCACACCCCCTGTGCGATCAAATGCGCACCAGGGCTGAACTACTCCTTTTGGGAAGGGGGAGTATCCGTCGTCAGCGTGGATGGCGGCGTAAAAGAACTCTGCCTGTACTCGCCTGAGCTGCTCCAAGGCCGCGAAGCAGTGCTCATCAATAGCGCCGGGGGCATCGACACGCTGCACTCAGACATGCCAGATGCCGTCGCCGTGACCGAACCGCGCCGCTACATCATTGATCCCGACGGTGCCATCGTGCGCGCCGGGTTAGTGCGCCACTACGCCCACCGCGAATCCTTGAGCATGCTCGATCCCCACATCGCCTACCTCACCGGCAATAGTATCCCCGAAGGCACGAGTGGTTTTGCCTATATCGAATCAGTGGGGCTTAAGCAGTTAAAGACCACACTGCAGGGCTATGACTGTGGCTCGCTTGAAATCCTTGTACGAGGCGTCGATGTAGACCCGGATCGTTTGCGTAAGCAGCTCAAACTGCGAGGCAGCCAGCCGATGGCGATCATCATCGCCCGCATTGGCGATGGTGCGCAGGCGATGATTTGCCATCCGCGCCAACACCACGCGGTAGCGTAGACTGCTGGAAGTTGCGCAGCCTAAGCTTGTATAGGGCTTTTAGGCTGCCGGATATCAAACGAGTTCAAGATAGACGCCGAAGGGTGGATGCTGTAGATGCCAGCAATCGTTGTGTTGGTCAAACACGTGCCGGATACCTGGTCAACGCGCACGTTAGAAGAAGACTTCACCATGGATCGCGACAATGTCGACTTGGTTATCGATGAAGTCAACGAATACGCCGTGGAACAGGCATTGCGGCTGAAAGAAGCCAATGAGGGCTACGAGGTAGTAGCGCTGTGTGCCGGTCCTGCTGGTGCAGAAGAAGCGCTGCGCAAGGCACTTGCCATGGGCGCTGATCGCGCTGTGCTGCTCCAAGACGATGCCCTTGCCGGCTCGGATGTGCTTGGCACGAGCTGGGCATTATTCAATGCCATCAACCAGGTCCCCGATGTGCAGCTAGTAATCACCGGTGCCGCATCTTCTGATGGTTCCATGGGGCAAGTTCCTGGCATTTTGGCCGAATACCGCCAACAGCCAGCGCTTACCTACCTCAAGAGCATCAGCATCGAAGGCGATACCGTCCGCGGTGTTCGCGAAACTGCCGATGGCGACTTTGAAATTGAGGCCAGCCTTCCCGCGGTGGTCTCGATTAGCGATAAAGCCGACAAGCCGCGCTTCCCGAACTTCAAGGGCATCATGGCGGCCAAGAAGGCAGAGATCCAGACCCTCAACCTGGCCGCCATTGGTGTGGCAGCAGAGCAGGTCGGTTTGGCCCACGCCGCCACCGCCGTGACCCAAGCCCAAGAGCGCCCCAAGCGCGAAGCCGGCGAGCGAATCTACGGCAACCCAGAGGAATTGGCCACCAAGATTGCTCAGTTCCTGGCCGACGAGAAGCTGATTTAGAAAGGCAAACCCTATGGCAACTGTGTATGTATTGGTCGAGCACGCCCAGGGTGAACTCGTGCCCACCACCGCTGAACTGATCACCGCCGCCAACAACCTCGGAGAAGTCACCGCCGTTGTGGTTGGCACCCCCGGAACCGCAGAGCCGCTGCGTGAAGCACTGGCTGAACTCGGCGCCGCGAAGGTGGTGGCCGCCGAAGCCGATGATGCTGATGAGCGCATCATCTTGCCCCACACCGATGCGCTTTCCATGCTGGCAGCAGCAGAACCAGGCCCGATCGTGATCGAAGCCGGCGCCCACGGCAATGAAATCGCCGGCCGCCTGGCCGCCCGCCTTTCTTCCGGCGTGCTCTGCGATGTGGTAGCTATCCATGCTGATCGCACCGCCTCGATGTCCATTTTTGGCGATTCCATCGACGTATCTGCAGCAGTAGGTGGCACCTGCCCCATCTACACCCTGCGCCCAGGCGCTATTGAGGCAAAGCCCCACGCAGCCGCCGGTGCGCTCGAGACCCTGGCCTTGCCCGCAGCAAGCGACAAGGACGTCAAGGTCACCCGCTTTATCCCCACCGAGCGTGGCGATCGCCCCGAGCTCAGCCAAGCCAAGGTCGTGGTGGCCGGAGGCCGCGGCGTTGAATCCGCCGAAGGCTTTAGCGAGCTCGTCGAGCCGCTTGCCGACGAGCTCGGCGCCGCCGTTGGTGCCACCCGCGATGCCGTCGATGAAGGCTTCTACCCAGCGCAGTACCAAATTGGCCAAACCGGTGCGACCGTCTCGCCCGATCTCTACATCGGCCTTGGCGTATCGGGTGCAATCCAGCACACCTCTGGTATGCAAACAGCGAAGAAGATCGTGGTAATCAACCCCGACGAAGACGCGCCATTTTTCCAACTGGCAGATCTGGGTGCGGTGGGCAATGCCGAAGAAATCGTGCCCGCGCTGATCGAAGCAATTCGCCAACACCGCAGCTAGACCGTGGCCTGCTTTTTTGATCACGCAGCCACCGCGCCCATGCGCGCGGTGGCCAAAGAAGCATGGATCGAGCACGCCGACGCGCTTAATGCCGGCGGGCAATACGCCTCCGGGAGGCGAGCACGAAGCGTGCTCGATGAATCCAGGGAGGCCATCGCCGAGCTTTTAGGCTGCGAAGCAATCGAGGTGATCTTCTGCGCCTCTGGCACAGAAGCCGATAACCTCGCCCTTCAAGGCCTGTGGCAGCACAACGCTCGCGGCCGCGTCATTGCCAGCGGCATCGAACACCCAGCGGTGCTCGAGACGGTGCGCAACATGGAAACCCAAGGCGCTGAAGTGAGCTGGTTGCCAGTTGGCGCCGATGGGGTAGTTGAAGGCTACCGGGAGACACTCGCCGGCGAGGCCGCAGTAGCCACACTGATGATGGCCAATAATGAAACAGGTGCCATCCAACCGGTGCAGGACTTCTGCGATGCAGCAGGACAGATCCCAGTGCACATCGACGCGGTACAGGCAGTCGGCCACATTCCGGTGCACTTTCATGAACTCGGTGCAACCACCCTTGCCGCCAGCGCCCATAAATTTGGCGGACCCAAAGGAGTAGGGCTGCTGCTTGCACGGCGCAGCCCAGCGCCTTCGGCGATCCTGCACGGTGGTGGGCAGGAACGAGGCATCCGCCCTGGTACGCATGATGTGGCAGGAGCCGCGGCAACCGCGGCGGCGTTGCGCGAAGCCGTGGCAGAAATGGAAAGCGAACAACAGCGTCTAAGCGCATTAAAAGAAAGCCTGCGCAGCGCAATCGCAGGAATCGAAGATACGGTGATCCACACCCCAGAGCACTCACTGCCCGGCCATGTGCATGCCTCTTTCCTAGGAGCAGAAGCCGATAGCTTGATCATGCTGCTCGATAGCCAAGGCTTTGAGGCATCCACCGGCTCTGCGTGCTCCAATGGCGTCAACCGCGCCAGCGAAGTGCTGTTGAGCATGGGCGTGCCCTATGCCACCGCGCGCAGTGCTGTTCGTTTCACCCTCGGCAGCGCTAGCTCCAAGGAAGATGTTGACGCGCTGATTGCAGCGTTGCCCTCGCTGGTCGCACGCGCCCGGCTTGCCGGTATGGCCTAGCTACTGGGCATGCGGCAGCTGTGATGGCGGCTGTGATTGGGGCTGTTATAGGGGCTGGGCTTCATCTGCTGGATCATGCAGCACCGATCCAGCAGAACTAAAATCACCGGTCCACTGCTCAGCCTTATATTGCGCAGGTACGGCACCCGCTAAAAGGTTGCGTTGCATCTGCTGCAGCGCGGTGCCTTCAGGTAATGGCCGATCGCTGCCAATGAGCACGATATTGCCGTAACGCCTTCCCTTGAGCATCGCTGGATCTGCAATGCATGCCGTGTGGGCGAATACCTCTTGCATGCTGCGCAGCTCGGACCTAGCTAGCTGCAAATCCCGGTGATCCCCGCAATTGGCCAAGTAGAGCCCGCCGGGCGCTAAGGACCGAGCGCATGCCTGCATAAACTCCAGGCTGCTGCAGCGTTGTGGGGTGCGGTTGCCCGAAAAGACATCGCGGATGATCACATCGCGTGAATGTGGCTGGAATGCCTCCACCGAGGCGCGTGCCTCAGCCGCGCGGATTTTCAATTGCGGCGCGCGAGGTAAATCAAACCATTGGCGCACTAAGCGCGTGAGTTCTTCATCCAGTTCAATGACGGTGTTGCGGGCCTTTGGCCAGCGGGCGCAGCAATAGCGCGCCAAGCTACAGGCGCCACCGCCTAGGTGGGTGATACGCAATTGGGATTGCGCCACGGCGGTGGACTCGAACCACGCCAGCATCTCGGCCATCCAACGCATGTATTCGAATTCCAATTGCAAAGGATCGGGGTGGATGTGGCTCGATGGAACGCCATTGACCAATACCTCCCAGGCGCCAGGCTGGAAGGGATCTTCGCGCAATTCCACCTCGCCGGTTGAGGTGTGAATGGAATGCGGAGTCAGTGGCTGGTGTTGTGAAGATCGATGCTGTGATGATTGGCGTTGCTTGCGGCTGCGTCCCATAATGTGGGCTACTTTAATCGCCCCCGCACCGCCTCTGCATCGCCTCAGCACCCCGGCGTGCGAAGCTGGGGAACGCCGCGTGTGTTCGCGTCAACGAAGCCCAAGCGTCTATGCTGGCATGGTTTTGGAATTGCAGCAGTATGAGGCGAAACAGCAGCGCTGTTGTGTGCAGGAAAAAGGGAAAGGAATTCAGCGATGCGGGTGTTAGCCGCGATGTCTGGTGGAGTTGATTCTGCCGTGGCTGCAGCACGAGCTGTTGCCGCAGGCCACGAGGTGGTAGGTGTGCATCTTGCGTTATCGCGGGATCCTCAATCTGTGCGTGAATCCTCAAGGGGCTGTTGCTCCTTGGAAGATTCCGCCGATGCCCGGCGTGTTTGCGATAAGTTGGGCATTCCCTTCTATGTGTGGGATTTTTCCGAGCGCTTCCAAGAAGACGTTATTGACGATTTCATTGAATCCTATGCCGCAGGTGAAACACCGAATCCCTGTCTGCGCTGCAATGAGAAGATCAAGTTCGCCGCCTTGCTTGAACGCGGCATCGCCCTCGGCTTTGATGCCGTAGTCACCGGCCACTATGCGCGGCTGACCCAGCCTGCTGATGGCGGCGATGGGTACTTGCGTCGTGGTGTGGACCCAAATAAGGATCAAAGCTACGTCCTTGGCGTGCTGAGCGCGAAGGAAATCGCCCATTGCATGTTCCCTGTAGGCGATACGCATAAGCCCCAAATCCGAGAAGAAGCTGCCGGCATGGGCTTTTCTGTGGCCAAGAAGCCTGATTCTTATGACATCTGCTTTATCCCCGATGGCAACACGCAGGCATTTTTGGGCAAGCACATTGGCGTGCGCCCTGGGGCTATTCAAGATACTCAAGGCAATACCCTCAAAGAGCACGACGGCGCCTGGAATTTCACCATTGGCCAGCGCAAGGGACTCGACATTAAGCAGCCCGCCGCCGATGGTAAGCCGCGCTATGTCACTGATATTGATGCTCAAAGTGGCACAGTAACCGTGGGTTCGCGTGAGGATCTTCTGGTTGATCGCATCGTGGCTGATCGCCTCAAGGTTTTACACCCCGCCATGCGCGGCGAGATTGAAGCAGAGGTACAGGTTCGTGCTCATGGCTCGGTGGTGCCGTGTCGCGCCGAGGTGGACTTGGAGCAAGATCAGATGCACTTGTACTTAAAGCAGCCTCTGAGTGGTGTGGCTCGCGGCCAGGCAGCGGTGCTGTATCTGAAGGATCCCGATGGCGATATTGTGCTTGGTTCGGGAACGATTACTGCCACGGCTCGATCATGAGCGCGATGGCCTATGGGCTGCTGCCTGGGCAGTCGATTGAGCAGGCCGCAGATGTGATCGCCGGCGAATCTGAAGGTGCTCGCGCCCTGCCGATTTTGCCCCAGCGCGGTGTAGATTCTGATGCACTCGCCACAACCTTGGCGTTTATCAAGGAGCTGCCCGTAGATCTAGGCCCTCGCGGTTGGGTGGTGCAGCAGCGCCCACAATTAGCCACCATGAGGCTTCGGCGGCGCCTGCGCGATGACCTCGACGCCATCGAGGCACAGTGGGGTGAATACTCCCAGCTCAAACTGCAGATATGCGGCCCGTGGACCCTGTTGAGCGCCGTGGAACTGAACAATGGGCACCGAATCCTTGCCGATCCAGGGGCAAGCAGGGACATTGCTGCCATGCTTGTCGACGCCACCGCCCAGCACATCCACGCCCTCAAACAGCGCTTCGGTGCGCATGAGGTGGTGGTGCATATCCTCGAACCTGCCGTGCATCGACTCGCCGATGGCACCATACCTGGAACCAGCGATTTCGATGTGATTGCTGCCCGTAGCCCAAAGTTGCTTGGAGAACGCGAGCATGACTTTATTTCCCAGCTTCGTGCGCACACCGAAGCGAAGATACTGCTCGATGTAGGCTCACGGCCTTTGATGCAGATGCTCAACCTAGCCGCACCTGATGCGCTGGTGTTTTCTCCAATAGCGGCGTGGCACTGGGAGCATGAACAACTCGATGGTTTAGCCGATTGGCTAGGCCATGGCGCCATTGCCTGCACTGGCTCAGAGGATCCGCGTGATCGTGCCACCGCTGTGCTCAACTTGGTTCGAGAGCTCGGCTACTCGGCAGAAACAGCAGCGGCGGCGATCATGTTGGATGATCCCACGGCCAGTAGTGATCTGCTGGGTGCCTCCAAGGTGATTGCCGAAGCAAGAGAAGCCTCAAGGATGCTCCAAGGCTGATTGCAGCCTTTTAGCGGCTTTGCATCGGCCAGGAGGTATTGACCGTTGAGGCGTCTTTGCCTTGTTGCTTGAGGTATTCGGCAAAGCGCTGCTGAGATTCGAAGTATTGCACCGCTTGAAACTCCATTAATTGATCAAGCGATTTTGAGCCAATTTCTTCTGCAAACACCTGCTTGGCTTGTTTCCAGGCAACGCGGGCTGCCGCGAGCGCATCGGAGGTTGCTTCGTGGGCGTTGTCGATCTTGACGTGATAGTGCTCGCAGACATCACTTAAGGTTCTTTTCCCCTTGCGGTAGGGATCCAACACCTTGTCCATGACGAAGGGGTCATACACAGGGCCTGTGACATAAAACGATGGCTCAAGCTGATTGAGCACCGTGAGGTCATAGGCGGCGTTGTACACCACCAAGCAGTAGCCCTGATCCCAGGCCTGCCGGATGGCATCGATGGTGTGTGCTAACACCTCGGCATGGGGTTTGCCGTGCTCGCGGGCGTATTCGGTGCTAATGCCGTGCACCTTGGCGGCGGCCTCGGGGATCTCCACACCTGGATCTGCCAAGAGTTCGGTGGGGTGGGCACCTTGGGCGTCGATACGCACAAGCGCGGAGGTAACAATTCTTGCTTCGAAGGGATTGGCCGAGGTGGTTTCAAGGTCAAAGGACAGCACTTTGGTGGGATCAAAGGAGTTCATGACTCAAACCATAGACAACCACCTCCGATTCCAAAGCCATACGCGCCTCTAACTGCGCAAACGCTTCGATCGGAGGTCATTAGCTACACTTTGGGGCGTGACTGAGCACCGCAACGATCCTCATCAGCAATGGCAACAACTCGCCGCAGATATCCGCCATCACCGAGAGCTGTATTACAACGGCACTCCCGAGCTCAGCGACCAAGCCTTCGATGAGCTTTTTCTCAAGCTACAGCGCTTAGAGCAGGAATATCCCGAGCTACGCACCCCAGATAGCCCCACCAGGGAAGTAGGCGCGCCGGTATCGGAGCAGTCCAGCTTTGCCAACGTCGCCCACCTCGAGCGGATGCTGAGCTTGGACAATGTCTTTAGCGAAGATGAGATGCGTGACTGGTTGCAGCGCACCGAAGCGCCGGCATACCTGTGCGAGCTTAAAATCGATGGGCTTTCCTTAGACCTGGTGTACCGAAACGGGGTGCTAGAAAGGGCAGCCACCCGAGGCGATGGCCGCGTGGGTGAAGACGTCACCGAAAACGCGAAGGTGATCGAGGGTATTCCGCATGAGCTTCAGGCCTCTGATGATTATCCAATTCCTGCCTTGCTTGAGGTCCGCGGTGAGGTATTTATCGCCGTAGAAGATTTTGGCTTAGTCAATGAACAGCGCCAGCTCGAAGGTGGGAAGCCTTTTGCCAATCCCCGCAACGCGGCTGCTGGATCACTCAGACAGCACGATGTGGCATCGGTGCGTAAACGCAAGCTGCGGATGATCTGCCACGGCATTGGTGCGCGAGAGGGCTTCCAGCCCGAATCCCAGCATCAGGCCTATGAGGCGCTTGCGGCATGGGGATTGCCAGTATCGCCCTATACCAAGCAGGTCACTAGTGCGGATGCGGTGCTCAAGCAAGTGCGGTATTGGGCAAAGCACCGCGGCGATGCCTCCCATGAAATGGATGGCTTGGTAGTCAAGGTGGATGATTTCGCGCTCCAGCGACAACTCGGTGCCACCTCCCGTGCACCGCGCTGGGCCATTGCCTATAAGTATCCACCAGAAGAGGCCGTGACCAAGCTCAACGACATCCAATGCGGTGTTGGCCGCACCGGTAGGGTGACGCCCTTTGCCATTTTGGAGCCTGTGTTCGTCTCGGGCTCTACCGTTTCCATGGCAACGCTGCACAACCAGACTGAGGTCAAGCGCAAGGGCGTGCTCATTGGCGATCATGTGGTGGTGCGCAAAGCAGGGGAGATCATCCCGGAGGTGCTTGGCCCCGTGGTTGAGCAGCGCACAGGTAACGAGCGCGAATTTGTCTTTCCCGAGCACTGCCCAAGCTGTGGCACCACCTTGGCGCCGCAAAAGCAAGGCGATGCCGACTGGCGTTGCCCAAACCGTCGCTCTTGCCCAGCGCAGCTTTCTGCCCGCCTGACTTACATCGCTAGCCGTGCCGTATTCGATATCGAGGCGCTTGGAGAAAAAGCCGCCGAAGATCTCGTGGCTTCTCAAGTGTTAGAAGATGAAGGCGGGCTATTTTCGCTCAGCCGTGAGGATCTTTTAAAAACCAAGATCTATGTGCGTGCCCGCGATGGCAAGCTCAACCAAAGTGGTGAGAAGCTGCTGCGCAATCTCCAGGTGGCTAAGAAGACAGATCTGTGGCGTGTGATCGTGGCGCTTTCTATTCGCCACGTAGGGCCTACCGCCGCCCGGGCGATCGCCGGGAAGTACCACAGCTTAGAGGCAGCCCAAGCCGCAAGCGTAGAAGAGCTTGCCAGCGTGGAAGGTGTGGGCACAGTGATTGCGCAGAGCTTCCATGAGTGGTTTGAGCAAGACTGGCACCGCGAGATCGTGCGGCAGTGGGCGGCCGATGGTGTGACCATGGAATCCAACCTTGAGGCCTTGCCGGAGCAAACGCTCGAGGGCTTGAGCATTGTGGTCACAGGTGGGCTCGAAGGGTTTACCCGCGATTCCGTTAAAGAAGCCATCCTTGCCCGAGGCGGCAAGGCCGCGAGTTCAGTGTCGAAAAAGACCGACTATGTGGTGGTTGGCGCCAATGCGGGATCCAAGGAGCAAAAGGCACGCGATCTTGGCCTGAACATCCTTGATGAACAGGCCTTTGTGCGCTTGCTTGAGCAAGGTCCTGCAGCGCTGAGCTAGCTTAAGACCGCATCGAGGATCTGGCAGAGGTGGCCAATGTGTTCCACCTCGCTGGCCAGGAAATCGGGTCCACCGGGTCGGCCAACCACCAGCACCAGGCCGTGGCGCTCTAAGGGAGCTGCGGCGAGGGAAGAATCCAGCAGTGCCCAAGACTCGGGGATCCAAGACTCGGATTCTGCATTGAGGATCCTTGCTTTATCAATGCGCACCGCCGGTGGGTTTTGGCCGCTTTCTTCAGGGGCAGCCACCGAAGCAGTCACTCGCTGGAAACGCTCGGTATTGCCATCGAGCAGAATTGCCCACGCAGAGGTCAGGACCTGGGGGATCTTATGCACTAGGTGGTCGAGTTCTCGGGAACGCGTAGATTCGCCAGCAACCGAGGCAAGCATGGCAATTTGGCCTCGGCGATCAACCCGGCCAGAAAATGGGCGGATTGAATCCACTTCCACGCCTTCTACCTCTTGAGCAGCGCTGATAAGAGAATCAGCCATCACGCCGCTAGGCAGATCAACCACCATATCGTCCATGACGGTTCCATCAGGGAAGGCTTCCACCACATCGACGGAGACGATATTGGCATCGACGGTGCCGATTGCGTCGGCAAGCCTACCCAAACTGCCCGGGCTATCGGGAATTAAAACACGGATCAGATAAGACATCGGGGAATTCTCCAGCAGTAGCGGTACAGTGCCCACCATCCTAACGCCCCGCCCCACCCAAGGCTTGGTGGCGGGGTGCAGTACTATGGTTTGGCAACCACTGCCACCGCATCTGACGGTGGCTTGAGCATGACAAACGATCATAAGGATGAACGCCCGTGCCCGAGATTACGCGCGACGAAGTCGCCCACTTGGCCAAGCTTGCCCGGCTGGCGCTGTCGGATGAAGAACTGGATCAATTTGCCGAGCAGATCGACGGCATCATTGGCAACGTCAGCGACGTGCAAAAGGTGGCGGCCGAGGGAGTAGAGCCAATGAGCCACCCTCACTCAATTGATACCGCGATGCGAGAAGACGTGGTGGAACAGATCCTTACCCAGGAGCAGGCATTAAGCCAGGCGCCAAAGGTTGATCAGCACCGCTTTGAAGTTCCGCAGATTTTGGGGGAGCAGGACTAAATGAACAGCTATCTGGTACCAAACGAAGGCCTCGCCTCGAAAACTGCCGCCGAACTAGCGCAGATGATTCACTCCCGTGAGGTCAGCTCTAGGGAAGTAACCCAGGCACACCTCGACCGCATCGAGGCAGTCGATTCCACGCTGCACGCTTTCTTGCACGTCGGTGCCGAAGAAGCACTCAAGGCCGCCGATGCCGTAGATGAGGCACTCGACCGCGGTGAGCAGCCGGCCTCCAGCCTCGCCGGCGTGCCGTTGGCCTTAAAGGACGTATTCGTTACCACCGATGCGCCAACCACCTGCGCCTCGAAGATCCTCGAGGGATACATCGCTCCCTATGACGCGACCGTGACCAAGAAGATCCGTCAGGCCGGCATTCCAATCTTGGGCAAGACCAACATGGATGAATTTGCCATGGGTTCTTCTACCGAGAACTCCGCCTATGGGCCGACGCTCAACCCTTGGGATATTGAGCGCACCCCAGGTGGCTCCGGCGGCGGTACCTCTGCCGCGCTTGCTGCTGGCCTGGCACCGCTTGGCATCGGTACTGATACTGGCGGTTCCATTCGCCAGCCAGCCGCTCTTACCAACACCGTTGGTGTAAAGCCCACCTATGGCACGGTGTCTCGCTATGGTCTGGTGGCCTGTGCTTCCTCCCTGGATCAAGGTGGCCCTAGTGCTCGCACCGTGCTCGATACCGCGATGCTGCACGAGGTAATTGCAGGACACGATAAATACGATGCCACCAGCGTGGATCGTGCCGTGCCCGATGTGGTGGCAGCAGCTCGCGAGGGCGCCAAGGGTGATCTGCGTGGCCTGAAAGTTGGTGTGGTCAAGCAATTTGACCGCGAGGGCTATCAGCCGGGTGTGCTCGAGGCCTTCCACGAGAGCGTCGAAAAGCTCACCAACATGGGCGCCGAAATCGTCGAGGTTGATTGCCCCCACTTCGACGATGCGCTGGCCGCCTACTACCTGATTCTGCCCTGCGAAGTTTCCAGCAACCTCGCGCGTTTCGACGGCATGCGCTACGGCCTGCGCGCAGGCGACGATGGCACCCACTCGGCCGAACAAGTCATGGCATTGACTCGCGCCGAAGGCTTTGGCCCTGAGGTCAAACGCCGCATCATTTTGGGCACCTATGCGCTCTCCGTGGGCTACTACGACGCCTACTACCTCCAAGCACAGCGCGTGCGTACCCTGATCGCCCAGGACTTTGCCAAGGCATTCAACCAGGTTGATGTGCTTGTCTCGCCAACCACACCCACCACGGCCTTCAAGCTGGGTGAAAAGGTCTCTGATCCTTTGGCCATGTACAACTTCGACCTGTGCACCCTGCCGCTGAACCTGGCTGGACTGTGCGGCATGAGCGTGCCTGCTGGCCTGGCATCGGATACCAAGCTGCCAGTTGGTCTGCAGATCATGGCTCCCGCCTTTGAAGATCACCGCCTATACAAAGTCGGTGCTGCCTTCGAGTCGGCACAGCGCTAAGCCCACAGCAGCAAAAAATGCCCCGGAAACAACCGGGGCATTTTCTCTATCGTGCCAAAAGTTTAGAACACCTTTTGCATGACCTGGTAGCCGTGCTCGCTTTGGTGCACAAGCTCAAAACCAAGGCGGCGGTAGACGTGCTGGGCGCGATCATTGTCATCGGATACGCACAAGGACACACCAGGAACGCCCTCGGCCTCTAAGCGCTCGAAGCAACGACGGAAGAGCTCGCCTGCAAGGCCGTTGCCGCCGAAGCGGGCCTCTACTGCGATGGCGATCTCTGGGTAGGCGGCGTCGACAAAGCCACGGCCGTGGTGCTGCTCGTCACCCCAAGTCCACCAGATGCCACCGGCGGGAATGTAGTGCTCGTCGAAAATGACAAAGCCATCCTCGGGCTTCCAGCTATGGACATAAAAGTCGGTGTCTTTGTCAAAGCCATCGCTGAGCTCGCCGTGCTCATCACCGAAGGTGTCGGTGAGGAAGTTCAAGCGTGCGATATAGCTAAAGTCGCGTTCATTGGTGGGGCGGAAATCGAATGTATGGGATGTCTTACTCATGACACTGCAGTGTAGCCGGAAGGAGTATTCTTGCCAGGCAAGCCTTTGCATAGATGCTCAAGCAGCCAGCTCATGCAACGTCAAAGAAGGAGCCGAGTGAGACAACACAACGCCGAATACCCCAGCATGCCACTACCAGAACGCCAGGCCTGGCCAGCACTGATCGCACTCTGCGTGGGATTTTTCATGATCCTGCTCGACCAGACCATCGTCGCGGTGGCCACACCAGTGCTGCAAGAGTCCTTGCAGGCCTCCTATAACGAAGTCATCTGGGTTACCTCTGCGTATCTGCTCACCTTCGCCGTGCCGCTGCTGATCACTGGCCGCCTCGGGGATAAGTTCGGGCCAAAAAACGTCTATATCCTCGGCATGATCATCTTCACGCTCAGCTCTTTGGCCTGCGGGTTTGCCCCGAATATGACCACGCTGATCATTGCCCGCGCCGTCCAAGGCCTCGGCGCTTCGCTGCTGACACCCCAAACCATGAGCGTGATCAACCGCATCTTTGCCCGCAACCGCCGCGGAGCAGCCCTCGGCGTGTGGGGCACTACCGCCGGATTGGCCACCCTGGCAGGTCCCACCCTTGGCGGGCTTATTACCTCCACCATTGGCTGGCAGTGGATCTTCTTTATCAACGTCCCCCTCGGCGTGGTCTCCGTGCTCGCGGTGGCAAAGTGGGTGCCGCGTTTCCGCCCCATCGAAAGAAGCATCGATGGGCTTTCCATGCTGCTTTCGGTCGTGGCCGTTGCATCGGTAATCGTGGCGCTGCAAGAAGGCGAACGCGAACAATGGGGATGGCCGATCTGGGTCCTGCTCGCCTTCGGCTTTATCACCGCCTACGCGTTTGTGTGCCAGCAAGCACGAGCAGAAGCGGCTTCTAAAGAGCCCCTGGCACCCTTGGAGCTGTTTAGCTTTAGAAACTTCTCGCTGGGCAATATCGGTATTGCGGTCATGGGCTTCGCCGTTGCGGGCACCCCCTTGCCCGTGATGCTCTACTTACAACAGGTGCACGATTACAGCGCGTTAAAGGCCGGACTCTTCATGGTGCCGCAGGCCTTGATCTCTGCAGTCCTTTCACCCTTCGTGGGGCGTTTAGCCGACCGAGTCTCTCCAGGGCGCCTTGCTGCCATTGGCTTTAGCGTGCTCTCCTTGTCCTTCTTCCTCTTGGGCTGGTCGATGACACTCGGGCTTGCAGGCGGCTGGTTCCTCGGCATCATGGTGATCCAGGGCCTCGGCAATAGCGTGATCTGGGCACCGAACTCCACTTCCACCATGCGGGATCTGCCCCACGCGCTGATGGGAGCAGGTTCGGGAGTGTATAACACCACCCGCCAGGTGGGTTCCGTGGTGGGCTCTGCCGCAGTAGGTGCGGTGCTGCAGTGGCGGATCAGCGTGGCAGATATGGGCACAGCTTATGGTCAGGCCATCATCTTGGCCGCGGCGGTGCTGCTCATCGGTGCAATAAGTTCAGCCGCTGCCAAAGACTAAGCACAGATTGCTTCAAGCCTTCAAGGCAGCGGCTACAACGTGAGTGTGTGGCGCTACTTCAGATCGCTGAGCACGCAGGCTGCGCCAGAAGCAACACCGGTGACTGCGATAACAGCAGGCCAAGCGCCAATCTTTTTAGCCAGAGGGTGGCTGAGCCCGAACGCACCAACGTAGGTGCCGATCAGCGCTGCAGTGGTGGGGATATTGGTCTTTTTAGCCCAGGAACGGCCAGCATAGATGCCGGCGGCGGCAAGGATCACACCGCCCAGTGGGCGGATGCCAGTCTCACGGGCGGTGAGCCAACCGCCGACCAAGCCGGTGGCAACAACGGAGGCGGTATTGACGTCTTTGGCTGGCTTGAAGGGGGACTTTGAAGAATCGCAGATGCTCATACCACTGCAATGTACCCCCAGTTAGATCTTTGCGGGCGTAATTGGGTAAGGTTTTCGCGAACCAGGGTTATGCGGAGGCGGGAACACCGGTGGAATTCCGGGACTGGCGCGCAACGGTGAAAGCCCGATTGACGCCCCCTTAACCAGACAACGAGCAGAGCGTTCTTCGCGCACAAGAACACTGCCGGGAGAGTGCACGTCACAGAATTGAGGATGCGTGGGAGACACGAAGCCCACGAGTCAGCTCCGCTCTACATGGGCGTTGCTGGCGCTTTCGATTGCCCTTGTTGTGCTTCTGGGCCTGAGCTTTGTGCTTTCTTTAAGCTTCGGCTCTGTAGCTTGTAGTCGCGAGCAGGTGTGGCAGGTGGTGCTGGCGCATCTGCGCGGTGAGCAAGTTGCCGATGCCTCACTTGATGCCGTGATTTGGCAGCTTCGCGCCCCTCGCGGGCTGCTCGCTTTATTGGTTGGGGCTGGATTGGCGCTTTCGGGCGTTGCCATGCAAACCCTGGTGCGAAATCCCCTCGCAGATCCCTACTTGCTTGGCGTTGCCTCCGGCGCCAGCGTGGGCGCCACCGCCGTGCTGACCTTCGGGCTTTTTAGCAGCTTAGGCATCTATGCGCTCTCTGGCGGGGCACTCATCGGTGCCCTTGCAGCCACCGCCTCGGTCTATGCCATTACCAGGCTCCAGGGTGGCTTTCACCCGCTCCAATTGATCCTTACTGGAGTGGTGATGTCGAGTGCCTTTTCTGCCGCCGCGAGCTTCCTTGTGTTTAAAGGCCCTGATCCTCGCGCCGCTCAGTCGGTGATGTTCTGGCTACTCGGCTCGGTGGCCGGTGCGAATTTTTCCAAGCTATTAATCCCAGCGGTGGTGTTGGTCCTTGCTGCGCTGCTGATGTTGGCCATGCACCGTAATCTCGATGCGCTGATGGCAGGCCCTGATGTGGCGGCCTCGCTGGGTGTGCGAGTTGATGCGATGCGCCAATTGCTGTTTGTGATTCAGGCTGTGTTGGTAGGCGCGATGGTGGCGGTGGCAGGTGGCATCGGCTTTGTTGGCCTGGTGATCCCGCACGTAGGCCGGCTGCTGGTGGGTTCTTTGCACGCCCGGCTAATCCCAGTGGTGATGCTGTGTGGCGCACTGTTTCTGCTTTGGGTGGATGTGCTCGCCAGAATCGCTGCTCCGCCCCAAGAGATCCCGCTTGGCGTGGTCACCGGCGTGCTTGGCGCACCGCTGTTTTTGATCCTCATGGGTAGAAAAACGCTGCGTTTCCAGGGAGGCCAAGGATGAGTGAAGCACTGTACCTTCAAGCCAACAACCTTGCTGTGGGCTTTGGTTCCACCCCGGTGGTAGAAGATGTGGCATTTCGCTGCGAGCCTGGGACTATTACCGCGATTGTGGGCACCAATGGCGCCGGCAAAACCACGGTGCTTCGGGCCTTGGCGGGCATCCACCCCATGCTCGCAGGCCAGGTGACATTAGGCCAGGCCCAACACGGCGCGGTAGGCGGCGGCGATGATGCAGAGGCATCCCAACCGCCGCGTTGGGATGTGGCCACGATGGGCGTAAAGCAGCGCGCCAAAAAGATCGCGATGGTCTCGCAGGAAGGGCAGTTGGCCGAAGATTTAACGGTCCGCGAGATTGTCACGCTGGGCAGGCTGCCACATACAACGCCTTGGGAGTTCTCAGCCAAAAAGCATCAGGGGGTCGTCGATAAGGCAATTGCCACCTGCGAATTAGAGGCTCATGCCGATACTCCTTGTGGTGCCTTGTCTGGCGGTATGCGCAAAAGGGCGATGATTGCCCGCGGGTTTGCTCAGGAAACTCCGGTGCTGATTTTGGATGAGCCAACCAACCATCTGGATATCTATCACCAGCTCAATCTGCTCGAATTGCTTGCTGCATCGGGCAAAACGGTGGTGATTACCCTGCATGATCTTGATCTTGCGATTGGCTATGCCGATCAGGTGGTGGTGCTTGAAAAGCAGGGAAACCTTGGCAGGCAGGTGCTTTGCGACGCCCCGGTCACCGCTTTGCAGGATCCATTACTGCATCAGACCTTTGGGGTGAGGGGATATGTGGCTCAGGCCAACGACGCTCGACTCGATGCGCCTTTGCAGCGGGCGCATTTGCTTTTAGAAAAACCTCGAAAGGAAGACCATGAAACTTACTAAACCCCTAGCGCTTGTGTGCGCAGGTGCCTTGCTGGCTAGTTGCGCCAATCACAGCGATAGCAATCAGGCAGCAGCTCCCGAGGGGGCAAGCGTGAGCATTGAAAACTGCGGCCAGGAACGGCAATTCCCGCTCGCAGAGCACATGCTGGTCAATGATGGAAACTTGATTGCTAGCACCTTGAGTGTGGGTGCTGCAGACCAAATCAAAGCCGTGAGCTCCATCCAGCGTGATACCCCGATTCTGAGCGCGAAGTATGGGGAACAAACGGTGGCCGGGCTTGATGATATTGCCAAGGAATACCCCTCACTCGAACAGATCATTGCCGAGGCCCCCGATGTGTATGTGGCCGGCTGGGGCTATGGGCTCGACGAGGGCAAGGGGATTACTCCTGAATCGCTCCAAGAACACGATATTGCCACCTATATCCTGAGCGAGGCTTGCCGCCAAGGCGATTCCTCTGCGCGCGGCACCATGGATCCCTGGGAGGCAGTGGAACAAGATCTGCACAACCTTGGTGCTTTAACTGGGCATGAAGATAAGGCCGAAGAAGTAATCAAGGATCAGCAACAGCGCCTTGAAGCACTTCGGGCTGCGCCGAAGGCTGAGCAAACCCCAGTGGCGTTTTTGTATGACTCCGGCACCGACGCTCTTTTTACCTCCGGTAAATATGGAGCACCGCAGGCCATTCTTGCCACCGCCGATGCCAGCAACGCCACCGAAGATATTGAAGATACGTGGGTAAGCGTGGGCTGGGAGCGTCTGGCTCAAGCAGCACCCGATGTGTTTGTGTTTGTGGAATATCCCGGCCAGGAGCTTGATCAAAAAATTGAGCAGCTTAAAAAGAACCCGGCTACCAAGAACCTGCCTGCGGTGAAAGAGGAGCGTTTTATCAACTTGCCCTATGCCATGTGGACTTCGGGGCCGTTGAATATTGATGCCGCAGAGCATGTACGCAAAGCGCTGGAGTATTTCAAACTGGTGCCAGAAAGCGACATCGAACCTGCCCTAACGCTTCCCTCTAGCACCCCGGGGCTGAAGTATTTCCAGGCTTCTTAAACCGAAGCCGCGTGGATTTTCGGGCAGCCTTTTATGAGTTTCGCAACAAAACGGACATATTTTGCCCGGTGTCTCTTTTCCGGGCGGGCACAAACACAGATGAGGGTTTAGACTTGTGGCTATGCGAATTGCCACCCTGACTTCCGGCGGCGACTGCCCAGGCCTCAATGCAGTGATCCGCGGCATCGTCCGAACCTGTTCCCAATACGGCTCCACCGTGGTTGGCTACCAAGACGGCTGGGTTGGCCTGATGGATGATAAGCGCGTACAGCTCTACGACGATGAGAATATCGACCGTATTTTGCTGCGCGGCGGCACCATCCTCGGCACCGGCCGGCTGCATCCGGACCGCTTTAAAAATGGTCTGGATCAGATCAAAGCAAACCTCGAAGATGCCGGCATCGACGCCCTCATCCCAATCGGCGGCGAAGGCACCCTCAAGGGCGCTAAATGGCTCTCCGATAACGGCATCCCGGTCGTCGGCGTGCCAAAGACCATTGATAATGACGTCAACGGCACCGACTACACCTTCGGCTTTGATACGGCCGTATCTGTTGCAACCGATGCGATCGACCGCCTGCACACCACCGCTGAATCGCACAACCGCGTGATGATCGTGGAGGTCATGGGCCGCCACGTCGGCTGGATCGCTTTGCATGCAGGCATGGCCGGCGGCGCCCACTACACCGTGATCCCCGAGCAGCCCTTCGATATTGCAGATATCTGCAAGGCCATGGAACGCCGATTCCAGATGGGCGAGAAATACGGCATCATCGTCGTGGCCGAAGGTGCCCTTCCAAAGGAAGGAACCATGGACTTTGAAGCTGGTGGGGTAGATCAATTCGGCCACCAGACCTTCAATGGCATCGGCCAAGTCATCGGTGATGAAATTAAAAAGCGCCTTGGCCACGATGTTCGCACCTCGGTGCTTGGCCACATCCAGCGCGGCGGTACGCCCACCTCTTATGACCGTGTGCTGGCAACGCGCTATGGCGTGCACGCAGCGCGCGCCTGCCATACCCAAGACTTTGGCAAGGTCGTGGCCTTGCACGGCGAGCACATCGACCTCATCCCGCTCGAAGAGGCCGTGGGCAAGCTCAAGACGGTGCCAGAGGCCCGTTACCTCACCGCCAAGGCACTGTTTGGCTAAATCTTTGTAGAGCCTTCTAAGGGTGCTTGGCGCATCAGCGCAGCACCCTTGCAGCACTCAAACCGCGCGTATGTTGTGGCGTGGTTTGAGTGCTTTTTTGCTATTCGTGGTCAAGCGCTAGGGGCAAAACTGCAATGGGTTAAACTAGCCGGCATGACTGCTGCGATGTATGACCTCATGGATTTCGATGAGGTATTGGAGAAGTTTGACCCGGTAATGGGCCTTGAGGTCCACGTTGAGTTGGCAACGGAAACCAAGATGTTTTCTGCCCCCTCGGCGCACTTTGGCGCTGAGCCGAATATCAACGTCGACCCCGTTTCTTTGGGCCTGCCTGGCGCATTGCCGGTAGTAAACGCCAAGGGCGTGGAGTGGGCTATCAAGATCGGCCTGGCGCTGAATTGCGAGATTGCAGAATCTTCTCGCTTTGCTCGCAAGAACTACTTCTACCCGGATCAGCCGAAGAACTACCAGATTTCGCAGTACGACGAGCCCATTGCCTACAACGGCTACTTGGACGTGCAGCTTGACGACGGCACCACGTGGCGCGTGGAAATCGAACGCGCCCACATGGAAGAAGACACCGGCAAGCTCACCCACATTGGCGGTGCCACCGGCCGTATCAGTGGCGCAACCAGCTCTTTGGTGGACTGCAACCGCGCAGGTATCCCGCTGATCGAGATCGTAACCAAGCCCATCGAGGGCGCGGGCGAACGCGCACCAGAGGTGGCTCGCGCCTATGTGGCAGCGCTGCGCGATTTGGTGAAGGCGCTTGGCGTTTCCGATGCGCGCATGGACCAAGGTTCTATGCGTGTGGATTCCAATGTCTCGCTTCGCCCGCGTGGGCAAGAGGCCTTTGGTACTCGCACCGAAACCAAAAACATCAACTCTTTGAAGTCCGTTGAGCAAGCCGTGCGTTTTGAAATGCAGCGTCAGGCGCAGGTGATTAGCGATGGTGGGGAAGTGGTGCAGGAAACGCGCCACTACCAAGAAAGCGACGGCTCTACCTCCAAGGGTCGCCCGAAGGAAACTGCCGAGGATTATCGCTACTTCAACGATCCCGACCTTCCTCCGGTGATTGCACCGCGCGAATGGGTCGAAGAGATCCGCGCTACCTTGCCGGAGCTTCCGTGGGTTCGCCGCGCGCGCATTCAAAAGGAATGGGGCCTGAAAGATAAAGAGATGCGCGATCTGGTTAATGCCGGCGCACTCGAGCTGATCTTGGCCACCGTGGAAGCGGGCGCTTCTGCCGCAGAGGCTCGTTCTTGGTGGGTGTCCTATCTTGCTCAAAAAGCCAATGAACAAGGCGTTGAGCTCGATCAATTGCATATTCGCCCCGAGCAGGTCGCTCGCGTTGCCGAGTTGGTCAAGGAAGGCAAGCTCACCAACAAGTTGGCCCGCCAGGCAGTCGACGGCGTGCTGGCTGATGAAGGCGATGTGGATGAAGTGGTCAAGGCTCGCGGCCTTGAGGTGGTGCGCGATGATGGCGCCATCGAGCAGGCCGTGGATGAGGCTTTGGCTGCAAACCCGGACATCGTAGAGAAGTACAAGGCCGGAAACACCAAGGTCACCGGCGCTATTGTGGGTGCGGTGATGAAGGCTACCCGAGGCAAGGCTGACCCTGCGCAGGTTAACCAACTCATTGCCAAGAAGCTGAGCTAAAGCAGCAGCATTCTTGGATAAAGCGCCGCACAGATTCGTGCGGCGCTTTTTGGGAATCCGGGCTTCACCTTTTGGGGGTGAACTCCGAGCTGTGAGAATCCTGACTGATAGCTTGTACGGGTTATGCTTTATGTAAAGCAAAACCTTGTTGGGCGTCTCGAGCCAAGAAAGAGTGACATTATGCCATTCGATTTGCCAAGGGCATCCTCGGTGCTGCACTTCGATACTCCGAAGAAGCGCAATAATACGAGGCATCGTGACATCGATAGCTTGCTGCTGAATGCAGGCCGCGAGGCATTCATTAAAAATGGCATTCGGGCTACATCTATGTCCGCAGTGGCACGCGCTGCAGGGGTGAGCCGTCCAACGCTTTATAGCCGCTATCGCAACATCGATTTGCTCACCGGCGACGTCCTGCGCCACGAGTACCTCACCGTGCTCGAAGGTGCCTTTGATCGTGTGACCAGCCCCGAGCAATTCATCGATCAAATCGTCTACGTGGCAGATTCTTTGCGCTCGAATGAGTTCATTACCTCTGTGGCCCAAAGCGATCCAGATATTTTGCATCACTTCCTTTTCGGCCACCTGGTGGGCACCCAGCGACGCTTGGTGGATTACCTCAAGCGGCTTATCGATGCGGTTCGAGATCAAGCGATTGAACAAGACAGCGAAAGCCGGATCAGGGAAGGCGACCCAGAGGTGCTGGCCATCTTTGTGGTGATGACGGTGCAATCGGCTATCTTGTCGGCACCGGCAGTGGCCTCCATTGTGCCGCGCCCAGATAAGTGGTGCCTGGAGCTGCACCGCTTGGTATCTGGCTACCTTTTAGAGTGCAAAGGCTAAATATGGGCGATAAGCCGAAGTGCTAGCAAGACCATGATGCAGCCAACGGCGATATTCATCCATTGCCACACTTTCGGCCGGGCAAGCTGGTGCGCACAGCGCACTGATGCCCATCCAATTGTCGGGAACCACAGGGCACTTGCCACGAGCGCGCCGCCGGCAAAAAGCCAGCGCCCATCGCTGCCGTATTGATTGGCCATGCCGCCGAGCATGACCACGGTATCAACATACGCTGCTGGGTTCAGCCAGGTCATGGCCAAGATCATCAGCACTGGTTTTAGCCAGGTGCGCGTTGCCACCACGGTGTCTTGGCGGGTGGCAAGCGCAACGCCTCCCTGAGGCTGCGGTTGGGCAGGAGTATCTACCACGATGGTGGTGGGTTGAGGCCGGGCTGCGTCGCGAAAGCAGGTCCAGGCAAACCACAGCAGATATGCCGCGCCGGCGATGCTTAAAACGGTGAGCACCTGGGGCACCGTTGCGATGATGACGCCTACTCCCAGGGTGCCGCCGATGATGAGCAAGATGTCGCTGATCAGGCACACAAGGATCACTGGCACGATGGCTTGTTTGCGCATGCCGAGTTTAATTATCAGCGCGTTTTGCGGACCGATGCCGATAATTAGTGATAGCCCCATCAAAAGGCCAGTGATGAAGATTCCCATGGCATTGAGCATGGCGCGAGCGGTTGCTGAAGTAAAATTAAAGAAAATAAACTTGGTGTAGCATAGCTTCATGAACCCCGCTCACCTGGACACTTTGCTCGCCATTATCGACGAGGCGAGCTTTGAAGGCGCTGCCGCAGCCCTCGGTATTTCCCCTTCGGCAGTGAGCCAAAGAATTAAAGCCTTAGAGCACGCCTATGGCAGGGTGCTGATTCGAAGATCCTCTCCTCCTGTGCCGACACCGGCTGGAGAAGTTATTGCGCAAATGGCAAGAAAATTCGCCTTGCTGCGCAGTGAAGTGGACGTGGAACTTGGCGGCAAGATGGGTGCCTTGCCCTTATCGGTAGCCGTGAATGCCGATTCATTTTCGCTGTGGTTTAGCCCGGTACTCCAGGCGGTGGCCAATTGGCAGCAGGCTGCATTGCATGTGCGTATTGAAGATGAAACGCACTCGGCGAAGCTACTCTCGCGCGGTGATGTGATGGGCGCAGTTACCAGCCAATCCAAGGCGGTGCCAGGCTGCGAGGTTCGCCCGCTCGGGGCGATGCGCTATGTGTCTGTAGCCAACCCCGTATTGCTTGATCGCTACACCCACAATGGCGAGGTTGATTGGGAGGCGATGCCGGTTTTGCGCTTTGGCCCGCGCGATCGCCTCCAGGATGTTGATTTAGAGCGGCGCATCGGTTTCGTGCCTTCTCGGAGGAATGTATCCGAGATTCCCTCGGTGGATGCCTTCCTGGAGGCCGCGCGTGTTGGCCTCGGTTGGGCTTTGCTGCCGGAAGTTCAAGCGCAGCCACTGCTCGAGCGTGCTGCTTTGGTGCTTCTCGACGCAAAACGCATCGAAGTGCCTCTGTATTGGCAATCTTGGAGGCTGGAATCAGAAACCTTAAGCATGCTTAGTGCCGCCGTGGTTGAGGCGGCGGCAGCGCTTGCTCATTAGGCTTCGAAGAATGCCTGCTGCTCCGGCAGCATATTGCGCACTCGTTCGTTTTCGGGCACAGGCCCTGGTGCTGTGGCACCCGCAGCAAAGGGGCTGCCACCGAGCTGCTCACGGCCATGCTCGCTAAAGAAACCGGACAGATCCGGGCCTTGGGGCACTACCTGGGTGGGGTTTACGTCGGTATGCACGATGTAATAGTGCTCTTTGATTTCTTTGAAATCGGTGGTGTCGCCAAAACCGGGGGTTTGGAACAGATCGCGCAGGTAGCCCCATAGCGCGGGCATTTCGGTGATCTTGTTGCGGTTGCACTTGAAGTGGCCGTGATAGACGGCATCGAAGCGAACCAGGGTGGGGAAGAGGTAAATATCGGCAAGGGTGATGTGCTCGCCTACCAAATAACGCTGTGTGCTCAGGCGTTCTTCGAGGGTATCGAGGGCATCCCAGAGGCGTGCATAGGCTTTGTCGTATGCCTCCTGGGTTGAGGCGAAGCCACAGCGGTACACGCCGTTATTTACTTCCTTGAAAATGTAGGCAGTAAGCTCGTCGATTTCCTCGCGTAATTCCTCAGGGTAGAGATCCGGAGCGCCTTCGCGTTCGTACTCGCTCCACTGATCATTCAAATCAGGCACCAGCGAGGGAAAGTCGTTGGTGACAACCGACTTGGATTCAATATCCACCATCGCTGGCACGGTGATGCCGCGGGGATAATCGGGGAAGCGATTAAAGTACGCCTGCTGCAGGCGTTCGATTCCCAGCACTGGATCTACCTCGCCGGGATCGAGGTCAAAGGTCCAAGAGCGCTTGTCGTGGGTGGGGCCTGCAAGGCCAATAGAGATGACATCTTCGAGGCCTTTGAGGCGACGGGTAATGACCGAGCGATGGGCCCAGGGGCAGGCCCTGGCGGCAACGAGGCGATACTTGCCCGGTACGGCCGGCCAGAAGGTGCGGCCATCTGGCTGCTGGGTTGGGGTATCGACGCTTGAGAGGATGCGGTCGTCGATATAGCGGGTGTCGCGGATGAACTCGCCGGTGGTTGATGCGTTCTGGGCGTCTCCGGCCCAATCTTTAGAAGTAGACATATCAACAAAATAACTCAAAAGCCCACTCAGTGCAAGCCTTCGAATTCCAGTTCGATCATATCGGAGGTTGCTTGCTACATTCTTTTCCTATGCGATCCAAGCTTCCACGACTCCTCGTTGCCTGTGCGGTTTTTATAACGCTCACAAGCATTGCATGGCAGGTGGCACAAGAGCGGGGCTGGATACCAGAGCAGATCACCACACCAGTGCCAGCACATGGGGCAGTCGATCAACTCATCATTCGCCAGCCCGAGGCAACACCGCCCTATGATCGTGATGCCTTTGGTCAGGCATGGAGCGACGACGTCGACGTCCCAGGCGGGCACAATGGCTGCGATACCCGCAACGATATGCTCCAACGCGACCTGAGCAACATCACATTCAAACCCAACACCCGAAATTGTGTGGTGACTTCCGGCTACTTACAAGATCCCTACTCCGGCCTGGGACACCAATTTCTCAAAGGCAACCGCACCTCCACCGAAGTACAAATTGATCACGTTGTAGCCTTAGCCGATGCCTGGCAATCAGGTGCATGGCGCTGGGATGCAGATTTGAGAAGAAACTTTGCCAATGATCCAGCTAACTTACAGGCCACCCTGGCAGCAGAAAACCAAAATAAGAAAGCAAAAACTGCAGATCAATGGCTTCCTTCTGACCCGGCCTACGCCTGCACCTACGTCCAGCGCCAAGTGGATTTGAAGCTGCACTACCAATTAAGCGTGACCCAAGAAGAACACGACGCGATGGCCAGAATCCTAAACGGCTGCAACTGAAAGTAACGATTCTATTGCAGCGGGCGAGTGGGAGCCCAGAAACTTCCAGGCAATCACCTACGCTGGTGCCCATGAGCAACAATGAAACACCAGATCGCGCAAGCGACTTCGACGATATCCCCACCTATGGTGCAAAGCCGGCCGCCAACGAGGGCAAACAACATGATCTCTATCGCCGCGCCGGCCGCGTAGCGCCTCAGAAGATCGAACCTCAAAGCAGCACCAACGCTAAGACGCCGGCTGTAGATCCAGACGAAGAGGCCACCACCGTATTTGAAGAGCCCAAGGTAGATCGCAGCGCCCCCTTGGCCTCTGACGCGCCAGCAACCTATGAGCCCTCCTCCTATGCGGATGAGGATTATGCGCCCACCGGATCTCACCCAGTGGCTCCTGCCACCACGGTGTATGCGGATCCGAATGCTCAGGTGCTCAGCGATGAGCAAGTAGAGCAGGTTGCAGCAGTAGGCGCTGCCGAAGGCGCAAAGCGCGGCACCATCGATTTTGGTTTGCTCCTGCTGCGCGTGGTGCTTGCGGCCTGGCTGCTCTACGACTCTATTAGCGTGTTCTTCGGCGTGGGCGATCGCAGCCTCGGCGCACTGGAATCCGACTTCGGAGCCTATGCATATCCGAACCTGCTCTCCATTATCCTGCCCACCTTGGAACTTGCAGCCGGCGTATTCCTGCTCTTTGGCCTGCTCACCCCGATTGCCGCGGCACTTGCCACTGTTGCTACCTCCTTTATGTTCCTCCACCAGGTCTTTTTGGCAAATGGCGAGGCCTTTGCGTCCACCAAAGACACCCTCTTCTTAAGTGGTCTGCTCGCAGCACTGAGCGTGGTGGTGCAATTTACCGGCCCCGGCCTCATCTCGCTGGATACCAGCCGATCCTGGGCACGTCGCCCGCTGGCAAGCTCCTGGTTCTTTGTTATCGCAGCCATCGCAGGCGCCATTGCGCTGTGGTGGTTCGGAGCGGCAGTCAACCCGATCCAGCGCTAACGCATCACCGCAAAAAGCAACACTCCCCAAAAGCCACCGAATCTTCTCGGTCTTCAGCTTTTGGGGAGTGTTTTTTCTAGCTTGTTAATCCACCTGGCGCACCGCGCCCTTATCGGCTGAGGTCGCCATCTTTGCGTATGCGCGCAGCGCCTTGCTTACTGGGCGTTGGCGCTCCTTGGGCGTCCAGGGGTGCTCGCTTGCCTGCATGCGTTCGACCCTGCGGTTGATCTCTTCTTCGCTGAGATCAAGCGAAAGCACGCGGTTGTGAATATCAATCGTGATCGGGTCGCCATCTTCTACCACACCAATGAGTCCACCGTGTGCGGCTTCTGGAGACATGTGGCCAACAGAGAGCCCGGAGGTGCCACCGGAGAAACGCCCATCGGTAATCAGCGCACAGGCTTTGCCCAAACCAGCGCCTTTGAGGAAGGACGTGGGGTGCAGCATCTCCTGCATGCCCGGACCACCCGAGGGGCCTTCATAACGAATCACCACAACATCGCCGGGGGAGACTTCCTTATTCAGGATCTTCGATACTGCCTCTTCCTGGCTCTCGCACACCAGGGCAGGGCCGGTGAACTTCCACAGCTCTTCTTCCACGCCGGCCGACTTCACCACGGCGCCATCTGGTGCCAGGTTGCCGCGCAGAATGACCAAGCCGCCGTCTTCGCTAAACGCGTGGTCTACAGAGTGGATGCAGCCGTGTTCCTGATCGGTATCCAGTGACTCCCAGCGGTTGGATTGAGAAAAAGCCTCGGTGGTGCGCACGCCACCGGGTGCGGCGTGGAAGAGCTCGATGGCCTCATCGCTTGCCTTGCCGCCGCGAATATCCCACTCGCCTAACCACTCATCCACATTGGAGTGGGCAAGGGAGTGCACATTGGTTTCTAATAAACCCTTGCGGTGCAGCTCGCCCAAAATCGCCGGAATGCCTCCGGCGCGGTGGACATCTTCAATGTGGTAGCTGCCATTGGGGGCAACCTTAGAAATGCAGGGGATCCTGTAGGAAAGCTCGTCAATATCGGAAAGATCGAAATCAATCTCTCCTTCTTGGGCGGCTGCAAGCGTGTGCAGCACGGTGTTCGTGGAGCCACCCATGGCCATATCCAAGGCCATGGCGTTTAAGAAGGCCTCTTTGGTGGCCACGTTGCGCGGCAACACCGATGTGTCTTCTTCGCCGTAGTAGCGCTCGCACAGCCGCACCACCAGCTCGCCGGCTTGCTCAAAAAGACGCTTGCGGGCGGTGTGGGTGGCAAGGGTGGTGCCGTTGCCGGGTAGGGAAAGCCCTAGCGCCTCGGTCAGGCAGTTCATGGAATTGGCGGTGAACATGCCGGAGCAGGATCCGCAGGTGGGGCAGGCCGAGGCCTCGATGGTGGCCAAGTCATTATCGCTAATGGCGTCGTTGGCAGACGCTGTGATGGCGGTGATCAAGTCGGTGGGGGTTGATGCCACGCCGTCCACCACGACCGCCTTACCGGCTTCCATCGGCCCGCCGGATACGAAGACTGCGGGGATATTCAAACGCATCGCGGCGTTGAGCATGCCGGGGGTGATTTTGTCGCAGTTTGAAATGCACACCATGGCATCGGCGGTGTGGGCATTGACCATGTATTCCACGGAGTCTGCGATGATTTCACGCGAGGGAAGCGAATACAGCATGCCGCCGTGGCCCATGGCAATACCGTCGTCAACGGCAATGGTATTGAATTCCTTTGGTACGCCACCGGCTGCACGCACAGCGTCTGCGACGATGTCGCCGACGTTTTTTAGGTGCACATGGCCTGGAACGAATTGGGTATATGAATTCACAATCGCCACGATTGGCTTGCCAAATTCATGTTCCTTAGTGCCGGTTGCCCGCCAGAGGGCACGAGCCCCCGAAGCATTGCGGCCAACGGTGGTGACGCGTGAACGAAGGGGGATCATCGTTATTCCTTAGGGGAGTCTGCTTGACCAGGCTTTGCTGCGCGTGCCTGATACTGTTCGTATTCTTCTTGGGTCATCATCACCTGACGGCCGTCCTTGTGCACCACCACGACCTTTTCATCGGCGGCGCGACGTCCGGCAGTCAATGCGTCAGGGATGCGACCCCGTGAAGCCTCTTCAAGTTTAGGCAAACTACTAAATGAGACACCCGGAAGGCTAAAACTCGTGCCATCTTTGCGCTCTACCAAGGCCTTTGATCCGCGGAAGCTAATACCTGCGATGGAGTCCCAGCTTGCAGATTTCGGCTTTGAAAATAGGTAGTGGGCGCTGATGCCGTCCTCGTTGAGCACGGTCTTTACTTTTAACACCCAGGCGATAAACACAAGGGGAAAGACCAAGAACCACCCCAGCAGCAGCGGGTTATAACTAATGCCGATCAGCACAATGCAGATCATGATGCCTGCAGAGAGCAAATGGGTGCGATCGGGACGGAATAGCTGGGGTGAGGTTTCCTGGCTCATAAGCAAAAGATTCTAGCGCAGCGGGAAAAGGCCCTCGGCACCCTCCCGCTCAGAGGTGCGCTCGCTTTGGCCGCGCTCCTGCTCGCCGCCTTCTGGCTCGGCCGTGGTGGTGGGCTCGCCAGTTGGTTGCTGCGGTGAGGTGGCAGTGGGTTGCTGAGTTTGCTGCTGCTGGGTGGGTTGCTGCTGCGGGTATGAGGTGGCGGGTGCCTCGCTCGGCGTTGGGCTGGTGCTGGAGGTGCTAAAACGCTCAGGAGCCAGCAAACCAACGGTGCCGTCGTAGTTTTGATCATCCGGCGACCAGGTCAAACCTTTGAGTACCAGCAATATGCCGAAAGCGCCCAGCAATAATGCGGTAGAGACCCTGGTCTTGCCGCCGCCGGTAATGATCCTGCGCCAGCCGGTGTAGTGCACTGGATCGTCTTGCTTGTTCAAGGTGGCCGGTGCTTCTTCCTCCGCTGCCGGATCTTCGGGGTGATCGATCCGTTCGATGGAGTTTTTCACGCTGTGGCCGTGGGCGTGATCCTGCGTGGTGGAGGCGGTCTCGTTGCTTTCCGAAGCTTCTGGGGCTGCTGTTTGGAACTCTTCGGCAAACGCACCAGTCAGTGTGGGGGCTGAGCCGTATTCGCGCCAGAACTCATTAATGATCTCGGTGCGGATTGCGCGCTCGACAAACCACTGGGTGCCAGGCTGGACCTGGACTACAAAGCGCATATCCGAAGTCCACGGCATGCCCACGGTGGTTGGTGGGGTGACGTCCAAGGAGGGGTGCACGTCGAGCTGGCCAAGGACCTTTTCTGCCACGTCGTGTTGGTTTAGGGCCTTTTGGGCAGCTTTTCCTGCACGGTCAATGGCCTGATAGATCGAATCGGAGCCAAGCAGCGGCACCGAGACTTTACATACGGCCTTCGACCAATAATTTGAGCTGTTAATGCATACGCCGGCCTTGGAGTTCGGCACGATCACGGTGTCTTCGGCCAGGGTGCGGATGCGGGTAGCACGCATGGTGATCTGAATGACGGTGCCTTCAACGGTGGCTGCGCCACCTTCAAAGCGCACCCAGTCGCCCACGCCGAATTGGCGTTCGCTCAAGATGAAAAAGCCTGCGAGGAAGTCGGCAATGATCGACTGGGCGCCTAAACCAATGGCGGCTGAGGCCGCGGTGGCAGGAATGGCAGCACCCGCCAGTGAGAAGCCGAGCTGCTGCAGGATAAAGACGAATAAGACAAAGTAGGCAATGAGCTGCGCAATATAGACAGCTACGCCTGCAAAGGCGAGGTGGGTTTTGGATTCTCGATCGTTTTGATCGATCACCTTCCTTTCCACAATGCGCATGGCAAGGCGGCCTGCGCGTGGGACGAGGAAAACCAAGATGATAAGAAGACCGAGGTTAAAGCCAGTCTCCACCATCCAAATCCAGAATTTGTGCAGAAGATAGCTAAACGGCATGCGCCCAACTATAGACACCTAAGCGAGGTTGCTTCCGTGGTGGGTGAGCAATCTCAAGCAGGGGGCGCAAGGTGAAATTTAGGGCATAGTGCGGGGGTAGTGTGAAGCAGCTCATTTTCGACGTTGTGGGGCATTTCGGGGGTGGAGCAGGGGGAAGAATCTGTTTGCCGTGGTCTGCTGTGTAAAATAACGCCCTGTGAACATCCTTCGACTTGTAGTAATTACCGAGCGGCGCCTGCCGTAGCGGCCTACAAGTCGTAACGTCAGACGCCCTCGCCAGCAGTAGCTGAAGCGAGGGTTTTGTTGTTTGACCCGGTGGGATGATTGCGAAGTTGCGGTACACCTCCGTAGCACTGAGATGGAAAAAGGAGCTTGAAGTCGTGGCAGCCCCAAACAAGCCCACAACACCTAGCCCGGCGATGCTCGCCGCGCGTCGAAAGGCCCAGCAGCCCCAGCGCATGACCGGTGCGCAAGCTGTGGTGCGATCACTAGAAGAACTCGGCACCGACACAGTGTTCGGTCTACCTGGTGGCGCAGTGCTTCCCCTCTACGACGCCCTCTACGACGCAGAGGAGCTACGCCATGTGCTCGTGCGTCACGAGCAAGGCGCAGGGCATGCAGCTACTGGTTATGCGCAGGTCACCGGGCGGGTTGGTGTGTGTATTGCAACCTCCGGCCCTGGTGCCACCAACTTGGTTACTCCAATCGCAGATGCCTATCTCGACTCGGTGCCCTTGGTGGCCATTACCGGCCAGGTTGGCCGCAGCTTGCTTGGTTCCGATGCGTTCCAAGAAGCCGATGTTCGCGGCATCACCATGCCGGTGACTAAGCACAACTTCATGGTCACCTCCCCAGAGGAAATTCCGCAGGCGATTGCCGAGGCCTTCCACCTGGCTAGCACGGGCCGCCCTGGTCCGGTGTTGGTGGATATTCCTAAAGATATCCAGGCCATGGAGATGGATTTCCAATGGCCGCCGGTGATTGATCTGCCCGGTTATCGCCCCGTGCTTACCCCCCACAACCGCCCGATCGAACAGGCTGCCCGCATGATTTCCGAGGCCAAGCGCCCGGTGCTGTATATCGGCGGTGGTGTGGTGAAGGCCAATGCTTCTGAAGAGTTGCGCCAATTGGCTGAATATCTCGGTGTGCCGGTGGTGACCACGCTGATGGCTCTTGGTGCTTTCCCGGATTCTCATGAATTGCACATGGGCATGCCTGGTATGCATGGCACGGTGCCGGCGGTGGCTTCGATGCAGCGCTCTGATTTGCTGATCGCTATCGGTACTCGTTTTGATGATCGCGTCACCGGTGCCGTTGATAGTTTCGCTCCTGATGCCAAGGTGATTCACGCCGATATTGATCCGGCGGAGATTGGCAAGATTCGTAGCGCAGATGTGCCCATCGTGGGCGATGCGGCAGAGGTGCTTCGTGCGCTGCTTGAAACCTCCAAGCAGTTGGCGCTGCCCAAGCCCAAGATCGACCGTTGGCGTCACTACTTGGACAACCTCAAAGAGAAGTTCCCGCGCGGTTGGGATGAAAGCGACGACGGGATGTTGGAGCCGCAGGCGGTGATCCGTGCGATTGCCAAGCATGCCGATAAAGACGCGGTGTTCTGTGCCGGTGTTGGCCAGCACCAGATGTGGTGCGCGCAATTCCTTGACTTTGAGCAACCGCGTAAGTGGCTGAACTCTGGTGGTTTGGGCACCATGGGTTATTCGGTTCCTGCGGCCATGGGTGCAAAAGCTGGCGATCCCGATGCCGAGGTGTGGGCGATTGATGGCGATGGCTGCTTCCAGATGACCAATCAGGAGCTGACCACCTGCACCGTTGAGGGTTTCCCCATCAAGGTTGCTGTGATTAATAACGGCAACTTGGGCATGGTGCGCCAGTGGCAGACCCTGTTCTATGGCGGGCACTATTCCAACACCAAGCTGCGCGAGCAGGATCATTACCTGCCGGATTTCGTTGGCCTTGCCGAGGCCCAAGGTTGCGTTGCTATCCGCGTGACCAAGGAAGAGGAGATCATTCCGGCGATTGAAAAGGCGCGTTCGATCAATGATCGTCCGGTGCTGATCGACTTCATCGTTGGCCAAGACGCCCAGGTGTGGCCGATGGTGGCTGCGGGCAATTCCAACTCCGAGATCGAATACGCCAGGGATCTTCGCCCGCTTTTCGACGACGAAGAGTCCGCTGCAGTTGAACTTTCCGATATCGACGAGGCTGTCGACCAGGGCATCGAAGAAGCCTTAGAGCGCCGCGACGAGCAGGCCTAGGAGGATATGTCATGAGTAATACTGAAATTTCCAGGCACATTTTGAGTGTGCTGGTCAAAGACTCCGACGGCATCATTTCGCGCGTTGCCGCGATGTTCTCGCGCCGTGGCTTCAGCCTCGTTTCGATCGTCTCGGGCATTACTGAGCAAAAAGGCATCAATCGCCTGACCATCGTTGCTGATGCTGATGAGAACACGATTGAGCAGATCACCAAGCAATTAAACAAGCTCGTGCCGGTGTTAAAGGTGGTGCGCTTGGACGAGGACACCACGGTGGCTCGCGGTTTGATGATGGTGAAGGTATCTGCCGATGCCACCAACAGGCCGCAGGTGGTTGATGCTGCCAATATCTTCCGCGCCCGCGTGGTGGATGTGGCACCGGAGTCGGTGGTGATCGAGGCAACGGGCACGAAGGGCAAGCTGCGCGCCCTCTTGGATGTGCTTGAACCCTTTGGTATTCGCGAGTTGATCTCTTCTGGTCAAATTGCGCTTTCGCGAGGGCCTAAAACCATGGCGCCGAGCGGAAACCGCTAACGCGGCCGTCGAAAAGCTTAAAAATCCCACAAAATGAGACAAATTAGCTTCCACCGTCCCACATTTTGATATACGATGAGTGTGGAAGCGATAGAAAGGTGATAGCAGTGGCTATTGAAATTTTGTACGACGCAGATGCTGATCTCTCCCTGATCCAAGGACGCAAGGTAGCCGTCGTGGGTTATGGCTCCCAGGGTCACGCACACGCAATGTGTTTGCGCGATTCCGGCGTCGAGGTCGTGATTGGCCTGCGTGAAGGCTCGAAGTCTGCAGCAAAGGCTGAAGAAGCCGGCTTTAAGGTGATGAGCAACGCAGACGCCGCTGCATGGGCCGATGTTGTGATGATCCTGGCTCCGGATACCTCCATCCCGAAGATCTACAACGAGGAAATCGCTCCTAACTTGAGCGAAGGAAACGCGATCTTCTTCGCCCACGGCCTGAACATTCACTTCGGCCTGATCGAACCTGCCGAATACCTCACCGTGGCCATGGTTGCACCGAAAGGCCCAGGCCACCTGGTGCGCCGCCAGTTTGTCGACGGCAAGGGCGTGCCCTGCCTGATCGCTGTGGAACAAGACCCCACCGGTGAAGGCAAGGCTCTCGCGCTGTCCTACGCCGCAGCCATCGGCGGTGCTCGTGCCGGCGTGATTCCGACCTCCTTCCGCGAAGAAACCGAAACGGACCTCTTTGGTGAGCAAGCCGTGCTCTGCGGTGGCCTGGAATACCTGATGATGGCCGGTTTTGAGGTGCTCACCGAAGCTGGCTACGCCCCCGAAATGGCCTACTTTGAGGTGCTGCACGAGATGAAGCTCATCGTGGACCTCGTGTGGGAAGGCGGCCTGGCCAACATGAACTACTCCATCTCTGAAACTGCAGAGCTGGGTGGCTATGTTGCAGGCCCGCGCATCATCGACGAAGGTGCCAAGCAGCGCATGAAGGACGTGCTGGCAGATATTCAGTCCGGCAAGTTCGTCCAAGACATGGTCAAGGACGTAGAAAACGGCCAGCCTGAGCTCAAGCGCATGCGCGAAGAAGTAGCATCGCACCCCATTGAAAAGACCGGTGCAAAGCTGCGCGATCTGATGAGCTGGGTGAAGAACCCGATCACCGAGACTGCCTAAGGCGAGACTGCTTAAAGCGAGGCTGCCTCACGCGAGACCGCCTCAAGGCCGCAGGCTAAGCGAGGCTGAAATACCGCAATCAACACTGCCCCGCATACCCAGATAGTTGGGTGTGTGGGGCAGTTGCCTTTTTGCTCTGCTGTCGTGGGGGTAGTGAGGCGGGGGAGGGTTTTCAATAGGGTTTCAATAAGCGCTGTTTCTGGCTACACTGTGCGCCATGCACTCCCACGCTGAACCTCGCGGCACTCGCTCATTGCTGATCGCCTTGGGCGTTACCGGCAGCATCTTCCTAGTCGAGCTCATCGGAGGCGCCATCGCCGGCTCCTTGGCCTTGGTCTCTGATGCAATGCACATGCTCTCGGATTCCACCGGCCTTGTCGTGGCCTTAGTAGCCACGCTCATGGCCAGCAAGGCCGCCAACGCCAAAGCCACCTACGGCTATAAGCGCATTGAGGTCTTCGCCGCGATGCTCAACGCCGTCACGGTGGCTGGAGTGTCAATCTGGATCGTGGTCGAAGCATTCAACCGCCTCAGCAACGGGGCAGTCAATAACGCCAGCACCACCTTGCTCATCGGCACCATCGGCCTGGTTGCCAACATCATCAGCGCACTGGTGCTGCACCGCGACCGCGAACACAGCATGAACATCCAGGGCGCCTACCTGCACGTGCTTGTCGATCTCTTCGGCTCCATCGCCGTGATCATCGCATCGATCCTCATGCTTTCCTTCGGCTGGTTCTGGGCCGATACCGTAGCCTCGCTGATCATCGCCGCCTTGATCCTGCCGCGAGCAATGCAACTGCTGTGGAACGCCCTAAACGTATTGCTTGAACGAGTGCCTGCGAATGTAGATACTAACGAGATTCGCCAAAGCCTCGAATCACTAGAATGCGTCACCGCCGTGCACGATCTTCACGTGTGGAGCCTCGACGGCGCTGAGATTTTGGCCACCTGCCACCTCGTGGTGGAAACACCAGTCACCACCGATTGTGACCTTCTTGATCGAGCACAAGCTGCATTGAAGCATCACGGTGTGGGGCATTCCACGATCCAAATCGAAGTTTCCGGCCACGGCGCCCACGAGGAAGTTTGCCATCACAGCTAGACTCAACCCCATGGGTTTTAGTACTCCAAGTTACGACCTCATTGACATCTTCAACCGCATCGACCGAGGAGATCTGCAGCTTCCAGACTTCCAGCGCGACTATCGCTGGGATGTCGATCGCATTCGATCCCTGCTGGTAACGGTGCTGCGTGGCTATCCAATCGGCACCCTGATGGCCCTGGATACCCGCAACGAGCCCATGCGCTTTCGCCCGCGCCCAATCCAGGGTGCGCCGGATACCGGTGTGGCTCCCGGCATGCTGCTGCTCGACGGCCAGCAACGCATCACCACCTTGTACCAGTGCTTACGCGGCGATGGACTCGTAGAGTCTGTGGATCTGCGCAACAAGAAAGCTAAACGACGCTTCTTCGTCGATATCAACCGCGCCGTGGAAAGCGAAGTGATGCCCGACGAGGCCGTCATTTCCGTTGACGAGCACGGCCATGTGCGATCACACTTCGCCGTTGGTTTGCCTGAGACCATTAGCGAAGACACCGCCATCGAAGCCGGACTCATCCCGGTGCACACGCTGCTGACCGACCGCGGATCAGACATGCTCTTTGATCTTGCCGGCCGCTCTGATGAAGGCCAACGCGAGCGCACCAAGCGCTTCCATAACGCAGTGCTTCGTCCACTGGTGCGCTACGCAGTGCCGATGACTCGCCTCGACCGCGAAACGGCACAAGCCAGCATCGGCTCCATTTTTGCCCAAGCCAATGCGCACGGTTTGCAAATGGACGTCTTCGAACTGCTCACCGCCGTCTTTGCTGCGGAAGATCCGGATTTCCGCCTCCACGACGACTGGGCGCTTACCGAATCGGTGCTGCGTCGATACCCAGCGCTTGATGGCATCACCAAAACTGATTTCCTAAGCGCGGTGGCACTCTATGTCACCGCCTTGCAAGGCCATGCCAGTGGCCAGCGCGAAGCCGTGCTTGCGCTTTCGCTTCGCGAATACCTGCCTGCGGCAAAGAAAGTGCGCGCAGCCTTCCATGAAGCCGCGAACTATATGCGCCAGCGCTGCATGCTCACCACCTCGCAGGTGCCCTATACCCAGCAGCTCGTTCCGCTCGCGGCAATCATCGCCTTGCTCGCAGAAGATCCCCATGTGATGACGCAGAAGCAATCCTGGGATCGACTCAATCGCTGGTTCTGGTGCGGTGTGTTCGGTGAACTCTACGGCTCCCCAGCGCTTACCATCCGCATGGGCCAAGACGTAGACGAAGTCACCGCATGGATTCGCGGCCAGCGCGAAGCACTGCCTGCCTCTATCAGCGGTGCACGCTTTGTAGAATCCCGCCTGCTTTCCGCCGGCCCAGACTCCGGATTGTATAAAGGCATCTACGCCTTGCTCGAGGGGCTCGGGGCCAGGGATTGGCGCACCGGCACGGTGATCGATCAGCACACAGCCCCCGCCATGGGCGTGCATTTCCGCACCATCTTCCCGCTTCGCTGGTGCGAGGAAAACGGTATCGACCCGGTGCTTGCACACTCGGTGCTCAACCGCACCCCCATGGGGCGGCGCACCTACGTCATGGTGGAAGAAAGCTCCCCGGCGCGCTACCTCTATCGAGTGCAATCCAAGTCGCTGATGGATGATGAGGAATTTGATCAGGTGCTTTCAAGCCACCAGCTTGATCCCTACCTACTATTTAGCGCCAACGCCGAGGCCTTCTTTAATGATCGCCGCCGCAGGTTGCTTGCCATGATCGAAGACGCCATGGGCACCACTGCAGTCCACGACGTAGACGAGGCAGATTTAAGCGCCGGTGAAGAAGGCCCAGAGGCCTTTAATAACTAAGGTGCTACCCTTAAAAACCCCACCGCGGAGTGGGGTTTTTCTGTGCTGAAAAAGGAGGCTGGTTCGGTGAAGGCAAAACTGGCATTGGCAAGTGCTTTGACCTTGCTCTTAAGTGCCTGCGTATTTGGAAGCGATGAGCCCAAAACATACGAGCAAGCCTTAGAAAATGCCCGTGCCGAAAACCTCAGCCACCACGCCTCAACGGATTTTCAGCAAACCCCAGAAGTCATTGGTGATCCCTTTGGCGATGGGGTAGCGGCCTCCCAGCGCTTTTTTAAAGATTCCAACACCCTGATCATCTCTGATGACGAGATCCACTCGCAGTTGCGCGCAGCATCACTAGCGGTGGTCAGCCACTCGCCCATGGTGACCATGCGCGATGATAACCGCTCAACCGTGCTCAACGAGGTGGATCGGCTTCAAGCCCGCTATGTCTTATTAGTAGGAGACGTCAGCATCGCCACCACCCGTGGCGAAGTGATGGTGATCCAAGATCCCGGCACCGAAGATGCCCTCGGGCACCTCACTGCCTTGAAATTCAACCCGATGCCGGTGAGTAACCGCCAAGATGTCACCGCCGCCATTGCTGGGCTTGAAGCCGACGACGCCACGCTGCTGGTACCCGATTGGCCAAATATTGGGCCTGCACCAGAGATACCAAAGGCGAGAGAAGATGAAGTACCGCATGGCTTCCCCGGCCAATCGAAACGCGATGCTGATCAAACCCCATTGGTAATCGCAAGCCCCGAATCTTCCATCGCTGCTGCTGCCACCGCGCGAGCATACGGCGCAGCACTGGAGGTGCTGCCGTTTCCAGATCCACGCTTTGATGCCCAAACTGCACTCAGCGTGGCTGGTTTGGCAGAAGAACCACTGATTGCCCTGGGCTCTCAATTTGGCAACGAGGAAACACTGAGCCGCCGCATCGAAGAAGCCGAACAGATCCGCCACTGGCTTCCCAACGGCCGCGGCATCGTCTTTAGCCGAGAGCCCATCTACATCCAACCCGGCGGCGTGGATCAATCAGAAGCCGCGGGCAATGGCGATGATGCAAGCAATCCAGAAGACCAAGACCCGATCACTACCCAGGGTGCAACTGGCAAATGGATGCGAGCTTCAACGCTGATCGGCCAAGAATCATTTAGCGCTAATCAACAACGGGTGCTGGATTGGGCCAAGCGCCTTGAAGGCGCCGGCGATTTTGGTGTGCTGCTTTTTGAACCAGGCGATGAGTTGCTGGTCCAGCAAGTCAATACCTTCAGCCAAGCCTTGAGCTTGCCAAATATCCATGTGGCCATCGACGCCTCCAAAGTAGGCGAGGGCGTTGTTGAAAGCGAAGAACTCAACGCCGTGGCCAAACTGCTGGCCACCATTGTCAAGCAAAACCAGCTCGCCCAAAAAGCCCTGATCGTGGTGGCTGAAGACCAAGAGCAAATTGGCCATCCTAAGGATCTGAATTTCCGCTTCCCCCAAGTGGCCTTTGCTCTGGCAGCAGATGTACGAGGCGCAGGCTCTTTGGCCCAAGCACAACAACGCTACGAACGCTTCGATATTCAAGCTCCCTGGCACGCAGCGATCCTTCGCGATGGCTCCTTTATTGGCCAAGAAGACGGCAAACAAAGCGATTGGTTATTAGAGTCCGAACAGTTCAAGCCCGTGCCCTGGCTTGCGTTGATGGGCTACTAGCGCCAACGCCGCACCTAAAACCAACGCACACGCGGCACCAACGTCGCATGCTTGGCGCTCGTCGCGCCGGGTCTTGCCAGGGGTGCATCGGCACCGAACCTTCAGAGCACTATTGGCGTGCAGCCCCCGCGTTTGGGGGATGCTTGAAGTTTTTCTCGGTGGATCCGCGTGCGCAAATGGGGGGAGTGGTGTGCAAATGGGTGTCTCAGTCGGAGGCGGTTGGCGTTATGCTTGTCGCGTCGCACGCCACAATTGGGAAGGCGTGGTCCTTTGGCGCGGTGGCGCGGTCGTGTCGCCACGGCAAAGCAGCATTTTCCATTTCAGGAGCAATTTTCGTGAGCAACACCCGTCCGGTCGTCCTCATTGCCGATAAACTCGCCCAGTCCACCGTGGATGCACTGGGAGATTCCGTAGAAGTACGTTGGGTTGATGGCCCAAACCGCCCTGAGTTACTCAAGGCCGTCGTTGACGCCGATGCACTGCTGGTGCGTTCTGCTACCACCGTGGATAAGGAAGTGCTCGACGCCGCCAAGAACCTCAAGATTGTTGGTCGCGCCGGCGTTGGCCTCGATAACGTGGATATTGCCGCTGCGACTGAACGCGGTGTGATGGTGGCAAACGCCCCGACTTCCAATATTCACTCGGCCTGCGAGCACGCCATCTCCTTGCTCTTGTCCACCGCGCGTCAGATTCCCGCGGCAGATAAGACCTTGCGTGATGCTCAGTGGAAGCGCTCTTCTTTCTCCGGTGTAGAGATCTTTGGCAAGACCATCGGCATCGTGGGCTTTGGCCACATCGGTCAGCTGTTTGCCCAGCGCTTGGCTGCGTTTGAAACCACCATCATTGCCTACGATCCTTATGCAAATCCGGCTCGTGCTGCTCAGTTGGGTGTGCAGTTGGTCGATCTTGAAGAGCTCATGCAGCGCTCCGATTTCGTCACCATTCACCTGCCCAAGACCAAGGAAACTGCCGGCATGTTTGATGCCGAGTTGCTTGCGAAGTCGAAGCAGGGTCAGATCATCATCAACGCTGCGCGCGGTGGATTGGTCAACGAGCAGGCGCTTGCCGACGCCATCCGTTCGGGCAAGATCCGTGGCGCAGGCTTCGATGTGTTTGAAACCGAGCCTTGCACCGATTCGCCCCTCTTTGAGCTTGACGAGGTCGTGGTGACTCCGCACCTTGGTGCTTCAACGGTTGAGGCTCAGGATCGCGCCGGCACCGATGTTGCGGCTTCGGTGCTAAAGGCCCTGGCTGGCGAATTCGTCCCCGATGCCGTCAACGTTGCCGGTAACCAGGTGGGCGAAGAGGTATCGATGTGGCTCGATCTTGCCCGCAAGCTCGGCTTGGTGGCAGGCAGGCTATTGGATCAAGCACCGGTTTCCCTGGAGGTTGAGGCTCGCGGTGAGCTTTCCAGCGAAAACGTCGACGTGCTTGGCCTCGCGGCGCTGCGCGGTTTGTTCTCGGGCATCGTTGAAGAACCTGTCACGTTTGTCAATGCTCCGCGCATCGCAGAAGAGCGTGGGGTAGAGGTGGAAGTGTCCACCCACACCGAATCCAAGACGCACCGTTCGGTGCTCGAGGTGCGTGCGGTTGCCGCCGATGGCACCACTGCTTCGGTGATCGGTGCGCTGACTGGGCTCAATGGCGTGGAGAAGATCGTGCGCATTAACTCCCGTGGCTTGGATCTTCGCGCCCGTGGCTACAACCTCTTTTTCCAGTACAGCGACGCCCCCGGCGCGCTGGGCAAGGTTGGCACGAAGCTGGGCAGCAATGGCATCAACATCGATGCTGCTGCGCTGTCTCAAGATGCAGAAGGTGGCGGAGCTACCCTGATCCTGCGCGTGGATCGCGCGGTGGAAGAAGATCTGCTCAATGAGATCGCAGGCGAGATCGGCGCAGAGTGCTTCGCCGTTGATTTCGGTTCTTAATCAGGTCTAGCGCCAAGGGGTGATCATCCCTCTTGGCGCTTGCGTTGACGCCGCCTTTGGGCGGCGTTTTCTTTTGTATGAATAAAATAGACCGCTCGGTATGGCAAAAATAGACGGAACGCTTTAGTATGGTTGAGACCGACCTACTGAAAGGAACTTCATGTCTGATCTCACCCCTAACCACAAGCCCGGCGAAGCACTCGAACCCATCGATGCCGAGCGTCTTGCATCCCTGGCTCAGAAGAACCAGGAAAACCCCGCCGGTGGCAAGAAGCAGATTAAGACCCACACCGAGGCAGACGGCCAGTTCCGCAACTACACCCAGATCCGCGATCTGGAGCCGGTCCTCGTGGCTGAGCCCCCTCAGCTTCTTGGCGATAACAGCGCAGGCAACCCCACCGAGGTTGCGCAGGCTGCTCTGGCTTCCTGCATTTCTGTTGGCATCCAGGCCATCGCTACCCACCGCGGCGTTACGCTGACCAAGATCGCCATCGACATCGAATCCGATATCGACATCTCTGCCGTATGGGGCGTTGGCGACCTTGACGAGGACAAGCGCACCGGCGTTTCCGATGTTCGCGTCAAGATCGAGCTTGAGGGCGATGCAGACCGCGAGACCCTGGATAAGATCCAGCGCGATGCTGTGAAGTGGTCTCCTGTGGTAAACACCTACACCCGTCCGGCAAACCTCACCTCCGAGCTGGTCTAAATGAGCGCATTACCCCGAGATATTGCCGAGACTATCGCCAAGAACGCCCAGGCTGTAGATAAAGGCGAACTCGGCGCGGATTACATCATCGACCTGCTTGCACAGCAAGATCTGCTTGGCCTTGGCGCACCGCGTGGCGGGCAGTTGCTCGAACCGATTCGCCTGATCCGCGAGATTGCCACCTTGGACCTTTCTGCTGCCTTTAGCCTCTGGGCCCACAGCATGGTCATTGAGTACCTCAACCTCGCAGGCGGGGAGTATGCCCAGGAGGTTCTTCCGGGTCTGTTCCGCGGCGAGCGCCCAGGTGTGACCGGCATGGCTTCGGTCTTTAAAGAGGCTGCCGGTTGCGGTGAGGTTGAGCTTGAGGCTGAACCTGCTCAGGGTGGCTTCGTGGTCAGCGGCACCTTGCGCTGGGCTTCGAACCTCAAGCCTGAGTCGCTGGTGATCACCGGCGCCAAGCTCGAGGGCAAGCCGGTGGTCTTCGCCGTGGATGCGAATGCCGAAGGTGTCAGCCTCGGCACTCCTTTCGGGCTGCTTGGCCTCAATGCCACGGCTTCTACCTCTTTGCAGTTTGATCAGGTGTTTGTGCCTGAGCGTCAGATTCTTTCGCGGGATCTTTCGAGCTTTGCCAAGAGCATTCGCCCGACCTTCGTGCTGCTGCAAACTTCGGAGTGTTTGGGTGTGGCCCAATCGGCTGCCGAGCAGGCATCCAAGCGCCTTGAGGGTGTAAATGCCGTGTTCGCTGCCGAGGTGGAGCAGGTGCAGGCTGATATTGCGCAACTGATTCGTGTGCAAGAAGAGCTTGCCACCAAGGATGCGCCGCAACCTGTGGAGCTGCTTGAGCTTCGCCTTGCTGCTGCTCAGGCTGCTGTTAATGCCACCCAGTTGGAGGTTCGTGTTGCCGGTGGCGCAGGTTATGCGCAGCATTCTCCAGCTTCTCGACGTTTCCGCGAGGCGGCCTTCTTGCCGGTGCAATCGCCAAGCGAGGCTCAATTGAAGTGGGAACTCGATCAGGCCAAAAAGGCCGCCTAGGCTGTGTTAGACTGCCGGTAAGTTCACCTAGTGGGAATTGGAGTTCCATAGAATGAAACTGGCAGTGATTGGCGGCGACGGCATTGGCCCAGAAGTAACCAATGAGGCACTCAAGGTGCTTCGCGCGCTCCGCGATGACGTCGAGGTCACAGAATTCGACCTCGGCGCCACTCGCTATCTGCGTAATGGCGAAATTCTGCCCGATGCCGATTTAGCAGCCTTGTGCGAACACGATGCAATCTTGCTCGGAGCCATTGGTGCTCCAGGCGAGGTGCCCCCAGGCGTGCTCGAACGCGGCCTGCTATTAAAGATGCGCTTCGCGCTGGATCACCACGTCAATCTCAGGCCCTCAAAGCTCTACCCCTCCTCAACATCTCCGCTGGCAAACCCCGGCGACATCGACTTCGTTGTGGTGCGCGAAGGTACTGAGGGGCTGTACTGCGGCAACGGCGGCACCTTGCGTGAAAACACTCCCCACGAGGTGGCCTCGGAGGTTTCGCAAAACACCCGCTATGGCGTGGAACGCGTTGTGCGTGATGCTTTTGCTCGCGCCCAAGCGCGCAGGAAGCACCTCACCTTGGTGCACAAGACCAATGTGCTGGTCAACGCCGGTGGTTTGTGGAAGCGCACCGTAGACGAGGTAGCCAAAGAATTCCCAGACGTCACCGTGGATTATCACCACATCGATGCAGCCACCATTTATATGGTCACTGATCCTTCGCGCTACGACGTGATCGTCACCGATAACCTCTTTGGCGATATCCTCACCGATCTCGCCGGCGCGATTACCGGCGGCATTGGCCTTGCGGCCTCAGGCAATATCGATGCCACAGGAACACACCCCTCCATGTTTGAGCCGGTGCATGGCTCGGCCCCGGATATCGCTGGCAAGGGCATTGCAGATCCCACTGCCGCGATCTTGAGCGTGGCACTGATGCTTCGTCACCTAGGCGATGAAGAAAACGCCCGCAAGATCGAAGAGGCGGTTGCCGAGGATGTGCAAAATCGCGGAGAGATTCGCACCGAAGAAGTAGGCGACCGTATTGCCGCCGCAGTTTCTTGCTAAAAACCAAGACATATGGCTTGGCTCACCATTAAGCTAAGCCCATGTCAGTGGAACTGCAAGAGGTACACAACTTCCTCGCCGAACACGCCCCATTTGCTCAACTCAGCCACACGCTGCTTGCGCCACTACCTCAAGCCTGCACCATGCGCTATGTCCGTGCAGGCGAGACGGTAGTGGCCTTGGATAGCCCCAATGACTACTGCTTTATTATCCGTTCGGGTGCCGTGGATGTGCTTGATCAGCAAGGCGTGTTGCTGGATCGACGCGATGCCGGACGTTGCTTTGGCTATTCCACCATCCTGGGCGAAAACCGCTCCCGCTATCAGATGGTGGCCGTAGAAGATTCCCTGTTGCTGCTATTGCCACGCGAAGCATTCCTTCAGGTGGCGCAGCAAGATGCGGCATTCGAGCGCTTCTTTTCTAGCCAATCCAAGCGCATGAGCGCTGCTGCCCAGCATTTGCGTTCCGATTCCTCCTCAGAGCTGCTGCGCACGCCGCTAGAAAAATTCATGATCCGCGACGCCGCCACCGTAGGCCAGGTCAGCATCCGCGAGGCTGCCCAAGTGATGACGAGCCGCAACGTTTCATCGTTGCTGATCACCCAGGACGGCAAGGTAAGAGGCATTGTTACCGACCGTGATCTTCGCAGCAAGGTGGTGGCCCAGGCTAGAGATCCTCACGAGTCCATCGAGCGCATTGCCACCATCGAACCTGTGACGGCCAGGGCCGAGACCTCAGCACTGGAGGCCATGCTCACCATGACAGAGCTTGGCATCCACCACCTGCCCGTGGTGGATGAACAAGAGCTGCTCATCGGCATCGTCTCAGCCGCCGATATCATGCGGCTGCTTCGAAACGACCCGATGTATATCACCGCCGATATCTCCTCGCGGCAAACGCCCGAAGAACTCGCGCAGGCCTACAGCATGGCCCACGATGTGGCGCTGCGATTTATCGAGCGTGGCGCAGGTGCCGAAGCTGTTAGCGGCGTGCTCACCCTGGCTGCCGATGGCATTGCCCGCAGGTTGTGCACGCTCGCAGAAGAAGAGCTCGGCCCACCGCCGGTGCCCTATGCCTTTGTGGTGGCAGGCTCGCAGGCGAGAAAAGGCATGGGTCTTGCCTCGGATCAAGATAATTGTCTGGTGCTCAGTGATGAGTACCAAGACGAGCACAATGAGTATTTCGAGGCGCTTTCACAGCGTGTATGCAGTGGACTCGATGCGGCCGGGCAGGTGCTGTGCCCAGGGGATATGATGGCCTCCAATCCTCAGTGGCGCATGACGCGACGGCAGTGGATTGATACTTTCCAGCATTGGATCACCGCCCCCGAGCCCGATGCCTTGCTGCACGCGCAGACCTTCTTTGATTTCCGCGCGATCCACGGTGCGAGCGAATTGGCCAAGGAAGTCCATTCCGAAGCCATTGCCATGGCGCAGACGTCGAAACGCTTGCACGCCCACCTTGCTACCTTGGCTGCTCGGCGCGAACCGCCGCTGGGATTTTTCCGTGGCTTTGTGGTCGAGCGAAGCGGGGAGCACGTGCACCAGCTCGATCTGAAAAAGGGCGGCATTTATGCGGTCACGCAATTAGCGCGACTATTTGCCGTCGCCGGCGGGATTGATCAGATTGCTACGCGCCAGCGCCTCCAACTGGCAGGCCAGGTAGGCAGTGTGTCTGAACGCGGCGCGCAGGATTTGATTGATGCGTTTGAGTTTTTAAGCACCATCGCATTGCGCCACCAGGCAGCCCAGATTAGGGCAGGGCAGCGCCCGGATTATCACGTGGACCCGAATGCGTTGAAGAAGCTGGACCGCGAGCACCTGCGTGATGCCTTCCAGATCATTAAGAATATGCAAAATGCTTTGAGCACCAAGTACCCGATCCGGAATATCTAAGCCATGTTTGGACTGTTTCAATCTAAACCCAAGCCCACCGGGGCACTCGCGCAGATGCCGCCGTGGCCTGCGCCTTCCACGCCGCTTGATCAGTTGAATCTGCTGGCTGTGGATATTGAGACCACGGGGTTTGATGCCAAGCGCGATCACCTCATCTCTATTGGCTGGGTGCCGATCAACGGTGGCGAGATCCAGTTATCGGGTGCGGGATATACGGTGGTGAAGTCTGAGCACACGGTGGGGGAGTCGGCAACGATCCACCAGCTCACCGACGCCATGGTGGCCCAAGGTCTCGAGCAACAAGCCGCACTCGAGGCCTTCTTGGCTGCGCTTGAATCCCGGGTGCTCTTGGCGCACTTTGCCAGTTTGGAAACCTCCTTTTTGGATGTGCTGTGCCAGAAGTATTTCAATGCCCCCTTGCGCGCGCCGGTGGTAGATACCTTTGCGTTAGAGCGCAGGCACATGGAGCGCATGGGCACGTATCCGCGTGGTGAGGATCTTCGGCTTGCTCGTGTGCGTGAACGCTATGGGTTGCCTTGGTATGGCAATCACAATGCTTTAAGTGATGCCCTTGCTTGTGCCGAGTTGTATTTGGCGCTCAGGGTGCACACGAAAGCGAATACTTTGAAAGCTTTGCATAATTCCCAACCTTAAGGCCACCCCTCGTAGTAGGATGGCCTCCATGCGTTTTGGACGAATTGCGACCCCCGAAGGAATGGCCTTCTGCGTAGTAGAGGGCGAAGGCGAGAACGCCCTGTGCCGCCAGATCGAAGGTACCCCGTTTACCGAACCGAAGTTCACAGGCAAGGAATGGAAGCTTGGCGACGTCCGCCTGCTTGCACCAATGCTGCCTTCCAAGATCGTGGCGATTGGCCGCAATTATGCAGATCACGTTGCAGAGGTGTTCCAAAAGAGTGCTGAGCACCTGCCCCCGACGCTCTTTTTAAAGCCCCCGACAGCCGTGATTGGCCCTGGTGCCGCCATTAAGATCCCTGATTTTGCCACCAAGGTGGAATTTGAAGGCGAGCTTGCCCTCGTTATTGGCAAGCCCTGCAAGAATGTCAAGGCTGAAGACTGGAAGCAGGTGGTGCTCGGCTTCACCATCATCAACGATGTGTCTTCGCGTGATCTTCAATTTGCCGATGGCCAGTGGGCTCGCGCCAAGGGCATTGATACCTTCGCGCCACTTGGTCCGTGGATTGAAACTGACCTCGAATCCATCGATACCTCCAATTTGCCCATCAAGGCTCACCTCACCCATGAGGGCAAGACTGAAACCAAGCAGGATTCGAACTCCAACCAGATGATCATGAATCTGGGCGAGATTATCGAATTTATTACCGCCTCCATGACGCTGCTGCCGGGCGATATTATTTGTACCGGTTCGCCAGCCGGCACCGCTGCAATGTTCCCGGGCGACTTCATCGAAATCGAGATCCCAGGCATTGGCAAACTGGGTAACCCAGTAGAACGAGCCTAACTACTGCCCTCCCAAGCGCCAGCGATATCGCTGGCGCTTTTTCTTTAAAGCCGAAGCCCAAGGGCTTTCATAATGGTGCGCAATTTGGCACTTGTTTCTGCCACCTCTGCCTGCGCATCGGAGGCCTCCACAATGCCACCTCCGGCCCAGGCGCGGGCGTGAGTGCCATCACCGGATACCTCAGCGCACCTGATGGCCACCATGAATTCCCCATCGACACCTTCGGCCCAGCCCACCGCGCCGGCGTAGAAGCGCCTGTCTGCCTCGGCAAAAGAGATTAACTCCTCGGCGTCATCGGTTGGCGTGCCGCAGATCGCGGGGGTGGGGTGCACGATGCGCGCGAGCTCGAGGGCAGTCATCTGTGCATCCTTGAGCGTGCCAAGCACGGGGGTGGCCAGGTGCCACATCTCATTGGTGCAGGTTAATTCCGGGGTATCGGGGATATCTAGATGCGAGCACAAAGGTGAAAGCTTTCGGCGTAGGTGCTCGACCACAAAGCGGTGTTCATCAAGATCTTTTGCCGAACGCAACAGGGCTTCGCCACGTTTTTTATCTTCAATCGGATCCACCGCCCTTGGCGCAGAACCTGCCAGGGGATAGGCGCTCACGGTGGAGCCTTGCTTTTTTATCAACACCTCCGGTGAAGAACCAACGAGCATATTGCCCACAAAGTCCTCACCAGCAGGGGAGAGATCCACAATAAAGCCATCGCGGTGCAAAGAAAGGTCAATCAGGCGGGCCGCAATCAGGCGCGGATCTACCGGCGGATCAAAGCGCACGTCGACGGCGCGGGCAAGTACCACCTTGCGCAGCACGGTGTTGCGCATCGTCTCAATCGCAGCGGCCACGCGGTGGGCATGCTCGGCCTCATCGGGAACTAAGGCATCGAGGCTAGCATGAAGCTGCGCGCCTGGTCCTTGGCGATAGTAGCCATGAGGCTCTAGTGGCCCATCTTCACGGATGATGCTTTGGGGGACGGTGAAAGCGCAGGCGTGGTCGCGTCGAAAAGCTAAGGCCCCTACCACCATTTCACCGCGACGAAGAGCCGCGATGGCGTCGTCGATATTATTGAACTGCTCCTTTACCCCCTGGGTGCGGATAGACCCATGCGCTCGAGAAAGTAGAAAATCGGGCGCGGAAGCCGGGCGAGAGGATGCACACATGGCAGGACAGTCTAGTATAAAACCCATGTCTGAAGTACGCGTTCGATTCTGCCCTTCGCCCACCGGCACGCCCCACGTAGGCATGGTGCGCACCGCCTTATTCAACTGGGCCTATGCACGCCACCACGGCGGCAAGCTCATCTTCCGCATCGAAGATACCGACGCCCAGCGCGACTCCGAAGAGTCTTACCAGGCCATTATCGATTCCCTCCAATGGCTCGGCATGGACTGGGATGAAGGCGTAGTCAAAGGTGGTCCGGATGAGCCGTACCGCCAAAGCCAGCGCATGGATATCTACGCCGAGGTGCTTGAAAAGCTCAAAGCCGGCGGCTACATCTACCCGGCCTATTCCACTGCCGAAGAAGTCAAAGAACGCCACAAGGCCGCAGGCCGCGACCCGCAGCTTGGCTACGACAACTTCGATCGCGACCTCAGCCAAGAGCAGATTGATGCCTTTGAGGCAGAAGGCCGCAAGCCCGTGTGGCGCCTGCGCATGCCAGATCAGGACTGGAAGTGGAACGACCTGGTCCGCGGCGAGATCGAATTCAAGGCCTCCACGCAGCCGGACTTCGTAGTAGCCCGCTCCAATGGTGCACCGCTATATACCCTGGTAAACCCCGTCGATGACGCACTGATGGGCATTACCCACGTGCTGCGCGGCGAGGACCTTTTGCCTTCCACCCCGCGCCAATTGGCCCTCTACGAGGCTTTGAAGGCCATCGGCGTTGCCGAGCGCACCCCGGAATTCGGCCACCTTCCCTTTGTTATGGGCGAGGGCAATAAGAAGCTTTCCAAGCGCGATCCGCAGTCCAACCTGTTCAATCACCGCGACCACGGCATCATCCCCGAGGGCATGCTGAATTACCTCGCGCTGCTTGGTTGGTCCTTGAGCCACGATAAGGACATCTTCTCGGTAGAAGAGCTCGTTGAGCATTTCGACGTCACCGATGTCCTCCCCAACCCTGCTCGCTTTGATCAAAAGAAGCTTGAAGCGATCAACGCGGATCATATTCGCCTGCTATCGCCTGAAGATTTCCGCGATCGCCTGCGTGACTACCTGCGCGAGTACTACGACTTTGAGTACCCGGAGGAGAAGTTCGCAATCGCAGCCGATTTGGTGCAGACCCGCATCAAGACGCTCTCCGATGCCTATGGCCTGCTGAAGTTCCTGGTTACAGCCGATGAGGATCTGGAATTGGATGAAAAATCCGCCAAGAAGAACCTCAAGGAAGCAGCTATCGAACCGCTTGAACAAGGCATCGCTGCGCTTGAGGCCGTAGATGAGTGGAACACCGCCAATATCGAGCAGGCATTGCACAGCGCGTTGATTGAAAAGCTGGAGCTGAAGCCCCGTGTGGCCTATGGTGCGCTGCGCGTTGGTATTTCGGGTGCTGCGGTATCGCCGCCGCTGTTCGAGTCCATGGAGTTGCTGGGTAAGGAATCCACCCTTGCTCGTCTGCGTGCTGCCCGCCAGCAAACCCCATACCAGGCCGCCTGACCAGCAGGTTTGTGTGGCTTTCGCAGATGTGGTTATATTAAGCCTCGTTGCACAGCAGGGTGAAAGCCCAGCCGCACAACATTGGCCTATGGTGTAATTGGCAACACTACGGTTTCTGGTACCGTCATTCTAGGTTCGAGTCCTGGTAGGCCAGCAGGCTTTTTGCCTATGCCCCGTTCGTCTAGTGGCCTAGGACGCCGGCCTCTCACGCCGGTAACACGGGTTCGAATCCCGTACGGGGTACAAATGATCAGTCGACAAACGTCGGCTGATTTTTTGCATTCACGGCCCTTTCGTTCGCATCTTTTTTCGTACCCATCTTTTTGCGCTCGCAACTTCGCCCGAGGGGCAATTCCTGCATTGTAGGGTAGTGATATGCGCAGATCTGCAGCCCTTAGCATCGTCTCTTTATTGCTCGCATCCTCCGCCCTTTGCCTGCCTGTTCAGGCAGCGCCCCATCAAGTAGAAGCCCAGCAAGCAGCGCCCCAGCAAGCAGAAGCCCAGCAAGCTAGCTGCCCGGCGTTACATATTGCCGTCACTCCTGGCACGGGTGAATCCAACGCCCAGGAAGATCCGCGAGAGATCACAGGCCTAAGCAAGGGCAGGAACTTCGTCCAAGAAGTAGCTGAGCAATTCGATGGGGTAGATGCCTGGCAAACTCCCTATCCGGCCAGTGCCGGTATGGTCACCTCCATTGATAAAGATGACGCCCAGGCCATGCCCTATGGTGTGTCGCGGCGCGAGGGGGAACGCAGGCTGCTTGAGCACCTCCAGCAGCTTTTAGCCCAGTGCAGCGATACCAAGGTGGCGCTGGTTGGGTTTTCTCAAGGCGCGCACATCGCCGGCGATGTGGCCACGCAGATCCCCGCTGATCGGGTAGCGGCGGTGTATTTGATTTCAGATCCCAAGCGTTCCAGGGCCTTCGGCAACCAGACCGCGGCAGGAGCTGCGCTTCCTATCACCAACAAGGGCGCCATCCCGTCCGATCGTCACGGGGTGCTTGGCGAGCGTCAACCGGGGGAGTTTGAGGGGCTGAATGTGGTGCAGGTGTGTGCGCTGCATGATCCTGTGTGCTCGATTATCCAGGGCGATCCCGTGATTGACTTTGCCCGCGCCCAAGACGAACGCAGTGATGCGACAGCGTATTTAGAAAGCGATAGCCGCATTGATCAAGCCCGCTTGCTTGCCAGTGAGTTGGCCATGGTGAGGCAGTTGCCATCGACTTCGCTGGCTAAGGTGATGCTGCAGGCCTCGCAGCACACCACTTATACCGGCGAGCGCAGAGATTTCACCACCATCGACGGGGTGCGCGTGGATGATTGGATGGCCATGGAATTAAGCCGCATTGCCTCCGAGGTCACCGGCGAGCACAAGGATATCCAGCCCAAACCCGCCGAGGAGCACCACGGCTATTGGCAGGTGATGGGCTATCCGCTGTGGAAGGTTATGGATCAGCTCTATGGGCCGAAATCTGATCAGGCACAATTGACGTGGCAGGTGTTTGATCTTTAGAAAAATTTTCCTGTTTTCTCTTCCCACAAGCCCATATTGGGTCTAGCATCAGAGCTAACAGAGCAACTTCGCCCCATCGAAATAAATAGCAAGGTTCATGCTCTTAAGGGCATGAGGTGAAGGTGGTCGAGCAAAGCGGTTCTGTGGAACTATTCCCCGAGATCCGGAGGTGCTATGGAAGAGGAAACGCACAGCGCGATCCTTTTTTAGAAGCATCGGTCCTAACCCCTTCTAGCGGACGCAGCACACCACTGCTTGATACTTTCGCTTTTCGACGAGAATGTTTCTCAGGATCCGCGCTTTTACTACCCTGACGTGCCGATTTGTTGAGTACAACATCGGCACTCTACTATTGCTTGAGAAGCAACCGCTTGCTACTAGCCCCGTTCGTCTAGTGGCCTAGGACGCCGGCCTCTCACGCCGGTAACACGGGTTCGAATCCCGTACGGGGTACCATCAGGAGACGTGAACACACGTCTCCTTTTTGCTATTGAGCGCGCCGCCGAAATCCATGCCGGCCAAATGCGCAAAGGCACGGCCACACCATACGTCTCGCACCTCTTTGCCGTGGCAACGCTGCTTGAAGGCGAATCGGACACCACACGCATCGCAGCACTTTTGCACGACAGTGTGGAGGATCAATCCGTAGATCCTGCGGTATTAGAAGAAGAATTTGGCCACGAGGTGCGCACGCTGGTGTCGATGGTGAGCAAGGATCAATCCCTGCCCACCTGGCAGGCCAGGGCAGAGGACTATCTAGAGCGCATGGACGATGCCTCGCAGGAGGCGCTAAAAATTATTGCCGCAGATAAGGTGCATAATTTGCTGTGCACGCTTAGAGATCGCGATGCCGGGGAGGCTGTGTGGGAAAGGTTTCGCAGCGGCTATGAGGGGCAATGCTGGTGGTATCAAAGCGTGCTGGCCAAGCTCGAAGCACGCCTGGATCACCCCTTGGTGCTGCAGTTGCGGGCCTTGGTAGACAAGCTTTAAAGCTGTGCTGAGAGCCTATTGGCTGCAGCGACTAGCTCATCTGCCCACTTGCCGGGGCTGGGTTTGAGCCTTTCGGCAGGACCAGAAATAGAAAGCACGGCGCAGAAGGTGCCTTCTGAATCAAATACGGGGGCAGAAACGCTGGCCAGCCCAACCTCGCGTTCGCTCATGGAGGCAGCCCAGCCCTGTTCGCGGGCTTCGCGCAGATCTGCTTGGCTAAATTTTGTGCCCTCCGATAGCACTGCATCGCGCAGGTGCGCAGAGGAATAGGCTAAGAAGATCCGTGCTGCAGAGCCTGCGCTCAGTGGTAGGCGAGTGCCTACGGGCACGGTATTTTGCAAGCCCATCGCTGGTTCTTGGGCAGCAATACACACGCGTACCGCACCGGCGAGTTGGTAGAGCTGCACTGATTCATTGGTGGTGTGCATCAGGGTAGACATGATCGGCGTGGCTACGTCGATAAGCTTGGTCTGGCTACTGGCGCCAAGGCTTGCCAATACCGCACCGATGGTCCACCTGCCGTCGTTGGTGCGGGTGAGGATATTGTGTACTTCGAGTGCGGTGGCCAGGCGGTGTGCGGTGGCGCGGGGCAGGCCGGTGAATTCGCACAATTCATTGAGGCTCATGGGGTGGTCGGCCAGGGCGAGCAGGATAGTGACCGCCCGGTCGAGAACTTTAATGCCGCTTTCTGTGCTAATCTTTCCCATAGAATGATACTACCATCCCATAATGCGGGAATCTAGCTCGGAAGGTGATGCAGCATGGCTCCGCTGACACTCGCAGAAAAAGTGTGGCGCGATCATATCGTGGTCAAAGGCGAAGAAGACCGACCAGACCTCATTTTTATCGATCTTCAGCTTTTGCACGAAGTGACCTCACCGCAGGCCTTCGATGGTTTGCGCCTTGCCGGCCGCTCACTGCGCCACCCGGAGCTCCACCTTGCCACCGAAGACCACAACGTGCCCACCGAGGGCATCGAGCAAGGCTCGCTATTAGAAATTAAAGACCAAACCTCGCGCACCCAAGTCGAAACCTTGCGCAAAAACTGCGAAGAATTCGGCGTGACCTTATATCCAATGGGCAATAGCCGCCAGGGCATCGTGCACCAGGTAGGCCCACAACTTGGCGCAACCCAACCCGGCATGACCATCGTGTGCGGCGATTCCCACACCTCTACCCACGGAGCCTTCGGTGCCATGGCCTTCGGTATTGGCACCTCTGAGGTAGAGCATGTGATGGCTACCCAAACACTATCGCTGAAACCCTTTAAAACCATGGCCATCGAAGTCTCCGGGGAGCTGCAGCCAGGGGTGAGCGCTAAAGACCTCATCTTGGCCATCATCGCCAAGATCGGCACCGGCGGTGGCCAAGGCCATGTGATCGAATACCGTGGCGAGGCCATTGAGAAGCTTTCCATGGAAGCACGCATGACCATCTGCAACATGTCCATCGAGGCAGGCGCTCGCGCCGGCATGATCGCCCCCGATGAAACCACCTTCGAATACATCAAAGGCCGCGAGATGGCGCCGAAGGGCAAGCAGTGGGACGAGGCAGTGGCGTACTGGAAAACCTTGCCTACCGACGAAGGCGCGCACTTTGACACGGTGGTAGAAATCGACGGCTCTGCCATTACCCCCTTCGTTACCTGGGGTACGAACCCCGGCCAAGGCCTGCCCTTGTCTGAATCCGTACCGGACCCAGAACTGATCGCCGGCGATAATGAGCGCGCCGCAGCCGAAAAGGCACTGAAATACATGGGGCTTACCCCAGGCACCCCGCTGCGCGACATCAGCATCGACACCGTCTTTTTGGGTTCTTGCACCAATGCGCGCATCGAGGATCTGCGCGCTGCCGCCGATGTTATCCAAGGCCACCAAGTAGCCGAAGGCGTGCGGATGATGGTGGTGCCAAGCTCTGCCATGGTCAAGCTGCAGGCCGAAGAAGAAGGCCTGGACAAGATCTTCGAGGCCGCCGGTGCAGAATGGCGCACCGCAGGGTGTTCGATGTGCCTTGGCATGAACCCGGATCAACTCAAACCAGGCCAGCGTTCGGCTTCTACCTCCAACCGAAACTTCGAAGGACGCCAAGGCCCAGGCGGGCGCACCCACTTGGTATCACCCGAGGTAGCCGCGGCAACGGCGATCAAAGGCACCCTGGCAAGCCCCGCTGATCTTTAGGAGCACATCATGGAAAAATTTTCCCAGCACACCGGCGTTGGCGTTCCACTGACTCGTTCAAATGTGGATACCGACCAGATCATCCCGGCGGTGTACCTCAAGCGCGTTACCCGCACCGGCTTTGAAGATGGCCTCTTTAGCAACTGGCGAAACAACGAACCAGGCTTCGTGTTAAACCAGCCCGAATATGCACAAGGTTCGGTGCTGGTAGCAGGCCCGGACTTCGGCACCGGCTCCTCGCGCGAACACGCCGTGTGGGCGCTGATGGACTACGGCTTTGCCGTCGTCTTTTCTTCTCGTTTTGCCGATATCTTCCGCGGCAATGCTGGCAAAGCCGGCCTGCTTGCAGCACAAATGGATCAAGGCGATATCGAGCTGCTGTGGAAGCAACTCGAACAACACCCCGGCGCCAGCATCACCGTGGACCTTGAAACCAGGACCGCACACTGCGATGGCGCGACCTATCAATTCCAGGTGGATGATTACACCCGCTGGCGCCTGATGGAAGGCCTGGATGATATTGGGCTCACGCTGCGCGAAGAAGCAGCTATTGAGGCCTATGAGGCCAAGCGTCCCGCTTTTAAGCCTGCTACTTCACCGGCAACGGACTAGCAAGATAATCAGCCCCGGTGAGCTCGCCTTCGTGGAAGGAAAGCACCCACACACTGGCCTTTTTCGCCTCGGTATCTTCTAAAGGCAAGGTGCCCTCGGCAGAAAGCCACGCGAGCGCATCGGGGATCACACCGCCTTGGGCCACCACCACGGATACTCCACCGCGGTCGATGATCTCTTTCAACGCCGCCTTGGAGCTATTCATATTGTGCATCCAGCCGTGATCGCCTAAACGATCATCCACCGTCACCTCAAGGTCAAGTGCCTTGGCAAGCGGTGCTGCGGTGAGCTGGCAGCGGTCAGGCTCAGCGGAATAAATGGCCTCTGGCCTAAACGCCTGAAGCATAGGCACCAACATATTTGCCTGACGGCGACCCTTTTTATCCAGCGGGCGAAGGTTGTCGTTGCCGGCCCAGTTTTGACGTCGAAAAGCTCTGGCGTGGCGCACATACAAAATCCTGGTCGTCGCCGGTGTTTGCATACGCTTTGCAGCCTTATCCACCAAGAGGCGATCAACCTCATAGCTGAGCAACTCCTTGGCCTGCTCAATCGGCAGCCAACGGATCTCGTCTACTTCCTTATTCTTTTCAAACTTCCCGCCTAACACCTTGGCGGTCCAGTAGTACACCACCTTTGTGCGGCTACCAACGGGATAGGTGATCCTGCCGAGCAATTTACCCAAGGACACCTCATAGCCGGTTTCCTCTAAGATCTCGCGGGCAGCGGTCGTAGGAAGGGATTCGCCCGGATCAACTTTGCCCTTGGCAAGCGACCAATCATCGTAGTGAGGACGGTGGATCACGGCGACTTCAATGCCGTCATGTTCGCGCCACAACACCGCGCCGGCAGCCAGGGTTGATCGCTGAAACTCCTTCGCGGGATTGCTTCGGATGCGCTGGTGGCGCCCCCGAACCTCGGTGAGTGCGCTGTGATCTTTGTGCTCTTCTTTGGCCATTGCTTCTACGTCCTTTCGCTGCTGTTCCATGGTAAAGCCTGCGAGAGATTTTCGCGCAACGGTATCATCGTGGGGTATTGATAATCGGCCACACAAGGAGATCGCATGGTACACATCGGCGTGATGGGAGCAGGCTCGTGGGGAACAACCCTGGCCAAGGTATTCGCCGATGCTGGCAACACCGTGACGCTGTGGGCACGGCGCGCGGAAGTAGCAGAAGAAATCAACCGCGAGCACCGAAACAGCAAATACCTCGGCGATATCCCACTACCCACGGCCCTTGTGGCAACCCACGAGCCACACGAGGCAATTCAAGGCGCCGATATCTTGGTGCTGGCAGTGCCGAGCCAAACCTTGCGCAAGAACTTAGAGCAATGGGCAGAGCACATCGGGCCACGCACCATCTTGCTCAGCCTGGCCAAAGGCGTAGAGGCGAAAACCTTTGAGCGCATGAGCCAAGTCATTGCAGAAGTCACCGGCACCGCGCAAGAACGTATCGCAGTACTCAGTGGTCCGAATCTGGCGAAAGAAATCGCCCAAGAACAGCCCGCAGCCACCGTGATTGCCTGCGAAGATGAAGCCAACGCGAAATACGTGCAGCAGGCCGTGGCCACAAGCTATTTTCGCCCCTATACCAATAGCGATGTGGTGGGCTGTGAAATCGGCGGTGCCTGCAAAAACGTCATCGCCCTAGCCTGCGGTATGGCTGCCGGTAAAGGCTTGGGCGAAAACACCCTGGCCAGTGTGATCACCCGCGGCCTGGCAGAAATTGCACGCTTAGGTGAGGCGTTAGGTGCTGATCCACGAACCTTCTCCGGGCTTGCAGGCCTAGGCGATCTGGTGGCGACCTGCTCATCTCCTTTATCGCGCAACCGAAGCTTCGGTGCACGCCTGGGCGAAGGCAGCAGCCTCGAGCAAGCACGCGCAGCCTCCAATGGGCAGGTGGCAGAAGGCGTGATCTCCTCCCAATCGGTGTTTAGCCTCGCTACCTCCTTGGGTGTGGAAATGCCGATTACCCAGGCCGTCTACGGTGTGTGCCACCTTGGGCTCGATGTAGGCGATATGGTGCAGGCTCTGATGGGGAGATCTAAGAAATCCGAGCACGCCTAGCAGATAGAGCTAAGCCGAGCCGGGCCGAGCAGGCGGCCAGGCGGGCAGTGAGGAACCCGGCGCGCAGCCGAGCGGCAGACCAGGTGGGCAGCCGAGCGGCGCGCAGCCGAGCAGCAAGCCTGGTGGCCTCGGCAATCCACCACTTTCAGCACGCTTAGGCAGTGGGCCCGCTAAGACGGGTAGACTGGGCAGCCGTGAATTCTGCTGCAAATAAGATTCGTGTCGCCGTAGTCTACGGCGGCCAAAGTTCTGAACACTCCGTCTCTTGCGTTTCTGCAGGTGCCGTGATGAGCCACCTCGATCCCGAGCGCTTCGAGGTCTATCCCATTGGCATTAGCAAAGAAGGCGCGTGGACCGTTGGCACCACTGATGTGGAGGAACTTCGCACCCAAGATCGTGTGATGCCAACAGTGAAGATGCGCGAGCCACTTACCTTGGCTCTTGATCCTGCGCATCGTGGCGAGTTCCGTTTTGAAGATGGTTCCCTGCACACCACGGTGGACGTGATTTTCCCCGTGCTCCACGGCCCTTATGGCGAAGACGGCACCATCCAAGGCCTATTTGATCTCTCTGGCGTGCCCTATGTTGGCACCGGGGTTTTAAGCTCCGCCTGCGGCATGGATAAGGAATTTACTAAGAAGCTGCTCAAGGCAGAGGGCTTGCCGGTGGGCGAGGAAGTGGTCTTGCGCGATGGCCGCGACTTAAGCGAACAAGAGCTGGCACGCCTGGGCTTGCCGGTCTTTGTCAAGCCCGCCCGCGGTGGATCGTCGATTGGTATTTCTCGTGTTGAGTCCCGCGATGAGCTTGCTGCGGCAATCGAGCTCGCGCGCCAGTACGACTCAAAGGTGATCGTTGAGGCCGAAATCGTCGGTGAGGAAGTCGAGTGCGGTGTGCTCGAATACGCCGATGGCACCCGCGTGGCCTCAGTTCCGGCTCGTCTGATCAATACCGATGGTTCCGATGAGGGCTTCTACGGCTTCGACACCAAATACCTAGACAATGTGGTCTCCGCCGAGATCCCCGCGCAATTCGACGAGGCGCTCTTAGCGCAATTGCGCGAGCTTTCCTTACGCGCTTTCGATGCCTTGAACTGCGAAGGCCTAGCCCGCGTGGACTTTTTCGTCAGCGACAATGGCCCGGTGCTCAACGAGATCAACACGATGCCCGGCTTTACACCCATTTCGATGTACCCGAAGGTCTTCGAGGCCTCGGGCGTGACGTATCCGCAGTTGCTTAGCGCTCTGATTGATCAAGCGCTTTCGTCTGCTGCTTAATCGCCTTGGTCAACTGCACAAGCACCTGATTGCCATCGGCCGGCATCGATACCGCCACCACCACATCGCGACCCATCGGATACCAGGTGGAGGCGGTGGTGCCGTTGCCCAGAATCGTGTTCTCAAACCACGGCACCCCATCTACCTGCTGTAATTGCACCCCTGCTTTGTATTCCTTGGGGAAGGGCACGCCGCAGCGAAGCACCACCGGCTCTTTGCCATAGGCAGTCCACGCCTTGGTTTGCGCCAGCGAAGTGTTCGTGGCTTTGAGGTCCTCGCCGAGGGTTTCAGGCAGATTGCCAAGGAGTGCATCACAGCTTTTCGACGCCTGCGTTGCCACATCCGCCAGCGGCAAAGCATGAGGCTTCAGCGCTTTATCTTTGAGCTGATTCAGCGCTGGCGTTAAAGCATCCAGTGGAGCAGGCTGTTCATCTAATGCCACATCATCCCCGGTCAACGCCACCAGTGGTGTGCGGTTTACCGCAAACCAGGTGTGCAGGGAAGACCCTGGGGTGGCATCATCAACGCGCATCCACTCGATGCCATCTACCTCGTGTAGTGGGGTAATTTCGGTGTACTGCAGGGGGGTCGATACCCCGCAGCGAAGCGTCATTCTCTCAGTAGAACTCGATGCCCACGCCGCAGCTCCCGCGGGGGCAGGATCTGCAAGCTCGGCGCGCTTATGCCCGGCGAGTTTCTCGGGGAGGGCATCAATAAGCTGCTGGCATTCCTGCGACTCAGCTTCTGGCGAATCCAATGCCGGCATGGCCACTGGTTGCTGCGCTACGCGCTCATAGACGACTTTTGCACCGATGAGCACTCCCAGTACCAGCAGGAGGCTTAACACTAATGCCAAAACGATGGGCGTTTTTCTAAAGGAGGCTTCGGGGCGGCTCATGGATCAAAAGTGTAGTCTGAGTCTGTTGTCGATCAGGCCAAAGGACCTTTCAATGAAAGCACCGCAAAACCCAACCTTGGCTGAGGTAGGCGAACAAGCAGCAATTAACGTGATTGCCGCTCATGCCCCAAGCCCACGCAATGGCGATGATGCGGCGGTGCTGGATCACGACGCACCAAATTCACGCACGGTCGTAACCACCGACATGTTGGTTGAAGGCCGCCACTTCCGCCTCGACTGGTCTACTCCCGCAGAGATCGGGCGCAAGGCTATTACCCAAAACTTCGCTGATGTAGAAGCCATGGGCGCGCGCCCCATCGCGGCACTGCTGGCCTTATCGGTGCCGGCTCATACGCGCTTGGAATTCGTCTCAGAGCTTGCCCGCGGCATTGGTGATCGCGTGGGTGATTATGGTGCAGAGCTCGTCGGTGGCGATATCACCGACGGTGATGCCGTGGTGGTGTCGGTAACCGCGGTTGGCCAATTGGGCGGTTCTTTACCCGAGCTTAGACTTGACCAGGCTCGCCCTGGGCAAATCTTGGTGGCCTCCGGTGAGATCGGAGCTTCGGCCGCAGGCTTGGCGTTGCTTCGCCGTTTTGGCCGCGATGGCGTGCCGAAAGAATTTTTGTCCCTAGTATCTTCCCACTGTGCTGCCCGAGTCAGTGAGGGCAGGGGTTTTGTGGCTCGTTCTGCTGGAGTATCGGCCATGACCGATAATTCCGATGGCTTGATTGCCGATACCACTACGATTGCGCGTCGATCGAATGTGAGCATCAACATCGACCCAGAGGCCATCGCCCCAACCCCACTGATGCGCGAAGCAGCCGAGATCCTTGATGCAGATCCTTGGGAATGGGTGTTAAGCGGGGGAGAAGACCACACCTTGCTTGGTACTACCTTTCGGGCAGCACCTACGGGTTTTCGCGTGATCGGAAAAGTTGATCACCGCTCTGAAGGTGAGGTGCTGCTTGGTGGGCGCGCACCGCGCTGGGATCAGGGCTGGAATAGTTTCGCCTAAACTTGCTGCCATGCTCCCAGTGCACGAATCCTGGCGCGAACCACTTGCTGCCGTAGAACCCAATATTCACGCCATGGGTGATTTCTTGCGCGCAGAGGTCGCCGCTGGCCGAACGTATCTGCCTGCCGGCAATGACATTTTACGTGCTTTTAGCTACCCATTTGATGCGGTAAAAGTGCTCATTATTGGCCAAGATCCCTACCCAACACCGGGTCATGCGATGGGGTTATCGTTTTCCGTGCAACCCGATGTGCGCCCAATTCCGCGCAGCTTGAACAATATTTATAAAGAGCTCGCAGATGATCTCGGCATCACTCCCGCAGCCCATGGCGATCTTCGCCCCTGGTGCGATCAGGGCGTCATGCTGCTCAACCGGGTGCTCAGCGTGCAAGCAGGAGCGCCTGCTTCTCACCGCGGCAAAGGTTGGGAGGCAATCACCCAGCACGCCATCGAAGCATTAGCGCAGCGCCAAAAGCCACTGGTGGCCATTCTTTGGGGCAAAGATGCCCAAAGCGCCCAACAGTTTTTAGGTGATACTCCCGTGATTGCCTCAGCGCATCCTTCGCCGCTTTCGGCTTCACGCGGCTTTTTTGGTTCCAAGCCTTTTAGCCGAGCTAATGAGGCTTTAAGCAACCTGGGCGCCGAACCCATCGATTGGCGCTTGTACCATACATAGCTATGGCCACCATTGAGCGTATCGATGCACCCTTGCTGTGGAGCTGGGCGCAACAAGCCTCCGCTGCGCTTGATCAACAGGCGCAAAGGATTAACCAGCTCAATGTCTTCCCCGTGGCGGATGCCGATACCGGCAGCAATATGGCGCACACCCTGGCCGCAGCCATTCGCGCGGTAGAGCACCCCGATGATCTATCCAAGCTCAGCACCGAGCTTGCCTCCGGGGCAATCCGCGGAGCTCGCGGCAATTCAGGGGTGGTGTTAAGCCAAGTCTTTCGCGCCATCGCTCAGGTGGCGAATGCCCGAGGCAGCATTGATGCCGAAGGCATGCACGAGGCTGCAACCTTAGCGCTCCGGTTTGTCCACCTTGCACTGCACCAACCGGTAGAAGGCACCATCGTAAGCGTACTGCGAGCCATCGCAGAACAGCCCGCCCAACCTACGTTGCGCGCCACCTACGAGCACATGCTTGAAAGTGCCCAACAAGCCCTCGAACGCACCACCTCCCAGCTTTCGGTACTGGCACAAGCCGGCGTGGTGGATGCAGGTGCTGCAGGCTTGGTGCTCGTCTTAGAGGTATTTGGCGATGTGCTTGATGGAGCCGCCATTGACTATGTACCGGATGACACACACCAAGACCTAGCCCAGCTTGGCACCACCGAGGTGATGTTGTATATCCGCGATGCCAACCTGGACCAATTCGAACAAGCCTTAAGTACGTTGGGTAATTCGATCGTGCTTGGCCGAGAAAGCGATACCAGCGCCCAGGTCCATATCCACAGCACCACACCGGATGCCGTGCTCAACTGCGCTCTCGCCCATGGTGTTATCAGCGATATCCGGCTTGAAGCACTTCCGCCCACGGGCTTGCAATTATTGGCCTTATGCCCAGCAGATAGCCAAGGCCAGATCGCCGCCTTGCTGCAAAGCTTTGGTGCCCAGCCCATAGCGGTGCCCGAGCAGGCCAGCGTGGAGCAGGTCGTAGAACAGTTCGGTGATGTGCAGGCAGAAGCCATCGTGCTCACCGGGGCCATGTTGCCACTTGGTGTGATTGCAGATGTGGATGCGAAATTGCAACAGCGTGGCCTTCGCTGCCATTGGGTGCATAGCGCGGGGATGCTGCGCACCTTGGCTGCAAGCAGTGTGTTTAATGCCGAAGCTCCGGTGGCCACCTCGGTACTCCAGCTCCAAGAAGCCACAGCGGGCATGAGGGTTGCCACCATCGAAGGCTCGCCCACCCAATGCCGAGTCCGTATTGGCGATTATGAGCTTTCCAAGCACCACAGCCTCAACGAGGCCATCAGTGCCGCCCTTGCGGCCTTGCTGCCAGGTGGCGGAGAACTCGTCAGCGTGATTGCACAACAGGCCCTGGACCAAGGCACCATCGCACACGCACACCCTGCCGGCACCGACCTGGAATGGATGATCCTTCAGGCAGAAGAGCTCGAAGTCTTAGCCGAGGTCGGGGTGGAATGATGCTCGGCTGGAACGATACCCGCCCCTTGGGCTCCATCCTGGATCAATCCCAAGCCCGCGCTTTTTCGCGCCACTTCGGTTTCAAGCGCGCCCAAGACCTCCTCGAGCACTTCCCCCGAGGATACGCAGCCCAGGGTGTGGGCTTAGGCGCAGGCCAAGCAGAAGAAGGCGATACCGTGACCTTGGTGGGCGAGGTCGTACACAACACCACCCGCAGCAACCCCAAGGTAGGCAAGGTCTACACCATCTGGATCGACGATGGTACCGGTATTCACACCACCGCCAGTTTCTTTCGCGCCACCTGGCAGCCAAAGGTCTTACACAACGGCACCCGCGCAATTTTTAGCGGAAAACTCAAATTCTTCCGCGGCCAACCCCAGCTCCAGCACCCAGACTTTTTCCCCTTGGGCAAACTTGAAGTGGCAAAAGAAGGCCACGACGGCAGCAAATACGCCGTGATGCAGCTTCTGCTTCACTTGCCCTATGTGCCAATTTATCCGGCGAAACAGGCACTGCCATCGTGGAAAATCCTTGGCGCTATCGATCAGGTGCTCAAATCCCTTGAGCCTATTCCTGATCCACTGGGCAAATTCGCTCCACCAGATTTACCCGACTTTGACCAAGCCTTAAGAGGTATCCACGAACCGCCGTCGCAAGGCCCGGATCTGTGCAGAAAGCGCCTGAACTACGACGAGGCGCTTAGCCTTGGGCTGCTCATGGCGCTTCGTCGTGCTGATACCCAAGCCCGCAAGGCACCGGCAATGCGCAGCGAAGCTTCCGGCTATGCCAAAGCGCTTCGAGCCGCGCTGGACTTTAGCCTCACCAAAGGCCAAGAGGCAGTTTTGGCGGATATCCGCGCTGATCTAAGCATCTCCACACCCATGCAACGCCTACTTCAAGGAGAAGTCGGCTCCGGCAAGACGGTGGTAGCACTTTTAGCCATGCTGCAATGCGTGGATTCAGGCGCCCAATGCGCACTGCTCGCTCCAACAGAGGTGCTTGCCACCCAACACGCCCAGAGCATTGAGGCCATGCTCAAAGGTATCGACGTCAACGTCACGCTGCTTACAGGATCAATGAATACCCGCCAACGCCAAGCAGCACTCTTAGACATTCTAAGCGGTGACGCAGATATCGTGATCGGCACCCACGCCCTGATCCAAGACACGGTGGAGTTTTTCAATCTGGGCCTCTGCGTTGTCGATGAGCAACACCGCTTCGGCGTAGAGCAGCGCGACACGCTCAGGGGCAAAGGCCGTGAGGGGCTTACTCCGCACCTTTTGGTCATGACGGCCACCCCAATCCCTCGCACCATTGCCATGACCGCCTTTGGCGATCTCAGCGTGTCTACCTTGCGCGAACTCCCAGGCGGCAGGCAACCGATTAGCAGCTACGTCATCCCCGCAGGCAACCAGGTGTGGGTTGCGCGCATGTGGGAACGGCTCAAAGAGGAATGCCGCGCCGGGCACCAGGTGTATGTGGTGTGCCCAAAAATTGGTGGGGAAGACGGGGTAGAAGCACTCGCCGCCGAACTCCAATCCCACACCATGCGAGATTTCCGCATCGCGGTACTGCACGGGCAACTCAGCAGCGAAGACAAAGCCCACGCCATGGCAGAGTTTTCAGCCGGCAAGATCGACGTCTTAGTCGCCACCACCGTGATCGAGGTGGGTGTTGACGTTGCCAACGCCACCGCCATGCTCATCTACGGCGCTGAATCCTTCGGCGTATCCCAACTCCACCAATTACGAGGCCGCGTCGGCCGCGGCGGCAACGCCTCCATCTGCTTTTTCTACACCCACGCAGAACCCGGCTCACGCACCCTCGAAAGAGTCGGCCGAGTCGCATCCACCCAAGACGGATTCGAACTGGCAGAAGTAGACCTGGAGTTTAGACAAGAAGGCAATATCCTCGGCGCCCAACAATCCGGGCGTAGCCACCTGCGCCTGTTAAGCCTGAGCAAAGACCGCGAACTTATCGCAAGGGCCAATAGTGATGCGGCCATCATCGTAGAAGAAGACCCCAAGCTCGCACGCGCCCTGGTGCAAGATATCGACGACCAACGCCAGGCCTATATTGATAAAAGCTAAAATGCCGCTTATGAACATTCATGCCCCCTTCGCCGGGATCGTGCACTATCTGGTGCAACCAGGCGAACAAGTCCGAACTGGCCAAGCCCTCGCATCGGTAGAAGCCGTCAAGCTCGAAGCGCCCGTGGTGGCGCCGGGTCCTGGTGTGGTCAGCCGTTTATTGGTTGAGGATTTTGGTGATGTTATCGGCGGCGAAGCCGTGATCGAAGTGAAGGAAGCATAAATGGGACAAGCACGCATCATTTCAGGAGAAGCCAGGGGCCGAAAGATTAAGGTGCCACCCCAAGGCACCAGGCCTACCTCCGACCGCGCGCGCGAGGGTCTGTTTTCTTCGTTGCAGGTGCGTTTTGGTTTCCAGGACGCTGTGGTGCTGGACCTTTTCGCAGGCTCCGGCGCGCTGGGCTTGGAGGCCGCGAGCCGTGGCGCCAAGGAAGTGGTGTTGGTAGAAGATAACCACCAGGCCGCAGAGATTATTCGCAGCAATGCACAAGTGGTGGGCCATCCGCAGGTCAGGGTGGAGGAGATGAAGGCATCGACGTACCTGGCCACGGCGCCGGATCGCTACTTTTCTATGGTGTTGGCCGATCCTCCCTATGAGCTTTCAGATGAAGCCGTAGCTGAGATGATTCAGGCGCTCAAACCCAAGCTTGTCGACGGCGCCGTGGTCGTTATCGAACGTCACCGCGACTCCGCCCACACCGATTGGCCTGCGTGGATGGTGCCAACGCCGCAGAAATTAAAAAAGCGAACCTTTGGCATTGCGCGCATGGATATGGCCGTCTACCACCAAGAGGAGGCCTAGATGAGCACGCACGCAGTATGCCCAGGATCCTTTGATCCAGTAACGATGGGGCATGTGAACATCATTGAACGGGCAACTCAATTATTTGAGCAGGTCACCGTGTTGGTCACGGCCAACCCGAATAAACCCAGTGGGCTTTTTAGCGTAGAAGAACGCAAGGCGCTAATCCGTGAGGCCTTAAAAGATCACGAGAATATTCGTGTAGAGCACTGGTCCGGGCTGTTGGTGGAATACACCCAAAACAATGGCATCGACACGATTGTCAAAGGCCTGCGCTCTTCTTTGGACTATGACTATGAGCTGCCCATGGCGCAGATGAATCGCAAGCTGGCAGGCATCGATACGGTCTTTTTAATGACCGACCCCAAATATGGCTACATCTCCTCCACACTGTGCAAGGAAGTGACCAAGTATGGGGGAGATGTCTCCGATATGCTGCCCGATGCGGTGAACCGGGCGATGCAGGAAAAGCTGCGCTAGAGCAGGCTAGATAAGAACTCCTGGGTGCGTGCGTGTTGGGGGTTGTCGATGACCTGCTTGGGATCACCGGCTTCTACCACCACGCCGCCATCCATGAACACCACCGTGTCGGCTACCTCGCGGGCAAAGCCGATCTCGTGGGTGACCACCAGCATGGTCATGCCATCGGCGGCGAGTTCACGCATCACGCGAAGCACCTCTCCAACCAGCTCCGGATCAAGTGCGGAGGTTGGTTCGTCGAAAAGCATGAGCTTTGGCTCCATCGCCACCGCACGAGCAATGGCCACGCGCTGCTGCTGACCACCTGAAAGCTGCGCCGGATAGGCGTCTGCCTTATGGCCTAACCCGACCTTCTTCAACAGCTCCATCGCCTGCTCGCGGGCGTCTTTTTCTGCGACGCCCTTGACATGCACCGGCGCTTCCATGACGTTTTCTAGGGCAGTGCGGTGCGGGAATAAGTTGAAGTTCTGAAACACCATGCCAATGCCCGAACGCTGGCGGGCGGCCTCGCGCTCGGAGATTTCATAGAGCACGCCGTCTCGTTCCTTATAGCCAATGAGCTCGCCATCGACGTAGAGGCGGCCAGCGCTGATCTTTTCAAGGTGATTCACGCAGCGCAAAAGCGTGGATTTGCCCGAGCCGGAAGGCCCAATCAAGCAGGTCACGCTGCCTTTGGGCACCTGCAAATCGATGCCCTTGAGCACCTCAAGGCTGCCGAAGCTCTTGCACAACTGTTGTGCGTCGATCATGAGGTTTTCCATGCTCACTTGCCCTTTCCAATCACGTTGATGTTCTTTGGCAGGGCGCCTTCTGCATCTGCCAAGCTCGCAAGCTGCGATGCGGTGAGCTCACGGGAAGCACCGCGGTCATAATACTTTTCTAGGAAGTGCTGACCCACCATCAGAAGCGAGGTAATGGCCAGATACCAGGTGGCTGCCACTAATAGCAGCGGCACTGGATCAAATAGTGCGGCGGCAATATCGGTGGCGCGGCCATAGAGCTCGGCGGTGTAGGGGATAGCCACCACCAGCGAGGTGGTTTTGAGCAGCGAGATAAACTCATTGCCCGTGGGTGGGACGATGATGCGCATGGCTTGGGGGAGCACGGTGCGTCGCATAGTCATCCACCAGCTCATACCCAGCGCCTTCGAAGCCTCAGTTTGGCCTTCGGGCACGGCCTGAATACCGGAGCGCACAATTTCGGCCATGTACGCAGCCTCGTTCAGCCCCAGGCCGATCACGGCCAGCAAGAACATGTTCTTCAGCGCGTTCTCCAGCGAGACCTCGGCAAAGCCTAGGTTGATGCTTTGGTAAATAGAACCCAAAAGACCCCAGAACACCAACTGCACATACACCGGGGTGCCACGGAAGATCCAGAGATAAAACCAGGCCACCGAGGAAAGCACGGGGTTTGGAGACATGCGCATCACGGCAACAGCGCAGCCGAGCACCACGCCGAGCAACATTGCCAAGACCGTAATGGCAAGGGTGTGCACTGCGGCCGTGGCGATGCGGGTATCAAACAGGTATGCCCGGTAGGTGTCCCAGCCATAGGCTTCATTGGTGGCTGCAGAAATAAGGAACCAGGCAAAGAGCGCGAGGATGATGGCGGCTGCCACCCAGCGCCCGGGATGGCGAAGGGGCTTCGCCTGGATTGGCTTCGGTTGAGTCATGGTGGTGTCCTAGTTGTTCACTGGTTCTTCATTAATCAGGGCTTCATCGACAAGGCCGTCCTCGATACCCCACTGGGCGAGGATCTTTTGATAGTCGCCGTTATCAATGAGGTATTGCAGCGCCGCTGCAAGGGCGGGGCCAAGCTTGGAATCCTTCGGCACAGCAAAGCCGTAGGGTGCAGCATCGAAGATCTCGCCAGTAGGTTCGATCTTTCCATCGGCGCGTTCCACAGCCCATGCCAGCACGGGGGAGTCGGCGCTAAAGGCATCGGCGCGTCCGAGCACCAAGGCGGTAGCGGCAGCATCGGAGGTGTCATAGGACAACACCTCGATGGGATCCTTGCCTTCTTCCACGCACTGCTCAGACAGGGGGCGAACATCGTCGGTTTCCGAGACGGTGGTGCGCTGCACGGCGATGCTTAAGCCGCAGGGATCTTCACGCGAAATATCGTCGCCCGTTTGCTGTCCCCACTGCACGCCGGCGTAGAGGAAATCAATAAAGTCGTAGTTTTCGCGGCGTTCCTCGGTATCGGTAAAACCGGAGGCGCCCACATCAACAGAACCGGCAGAAAGCGAGGGCAGGATCAAAGAGAAGTCCTGCTCCTTGGGTTGGAATTGCAACCCCATGGTGGCGGCCGCGGCGTGCATCAGATCCATTTCCACGCCGATGATGGCGTGGGAGGAGTCGCGGAATTCAAAGGGCGCAAACGGAGGATTGGTGCCCGCAGTGAGCACACCGCGTTCACGGATATCTTGGGGCACTAAGGCCTCGATGGATGGCACCGGCTTGGGGGTTATTTCTTCCCAGCCTTCGGGGTGGCCTTGTTCCTCGTTGGTGACGCAGGCGCTCAAGCTGAGCGCCAAACATACAGCCCCGAGGAAGCCACCTATGCGCTGAACGGGAAACTTCATAGCAGATAGCATACCGTCAGGGGCATAATATTTGAATTTAGCGGCGGCTACTGAACTTTTCCGCCGCCATGATCGCACCAACGATGGCGCCGCCGAGGATCACCATGAACACAATCCAGCCCACATTGCCCGAGGGGCTCAGCAGCTCAGCTTGATCAGTTTGCCAAGGCCACAGGGCTCGCAGGGAGCCCAGCATGAGGCCGGCCATCGTGGCCAGCGTGATGGTGCGGTGGGTGGTAATCAGGTAATCCAGAAGCTTAATAAAAAGCGCCACACCAAGCAGTGCGCCCAAGGCGAATACGGCCATCACTTTTAAGTCGCGATCCGCCACAGCACCCATGACGGGGCTATACAGGCCAAGCGAGAGCAAGATAAAAGAACCCGATACGCCAGGCAATACCAGCGCGCACACGGCAATCATCGCGGCGAAGAACACCACCAGCAGGGAAGGATCAGTCTTTTCTGCCGAAGTAACACCGGTGAGCAAAAACGTGGCAATCGCCGCCAGAACGAAGGCAATATATGCCCCAACGCGGTGCTGGGCGAGTTTATCCGAGCGGATCATGTTCAACGGCACCAGAATCGACACGGCCACCATGCCCATGAATAAGGCGCGGGAGGTCTCTGGGTGTTCTTCTACAAAGCTGTGCATGACAGAAGAAAGCGCGAGCACAGTGCCGATCATGCCTACGGCCACCGCGGCGAGGAAGAACCACTCGACCTTCGATGCCGCCTCTTTGAGCTTGCTGCGATCTGTAATCGCAGTGCGGATGGTGTGCAGCAACGCATCGCCATTGCGGATGGCGCGTTCATAAATGCCCACCACCAAAGCCACGGTGCCGCCGGATACGCCGGGCACCATCTCTGCAAGGCCGATGAGTCCGCCAAAGATGACGTACAGCACGTGTTTGATGGGAGATTCCTTCGGTGTGCTCATAAAGATCCTTCTTCATAGATACAGACCAGGAGATTCTAGCCCGGAAATAGAAAAAAGGCGCTTTGCAGCGCCTTATCGTGGTGCCCCAGGTGAGACTCGAACTCACACTGGACGGGTTTTGAATCCGTTGCCTCTGCCAATTGGGCTACTGGGGCGTACGAGCTGAAAGCATACAACACCATTCGCACAATTAAGAAACACCGTGGCAGGGACGCTAGAAAAGCCTTCGCCATCGTGCTCGCTACACTGGTGCGCGTGACTACCAAGCGTTTAATGCTCATCGACGGCCATTCCATGGCATTCCGTGCCTTTTTTGCCATCCCTTCGGAGAATTTCTCTACCTCCGGAGGTCAAACCACCAATGCTGTGTATGGGTTTATGGGCATGCTGGCATCCTTGGTTGCCGAACAGCGCCCCACGCACCTGGCTGTGGCCTTTGACGTGGGAAGAAGCACCTTCCGTTCCGAGATGTTTCCTGCCTACAAGGCCCAGCGCGAGGCCACCCCGCCGGAATTTAAAGGCCAAATCGCGTTGATCCAGCAGATGCTGGATGCCTTGGGCGTGCCGTATCTGGAAAAGGAAAACTTCGAGGCCGATGACATTATTGCCACCTTGGCCACTGCCGCGCAGCAGCAGGATTTTGATACCCAGATCGTGACCGGCGACCGCGACTCCTTCCAGCTCATCACCGATCGCGTGACGGTGCTTTATCCGCGCAGGGGAGTCTCGGACCTGATTCACTTCACCCCGGAGGCGGTGGAGGAAAAATATGGGCTGACTCCAGCGCAGTACCCCGACTTTGCAGCGTTGCGAGGGGATCCTTCCGATAACCTGCCCAGCATTCCCAGGGTGGGTGAGAAGACGGCAACCAAGTGGATTGTGCAGTACGGAGACTTAGAATCCCTGCTTGCGCACGCTGATGAGATCAAGGGCATGGCGGGGCAGAACTTACGCGATGCCGTAGAGCAGGTGCGTACCAACCGCGAACTCACACAGATGGTTCGCGATGTGGAGTTGCCGCTTAGCCCTGAGCAATTGCAGCGCAAGGACGTAGACGTCAACGCTGTGGCTGAGTCTTTTGATGCTCTGGAATTTGGCGTAAGCCTGCGCGAACGCGTGTTTAAGGCCTTCGGTGCAGATGCCAGCGCCATTGAATCCGAGGATGCTCCCGAGGTGGTGCTCGAACATGTTGGGTTGGCGCAGTGGCTTGAAAGCCACAAAGATCAAGCCCTAGCCCTTGTCGTGGCCGGTGATCCTTCGCCCTTTGGGGGCGATGCTTATTCGCTTGCGCTTTGCGATTCCACCTACCACGGTGTGGTGGCCTCCTTTGAAGATTTAGATGTCGAAGATGAACGTGCTTTCGCTACCTGGGTGTCTTCTGAGCAGCCGAAGTGCGTCCATGGTGCCAAGGCCACCTATCACATGCTTGCTGCCCGCGGTTTTGAGCTCGATGGGGTAGTACAAGACACCGAAATTGCCGCTTATCTTTTAAGGCCTGGGCAGCGCACCTATGAGCTGAAGGACGTATTCCAACGGCACTTGCAGCGCCAACTCCAATCCGAGCAGCCCTCGGGTGAGCAGCTTTCCTTGCTCGATGCAGGCGAGCATCAAGAGCTTTTGGGCCATAGTGCTGCGGTGATGGAATTGGCCGAGGCCTTGACTCAGCAGCTTGTGCAGATCAATGCCTTTGAGCTCTACCGCGATCTAGAGATTCCGCTCGCCCTCATTTTGGGCCGCATGGAGCGCACTGGCATCGCCGTGGATGTCGCAACCTTGGAGGAACAACTGGCCGATTTTAAGGCCATGGTTGCCGAAGAAGAACAGGCCGCTAGAGAGCTTGTCGACGAACCCGAGCTGAATCTATCGAGTCCGAAGCAGCTTCAAAGCGTGCTATTTGATACTTTGGCGCTGCCGAAGACGAAGAAGACCAAGACCGGTTATTCCACTGCCGCTAAGGAAATTGATGCCTTGGCTGCAAAGCACCCGCATCCTTTCCTTGATCACCTCTTGGCGCACCGTGAGTACACCAAGATGAAGTCCACCTTGGAAGGTCTGATTCGCTCGGTGGCAGATGATGGGCGCATCCACACCACCTTCCACCAAACCAAGGCTTCTACCGGCCGCTTGAGCTCTACTGATCCCAACTTGCAAAACATTCCCGTGCGTACCGAGGCCGGGCGCAAGATCCGTTCGGCATTCGTGGTGGGCGAAGGTTATGAACTCCTGCTCACGGCCGACTACTCGCAGATCGAGATGCGCGTGATGGCGCACCTTTCTGAGGATGAGGGGCTGATCGAGGCGTATCGCGAAGGCGAGGATCTGCATAATTTTGTGGGCTCGCGAGTCTTTGAGGTGCCGGTGGATCAAGTTACCCCCGAGCTGCGTCGCCGAGTGAAGGCGATGAGCTACGGGCTGGTGTACGGGCTTTCTGCCTTCGGGCTTTCCCAACAGCTCAACATTCCCGCAGGCGAGGCAAAGAGCATCATGGAAAGCTACTTTGAGCGTTTCGGTGGCGTGAAGCGTTACCTGGATCAGGTAGTAGAGCAGGCTCGCCACGATGGTTATACCGCCACGCTTTTTGGGCGCAGGCGCTACCTACCTGAGCTGACCAGTGAAAATCGGGTGGCCCGTGAAACTGCCGAGCGTGCCGCGCTTAACGCCCCAATCCAGGGCACTGCCGCAGACATTATTAAGGTGGCGATGATCCGGGTGGATCGGCAGTTGCGCGCTGCCGGTGCGCAATCGAGGGTGTTGCTGCAAGTCCACGACGAACTCGTGGTGGAAATTGCCCCAGGCGAGCAGGAGCGTGTCCAAGAGATTGTCGAGCGCGAAATGGATGCCGCGGTGCAGTTGAACGTGCCGCTCGAGGTAGCCAGTGGCGTTGGAAAGAACTGGGAGGAAGCAGCCCACTAATCCTTGGTGGCGCAAAAGATCACGGTGCCAGGAAAGAGCTTGCCGCGCAGCGGTGACCACTGCCCCCAGGTGGTGTGTAGATCTTCTGGCCACTCCGGTTCGATGAGTCGGTGGAGCCGGAAACCACTGTGGTCAAAGGCCTGAATCCAGTCGCTCATCGTGTGCTGGAATTCGGCATAGCTCAGTGTGCCATCGGCATCGTGTTCTACATAGGCCTGTTCAAAATAGGAGTGGGATGCTATAAGCCCCTGTTCGCCTGGGTGATCGGGAAACACCCAGCGCATTGGGTGATTCACGGCGATGATCAGCTTGGCACCGGGCTTGAGCACCCTGGCTACCTCACGCAGGGCAGGGGTGAGCTGCGGGATAAAAGGAAATGCCCCAAAGGCAGAAAACGCACAGTCGATGCTGTGATCTGCAAGGGGGATACGGTGGACGTCGGCAAGCAAGCCTTGAAAACCCTCGCCGCGAGCAAGCATGCCTTTGGCGATGTCGATGCCGATCACGGTGGCAGAAGGATAGGTGCTGGCCAGCCATGATGCGCAAGGGCCAGAACCGCAGCCGATTTCCAGCACGCGCTGATTGGAACAATCGCCGATAAGCTGCGCTTGTTGTTCGGAGAGCATCTCGGGGCACCAATAAAAGCTCGAAAGATATTCGGGGTGGGCTTGGTGATATTGCTCGGCATCGAAGTTCCACCAACGTTGGTTGGCCAGGCGTGCTTGATCCGCGGAAGTGTGGCTCATGTGATTATTGTGTCAAGGCGACACGGGGAAGTCCTATCGCTTGATCTAGCTGGGCAAATGCACTAATGTTGTTCGGGCGTGTCTGTGCTTAAGGTGTGAGATTGTCGATGTAGGACGGCAATGATCCATCTCTAGTGAGATCAAAAGCCCAGCTTAAAGCATAGGTTTTTGAGAGACGCGTTCCTGTCCAAACTCGATTCCTACTTACTTTTTCGGAGCACTTACTTTATGCCCACCAATAACGTCCCTCAGGTAGCCATCAACGACATTGGCTCCGCTGAGGATTTCCTCGCAGCCGTTGACGCCACCATCAAGTACTTCAATGATGGCGATATCGTCGAAGGCACCGTGGTTAAGGTTGACCACGACGAGGTTCTGCTCGACATCGGATACAAGACCGAGGGTGTTATCCCCACCCGCGAGCTTTCCATCAAGCACGACGTAGATCCCGACGAGGTTGTCGAGGTCGGCGACCAGATCGACGCTCTCGTGCTGACCAAGGAAGACAAAGAAGGCCGTCTGATCCTGTCCAAGAAGCGTGCTCAGTACGAGCGTGCTTGGGGCACCATCGAGGATCTCAAGGCAAAGGACGAGCCGGTTACCGGTACCGTCATCGAGGTTGTCAAGGGCGGCCTTATTCTCGACATCGGACTGCGTGGCTTCCTGCCTGCATCCCTGGTTGAGATGCGTCGCGTTCGCGACCTGGATCCCTACATCGGCCAGGAAATCGAAGCCAAGATCATCGAGCTGGACAAGCAGCGCAACAACGTGGTGCTCTCCCGCCGTGCATGGCTCGAGCAGACCCAGTCCGAGGTTCGCTCCGAGTTCCTTCACCAGCTCCAAAAGGGCCAGGTGCGCAAGGGTGTCGTTTCCTCCATCGTCAACTTCGGCGCATTCGTCGATCTCGGCGGTGTGGACGGCCTCGTGCACGTATCCGAGCTCTCCTGGAAGCACATCGATCACCCCTCTGAGGTTGTGACCGTTGGCGACGAAGTCACCGTTGAGGTGCTCGACGTTGATCTCGACCGCGAGCGCGTATCGCTCTCGCTGAAGGCAACCCAGGAAGATCCTTGGCGCGTATTCGCACGCACCCACGCCGTTGGCCAGATTGTGCCCGGCAAGGTTACCAAGCTCGTTCCCTTCGGCGCCTTCGTTCGCGTTGAAGAAGGCATCGAGGGCCTCGTTCACATCTCCGAGCTGGCTCAGCGCCACGTTGAGGTGCCGGACCAGGTTGTCAACGTCGGTGACGAGGCAATGGTCAAGGTCATCGACATCGACCTTGAGCGTCGTCGCATCTCCCTGTCGCTGAAGCAGGCCGACGAGGACTACACCGAAGAGTTCGATCCTTCCAAGTACGGTATGGCCGACTCCTACGACGAGCAGGGCAACTACATCTTCCCCGAGGGCTTCGACCCCGAGACCAACGAGTGGCTCGAGGGCTTCGACGAGCAGCGCCAGGAGTGGGAGGCTCGCTACGCAGAGTCCGAGCGTCGCTTCCAGCTCCACACCGCTCAGATCGAGCGCTCCCGTGCAGCCGCAGCCGAGGCAGCAGCTTCCGGCGAGGCAGCCAACTACTCCTCTGCTTCCAACGAGCCGGCTCAGGCCGCCGCTACCGAAGCTGAAGGTGGCTCCCTTGCTTCCGACGAGCAGCTCGCCGCACTGCGCGAGAAGCTCGCTGGTGGTGAGTAAATAGCCCCAGCCGGTGCCTGATCAGGCACACCGGCAAGCAAATCAAGACCCCCAACCCTTGCAATAAGGGCTGGGGGTCTGTTGCATGAAAGGCCGATACGACTTAGGCGCCCGAGCGCTGTGTTCGAAGCGCTTTGATCACATCCCAGATCACAAACACGGTGAGCAGGATGACGCAAGCATCGATGATGATGCCCCAGAAGCCACCAAAGTAGAAGGGCTGTTGCGCATTAGCAAAGAGCGTGAAATCAATGCTTGCATGCCATAGCAACAGGGGCACAAAGGCGCGAGTGCGAAGGTAGATCAAACCGGCCACCAAGCCCATGGGCATTGCCTTGATCGATTGATCAAGGGCTGCGCCAACAGGCATGCCGCTGAGCACATTGGTCATGTGTAAAAGCCCAAAAAGCAGCACCGAAGCAATCAGCCATGTGGCCTTCGAGCGTAGCGAGGCCGAAGGGGAGACGTGGTCGAGGATGAACTTTCTAAAAAAGCCTTCTTCTGAAAAACCAATGAGCAGACTCAACACGGCTGCCGCGAAGATGAGCGGGGAGAGCACGCCCCTGAGCGCGAATTCAATCGGGGCGGCAATGAACGTGACCAGCGTTGCAATGCTTAGTACGCCCAGGGCGTAGCGGTAGTGGCGCGGAAGGCGGCGCGACCCATTCCAGGCTTTGAGGTTCAAGCGGCCTCGAAGGAGGTAGGCAACAAAGGCTGCAGAGACCAGCATGAAGCTGATGCCCAGGTACTGCATTTTGGGGTCGCTGTATTCCACGTTGAACAGCGCGCTGATGATGCTGAAGCCAAGGGTTGAGATGGCCGCGTAGATCAGCGTGGGGGCTAGGAGTTGTTTGAGCAAGAGGAAGGATCCAACCTTTCTTCAAGTGATAACGATTATCGCGAAGGACATCTTAGCCAGACCTCAATGTGGCGCAGGTGCCCAGGCGCTGGCGAATCACTGGGTATTTTCTGTGAAGCTGCCGTCATCGGTGTTTGCTTGTCGACGCCCCACGTCGCACACCGATCACCCCACAGATCTTGCAACTGTGCCTTTTTCTTGGGGTAAGCAGCGGGGGATAAAACGGTCAAACCTCTGCCTTTATTGGCAGATATCGATAGGCTAAGGCAACAACGCGAGTATCGATGAACCAAGGGGTAGGATATGAATCGGCGATTTTTAGCACTGGGGTTCGCGGCACTGATGTTGGCGGCCTGTGGCAACTCCGACGCCGAGAAGGAAGCGGCTTCGCTTTCTGCGGAGCTTTCCCGCGTTCGCGAAAGCGAGGCCCAGCAAAGTCGCGAGCGCGAACTTGAACGTTCTTCTGCCGCCGAGCGCAGCAAGAGTGAGGAAGCGGCAAGGGAAGAAGCCTCCATGAGCGCTCGCCGCGATGCCTTCCAAAGGGAACTAGATGGCATTGTTGAAGATCAGCAACGCCGCGCAGAGCCAACTTCGGCCCCGGAGCCAACTTATGTGCCTCAGCAACAGCAAGAGGCGTTTCCTAATCCGCCATATTCTGCCCCGCAAGGATTCGAATGGGTAGCCATGGGCCCGTATGGCACCGGCACTTCTACCAACTGTGTGCAAATGCAAGGCCAGTGGCCAGCCGGAACCTCTGAGTGCTTCCGCATGTCTGATGGCTGGTACTTCTACGCCATCCGCCAGGCGAGCCAGCGCTAGGAGGAATACATAAGCGATTGACCCGAGGAGCGAGATCTCCTCGGGTTTTTATGCGCTCCGGTATTTTCTCGTGAAGCAAAGCTGTGTGTTTAGTCGCTTTTGGCGGGGAGGATTGTCTGGAGACTTGGGAAACGTTGCGTTCGCGTTGGAAGTTGTTTGGCTTAGTGTTGTATTTTTGCCCGCATGAACATTATGATGTGATTGTTTTCCGGTTTTAGTTCCGTATGTGACTGTTACAACATTTCGGGCGAAGAACCTCCATCCTCTCTTGAAAGGTGACTCATGGCGTCTTCTGTGAAGCAGACTTCAGAGTTCATCCTGGACAAGGTCGGTGGCGCTGAGAACATCGTGTCGCTCACGCACTGTGCAACACGACTTCGTTTCCAGCTCGCAGACCAGTCCAAGGCTGACCAAACCGCCCTCGACAACAACCCCGACGTGCTCGGCGTCGTCCCCCAAGGCTCCACCGGCCTGCAGGTTGTTATGGGTGGTGCTGTTGCGAACTACTACCAAGAACTGCAAAAGCTCACCGGTGGTGAAACCAAGAAGGCCGCGAGCGGCAAGAAGGAATACGGCGGAGCTCGCGGCAAGTACTCGTGGATCGACTACGGCTTCGAGGTGCTCTCTGATACCTTCCGCCCGATCCTTTGGGCGCTGCTCGGCGCATCGCTGATCATCACCATGCTCGTGCTGGCCGATACCTTCGGTTGGCAAGACTTCCGTGCAGAACAGCAGCCTCCGACGTACCAGTTCATGCACGCAATGTGGAACTCCGTGTTCTACTTCCTGCCCATCATGGTCGGTGCCACCGCTGCCCGTAAGCTCGGCGCCAATGAGTGGGTCGGTGCCGCAATCCCTGCCGCATTGATGACCCCGCAGTTCATCGCCATGAAGGAGCTGCCAGAAACGGTTGTTACCCAGGCCGCCAATGGTGCCGACGTGTACAAGGTCACCGTCTTCGGCCTGCCCATGGTGCTCAATGACTACGGCGGACAGGTGTTCCCACCGCTGCTCGCCGCGATCGGCCTGTACTGGGTTGAGAAGCTGTTCAAGAAGATCATCCCTCAGTCCGTGCACATGGTCTTCGTGCCATTCTTCTCGCTGCTGATCATGATCCCGCTGACGGCCTTCCTGCTCGGCCCCTTCGGTATCTACACCGGCGTTGGCATCTCTAACATGCTCTCCGCCATTAACAACTTCAGCCCGCTGATCCTCGCCATCGTGGTGCCGCTGCTGTACCCATTCCTGGTGCCGCTGGGTCTGCACTGGCCGCTGAACGTGATCATGATCCAAAACATCGCAACCCTGGGCTACGACTTCATCCAAGGCCCCATGGGTGCATGGAACTTCGCCTGCTTCGGTGTGGTCACCGGCGTGCTCATCCTCTCCATCAAGGAGCGCAACGCCACCATGCGTCAGGTTTCCATGGGCGGTATGATGGCCGGCCTGCTCGGCGGTATCTCTGAGCCTTCGCTCTACGGTGTGCTGCTGCGCTTCCGCCGTTCCTACCTAGCACTGCTTCCCGGCTGTGCCATCGGCGGTTTCATCATCGGCCTCTTCGACGTCAAGGCAAAGGCCTTCGTCTTTACCTCCTTGCTCACCTTCCCCGCGATGGAGCCCATGGGTGGCTACCTCATCGGTATCGCCGTCGCATTCTTCACCTCCATGGCTTTGGTCATCGTGATGGACTACCGCACCAAGGAAGAAAAGGCCGAGGTGCTCGAGCGCCTCGCCGCAGAATCCGCTGCTGTTGAATCCGAGTCTGCTCAGGAAGACGCCACCACCGCTGCTGCTCCCGCTGCCGCTGGTGCTGCAGCCGCTGGTGGGGTTGCTACCGCCACCAAGCCTGTAAAGACCGCGCTGGAGCCCGGTGCGCTGACCCAAATCACTGCTCCGCTCGAGGGCAAGGCAGTGCCGCTGTCTGAGGTTCCTGATCCGATCTTCGCCGGCGGCAAGCTGGGCAAGGGTGTCGCCATCGTGCCCTCGGGTACTGAGGTTGTAGCCCCTGCCGACGCCACCGTGCTCACCGTGCAAAAGTCCGGTCACGCAGTTGGCCTGCGCCTGGATTCCGGTGTGGACCTGCTGGTGCACGTCGGTATCGATACCGTCCAGCTCAATGGTGAGGGCTACACCGTCCATGTAGACAAGAAGCAGCACGTCAAGGCTGGCGAGAAGCTCATCAGCTTTGATCCTGACTTCATTGAGTCTCAGGGCTATAACCTGATCACCCCGGTGCTGGTGACCAACACCCCGAAGTTCGCTGACGTGGAAGGCACTGCCGTCGACCACGCCGATGCAAACAGCGTGGTCATCACCACCCGCGCTAAGGACGCCTAAGCGCACAGCAAAAAAAATAATGCCGTTGCCCCGATCAAAGGGGCAACGGCATTTGCCATGTATTAGGCCTGGCAGCACCGATAAATGCGTTCGATCATGCCCAAGCGTTGCTCAAGGCTGGCATCCTTGGGCACACAACATTTAGCGCCTAAATAATCCACATCGCCGGCAAGCGCGCAGGATTGCGCTACCTGTTCGGGCGTCATCAACGAGGCGGGCTCATCAAGGCTTAAAGGTAAGTGCCCATCAATCCAAGCCGGGCCGTATTGCGTGGCCTGCGGGGAGGCCCCAGAAAAGATCACTCCGGCAAGCACGCCGCTTGCTTTGGCCTGGGCAACGTGCTGTTGAGGCCGGATATCACCGCGGGAACCTACCGCGGAGCGCCCCCAGTTCAAGGAGCAATGTAGGCCGAGCTCTTGGGCAATGGCCAATTCCTCTTCGAGCAATAAGAAGCCCTTTTCTGCTTCATGCTCATCAGATCGTTCATCGCAATGCTCAATCACGATCTTGGCACCACACCAATCCCAGGTGAGCAGTTGTTCAAGTGATGCATGGAAATCCTCGGCAGTAGAGCGATTGCTCGGCGCAGAATGCAGCGCCACCCAGTCGAAGATATGGCCATGCTCGCGGTGCATCGCCTCAAGGGAATTGCGAAGCTGGGCACAAAACTCCATGGCCTTGGCCCTGCCGGCGGCAGTGGGAGATCCAAGACCGAAATCGGGATCATCCCACACATTGACCATGGTGCCAGGTATTGCGGTGAGCACGCTGTGCTGGAAACGCCCCTCTAACAAGGAGCCGAGGAAACTCTCGTGCATCTGGCCTGGATACGGCACCTCGAGTCCATCCACCCAGCCGGTTTCAGCCAGCAGGTCATAGTAGCGACGCTGCGCATCAAGCTCGGGTGGTTGGGAGGCATACGCTCCTACAACAAAGTACGACATGTTGATGCACTTCCTATGCTTTCGCGATGATCTCGTCATTGCCGTCTTCGGGGCGAACAGCGGAGGCGTCGACAAGCTTTTGCAGCATCCGAGGCAAGTTCAGGCCAATGGAAAGCACCACGATGCCAGCGAAGCCCACGGAAAGCACGGCCAAGGCGCCACCAAAACCAAGGGAACTGCCAGCCAGCGCGGCACCGAGTACGGGGCCTACGGCACCGCCTAAGGCGCCAACGTTATAGCAAAAGCCCAGGCCTGCGGCGCGTCGTTCGATGGGGAAGTAGGAGGCCACCCACTTGGGCAAAAGGCCCGAAATGCCCTGGCCGAACATCTGATTGACAAAGAGCAAGATGGCAACCAGTGCTACCAGCTCGCCGTTTTGCATAAACAGCGGGAAGACGATGGTTTGAGAGATGATGATGGAGATGGCATACCACCGGCGCATACCAAAACGGTCGCCGGCAAAACCGGCAATGATATAGCCCAAGGCGTTACCAAAGCCTGCGAAGGTGATCACGTTGGCCACGGTGTTGGGATCCATGCCTACGTCTTTGAGGTAGGTGGGCAGAAGTCCTTGGATAGGCCAGGTGTACATGAAGGAGGCGAAGATCGTCACCATGATCGCAACACCAATGACCCAACGCTTCGGATCGAATTGGTAGACGAAGAAGATGAAGATGCCTGCGCAGACCACACTTAGCGGCACGATCACCGCAGGACCGACCAGGCGCGAGAAGATCAACAACAAGAACAGCGCGGCGAGCACCACGAGTACCAAGTTGAGTACGCGACGCGAACCGCCGAAGAGGACTGCGAGCATATCGTGTTTGGTGTCGGAAGACTGTTGGCGCTGCTCCCAATCCTCAGCCTCAGGCAGAGAACGGCGCATATAGATGGCCACCACGATGGGCACGATGCCGGTGAGGAAGAGCGCACGCCAACCCCAGCCTGGGTGCCAGCTTTCTACCCAAGCCACCAGGTATTTATCTACCTGCGCTGCCAGAATCACGCCGAAGGCGAAACCGGAGAGCAAAAAGCCCGAGGCTTTATTGCGCATGTGTTTCGGCCAGGATTCGATGATGTAGGTGGCCGAGGAGGAGTACTCGCCGGCCATGGCAAAGCCGATGACGAGACGGCAGATAAATAGCAGCCAGAACCCCGGCGAAAATGCCATGAGGATAGATCCTGCTGCAAAGAGGATGATGGAGGCCACCATGGCGGGTTTGCGGCCCATCTTGTCTGCCATCGCACCCAACACGAGGCCGCCAAGCCAGCGGGAGATGAAGGCAGCAGAGACGAGGGCTGCTGATTGCACCAGGCTTAAGCCGAAGGCATCGCGGATCGCCGGAAGGGCAAAGGAGATGAGCACGAAGTCGTAGCCATCGAGCAAGACGCCGAGCCAGGCGGCAAAAAACGCCTTCCATTTTTCTTTGCTGAGCTGCTTATACCAGGGGAGTTGGGCAGTGGCAGTAGGTACTGCCCGGTTCGCATTCATTGCATGGTTTCCTTTTGCTTATTCAAGGGGTAGAGAGTGCGCTGAGCCAAAAGCAGGCTTAGCTCGAGGTTTGGCGAGAAGCCAGCAGCCAAGAAAGAGGGATTCGGCTGAAAAACAGGCCTTGGGTTTCGCGTTCCCACAACAGCCCGATATCGCCATTGGCCAGTTGTGTCATGCACTGATACACGTAGTGCCGGGGCTGGAATACGCGGTTGTGTGGCCAAGTGCGGCCTTCATCGAAGCTCAGGCGCAGCACCCCGCAGCCGCGGAAGGGCAGCATTTGGGAGGCGTTGGCAAACACCACTGCGGGCTTGCCTGCTACTTCAACTTCAATGGCATTGGGCTGAGAGAAGATCTCTGTGAGCTCGGGGTGGTAATCCACTTCGCCGAAGGTGGCACCGCCATCGGTGGACACGGCATGGCCGACGCGCCCGGAGGGGTGCTGATTGCGCATGTACACATGCACACGGCCTTGGGAATCTTCTACCAGGACGGATTCGTGCAAGGAGCCGCGGTCATCTTCCAGGGCGCGCGAGTCGAGGGTGGCGCCAAAAAGCTCTCGGCCATCATTGGGCGAGGCGCCTCGGTGCCAGGTGGATCCGAGATCATCGCTATAGAGCGCACAGCAGGAAAAGGTCTTGCCTTCTTCGTGGTTGTAGTAGGCGGGCACGAGGATCCTTCCTGCGTGTTCGCCGTGGCGCAGTTGGATGCCGTTGCCAGGGGAGGTACCAATAAAGCGCATCCATGGTGCTTTGATGTCTGCGGTGATATCCACCGGATCGCTCCACGTTTCGCCGTCGTCATCGCTGGTGATCATCTGTACATAGGCGCTGCGGTGGCTAAACAGGCTCTCGTTGGGGTCGACGCCATAGGCGAGGTAGATATTGCCTGCGGGTTGGTCGCTTTGATACACGTTGCCTTTGGCATCAACGCGGTATTCGGTGCTCTGGCCATCGAGGGTGACCACGCTGCCATCGGTGCTGAGCGCGAATTGCTCACCCTGGCGGTTATGCAGCAGCATGCGCTGTTGATCATCAAAACCGGTGCCTACTTCGCAGTTTGGTTGACCAATGCCGCCGGGGAAGTGGTCGATCAGCACGATCACCTTGCCGCTTTCACGATCTTGTACCAGTACGGAGTCGATCACGCTGGCGCCCTTGCGGCCTTCGCCGGGGTATTCGATCAGCGTTTGCATCGGCTCCCAGGTCTGGCCATCGTCGAGGCTGCGGCGCAACACGAAGTCGATATCGTTTGGGCTGTCGTTGGCGATGCTGACTCTGCGGTCTGCTCCCGCAAGAATCACGCCCGATGCGAGCCGGAGCAGTGATGGAATGCGGTAGCTTTTGGATCCATGAAATCCAGTATCAAATAATGCCCTGGTTTCGATGGGGCTTACTCCTGCCAGGCGCTTGACCTGGGCGTCGCTGAGCACTGCGTCGAAAATAGCCGCGGTTTGGGCTTCGCCAAATAGCCGCGATTGTTCGAGGTTCATGCCCACGGTCACGGCCTTGATGGGAGCGACATCGGCAAAGAAGCAGGCGCCAGGGGCCAGTGCCACCTGGTAGCCATCCACATACAGCACCAAGGCGCCGCGGCCGGAAACTAAGACCACATCGTGCCATTCGCCATCGTCCCAGTGGCCGGGGGCCTCAACGCTTGCCAGCGTGGTGGCGTGATCTGTTGCGCTATAGCGCAGGCCGCCATCAATCAGCTCGAGGGTGAGGGTGCCGTGCTCGCCACCTGCTTGGATGATGGTGCCGCCTTGGCCGAGGCCACGGGAGCGAAAGCGTGCGCGCCAGGCACCGGAGTGCAGGGCTGAGCAACGTTGTGCGTCGCGATCGGAAAGATGAGAGGCGGCGAATTCTACAAACGGCGCTGCGGCGTGGGCTTTGGCCACCATCTGCGGGGCCTGCAGGGCCTCATCAAAGATGTCGAGTGCGTGGACCTGCATGATGCCGGCTGGATCAGTGGCGATGCGTTGCACCTCGAGCTGCTCAAACCAGCCAATCGGTGTGGTGTGAAATGCCGCGTAGCCGTCGAGGTAGAGCGCGAGGCCTTCCTCGCTGGCTACTAGGCCTAGGGTGTGGGGTTTGCCGTCGTCAATTCCGAGGGTGTCTTCGGCGTCGATGTGGCGTTCTTGCTTGTCGACGCTCACCGCGCCGTCAATCCTGCCGCCTGCAATGCTTAATTCGATGTGGCCACGGGCGCCGTCGATACGCAGGAGGGTGCCGTCGATGGTGGAGCTGAAGTGCAGCAAAAGGGTGCCGTGGCTGCAATGGGCTAGGGACTGTAGTGCTGAGGCATCAATTGCTTGGGGTAGTGGTGCATCAACATGCAATGAGGGTGAAAGTGTGCTCACCGGGGTTCCTCCGCATCCAAGAAGCGTTGTAGGACGTCTGACAAGTTCATTTATATAGGAATTGTGACGCCTGTGTATCCAGCTTGGCAATGTGTTGTGCGTTACCTTTTAGGCTCGGCTACAATGGCGAAGCTATGAAGATAGGACTGACCGGCGGAATCGGTAGCGGCAAAAGCACGGTGGCCACAATGTTGCGCGAACGAGGCGCGAATATTATCGACGCCGACCAAGTCGCCCGAGACGTCGTAGCCCCAGGAAGTCCCGTCCTAGAAGAACTCGCCGCGGCCTTTGGCCAAGACATCATCGAAAGCGATGGAAGCCTACGGCGCCAAGCATTGGCGCAGCGCGCCTTTCGCGATGAAGCATCCACCGCGAAGCTCAACGCCATTACCCACCCGGCTATCGCGAAACGCATCAAAACGCTGCTTGAGGCCGCAGATCGCGAGGATGCAACAGCCATCGTGGTGCTCGATCACCCACTGCTGCTTGAAACCAACTCCGATGCCTTGGTCGATCGCGTGATCGTGGTTGATGTTCCAGCACAGGAGCGAATCCGAAGGCTCGTTGCCTACCGCGGCTTAGAAGCAGACGATGCCAAGGCTCGCATCGAACGCCAAATGCCTGATCAGCAGCGCCGCGCCCGCGCCGATTACCTGGTAGATAACTCAGGTGATGAACAAGCACTTAAGGCAGAAGTAGCCAAACTCTGGGAGTATGTACACGCGGTACAGTAGTGCCCATGGCTTTTGCTTCTGAGCACCCCGAAAAAATCAACGCCGATTTAGAAGATTTCCGCCCCGTAGAGGAAGTGGAACGCAGCGATGGCGTATTCGAGGTGGTGTCTGAATACGAACCTGCCGGCGACCAGCCAACCGCCGTTGCCGAGCTGGATCAACGCCTCAACCAAGGCGAACGCGACGTGGTGCTCCTTGGTGCCACCGGTACCGGTAAATCCGCAACGGCTGCGTGGCTGATTGAAAAACAACAGCGCCCCACCTTAGTCATGGCGCCCAATAAAACCCTGGCTGCCCAATTGGCCAATGAGCTGCGCCAATTACTGCCCAATAACGCGGTTGAGTACTTCGTGAGCTATTACGACTACTACCAACCGGAAGCCTATATCGCCCAAACAGACACCTATATTGAAAAAGACTCTTCCATCAACGACGACGTAGAGCGCCTGCGCCACCGCGCTACCAGCTCGCTGCTCTCTCGTCGCGATGTGGTGGTAGTGAGCTCGGTTTCTTGCATCTACGGCTTGGGCACCCCGCAGAGCTACCTGGACCGTTCGGTGGTGCTGAAAGTAGGCGAAGAAGTAGAACGCGATCGCTTCCTGCGCCTGTTAGTGGATATCCAATACGCCCGAAATGACGTGGGCTTTACCCGAGGCGCCTTCCGCGTGAAAGGCGATGTGGTAGACATTATCCCCGCCTATGAAGAACTCGCCGTGAGAGTGGAGTTCTTTGGCGATGAGATCGACTCCCTGTACTACATTCACCCGCTCACAGGCGACGTGGTGCGCCAGGTAGATGAGATCCGGATTTTCCCGGCCACCCACTATGTGGCAGGGCCAGAGCGGATGGAAAAAGCCGTCGCGGATATCAAAGAAGAGCTCGCCGAACGCCTCGAAGACCTAGAAAACCGCGGCAAATTGCTCGAAGCCCAAAGGCTTCGCATGCGCACCGAATATGACCTGGAAATGATCGAGCAGGTGGGCTTTTGCTCCGGCATTGAGAACTACTCTCGCCACCTCGATGGCAGGCCCGCGGGAACGGCGCCGGCAACGCTGTTGGATTATTTCCCCGAAGATTTTCTCACCATCATCGATGAGTCCCACGTGACCGTGCCACAGATTGGCGGCATGTTCGAAGGCGATATGTCGCGCAAGCGCAACCTGGTGGAATTTGGCTTCCGCCTACCATCTGCGCTGGATAACCGTCCTTTAACCTGGGAGGAATTTGAAGCACGCGTTGGCCAAACCGTCTATCTTTCGGCCACGCCCGGCGACTATGAGATGGCCGCCGCCGGCGGCGAGTTCGTAGAGCAAGTCATTCGTCCCACCGGCTTGTTGGATCCCAAGGTGGATGTGCGCCCCACCAAGGGCCAGATCGACGATCTGATCCACGAGATCCGCGAACGCACCGCCAAGCAGGAACGCGTACTGGTTACCACCTTGACCAAGAAGATGGCCGAGGATCTCACCGATTATCTGCTAGAAAATGGCATCAGGGTGCGCTACCTGCACTCGGATATCGATACCCTGCAGCGCGTCGAATTGCTGCGCCAACTGCGCCTGGGTGAATATGACGTGCTCGTGGGCATCAACCTTCTGCGCGAGGGTCTCGACCTACCCGAAGTATCACTAGTGGCCATCCTGGATGCGGATAAGGAAGGCTTCTTGCGTTCTACTCGATCCTTGGTCCAAACCATTGGTCGTGCCGCCCGCAATGTCTCGGGTGAAGTGATCATGTATGCCGATAAGGTCACCGAATCGATGCAATACGCCATCGATGAAACGGAGCGCCGACGCGAAAAGCAGATTGCCTACAACACCGAGCACGGCATTGATCCTCAGCCTTTGAGGAAGAAGATCGCAGATATTTTGGATCAGGTGGCAGAAGCCAATGGGGAAGAAGCACCGAGTGCCAGCGGCGATACCTTGGTGGCCCAGCGCCGCGATGTATCGGCGATGCCCACAGAGCAGGTGCGCGCCTTGATTGATCAGCTCAGCGCCGAAATGGCCGCAGCAGCTAGGGAATTGAAGTTCGAATTGGCCGGGCGGCTTCGTGATGAAATCGCGGATCTGAAAAAGGAATTGCGTGGCCTTGAAGACGCCGGCATGTAATCTGCCAGATCCAACACAGTGCCCATGTGATGCGCTGATACTCACCTTGGCGTGCACCTGGCCGGGAAGTTGTTAGACTTGGAGCATTGCGGAGCTATAAGGGCTCTTTGAATAAACATATTGCTTTCAGAAAGGTTCTCATGAGCGATTACTCCACCATCGTTGTTGGCACCGACGGCTCCAAATCCTCCATGCTTGCCGTGGAGCGTGCCGCTAAGATCGCCGCCGCGTTCGACGCCACCTTGATCGTCGGCTGTGCCTACTACGAGAGCAAGGAAGACGCTTCGAAAACGCTGCGCCAAGACTCAGTAACGGTGCTGGGTAATGACCCAGCTCAGCAGAACCTGGACAAGGCCGCAGAGCACGCACGCGGCGCCGGTGCCCAGAAGATCGAAACTGCTATCCGCCCAGGCACCCCGGTTGAGGCGCTCATGGCTATCGTGAATGAAAACAACGCCGACCTGCTCGTCGTGGGTAACCGCGGCATTAACTCACTCACCGGCCGCCTGCTTGGCTCGGTACCTGCCGATGTGGCTCGTCAGTCCGACTGCGATGTGATGATTGTGCACACCGTGAGCTAATCCGGTTCAAGCAATAACACCCGCCTTCCCCTTTAAGGAAGGCGGGTGTTGCTATAGGGGGAGTTCGCCGATAACGCTTAACGTCTGGGTTGCGCGGGTGCAGGCCACATAGAGGTTTTGCCACCCCTGGGGAGACTCCTCCACCATGGCCTTGGGATCCAACAGCACCACATGGTCAAATTCCAAGCCCTTGGCGGCACTAATGCCAAGGATGCCATCGCCTGCCTGGGCATCCGGGCCGATGACGGCACAGAGCCTTTCTGGTTCGCGCTGTTGAATCTCCTGGGCAATCGCGAGCGCGTCAGTCCCTTCGGGCAAGTAGCGGATGGGCTCGTTGGAACGTCGTAAAGCTTGGGCTTTGGGCACATGAGGTGCATAGACATCCAGCACGCGGTGGGCAAGCTCCATGATCTCGACCGGGGTGCGGTAATTCACGCTCAGCCGGTGGGTGCGGAAGCGGTCGTGCACATAGGGCTCGAGGGTTTCAGCCCAGGCATCCACACCGGCAGGCGAGCCAGTCTGCGCCGGATCGCCCACGATGGTCATCCACCGCGAGGGACTGCGGCGAAACACCATGCGCCACTCCATCGGGGTCAGCTCCTGAGCCTCGTCGATGATGACGTGCCCAAAAGCCCAACGATGGTCCTCTGCAGCGCGCTGGGCAGTGCTGCGCTGGTCGCGCACCTCCTGGCGAGCCGCCAAGGTTTCGGCATCCACCACGTCATGGGCAGAAAGGATCTCGGCATCGGCTTCATCGTCAAGGTCGGTATTCTGCGAACCAGTCAGCACATCGAGGGCCTCGGCGGCTTCTGCCACCTGCTCGCGCCAACGCTTGCGCTGAGCCTCTAATTGCTCTTCGGGATCAAGCCCACCGATCCGTGCGGCGAGTTCATCTAAAAGAGCAGCATCGGAAGATGCCCAGGCATAACCATCGCGCCGATAGAGGGCCTGTTGAGTATCCTCGTCATAATCAAAGGCAATGGCCTGGATCAGCGATGGATCCTCAAAGAACTGCGCCAGCACCGTGGTGGGTGCAAGCTCCGGCCAGAATTCAGCACAAAGCTGCGAAAAGATCGGCGCTTGGCGCACATCATCGTGCAACTCAGCCAAGTCGCCTTCGCCCAACAGATTCTTGCCCCCGAGGGGATCTGCACCAATACGGTCCCGCATGGCATTGGCGATCTGCTCGGCTAGTGCGGTAGCAAATACCGGGCGGGCCTCATTGTGCGGTTTACGGCTTCGTCTCGCACGGGTGCGAGCAGCCCTGACCATCGCCGGCTCAAGCGCAATGTCCAAGCCATCGATGCTGATGGTCCGCGTGCTCTCTGGCAGTTGCTGGTGGTGTTTGATCAGGCGATCAATAACCACCACCATCTCCTCGCTGCCCTTGATTTCTCGGGCAAGCAGGGATTCCTCCGCTGAGGCCTCGACACCGGGGTAGAGATCACCAACGGTAGATAGCACCACGCCCGTTTCACCCAATTCCGGCAACACCCGCGAGATGTACTCCAAGAAGGTGGCATTGGGGCCAAGAATCAACACACCGGTCTTGGCCAATTGCTCACGCCAGGTATAAAGCAAATAGGCAATGCGGTGCAAGGCCACAGCAGTTTTGCCCGTGCCAGGGCCACCTTCTACCACCATCACACCGCGGTGTTCATCGCGGATGATCTGGTCTTGTTCGCGCTGAATCGTCTGGACAATTGAGGCCATGTGCCCGGTGCGCGCAGCTTCGAGCGCATCATGCAAGGCAGCCTCGCTGGTCACACCGGATGCTTCAGCGCTGCCAGGACCTGAAAGCACTTCATCGTGCACAGCAGTGACCTTGGTGCCCTTGGTGCGAATATGACGCCGAAGCTGCACGCCCTCAGGGTGTGCGGTGGTGGCCAGATAGAAGGGACGCGCCATGGGGGCGCGCCAATCAAGCAAAAGCGTGCGGTAATTATCCTCGCGATCAACCAAGCCCATACGGCCGATATAGCGACGATCCACCCCAGGTTGGCCATCGACCGGGTTATCAATCAAGTGCTCTGGTACATCGGCTACGTCGATGCGCCCAAACACCAACCCAAGCTGGGCAAGGTTGAGCCGATCGATCTTCTCGTTCAGGCTGTGGTACTCGGTTTCGCGCCGCACCAGCGCCTCGGCATCAGGGTTGCAGGGATCTACCTCGAGCATGACGGACTTCAGCCGTGCATTTGCCTGGGCAACTTCTTGGTCCAAGGTGGCAATAAGCTTATCGACGTTTTCCTGCTCGGCATTTAACGTCGCTTGATCTTGCTTGGGAATGCTCGCATCCTTTCTATTGCGCTTTGGATCAGGTACAACGCTGCAAGGGGTGAATTTTGTTCCCCGGCACAACAACGCCCCACCGAAAGAATCGTTCCGGCGGGGCGAAGGTGTGGGGTGAAAAAGGTGGAGAAAAACCTTTAGATGTTCTTCACGCGCTTCTGGGCCTTCTTCAAAGCCTTAGCGGCATCCTTTTGCAGCTTGCCGTAGCGCTTATCAGCCTTCTTCGCTGCGCGGCCAGATGCCTTCTCGGCGTCTTCCAATGCAGCCTGTGCGCGATCCTGAGCCTTAGCGGCAGCCTTGACTACCTTCTTCTTGGCTACCTTGGAGTTCTTCTGGGCGCTCTTGAGCCAATCATCTTTGTTGTCGTCAACATAATCCTTGGCGTTGCCGGCAACCTCGGCCACCTTATCGGAAGCGTCGCCGATCCAATCCTTGGCAGAAGCAGCGAATGCAGAAGCCTGCTCCTGGGCGTTCTCGGTGAACTTCTCAGTCTCAGACTTGGTAGGCAGAGCCTTTTGCACCTTCTTATTGGCCACCTTGGCAGCGTGGCCTGCGCGCCACTTCAGGCCCGGCTTGCCTTCGGTATCAAGGCTGGTGATGGCAAGGCCACCGATGAGCGCGAGGTTGGTAAGGAAGCCCTGGCGGCGCGATACCTTTTCTTCGCGGGAATCTGCTGCCCAGAAGGCGTTGCGGGTGATCAAGGTGGGCAGTGCGAGCAAAGCCAGCACAGCGGCGGACAGGCGGGGAGCCTTGCCAAGAGCCAGCAGGGCGCCGGCGCCAACCTTGGTGCCGCCAACAGCCTTGGCCACGGTCTCCGGATCCTTCGGAATGAAGGTGCGGTACTGACGAGGCAGCAAGGAACGGAGGTTGTTGACAACCGACTCGGTGGAATCAACATGAGCCTGGGTGTTCATGACGGTATCGGCACCATCGGCGATATATACCGATGCGATCATCGGTCGTGCAAGCTTGCGGATCATAAAAAGAAATCTCCTTGAGATAGATGCAAAGCGTTCTTGTTGGGGGAGTATAGCGCCCGATTGCCAAGATCAACGCATAAAGCGCCACCTTGTGCGAAATTGTTTATGTTTTGTTGCTTAGTAGCCGCGCTCACGCCACTGATCAAGCTGTGGGTGTTCAGCACCAAGCATGGTGGGCTTACCGTGGCCTGGATGCACGATCGCATCATCTGGATAGACATCGAAAAGCTGCTCTTTGACATCGGAGAAGAGCTGCTCGAATTCCTTGGGGGAATTGGTTTTGCCAACTCCGCCGGGGAAGAGGCTATCGCCTACAAACAGGTGCGTGGTGCCGTCAATCTGGCAAGACAAAGCCAAACCACCTGGGGTGTGACCACGCAGGATATGCGCCTCAAGCTGGAGGCCTTCAAAATCTAAAGCGTCGCCTTGTTCAAGCGCAATATCTACCTTCGCAGGCAGCGCGTCAGCATCCGGGGCAGGAGCAATGTGGGTCGCGTCCGTGCGCTCGAGCAGTTCCTCTAAAGCACGCACATGATCCCAGTGCTGATGGGTGGTGACCACCGCGGTGATGCTGGCGTTGTGGCGCTTGGCTAACGCGAGCAGTGCTTCGGTGTTATCCGCGGCGTCGATAAGCAAAGCCTGATCGCCACGGACCAAAAGGTAGCAATTGTTGTCCATATCGGACACGGAAATCTGATCAAGGATGGTCTTGGGTTGTTGGTTCTCGCTCATGCAAAGAAAGTCTAGCGCCTTCGAGCAAGGTGTGTTCGTCCATCTGTTCGATCTCTTGCTAGGATGAGGCAGCATGGGGCAGTAGTGAGCAAGGCGTTGAGGTGAAAGGATGCAATTTTTCTCCCGCGCCATGCGCTGTCATAGTGGGGTTGATAGAAACCTCGCAATCTCAGGCCCAAAGAAGAACTTCGAGCGTGTCGGGCGCAGTAGAAATCGATAACTTATAGAAGGTGCAAAGTACGTGGCTGATCGTTTGGTAGTACGCGGAGCAAGAGAACACAACCTCAAAGGCGTTGATATCGACTTGCCACGCGATGCCCTCATTGTGTTCACCGGCTTGTCGGGATCGGGTAAATCCTCCCTGGCGTTCGACACCATCTTCGCCGAAGGCCAGCGCCGATACGTCGAGTCGCTTTCAAGCTATGCGCGGCAGTTCCTCGGCCAAATGGATAAACCCGATGTGGACTTCATTGAAGGCCTCTCGCCTGCAGTATCCATTGACCAAAAATCCACCAACCGCAACCCGCGATCCACGGTGGGCACCATCACCGAGGTCTATGACTATCTGCGCTTGCTCTATGCCCGCGCCGGCACCGCGCACTGCCCGACCTGTGATGCAGTAATCCAGCGTCAAACCCCACAACAGATCGTGGATCAAGTCCTGGAACTTGAACAAGGCACGAAATTCCAGGTGCTCGCACCCGTGGTGCGCACCAGAAAAGGTGAGTTTGTCGAGTTATTCGCCGAGCTTGCCGCCGAGGGCTATGCCCGCGTGCGCGTGGATGGCCAGGTGTATCAGCTCAGCGATCCACCTAAGCTGAAAAAGCAGGTCAAGCACGATATTGACGTCGTTGTTGATCGCCTTCAAGTCAAAGACTCTCAACGCCAAAGGCTCACCGATTCCGTAGAAACGGCCCTTGGGCTTGCCGACGGCGTAGTGGCGCTAGAATTTGTTGGCCTTGATCCGGAAGACCCGAACCGCATTCGTCGCTTCTCTGAAAAGATGGCCTGCCCAAACGGGCACACGCTCGACATTGACGAGCTTGAACCACGCGCCTTTTCTTTTAACTCCCCATACGGCGCCTGCCCGGCCTGCGATGGCCTCGGTACGCGCACCGAGGTAGACGTAGACCTCATCATCCCAGATGAAGATGCGCCAGTGATCAAATCGGTGCAGCCGTGGAATTCCAGCCCCAATCACCGCTACTTTGAAAAGCTCATCGAGGCCTTAGCCAAGGCCATGGACTTCGATCCGCGCACGCCCTATTCCCAACTGAGCAAACAGCAGCAACATGCGCTAGTGCATGGCAGCGACCAAGAAGTAGCAGTGCGCTATAAAAACCGTTATGGCCGCATGAGAAGCTGGTCTGCGCCATTCGAAGGCGTACTGGGCTATATCCAACGCAAATTGGATCAGGCCGATAGCGAGAGCCAAAAAGATCGCCTCTTGGCCTATACCCGAGAGATTGCCTGCCCGAGCTGCCAAGGTGCGCGCCTGCGGCCGGAAGTATTGTCGGTTCGCCTCGCCTCTAGCTCGCATGGCGAGCAGTCGATTGCTGGCCTCAGTGCCCTCTCTGTTGCCGAGGCGGCAGAATTTCTCAATACCCTGCAACTCGGTGCACGCGAGGAAATGATTGCCGGGGCGGTGCTCAAAGAGATCCAGGCACGCCTGAAATTCCTGCTCGATGTCGGCTTGAACTATCTCACCTTAAATCGCGCCGCAGGCACCCTTTCTGGCGGCGAGGCCCAACGAATCCGCCTGGCCACCCAGATTGGTTCCGGTTTGGCCGGGGTGCTTTACGTGCTCGACGAGCCCTCCATTGGCCTGCACCAGCGCGATAATCAACGCCTGATTACCACCCTTGAGCACCTGCGCGATATTGGCAATACCTTGATCGTGGTCGAACACGATGAAGACACCATCCGTGCCGCCGACTGGTTGGTCGATATCGGACCTAGAGCCGGTGAATATGGTGGCGAAGTGGTCTACCAGGGTGATCCGGCAGGCATTAACGACTGTGAAGACTCCGTTACCGGCGCCTATTTAAGTGGCCGCAAAGTGCTCGGCGTGCCTGAGCAGCGCCGCGCCATTGATAGCCAAAGAATGCTCAAGGTGATCGGCGCTAAGGAAAACAACCTGCGCAATATCGACGTCGACATTCCCCTCGGCGTGCTCGCCTGCATTACCGGCGTATCGGGTTCGGGTAAATCCACCCTCATTAACCAGATCCTTTCTAAAGTGCTGGCCAATGAGCTCAACCGTTCCCGCCAGGTACCAGGCAGGGTCAAGCGCGTAGAAGGCATGGAGCATCTGGATAAATTGGTGCAGGTAGATCAATCGCCGATTGGTCGCACGCCACGCTCAAATCCCGCCACCTATACCGGTGTTTTTGACAAGATCCGCAACCTTTTTGCCGAGACCACCGAGGCCAAGGTTCGAGGCTATAAGCCCGGGCGTTTCTCCTTTAACGTCAAGGGCGGGCGCTGCGAGGCGTGCCAGGGCGATGGCACGCTGAAGATCGAAATGAACTTCCTCCCCGATGTCTACGTTCCCTGCGAGGTGTGCCAGGGTGCGCGCTATAACCGGGAAACCCTGGAGGTGAAGTACAAGGGCAAGAACATCGCAGAGGTGCTCGATATGCCCATTAGCGAGGCTGCGGAGTTCTTCGAGCCAATTACCTCTATCCACCGCTACTTGGCCACCTTGAATAAGGTCGGCCTTGGCTATGTGCGCTTAGGGCAATCGGCCACCACCTTGTCCGGTGGTGAAGCGCAGCGCGTGAAGCTGGCATCGGAGTTGCAGAAGCGCTCCAATGGTCGCACCATCTACATCCTCGATGAGCCAACCACCGGGTTGCACTTTGAAGATATTCGCAAGCTGATGCTGGTGATCCAAGGCTTGGTAGATAAAGGCAACTCAGTGCTCGTGATCGAGCACAACCTCGATGTGATCAAAGCCGCCGACTGGATCATCGATATGGGCCCAGAAGGCGGATCCGGTGGTGGGCAAGTGGTTGCCCAGGGAACACCTGAAGATGTGGCTGCGGTGTCTGGTTCTTATACGGGGCAATTCCTCAAAGAAATCCTCTGAGGCCGTGTCGCTTTGCGCTGCCGCCAAGGTTGCTGCTAAGGTATCTTCCACTACCGCCTACTAAGGGTGTATGCCTGTAGTAGGTCGCAAGTGGAGATCATCCCACCCGAAGCCGCTTCAGTACCCCGGTACGAAGCTGGACAAGGGTCAAGGTAAAAGACACACGCGGTATCAGCGTATGTCTGGAACACGATCTCCCGTTCACCCCGAGGGTGAACGGGTTTTTCGCATGAGCGCACGCTCATTCTGTGAAAACCCGGCGATTGACGCGGTACGTCAAAAGTTCAATTTGCTACTTGAGGAGTCCCCATCAGCGCTGAAGCTCGCATTAATGAGCGTATCCGAGTCCCTGAGATCCGTTTGGTTGGCCCAAATGGTGAACAGGTAGGCATCGTCCGCATCGAGGATGCACGGAAGCTCGCTTATGACGCAGATCTTGACCTGGTTGAGGTTGCGCCCAACGCGAAGCCTCCGGTGTGCAAGATCATGGACTACGGCAAGTTCAAGTACGAACAAGCCCAAAAGGCTCGTGAGGCTCGAAAGAACCAGCAGCAGACTGTAGTGAAGGAACAGAAGTTCCGCCCGAAGATCGATGATCACGACTACGAGACCAAGAAGAACAATGTGATTCGCTTCCTTGAGAAGGGCTCGAAAGTCAAAGTGACCATCATGTTCCGCGGTCGCGAGCAGTCTCGCCCCGAACTTGGCTTCCGTCTCCTTGAGCGCCTCGCTGATGACGTCGCTGATTTTGGCGTGGTGGAAACCAAGCCGAAGCAGGACGGCCGCAACATGACCATGGTGTTTGGTCCTGTGCGCAAGGGCAAGAAGTAGAAACGTAACAGATTCGAAAAAGGACGTTAATCCAATGAAGCAGAAGACCCACAAGGGCACCGCTAAGCGCGTCAAGATCACCGGTTCCGGCAAGCTCCGTCGTGAGCAGGCTAACCGCCGCCACCTGCTCGAGGGCAAGCCCTCGACTCGTACCCGCCGCCTGAAGGGCACCGAAGACGTTGCCAAGGCAGACACCAAGCGCGTGAAGCGCCTGCTTGGTCGCGGCTAATCACCGCCAACACAATCTTCAGTTCCCAATAACACACCAAATAGATTAAGGAAGTTTTCAAGTGGCACGTGTCAAGCGCTCACTGAACGCAAAGAAGAAGCGTCGCGATATTCTGAAGTCCGCTAAGGGCTACCGCGGCCAGCGCTCCCGCCTGTACCGTAAGGCCAAGGAGCAGTGGCTCCACTCCATGACGTACGCATACCGCGATCGTCGTGCCCGCAAGTCGGAGTTCCGCAAGCTGTGGATCACCCGCATCAACGCTGCAGCTCGCATGAACGACATCACCTACAACCGTCTGATCCAGGGCCTGCGCCTTGCAGAGATCGAGGTTGACCGCAAGGTGCTCGCCGATCTCGCCGTGAACGACTTCGCTGCATTCTCCGCAATCTGCGAGGCCGCCAAGGCTGCTCTGCCTGAGGACGTCAACGCTCCTAAGGCTGCCTAATCTAGGCGCAAAAGCCTTCCACCCGGATCCCATGAGGATCCGGGTTTTTTATTTTCCCTAGCAAAAACCAGCAAGTTCACAGCACAGCTTGCAACCTAAGCCACAGGGCTTATCCTTTAACCTTCTACGCAGCACCGCCAACCCTGCTGGCCTGCAATATCTCCCTCCAATGCCATTGCGTTGCTTGAGCAGTTCAGTGCTGGGAACCGTGAGGCCTTCGAATCCTTAAATTGGACCAAGGTGTACTCCTAACCCCTGCAATACCTGCCCCGTAGCCTCGATGCCAGGGAAAGCTTTGTCGAGGTAGGGGCAGGTTTTTCGGTGCAACACTCAGACGATCGGGGGTCGGTTGCTACATTTGCCACATGGCCTCCATTGATTTTTCAGATCCATTTACTGAACGCACCCCACGGGTGGTGCAAGCAGCAAAACTGCACCGAAGCGCTGCGAGAAAGAAGGCGCAAAAGTTCATCGTTGAAGGCGAAAATTCCGTAGAAGCAGCCTTAGCCACAGGCTCTGCCACGGATCTGTTTATCACCGAGCAAGCAGCCACGCGGTTTGGCCACATCCTCACCTTGGCGCAGAACATGGGCGTGTACATCCATCCCATCAATAACCGCGCCGCGGCGCACATGTCCGATACCAAAACCACCACGGGCCTGTTTGCCATCTGCAACCCGGTGCTTTGGCCACTCAAGCAAGCACTGCGCGGCACACCGCAGCTACTGAGCATCCCGGTGGAAACTAATGAGCCGGGTAATGCGGGCACATTGATTCGTGTGGCAGATGCCATGGGTGCAGATGCTCTGGTGTTTGCAGGAGAAACGGTAGATCCACAATCCTCTAAGTGTGTGCGCGCATCTGCCGGCTCGCTGTTTCATTTGCCAGTAGCTCGCGAAAGCAATATTGAGGCCGTGCTGCAAAGCGTGCGTGCCCGTGGCATGCAGGTATTGGCTACGAGTGCCGATGGGGAAGTAGACCTCGATGATGCCGAAGAACTCCTGGCCAAACCTATCGCCTGGCTTTTTGGCAACGAGGCACATGGCTTAGGCTCTGAGCTATTACAGCAAGCCGACCACCGGGTGCGTATCCCGATTCGAGGCCGAGCTGAGTCTTTGAACCTGGCTACGGCCGCCTCTATTTGCCTCTATGAGTCCTCGAAAGTGCTCCACGCGGGTTCGTCGAAAAGCTAGGTGCCACAGCAAGGTATGATGGCGGGGTTGATTGCCTCGAAACACCAACGTGAAGGGTCTAAACAAGGGTGTCTGAAATCCAATTGAATGAAGAATTCCTCAACGATGCTGCCGAGCAGGCCGTCCAAGCCTTTGCGCAGGCCGATTCATTGGAGGAATTAGCTGAGCTTCGCCGGGCGCATCTAAGCGATGAAGCACCCATCCCACAAGCTCGACGCCAGCTCGGCAGTATCCCCAAAGAGCAGCGCAAAGATGCAGGCCGGTTGGTAAATATGGCGCGCGGCCGGGTGGAAAAGGCCTTCGCCGAGGCAAAAACCCGCTTGGAAGAAAAGCGCAATGCCGAGGTGCTGCGTGCAGAGCGCGTGGACGTTACCGAGCCAACCACCCGCAGCCAAACCGGTGCGCTGCACCCGATTACCACCTTGAGCGAGCAGATCGCCGATATCTTCGTGGCCATGGGCTATGAGGTGGCCGATGGGCCTGAGATCGAGGCGGAATACTTCAACTTCGATTCCTTGAACTTCATCCCCGATCACCCTGCACGCACCCTGCAAGACACCTTCCACGTGAGCGTGCCTGGTTCCAAGCAAGTGCTGCGCACCCACACCTCACCGGTGCAAATGCGCACCATGCTCTCGCGCGAAGTGCCGATCTATGTGGTGTGCCCGGGCAGGGTGTTCCGCACCGATGAGCTCGACGCCACCCACACGCCGGTCTTCCACCAAATCGAAGGCCTGGCAGTGGATAAGGGCCTCACCATGGCGCACCTTCGCGGCACGCTTGATCACATGGCCAAAACACTCTTTGGCCCAGAAACCCGTACCCGCATGCGCACCAATTACTTCCCCTTCACCGAGCCCTCGGCCGAGGTGGACGTCTGGTTTGCCAATAAAAAAGGTGGCGCGGGCTGGATCGAATGGGGTGGCTGCGGCATGGTCAATCCCAATGTGCTGCGCGCCGCAGGTATCGACCCTGAGGAGTACTCAGGATTTGCATTTGGCATGGGTCTTGAACGCACCTTGCAGTTCCGCAATGGCTTAAGCGATATGCGTGACATGGTGGAAGGCGACCTGCGCTTTACCCTCCCGTTCGGGGTGCAAGCCTAAACGCCGTCGCGGTGGCTCAAGATTGAGAAGCGATACAGGCCACCGAAGAGCAATGATCGCTGAAGTACACAAAAAGACGATTAAAGGAAGAACTGCTCCATGCTGATCTCTCAACACTGGGTCACCCGGCTGCTTGCTCACACCAACCCCGGCTGGTCTGTGTCCTCAGAAGAACTCGACGCCGGCTATGTTCGCGTGGGTTTCGAAACTGAAGGCTATGCGCCCATCCCAGAAACCACCGGCTCTTTGGTGGTTGGCCGGGTAGAAAAGATTGTGGAACTCGAGGGCTTTAAAAAGCCGATTCGCCACTGCCACGTCAATGTTGGCCAAGCAAATGGCAGCGGAGAGCTGCAATCAATCGTCTGCGGTGCCAGGAATTTCCAAGAAGGCGACTTAGTGGTGGTTTCCCTGCCCGGTGCAGTATTGCCGGGCAACTTCGCCATTGCCGAGCGTAAAACCTATGGCCAAATCTCTGCCGGCATGATCTGTTCGGCCGCTGAGTTGGGTTTAAGCGATAAGCAAAACTCCGGCATCATCGTCTTAGATGAAGGCGAGCCAGGCCAGGATGCACGCGAGATCCTTGACCTTGCCGATACGGTTTTTGACGTCAACATCACGCCCGATCGTGGTTATGCCCTTTCTGCTCGCGGCTTGACCCGCGAGCTGGCCAGCGCCTTCCAACTCGATTTTGCTGATCCGGCCGAGGATCTGGCCGTAGCCGGCATTGACACCTCTTCGGTCCCCGCGCCCGAGGGAGAAGTTTTAAGCGTTGATCTGCAAGAAGACACCAAGGCGCGGCGCTTCGGTTTGCGCAAGGTGGTCGGCATTGACCCGAAGAAGGAATCGCCCTTCTGGTTGCAGCGTGAGCTACTGCTGTGTGGCCAGCGCCCGGTCAATGCCGCCACCGATGTGACCAACTATGTGATGTTCCTGCTTGGCCAACCAATGCACGCCTTTGATGCCTCCTTGGTGCAGGGCAACTTGGTGGTGCGCCGCGCTGAAAAAGGCGAGAAACTCACCACCCTTGATCACGTGGATCGTGAGCTGCATGAAGAAGACGTGGTGATCGCCGATGATTCCGGCATCCAGTCGCTTGCCGGTGTCATGGGTGGAAGTTCCTCTGAGATCCAAGACGACACCACAGACGTGATCTTCGAGGCCGCGAACTGGGATCCCATCACTACCGCGCGTACCTCGCGCAGGCACAAGCTCAGCTCCGAGGCATCGCGCCGCTTCGAACGCGGTGTTGATCCGGCGATCATTGAAATCGCCCTCGACGCAGCCTGCGCCTTGCTCACCCACATCGCAGGCGGCAGTGTGAGCCCCGAGCGCACCCTGGTAGGCAAAGCGGAGGCACCGGCGGAAATTCGCATGTCCATTCGCCGCCCCAGCCAGGTTGCCGGCGTGGACTATAGCCCAGAAACGGTGATTGCGCGCCTGCAAGAAGTCGGTTGCGTGGTGGCTCGCGAAGGCGATGAACTTAGTGTGTTGCCTCCCACCTGGCGGCCTGATCTTGACCAGCAAGCCGATTTGGTTGAAGAGGTATTGCGCCTCGAAGGGCTTGAATCTGTTCCTTCGATCGTGCCTCCGGCGGCTGTTGGCCGCGGCCTTTCTCCTGCGCAGCGTCGCCGTCGCGCCATCGCGCACGCCTTGGCGTATTCCGGCTATGGAGAAATTCTTCCCACACCGTTTATTCGCAATGATGCCTTTGATGTGTGGGGCCTTGATAGCGAAGACCCGCGCCGTGCGACGGTAAAGGTGCAAAACCCGCTGGATAGCGACTACGCAGTGCTTGCTACCACCTTGCTGCCTTCCATGCTTGAGGCTTTGGGGCGCAATGTTGCCCGCGGCCGCACGGATGTTGCGATGTTCGGTTTGCAGCAGGTGGCCTTCCGTCGCGGGGATGGCACCTCGCCCATGTTGGATGTGCGCTCGCGCCCCAGTGAGCAAGACGTAGAGCAGCTTTTGGCCTCCTTGCCTTATCAGCCTTTGCACGTTGCAACGGTTGGTGCAGGTGAGCAGCAGTACAGTGGCCCTTGGGGCAAAGGGCGTGCGTATAGCTTTAGCGACGCTATTGAATCGGCCCGCATCGTTGCCCGTGCCGGAGGGGTGGAACTGGAAGTGCGCAATGCGGAGATGCTGCCTTGGCACCCGGGCCGTTGTGCGGCGTTGTTGGTAGACGATCAGGTAGTCGGTTACGCCGGTGAGCTGCACCCGCAGGTGCTTGAGCGCCTGAATCTGCCTGCGCGCACGTGCGCGATGGAGCTGGACGTCACGGCATTGCCCTTTGATGCGGTGTTGCCGGCTCCGGTGCTTTCGAGCTTCCCGGCCTTGCACCAGGATTTGGCCTTGGTGGTCGATGAATCCACCCCGGCAGAAGAGGTTCGCGCCTCGATCGTTGCCGGCGCTGGTGAATTATTGGAGCAGGTTGAGCTTTTCGACGTCTACCGTTCCGAATCCCTGGGCGCCGAGAAGAAGTCGCTGGCGTTTTCCTTGTCCTTCCGTGCTGCCGATCGCACGCTAACCGATGAAGAATGCAATGAGGCTCGTTTGGCTGCTGCTGAACGTGCGAAGCAGGATCACGGTGCCCAAATGCGTGCTTAAAAGGCCTACGCCTTAGCGTTTCGCCCATGCTTTCCAGGCATGGGCGTTTTGCATAATCTGCCACCAAAGGCAAATAAATTGTTTATGACTGCATAAAGTGTATAGTTCTTGAGTATGAATGCTTCGAAGTCCAGCGAACAACCACTCAACGTTGCAGTGGTAGGTGCTACCGGCTACGCCGGGGGAGAAGTCTTGAGGATCCTGCTGCAGCACCCGGCGTATCACCAAGGCAAACTCAGTATCGGATCACTCATGGCGGGCAGCTCTGCTGGAGTTTCAGTAGCAGAAGCCATGCCGCATCTGCCGCAGCTTGCCCACCGCACCATCGAAGCAAGCGATATTGATAAATTGCGCGAACACGACGTGGTATTCCTCGGCCTGCCGCACGGTCACTCCGCCAAGATCGCAGAACAACTCCCAGAAGACACCCTCGTGATCGACTGCGCTGCCGATTTCCGCCTGCGCAACGCCGAAGACTGGGAGGAATACTACGGTGGCACCTACGCAGGCTCCTGGCCCTATGGCATCCCAGAGATGCCAGGTGCAAGGCAGGCCATTGCCGCAAGCAACCGAGTCGCCATTCCTGGATGCTTTCCCACCGGCGCCACCTTGGCAATATGGCCAGCAGTAGCCAAAGGTCTGATCAAGTCACATATCAACCTAGTATCCATCACCGGTGTATCCGGTGGTGGAAAGAAGGCATCTGTGGGCCTGCTGGGATCAGAGACCATGGGATCGCTTAAGGCCTACAACACCGCAGGCAAGCACCGCCACAACCCAGAAATCGTGCAGAATCTTCAGGCAGTAGGCGGCCAAAATATCCGCCTTAGCTTTACTCCCGTGCTTGCGCCGTTGCCGCGTGGCATCCTCAGCACCGCCACCGCAGCACTTGCCGATGGCGTGGATGAGGCAACAGTGCGCGCAGCCTATGAGCAAGCCTATGCCGATGAACCCTTCGTGCACCTGCTCGCCCCCGGCCAGCAACCCCAAACCCAATCGGTGGTGGGCTCCAATGCATGCCAGGTGCAGGTAGAAGTAGACCACAAAGCTGGCACCGTGCTGCTGACATCAGCCATTGATAATCTCTGCAAAGGCACGGCAGGGGCAGCGGTGCAGTGCATGAATATTAGTCTGGGGTATGAAGAAACCGCAGGGCTTGCCATCGCCGGAGTAGCACCCTAAATAGTCGCCGATACTTGCGTACCGCACCTTTTACACATTCTTTTTCCAAGGAGCATCCATGTCATCTGATACCGCCACCGGTGTGACTGCAGCCGAAGGTTTTGCTGCAGTAGGCATTGCCGCAGGCATTAAGCCCTCAGGCAATACCGACCTAGCCATCGTGCGAAACCTCGGCCCCGAATACACCGCGGCCGGAGTTTTTACCCGCAACCGAGTGGTGGCATCGCCGGTGAAGTGGTCACGAAAAGCCATTGCAGATGGCGAACTAGAAGCGGTGCTGTTTAACGCGGGCAACGCCAATGCCTGCAATGGCGTCCAAGGTGATAAAGATTGCGCCGCGAGCGTCCAACACCTCGCCGAAGCATTGGATATTGCGCCAGAACGCATCGCTGCATGCTCCACGGGGCTTATTGGAGAATTGCTGCCCATGCAGCGCCTGCTCAGCGGCATCGACCAAGCCGCACCTGCGCTTGAAACATCCACAGCAGCAGGCCACGATGCTGCCACAGCCATCATGACCACCGACACGGTACGCAAAGAAACGCTCGTAGCAGGCGAGGGTTGGGTTTTAGGCGGCATGGGCAAAGGCGTTGGCATGATGGCGCCTTCGCTTGCCACCATGCTGGTGTGTTTGACCACCGATGCGTCGATAAGCCAAGAAGTAGCACAACAAGCCTTGGCAAAGGCCGTGGCAGTGACCTTCAATACCCTCGATGTAGACGGCTCTACCTCCACCAACGACACGGTATTGCTGCTTGCCAACGGTGCCTCCGGGATTAGCCCAAGCGTTGAGGAATTTGAACAGGCAGTGCTTGAGGCATGTGCAGATCTTGCCAATCAGCTTCAAGCCGATGCTGAAGGCGTGACCAAGCGTGTGCGGATCACCGTCACCGGTACCGATAGCGATGCGCAAGCACTTGCTGCGGCGCGCACCATTGGCCGCGACAATCTTTTTAAATGCGCCATGTTTGGTTCTGATCCCAACTGGGGTCGCGTGCTTGCAGCAGTGGGCATGGCCGATGCAGCCATGGACCCAGATAATATTTCGGTCTGGTTTAATGATCAGCCCGTTTGCCTTGGCAGCACCGGTGCGCCTGGTGCACGAGACGTTGACTTAAGCGGAGCAGATATCGATGTGCGCGTGGACCTCGGCACCGGAGGCTCCGGCGAGGCCTTCGTGCGCACCACTGACCTCAGCCACGCATACGTAGAAATCAACTCCGCATACTCCTCCTAGGATCAGGCTGAAAGCGCTGTAAGGAATAAGCACAATGAGCACAAGCGAACATTCGCCAAGCAATGAGCCCACCTTGACCCCGCAATTGCGAGCCCATGTGTTGGCCGAGGCATTGCCCTGGCTCCAGCACTTCCGCGACAAGATCGTTGTGGTGAAATACGGTGGCAACGCCATGGTCGATGAAGATCTCAAGGCCGCATTCGCAGCTGATATGGTGTTCTTGCGCACCGTGGGAGCAAAACCCGTGGTCGTCCACGGTGGCGGGCCGCAAATCTCAGCCATGCTCAAACGTCTAGGCCTCGAAGGGGAATTCAAAGGCGGATTCCGCGTCACCACCCCCGAGGTCATGGACGTGGTGCGCATGGTCTTGTTCGGGCAGGTAGGCAGGGATCTTGTTGGGCTGATTAACTCCCACGGCCCCTACGCCGTTGGCATGTCCGGCGAAGATGCGGGGCTGTTTAGGGCAGAAAAGCGCCTGATCGACGTCGCCGGTGAGATGACGGATATTGGCCAGGTTGGCAATATCACCCATGTGGATGCCAGCGCCATTAACGACATTATCGAGGCAGGCCGCATCCCCGTCGTATCCACCATCGCCCCTGGTGAAGACGGAGAAGTGTACAACATCAACGCCGACACAGCAGCCGGGGCACTCGCAGCCGCATTAGGGGCTGAGCGCCTGATTGTGTTGACCAATGTTGAAGGCCTCTACACCGACTGGCCGGATCGCAGCTCCCTTGCCTCGATGATTCGCGTTGGCGATCTAGCCAAGATTCTTGGCGATCTGGATGCAGGCATGATCCCGAAAATGGAAAGCTGCCTTCATGCCGTGGAGGCGGGTGTTGATGCAGCCCACGTGATCGATGGGCGAGTAGCGCACTCAGTGCTACTTGAGCTGCTTACCTCCGGCGGCATCGGCACCATGGTCATTAGCGATTCCGATGACAATGTGCACAAACTTCCCGAGCCTTTGTACCGGGAACACGATGGGCAAGGAGTAGAACAATGACCTCATCGCTGCAGCAACGCTGGTCAGCATCGTTGATGAACACCTATGGCACACCGCCGATTGCCCTTGTGCAAGGCAAGGGGGCAAAGGTCTACGACGCCGAGGGCAAAGAATATATCGATATGCTCGCAGGCATTGCCGTAAATTCTCTCGGCCATGCCCACCCGGCCGTGATTGAAGCCGTCCAAGCCCAGGTATCTACCCTGGGGCACGTTTCCAACCTCTTTGCCTCCCAACCGGTGATCGAAGTAGCCGAGCAATTACGCCAACGCTTTGCCCCAGGGCGTGAAGATGTCAAGGCGTTTTTCTGCAACTCCGGCACAGAGGCAAACGAGGCCGCGCTGAAAATTGCCAAGCTCAGCGGCAAGCGTCGTGTGTTGGCCGCACAACACGGCTTCCACGGCCGAACACTCGGTGCGCTCTCTATCACCGGCCAACCCGCTAAGCAGCGCCCTTTCCGCCCCCTCTTGCCGGATGTGGAGTTTTATCCCTATGGCGATATTGAGGTGTTGCGCTCCATGGTTGCCACCGATCCCGATGATGTGGCAGCGATCTTCCTCGAGCCGATCCAAGGCGAAACCGGCGTGATCCCCGCCCCGCCAGGCTTTTTAGAAGACGTACGAGCGCTGTGCGATGCCCACGGGATTTTCATGATCGTTGATGAGGTACAAACTGGTGCTGGACGCACTGGAGACTTCTTCGCCTTCGCCCATGCCAATGTGCTTCCTGATGTGGTGACCATGGCCAAAGGTCTTGGTGCAGGCCTGCCAATCGGCGCGGTACTCGCCCAAGGCAAAGCCGCAGAACTGATGCAACCAGGTGCGCATGGCACCACCTTCGGTGGCAACCCCGTAGCCTGTGCCGCAGCCTCTGCCGTACTAGACGTGCTCGATGCCGAATTCCTCAATCAGGTCAAGGCCAAAGGGGAGTACCTTGCAACCGAAATTGAGCAGCTACCCGGCGTCTCCTTCGTCCGCGGCCGAGGCTTGATGCTCGGTGTGGTGCTCGATGCAGCAATAGCCAAGCAGGTGGTTGCCGAAGGGTTGCGTCAAGGCCTCATCCTGAACAACCCGGCAGACAACGTGATTCGTTTGACCCCGCCGCTGGTGATTAGTGATGAAGAAATAGCAGAAGCTATCACGCGATTGGCCAAGGCGATCAGTGCAGCTCAAGGAGAATAAGGAAGAACATGACTCAACCGAATGTCCGGCATTTTCTAGCCGATGATGACCTCAGCCCACAAGAGCAGGCCGAGGTACTAGCGCTTGCAGCCGAGCTCAAAGCCAAGCCCTATTCCCAGCAAGTGCTAGCAGGGCCGCAATCAGTGGCGGTGTTATTTGATAAAACTTCCACTAGAACGCGATTTTCTTTTAGCGCAGGCATCGCAGAACTCGGTGGGCACCCGATTATTACCGAGACGGGTAAATCCCAGATGGGCAAGGGCGAAACGTATCAAGACACCGGGGCGGTACTTTCGCGCTTCGTGTCTGCCATCGTGTGGCGCACCTATGCCCAAAGCAACTTAGAGGCCATGGCTGAAACCGCGACGGTGCCGATTGTGAATGCGCTCAGCGATGATTTTCACCCCTGTCAGATTTTGGCGGATCTACAAACCATCGTCGAGCACTGCACACCCGATGCCAAGCCAGAGCAGTTGCGTGGTTTAAAGGCCGTATATATGGGCGATGGCGATAACAATATGGCCAACTCCTACATGCTCGGTTTTGCCAATGCCGGCATCGATATCACCATCATCGCCCCTGAGCAGTTCCAGCCGAAGCAGGAATTTGTCGATAGGGCCCGCCGCAGGGCAAAAGAAACCGGCGCCAGCGTGTTGCTCAGCGATGATGTTGAAGCAGCTCGCGATGCCGATGTGGTGATCACTGATACCTGGGTGTCGATGGGAATGGAAAACGACGGCATCGATCGCCGTACTCCATTTTTGCCCTATCAAGTCAATGCAGATGTGATGGCGAAGGCGAAAGACTCGGCCATTTTCTTGCATTGTCTACCTGCATATCGCGGCAGTGAAGTCTCTGCCGAGGTCATTGATGGGCCGCAGTCGCGGGTATTTGATGAGGCAGAAAACCGCCTTCACGCCCAAAAAGCGCTGCTGGTGTGGTTACTTGAGCATCAACCCAAGGGTTAGCCTAACCCTTGTGTATTTCTAGAGGAATAGAATAAAATAAGGTGGATTGAAATATTGGAAATAACCAACGCCAATATTCAAACGCCTGTTTAGACATCCTGTGGAGTGTTCACCCAAATACACCTGTGAGTCGCAGAAAGTGATAATCGATGCCTCGAAGCCCGATAACGCGTACCGTTCGCCAGACCCTAATCGTTGACATCCTGCAGCAAAACCGTGTGCATAGCCAGATGGAGCTCTCGGAGCTGCTGGAAGAAAAAGGCGTGCAAATCACCCAGGGCACGCTCTCGCGCGACTTAGATGAGCTCGGTGCAAGGAAGTTCAGGCCGGAAGGCGGGCGCGGCTACTACGTCATCGGAGCCGAGGAAGTCTCCCTAGCCGAAACGGCTGGTGTACGCGAAAAACTGCGCAAGATGCTCGATGAGCTTCTCGTTTCCATCGATCATTCAGCCAATATGGCGGTGCTGCGCACCCCACCAGGTGCCGCGCCTTTCCTTGCCTCCTTTATTGATCGGGTGGGCATGGAAGAAGTAGTGGGCACCATCGCCGGCGACGACACAGTATTTGTCTTGGCTCGAGATCCACTCAACGGCAAAGACCTCATCACCCGAATGACGCAGCGCGAATTTGAAGCGTTGCCTCAAGATATCTACCACGAGCGCTAAACTTCCACTGCGACGAGCAGGTGGATACATCCCACAGGTTTGGCTGCAGTGCTCAGGCACACTGAGGGCTGCATCAGCCATGTTGAACACTTAAGACATATTTTCAAGGAGCAAGCATTCTTATGAGCAACCGCGTAGTTCTCGCATATTCCGGTGGTCTTGATACCTCCGTTGCCATTCCCTACTTGGCCAAAATGACCGGCGGCGAGGTCGTTGCCGTATCGCTCGACCTTGGCCAAGGTGGCGAGGATATGGAGTCGGTGCGCCAGCGCGCCCTTGATTGCGGTGCAGTGGAATCCATCGTTATCGATGCCAAAGATGAGTTCGCAGAGGAATACTGCCTGCCTACCATCAAGGCCAACGGCATGTACATGAAGCAGTACCCGCTGGTTTCTGCTATCTCTCGTCCGTTGATTGTCAAGCACCTCGTGGAGGCTGCCCAAGAACACGGTGGCACCCACATTTCCCACGGCTGCACCGGTAAGGGCAACGATCAGGTTCGCTTCGAAGTTGGCTTCCGCAACCTGGACCCGAACCTGGAAATCATCGCACCCGCGCGTGATTACGCCTGGACTCGCGACAAGGCCATCGCCTTCGCAGAAGAAATCAACCTGCCCATCGAGCAGTCCAAGAAGTCGCCTTTCTCCATCGACCAAAACGTATGGGGACGCGCGGTAGAAACCGGCTTCTTGGAAGATCTGTGGAACCCACCCACAAAGGATCTGTACGCATACACCGAGGATCCGGGCTTGGGCAATGCACCCGATGAGTTGGTCATCACCTTCAAGTCCGGTGTTCCAGTGGCCATCGACGGCCGCAGCGTGAGCGTGCTCGAGGCTATTGAAGAGCTCAATCGCCGCGCCGGCGCACAGGGCGTTGGCCGCCTGGATATGGTCGAAGATCGCCTGGTGGGCATCAAGTCCCGCGAGGTGTACGAGGCTCCGGGCGCTATGACCCTGATTGCCGCCCACGAGGCGCTCGAGGATGTCACCGTTGAACGAGAGCTTGCACGCTACAAGCGCCTTGTCGACGCCCGCTGGTCCGAGGAGGTCTACGACGGCCTCTGGTACGCACCGCTGAAGCGCTCCTTGGATGCCTTCATCGAATCCACCCAGGAGCACGTCTCCGGCGATATCCGCCTGGTGCTGCACGCCGGCAAGATCACCGTGAATGGGCGCAAGTCGGATTCCTCGCTCTACGACTTCAACCTGGCTACCTACGACACCGGCGATACCTTCGACCAGACCCTGGCAAAGGGCTTCGTGGAGCTGCACGGCCTTTCCTCCAAGATCGCCAACAAGCGCGACCGCGAGGCGCAGTAAATGTCACACGGTACCAACGAAGGTGCGCTGTGGGGCGGCCGCTTTTCCGGCGGCCCCAGCGAGGCAATGTTTGCCCTGAGCGTGTCCACGCATTTCGACTGGGTGCTGGCACCCTATGATGTGTTGGCCTCTCAGGCACATGCCAAAGTGCTGCACAAAGCCGGGCTGCTTTCCGATGAAGATCTCGACACCATGCTCGCCGGCCTCGAACAACTCGGCCGCGATGTAGCCGATGGCAGCTTTGGCCCTCTGCCAAGTGATGAGGACGTCCACGGCGCCATGGAACGTGGGCTGATTGACCGTGTAGGCCCGGAGGTTGGAGGTCGCCTTCGTGCAGGGCGTTCCCGAAACGACCAGGTAGCCACGCTTTTTCGCATGTGGCTTCGCGACGCCATCCGTGACGTAGCCCAAGACACACTCGACCTCGTCGATGCCATCATCACCCAGGCAGCAGATCACCCCGATGCGATCATGCCGGGCAAGACGCACTCCCAGGCAGCACAGCCGGTGCTGCTTGCACATCAGCTTCTTGCTCATGCTCAGCCGCTGCTTCGCGATGTCAACCGACTCCAGGATCTTGATAAGCGCCTCGCGGTGTCTCCCTATGGTTCTGGTGCCTTGGCTGGTTCTTCACTCAAACTCGACCCCGAGGCCATTGCCGCGGAGCTCGGTTTTGATGAGGCAGCCGATAACTCCATCGATGCCACCAGCTCTCGCGATTTTGCCTCCGAGGCCGCATTCGTGTTGGCGCAAATCGCTGTGGACATGTCGCGCCTGGCAGAAGAGATCGTCTACTGGTGCACCCCGGAATATGGCTACGTCATCCTCGACGATGCCTGGTCTACCGGCAGCTCGATCATGCCGCAGAAGAAGAACCCAGATGTGGCAGAACTGACCCGTGGCAAGACCGGCCGTTTGATTGGCAACCTCGCAGGTTTGATGGCCACCTTAAAGGCCCAGCCTTTGGCATATAACCGCGATTTGCAGGAAGATAAAGAGCCGATCGTCGACTCGGTTGCGCAATTGCGTTTGCTGCAGCCGGCGATGACGGGTCTGGTGTCTACGCTGCGCTTTAATGAAGAGCGCATGGCAGAACTTGCTCCAGCAGGCTTCACACTCGCCACCGATTTGGCGGAGTGGCTGGTGCGCGAGGGCGTGCCATTCCGAGTAGCGCACGAGGCCTCCGGTGCTTGTGTGCGGATCGCGGAAGCTCAAGGCAAAGGCCTTGACCAACTCAGCGATGAGGAAATGGCCTCGGTGCACCCGGCCCTTCATGCAGGCGTGCGTGATGTATTAAGCGTTGAAGGCGCCGTTGCTTCGCGTGCTACCCGCGGCGGTACTGCAGGTGTGCGTGTTGCAGAACAACGCCAGCGCGCAGAGCAACGCTCCAAGGACTTGCGCGCATGGGCAAGCGCTAGCGTGATCGATACCGCACGCTAACTGCCCTTATTGCTGGCTCAAAGCACTGCGTACCAAGCCAAAGGTGCTTGCCGCCAGAGTTGCATTGGCATGATAGGCCTCCACGATTGCGACCCCCCTTGTGGGGTGGATCTGGAGGCCTTGCCTGTGCTTTCACCATCTTTTCAAACCCGAAAGCTAAGCTGTGTACCCATGAGTATTGATCCTGAGTTGCTAGAAATCCTGGTTTGTCCGAAGGATCACGGCCCGCTTGAGTATCGCGAGCAAGAGTCAGTGTTGCTAAATCCCCGTCTGGGCATCGCCTATCCCATCGAAGACGGGATCCCGGTCATGCTTATTGATCAAGCACAACCCTGGCCTTCAAGCGCCTAAGCGCTAGAAACGCCGTGAGCACTACACATTTTCTTAACTAAAAAGGACATGCCTTGAATATCATCGACGAACTGCTGTGGCGCGGCCTCATTAACGATTCCACCGATGTGGATGCGTTGCGTGAGCACACCGAGCAACCAATCGCACTGTATTGCGGTTTCGATCCCACGGGATCTTCCCTGCATGCAGGCCACCTTGTGCCGCTGATTATGCTGAAGCGTTTCCAGATGGCAGGGCATAAGCCTGTGGCGTTGGCCGGCGGTGCTACCGGCATGATCGGTGATCCTCGTGACGTGGGGGAGCGCTCCATGCTCAGCGAAGCGCAGGTCGAGGAAAATATGGAGAGCATCAAAGCGCAGATTGCTCGCTTTGTGGATTTCGAAGACGGCAACGCCGAGATGGTAAATAATGCCGACTGGACTGCGCAGATGAATGTGATTGAGTTCTTGCGCGATGTGGGTAAGAACTTCTCGCTCAACACCATGCTGGATCGCGATACGGTGAAGCGCCGTCTGGAAAGCGATGGCATTTCCTACACCGAGTTTTCCTACATGCTGCTGCAGGCAAATGACTTTGTGCACTTGCGTCGCAATAAGGGCGTGACCCTGCAAATCGGTGGTGGTGATCAGTGGGGCAATATCGTCTCCGGCGTTGATCTCAACCGTCGCGTTGATGGCGAAAAGGTCCATGGCCTTACTGTGCCTTTGGTTACCGACGCCGATGGCCAGAAGTTTGGCAAGTCCACCGGTGGCGGCAAGCTCTGGCTAGACCCGGAGCTGACCAGCCCATACTCCTGGTACCAGTACTTTATTAACGCCGGCGATGCTGTGGTGATCGACTACCTGCGCTGGTTTACCTTCCTCAGCCAAGAGGAGATCGCCGAATACGAGCAGGCTTTAAGCGAGCGCCCGCACTTGCGTGAAGCGCAGCGTCGCCTTGCACAGGAGATGACCAACCTTGTACATGGTGAAGACGCCACAAAGGCTGTTGAACTTGCAGCTCAGGCACTCTTTGGCCGCGCTTCGCTAGAAGATCTAGACCAGCAGACGCTTGCGTCTTCGCTGCAAGAAACCACCATTGCGCAGTTCGATGCCGATGCAACCCCCTCGATTGTTGATCTGCTTGTGGAGTCCAATCTCGCTGCTTCCAAGGGAGCTGCGCGCCGCACCATTAAAGAAGGTGGTGCCTATGTGAATAACCAGCGCATTGAGTCTGAAGATTGGGTGGTATCCAATGAGGATCTGCTGCACGGTGCCTGGTTGGTCTTGCGTAAGGGCAAGAAAAACTTCGCTGGAGCACACTTCGCTTCCTAGCCCTATAGCTAGTTTTAGCTTTTCGACGTTCAAACCCGCGGTTGAGCTGCGGGTTTGTGTGTTTGTTGGGGTGTGTGTAGTTTTATCGGGGTCGTTGCGACACGGTTGGTGTCGCGGAGATGGGAAACACGTGGTGTGGATAGTTGTTCATGCTGTGTTGACGCAGCGTTCGTTGCTGTGTTAGGTTGTGTTTCCGTTGCACTCACTGTGGTGAGTGTGCGTGTTGTTTGAGAACTCAATAGTGTGCCAATACTTTTTATATGTTTTGTGCTGTTGATGATGATGGTCGTGTTGGTGGTGCCGGTTGTGGTGCTGTTGTCACGGTTATTGTGATTGGTAGTACTTAGGGTGGTTGGTGTGTGTGGTTGTTTGTCCTCGTCAAGGATGGCCATGCGTGTGCACTGATTGCCCTGTTTTGTTTTTGATGATTTTTTTGTCATCGTTTGGTTTGGTTGCCACTGTTTTGGTGGTGGCTTTGCTAGGTTTTGGGCTTTTCACGAGCCTTTGTGGACTGTTTTGTTCATTTTTTGTGGAGAGTTTGATCCTGGCTCAGGACGAACGCTGGCGGCGTGCTTAACACATGCAAGTCGAACGGAAAGGCCCTGCTTGCAGGGTGCTCGAGTGGCGAACGGGTGAGTAACACGTGGGTGACCTGCCCTGCACTTTGGGATAAGCCTGGGAAACTGGGTCTAATACCAGATAGGACCACATGGTAGTTCGTGTGGTGGAAAGTTTTTTCGGTGTGGGATGGGCCCGCGGCCTATCAGCTTGTTGGTGGGGTAATGGCCTACCAAGGCGGCGACGGGTAGCCGGCCTGAGAGGGTGGACGGCCACATTGGGACTGAGATACGGCCCAGACTCCTACGGGAGGCAGCAGTGGGGAATATTGCACAATGGGCGCAAGCCTGATGCAGCGACGCCGCGTGGGGGATGACGGCCTTCGGGTTGTAAACCTCTTTCGCAAGGGACGAAGCTTTTTTGTGACGGTACCTTGAGAAGAAGCACCGGCTAACTACGTGCCAGCAGCCGCGGTAATACGTAGGGTGCGAGCGTTGTCCGGAATTACTGGGCGTAAAGAGCTCGTAGGTGGTTTGTCGCGTCGTCTGTGAAATTCCGGGGCTTAACTCCGGGCGTGCAGGCGATACGGGCATAACTTGAGTGCTGTAGGGGAGACTGGAATTCCTGGTGTAGCGGTGGAATGCGCAGATATCAGGAGGAACACCGATGGCGAAGGCAGGTCTCTGGGCAGTAACTGACGCTGAGGAGCGAAAGCATGGGGAGCGAACAGGATTAGATACCCTGGTAGTCCATGCCGTAAACGGTGGGCGCTAGGTGTAGGGATCTTCCACGATTTCTGTGCCGTAGCTAACGCATTAAGCGCCCCGCCTGGGGAGTACGGCCGCAAGGCTAAAACTCAAAGGAATTGACGGGGGCCCGCACAAGCGGCGGAGCATGTGGATTAATTCGATGCAACGCGAAGAACCTTACCTGGGCTTGACATACACCAGATCGGGCTAGAGATAGTCTTTCCCTTGTGGTTGGTGTACAGGTGGTGCATGGTTGTCGTCAGCTCGTGTCGTGAGATGTTGGGTTAAGTCCCGCAACGAGCGCAACCCTTGTCTTATGTTGCCAGCACGTAATGGTGGGGACTCATGAGAGACTGCCGGGGTGAACTCGGAGGAAGGTGGGGATGACGTCAAATCATCATGCCCCTTATGTCCAGGGCTTCACACATGCTACAATGGTCGGTACAACGCGCAGCGAGCCTGTGAGGGTAAGCGAATCGCTGAAAGCCGGCCTCAGTTCGGATTGGGGTCTGCAACTCGACCCCATGAAGTCGGAGTCGCTAGTAATCGCAGATCAGCAACGCTGCGGTGAATACGTTCCCGGGCCTTGTACACACCGCCCGTCACGTCATGAAAGTTGGTAACACCCGAAGCCCATGGCCCAACCACTGTGTGTGGAGGGAGTGGTCGAAGGTGGGATCGGCGATTGGGACGAAGTCGTAACAAGGTAGCCGTACCGGAAGGTGCGGCTGGATCACCTCCTTTCTAAGGAGCAATATTTTTTCTTTTCTTTTCTTTGAACAACACTGCATCGTCGTTGATGAGGTTGCACACTCTCGCCAGTTTGGTGGTGGTGTGTGATGGGTGTGGTGTGACCGGGTGGAGATCACCAATGGGTGTGGGTAGGTGTTGCAAGCAGATCTTGTGACACGCCCGCATCGTGATCGTCATTGTTGTAACAAGCACAAACGATATGTTGTTTTCAAAGTGTTGGCATGCTGTTGGGTGTCTGGGACATGCACGTGTCCTTGTGATTGTTGTGTGCGCTACTGGCTGCTGTTGGTGGTTGGTGGGGTGCATGGTGGTGTTGTGTGAGAACTGTATAGTGGACGCGAGTCATCTTTATTTCTTTGTTGCTGAAATATCAGTGATGAATGTTTGTAAGAGTTTTGTAATACACCAGTTTGTTTGTGTGTGTTTGTGTGGCGCATCATTGCTGATCACCTTGTTGGTGGTTGGTGGTGGTGGTCGTATTACTTGTGTTTTCTGTCATGCACAGCTGCCAATGGTTGTTGGTGGTTGGTGTGTGTTGGAAGGGCACACGGTGGATGCCTTGGCATTTCGAGCCGATGAAGGACGTGGAAGGCCGCGATAGGCCTCGGGGAGTTGTCAATCAAGCGTTGATCCGAGGGTGTCCGAATGGGGAAACCTGGCTACTGTGATTGGTAGTGACCGCAGCGTGAATGAAATAGCGTTGTTGGGGGTAGACGTGGGGAAGTGAAACATCTCAGTACCTACAGGAAGAGAAAACAATTGTGATTCTGCTAGTAGTGGCGAACGAACGTGGATGAGGCTAAACCGCATGCGTGTGATACCTGTGCCAGGGTTGCGTGTGTGGTGTTGTGGGGCGTGGTTGTACATGGTGGCATGACATGTGGCATGACTGCAGTTGGTAAGCGGAAGTGGTGTGGAATCGCCTGCCGTAGACGGTGAAAGCCCGGTACGTGAATGCTGATTGTGGTGGTGTTGATCGCGTTGCCCCGAGTAGCAGCGGGCTCGTGGAATCTGCTGTGAATCTGCCGGGACCACCCGGTAAGCCTAAATACTCCGAAATGACCGATAGCGGAATAGTACCGTGAGGGAATGGTGAAAAGTACCCCGGGAGGGGAGTGAAAGAGTACCTGAAACCGTGTGCTTACAAACCGTCAGAGCCACCTTGTGTGTGGTGATGGCGTGCCTTTTGAAGAATGAGCCTGCGAGTCAGCGGCATGTCGCGAGGTTAACCATGAGTGTGGGTAGCCGTAGCGAAAGCGAATCCTAACGAGGGTGTTGTGAGTGGCATGTCCTGGACCCGAAGCGGAGTGATCTACCCATGGCCAGTGTGAAGCAGCTGTAAGAGGTTGTGGAGGCGCGAACCCACTTAGGTTGAAAACTGAGGGGATGAGCTGTGGGTAGGGGTGAAAGGCCAATCAAACTCCGTGATAGCTGGTTCTCCCCGAAATGCATTTAGGTGCAGCGTTGTATGGTGCTTCCTGGAGGTAGAGCGACTGGTTGGTTGAGCGGGACTATCATCTTAGCAATGTCAGCCAAACTCCGAATGCCAGTGAATGCTAGTACGGCAGTGAGACTGCGGGGGATAAGCTCCGTTGGTCGAAAGGGAAACAGCCCAGATCGCCGGTTAAGGCCCCTAAGGGTGTACTAAGTGGAAAAGGATGTGGGATCGCGAAGACAGCCAGGAGGTTGGCTTAGAAGCAGCCATCCTTGAAAGAGTGCGTAATAGCTCACTGGTCGAGTGGTTCTGCGCCGACAATGTAGTGGGGCTCAAGTACACCGCCGAAACCGCGGCAACACACCACAGTGTGTGTTGGGTAGGGGAGCGTCGTGTGCGGCGTTGAAGCATCCGAGTGATCGTGGTGTGGAGTGCATACGAGTGAGAATGCAGGCATGAGTAACGAATGAGCAGTGAAAACCTGCTCCGCCGAATGACGAAGGGTTCCTGGGTCAAGCTAATCTTCCCAGGGTGAGTCGGGACCTAAGGCGAGGCCGACAGGCGTAGTCGATGGACAACCAGTTGATATTCTGGTACCTCACAACAGCCGTCCATGATGAATCAGTGGTACTAACCACCCAGCATCCCAATCGTGGTCACCTTGTGTGACCTGGTGTTGGGTTTGTTGCGTGGGACCTTCATTGGTAGTAGTCAAGCGATGGGGTGACACAGGTTGGTAGCCACGCCACGAGGTTGGTTTTCGTGGTGTAAGCGTGCAGCCCGCCTACTAGGCAAATCCGGTAGGCATCATGGGTCAGGCGTGATGCAACCCCACACTGGTGGGGAAGGTGGTGATCCTGGACTGTCGAGAAAAGCCTCTAGCGAGGATGTTGTGAGCCCGTACCCCAAACCGACACAGGTCGTCAAGTAGAGCATACTCAGGCGAACGGGTGAACTGTGGTTAAGGAACTCGGCAAAATGCCCCCGTAACTTCGGGAGAAGGGGGGCCACTGTTGGTGCCACACCTTTTGCGGTGTTGGTTGCTGATCGTGGTCGCAGAGAATAGAGGGAAGCGACTGTTTATTAAAAACACAGGTGTGCGAAAACGTGGAAGTTGATGTATACGGACTGACGCCTGCCCGGTGCTGGAAGGTTAAGAGGACCTGTTAGAACCCTTGTGGTTCGAAGCGGAGAATTTAAGCCCCAGTAAACGGCGGTGGTAACTATAACCATCCTAAGGTAGCGAAATTCCTTGTCGGGTAAGTTCCGACCTGCACGAATGGCGTAACGACTTCCCTGCTGTCTCAACCACAGGCCCGGTGAAATTGCAGTACGAGTAAAGATGCTCGTTACGCGCGGCAGGACGAAAAGACCCCGGACCTTCACTATAGCTTGGTATTGATATTCGGTTCGGTTTGTGTAGCATAGGTGGGAGACATTAACAGCACGCCACGCCAGTGGTGGTGTCAGTCACAGGTGAAATACCACTCTGATCGAATTGGATATCTTGTAACCTCCTATGATCTGGGTCAGGGACAGTGCCTGGTGGGTAGTTTAACTGGGGCGGTTGCCTCCTAAAATGTAACGGAGGCGCCCAAAGGTTCCCTCAGCCTGGTTGGCAATCAGGTGGTGAGTGTAAGTGCACAAGGGAGCTTGACTGTGAGAGTGACAACTCAAGCAGGGACGAAAGTCGGGACTAGTGATCCGGCACCTACGAGTGGAAGTGGTGTCGCTCAACGGATAAAAGGTACCCCGGGGATAACAGGCTGATCTTCCCCAAGAGTCCATATCGACGGGATGGTTTGGCACCTCGATGTCGGCTCGTCGCATCCTGGGGCTGGAGTAGGTCCCAAGGGTTGGGCTGTTCGCCCATTAAAGCGGCACGCGAGCTGGGTTTAGAACGTCGTGAGACAGTTCGGTCTCTATCCGCCGCGCGCGTAGAAACTTGCAGAAGGCTGTCCCTAGTACGAGAGGACCGGGACGGACGTACCTCTAGTGCGCCAGTTGTCACGCCAGTGGCACGGCTGGTTGGCTACGTACGGAAGGGATAACCGCTGAAAGCATCTAAGCGGGAAGCCTGTTTTAAGATGAGGTTTCATTACTAGGTGCCCGGTAGACCACCGGGTTGATAGGCCAGAACTGGACATACCGCAAGGTCATGCAGGTGACTGGTACTAATCCACCGAACAACACACCAAAAACACACCACCTGACACACACATATGAAGGTGTGTTACAACTCGCGTCCACTATGCAGTCCTGACACAACACCCCCCAAACAACACCAAACAATAATTAATCGTGTCGGTGGTTATAGCATCGGGGCCACGCCCGGACCCATTCCGAACCCGGAAGCTAAGCCCGATAGCGCTGATGGTACTGCACCCGGGAGGGTGTGGGAGAGTAAGACACCGCCGACCAACAACTTCACAGTGCAACGATGGAGCGTGGTGTAGAGATAGAAGGTAAAAACCTGTCCCTACACCACGCTCTTTCGCATTTCTATACACAGACTAAACGAGGAAATCATGGCATCTGAGGACCGCGGCAACCACAATGATCGACCCTCCAGGGGGCACAACCAACGTGGTGGTGGACCAAAGCGGCGCTTTGAAAAGCCAGAGCGCGAAGATCGCTACCGCGGTGATCGCCGAAAGGATCAAGACGATCGCCGTGGTGGTGCGCGCGGGGGACGTCGAAAAGCTCAGGAAGGCGACCGACCAAAGCGCCAACATGCCCAGCGCGGCGGCAGCGACAGGAAAACCTTCGGGCCTCAGCGCTCGGGTTTCCGCGAAGAACGCCTGAACAAGCGCATGAATGAGCCGCACCTGCCCGGTGATATTGATGTACGCGACCTCGATCCGATGGTGCTGCAAGACTTAAAGGTGCTGTCTAAAGACAACGCCAACGTGGTAGCACAGCACATGATCATGGCCGCAACGCTGATGCAAGACGACCCAGAATTGGCCCTCAAGCATGCGCGCGCTGCCAAGGATCGTGCAGGGCGCGTGGCAGTGGTTCGCGAGACCCTCGGTATTGCCGCTTACCACGCAGGGGAGTGGAAAGAAGCGCTCTCCGAGCTTCGCGCAGCACGTCGCATGAGCGGTGGCCCAGGTTTGGTTGCCGTGATGGCCGATGCAGAACGTGGCCTGGGCAGGCCAGAAAAAGCCATCGAGGTGGCAAAGGAAGTAGATCAGCAGACCCTGGATCTAGAAACACGCATCGAACTCGGCATCGTGGCCGCAAATGCGCGCCTTGATCTCGGACAACCTGAATCCGCCCTGGTTACTCTCCAGCGCCTACAGCCTTCCAAGCAGGGCAGCGGTTTGAGTGCCGCTCGCCTTTCTTATGCCTACGCCGATGTTCTGCTGGCCAATGGCAATAAAGACGAAGCCCTGGAATGGTTTAAAACCTCTGCCGAACAAGACGTAGACGAAGTACTCGATGCAAGCGAGCGCATCGAAGCACTGCACCAAGACGATACGCAGGCACCCACCGGCGAGGAACAAGCATGAGTTTGCGCGAAGATTTCGACGCACTCCTGCTCGACCTCGATGGCACCGTCTGGGAAGGTGGGCAAGCCCTGCCCGACGCCATTGAGGCGCTCAATGCCTCCGATGCCGCATTGGTGTACATCACCAACAATGCCTCCCGCGGGCCTGAGGTAGTAGCCAAGCTTCTCAGCGAGATGGGTATTCCCACCGCCAGTGAACAGGTGCTCACCTCGGCACAAGCCGCCATTGAAATGGCCCAAAAGCATCTCCTTGCAGGTGCTCCGGTGCTGGTGCTCGGCAGCGATTCTTTCAAAGCGCTGGCCAAAGCCGGTGGCTTTGAAGTGGTGGCATCCGCTGATGAGCAGCCCCAAGCCGTCTTGCATGGCCATAACCCGGCAACAGGATGGGCAGAGCTTTCAGAAGCCGCCCTGGCCATTGCCGCCGGAGCGCACTACTTTGCCTCCAACCTGGATACCACCTTGCCTTCAGAGCGCGGACTCTGCGTGGGCAATGGCTCCATGGTGGCAGCAGTAACAAGTGCCACCGGTGTGAAGCCTCAAGCAGCAGGTAAGCCCCAGCCGGCGATGTTTTATAGCGCTGTGGAGCGGGTGCAGTGTACGCGCCCACTGGCTGTAGGCGATCGCCTCGATACCGATATCGCCGGGGCAGTAGCCGCGGACATGCCTACGCTGCACCTGCTCAGTGGCGTGTCTAAGCATTGGGCGTTAATTCGTTCAGATCACACGCAGCGCCCGACCATGGTGGCAGCAACCCTTGCTGCCCTCGATCAAGAACAAGAGCAGCTCATCCCTTCGGCTCAAGGCGGTTTTGTTGCCCAGCGCGAAGGTGAGGCCATCGTGTTATCTGGCGGCAACCCAGACGCTACTGCCTTGCAGGCACTTCGTACCGTGCTGGCGGTGGCGTGGCAGCAAGCAGCAGGCTTTCAGGGTGAGGTTATCGCAGCATCGGACAAGGCCGCCCAAGCAATGCAAGAGTGGTCATAGGAGCACCGGCACATGAATGCACCACGGCCAGGCAAGCACGCAGCTACTCCTCATGACCTAGCAGCCAAGCGGGATCCGCAGCGGGTTCGTGCAGAAGTAGAGGCGTTATTGGCCACGCCCGTTGAGGATGCGCAGGCCGAGGCCGAGATCCTCTCACAGGCTCATGATGTGCTGCAGCAGGCATTGCGCTAGCGCGGAAAGGTACGTTTGAGATGGCAGCGAGAAGAAGGCTCGATGCGGAATTGGTGCGGCGCAAGATCGCCCGTTCCAGGGAACAAGCCGTGCAATTGATCCGCGAAGGTCGCGTGTTCGTGCAAGGCATCCAAGCCCAAAAGCCCGCAACTCAGGTGGCGCCGGATGTTTCCATCCGCGTGGAAGGCGAAGAGATGGACAATTATGCCTCTCGTGGCGCCCATAAATTGCTAGGAGCCCTTTCTGCCTTTGGCCCTCAAGGCCTGAGCCTGGAATCTAAGAGCGTGCTCGATGCTGGTGCTTCTACCGGGGGTTTTAGCGATGTAGCGCTGCGCGAAGGTGCTTCAAAAGTGTGGGCAGTAGACGTAGGGTATGGCCAATTGATTTGGCGGCTGCAAAATGACCCCAGGGTTGAAGTGCTCGACAGGACCAATATCCGGCACCTTCAGCCCGATATGCTCGGTGAGCCCGCCCAAGTGATGGTTGGCGATTTATCGTTTATCTCCCTGCAATTGGTGCTGCCGGCCATCGTGGAATGTATGGCCGATGGTGCTGATCTGTTGCCCATGGTCAAGCCGCAATTTGAGGTGGGTAAACAGCGCCTTGGCTCCGGGGGAGTTGTGCGTGATCCGGCGTTGAGGGCCGAGGTGGTAGCCGAAGTAGCACGCTTTGCGCAGACTTTGGGTTTGAGTTTGCGTGGAGTAGTCGCGTCACCTTTGCCCGGACCGTCTGGAAACGTGGAATACTTCTTGTGGTTGAACAAAGATCAAGGCAGCAAGGCGCTCGATGATGCAGACATTGAGGCGCTGGTGCAACAAGCCGTAGAGGAAGGACCAGCCTAATGGCGCCACTTGGCCAACCCCGCTCCGTGCTGTTGGTGCTGCACACCGGACGTCCATCCAACGTGAGTACCGCAGGTTTGGTTGCCGAGTTGCTTGCCGAGGCAGGCATCCACGTCCGTGTGCTCGTTGCCGAAGACGATACGACGGTGGCCGAGCACCCCGTGCTCTCGCAGTGCAAGCGGGTACTCAAAGGCAAAGGCGCTACCAAAGACGTTGAGCTGGTCATGGCCCTCGGTGGTGATGGCACCTTCCTTCGCGCTGCCGATCTGGCCCACGATGCCGATTTGCCAGTGTTGGGCATTAATCTCGGCCACGTTGGCTTCCTTGCCGAGTGGGAACAAGACGCCCTAGACGAGGCAGTTCGCAGAGTCACTCACGGGGACTATCGCGTGGAAGACCGCATGACCATCGACGTGCTAATCCGCGATGCAGAAGGCAATGAACTTGGCCGCGGTTGGGCACTTAACGAGGTCAGCGTGGAAAACCAGGTGCGTCAAGGCGTACTCGATGCCACCTTAGAAATTGACGCTCGGCCTGTGAGTTCTTTTGGTTGCGATGGCATCATCGTCTCTACACCCACCGGCTCTACGGCCTACGCCTTCTCCGCCGGTGGCCCGGTGCTGTGGCCCGCACTCGACGCCATTTTGGTGGTTCCGAATAATGCCCATGCCCTTTTTACCAAGCCTCTAGTAGTAAGCCCGCATTCGAAGGTGGCTATTGAATCCCAGCCAGATGCCTTCCCTGCGGTGGCTGTTATGGACGGGTTTCGTCGAATAGCTATGCCAGCGGGAGCGCGTGTGGAGATTGAAAAGGGTGCGACTCCCGTGCGCTGGGTGCGTTTAGATGACCTGCCCTTTACCGACCGCCTGGTTACCAAACTGCGCCTACCAGTAGAAGGCTGGCGCGGGCCTAAATAGCTCTACACAGCTCTACATAGCGAAGGCCTCCAAGCCTTTGTGGGCTCGGCGTACTTAGGTGCCTGAAGGCATAGGCGTGCCAGATATACAAGCTGAACAGCTCGAACACTCGTTCTGTGACTTATCGGCGCCCCTGCGGTAGCATTTTGGCTATGCTTGCGGATCTGACCATCGAAAACCTCGGCGTCATCCCATCGTCCACGCTAGAGCTGCGCGAAGGCTTAAGCGTGCTCACAGGTGAAACAGGCGCCGGTAAAACCATGGTGGTAACCGGGTTGCGCTTGTTGTGCGGCGGAAGGGCCGATGCCTCAAGGGTGCGCAGTGGGGCAGAAAAAGCCATTGCAGAAGGGCGCTTCCTGCTTGATTCTCTCGGCGAAAAAGAACGCGAACAGGCCCTAGAAGTACTACACCAAGCCGGTGGGCACACTGATGAACAAGGCGAGATCATCGCCATGCGCTCCATTCATGCCCAAGGGCGATCGAAGGCTTACCTCGGTGGGCGATCCGCTCCCGCTGCAGCCCTGGCCGCACTGAGTGATTCGCTGCTTCGGATTCACGGACAAAACGATCAGCTTCGCCTGCTTAATCCAGATCGCCAGCGCGAGGCCTTGGATCGCTTCGATCCCGCAATCGCGCCGGTGTATCAGCGCTACGCCCAGGCGTTTCGGCAATGGCGCGAACTCGCCCGCGATTATGAACAGCGCGTGCGATCGAGTCGCGATATGGCCTTAGAGGTAGATCGCCTGCAATTTGCCATCAACGAGATCGAATCGGTCCAGCCTGAACCTGGTGAGGATGCCGCCTTAATTCAAGAGATCCAAACCCTGCAGGATTTAGATGCCCTCCAAGAAGCTGCCACCACGGCTCTGGCGGCTATAGATGGCCCAGAAGCGCTGGGAGATTTTGGCGAGGAATCTCATAGCGCATCCGATGGGGTAGGCCAGGCTCAACACGCCTTGCAGGCAAGCGAGCACCCACTGCTTCAGGCATTGAGCAAGCGCCTAGAAGATCTCTCTGCCGAACTTGCAGAGGTCTCCGGTGAGCTCGGGCGCTTTTTAGGAGAACTCCCAGGTGATAGTGAGCAACTCGAGCAGCTATTGCAGCGCCAACAAGAAATCAAGCAGCTCACCAGAAAATACGCTCCCGATATTGATGGAGTGCTGGAATGGAAGCGCAAAGCTGAGCTGAAATTAAGCAAGCTCGACGCCTCCCCAGAAGCCCTCGAGGCTTTGCAGCAGGCGGTGGAAGAAGCACGCGCAGTGATGATGCGCGAAGGCCGAGCACTTAGCGCATTGCGTCGCAAGGCTGCCAAGGCCTTGGCGCAGGCTGTAAGCGAAGAGCTGCACGGTCTCGCCATGCCAAAGGCCGTGTTTGAAGCAGTACTGGAGCAAGAAGATCCAAGCATCGGAGGGCTCGAAAGCGTGGAGTTTCGCCTCGCGCCCAATAGCGCCTTGGATCCCAAACCGCTGGCAAGCTCTGCATCTGGCGGCGAGCTTTCGCGCGTGATGCTGGCACTCGAGGTGATCTTGAGTACCAGTTCTTCGGGCACCACCTTGGTGTTTGATGAGGTCGACGCAGGTGTGGGCGGTAAAGCCGCAGTGGAGATCGGCCGTAGGCTCGCCAAGTTGGCAACCCACCACCAGGTGATTGTGGTGACGCACCTACCCCAGGTGGCTGCGTATGCCGATACCCACTTGCATGTGGCCAAAGACGTTGGCGATACCACGGTTACTTCTGGTGTTTCAGAGCTTCAAGGTGAAGCCCGCACCGAAGAACTCGCCCGTATGCTTGCCGGGCTTGAAGATACAGCCACGGGCAAAGCTCATGCCCAGGAGTTGCTCAACAGGGCCCAGCAGGAGGTTCAAGCGCTTCGCAGCGAGAAGCAGTAGGCCGGATAGTGCCTGGCTAAGTAGATCTGCGCCAAAAGGAGAAAAAACAAGTAGACCTATGCGCGTGGCACCGCATACTTGAGGCATCTTTGCACCACAATGAGCGCCATGAGTCTGTTCTCCCGTTCCGAGGATCTGCCTGGCCTTCACGCTGTTTTGCGCGATTGCTCGCCAGGTAGCAAGGGTTTAAAGCGTCTTTCTGCCGGCGACATTGCTGTGATCGATGCGCCAGATATCACCCGAACCTTGGCCCAAGAGCTCATCCAGGCTGAGCCTAAGGCCGTGGTGAACGTGGCAAGGTTTACCACCGGCGCGATTCCCAACTACGGCCCCCAGATGCTGCTCGATGCAGACATCCTCCTGGTTGAGGCCGTGGGCGCTTCGGTGTGGGAGGGGCTGCGAAGCGGCCGCAAGGGGCGTTTGACCGAAGATGGCGAGCTCTACCACGGCGATAAGCTCATCGCTCAAGGTGAAGTGCTGCGCCAGCTTGAGGTGGAATCTCAATTCTCCGAGGCGCAACAATCCTTGGTGGATCGCATGGAGGCCTATTTTGGCAACACCATCCAATTCATCCACTCCGAAGCGCCTTTGCTTATCGACGGCCTGGGCGTGCCCGAAAGCGGAGCGGCATTGCGTGACCGCAAGGTGCTCGTTGTATCACCCGGTCTTCATCACCGCGAGCAGCTCAAAGAGCTGCGCAACTTCATCCGCGAATTCGAACCGGCCTTGATCGGTGTCGATGCGGGCGCAGATACCTTGGTGGAGATGGGCTATGAGCCCGACTTCATCGTCGGTGATCCTGCGGGCATTGGGGCAGAAGCGCTGCGCAGCGGTGCGCGAGTGGTCTTGCCGGCAGACCCAGACGGCCACGCCGTTGGCCTTGAGCGCATCCAAGACCTTGGCATTGGCGCCACCACCTTCCCAGCCGCAGTGGATTCAGCCACCGACCTTGCGTTGCTGCTTGCAGAATTCCACGGCGCTGAATTGATTGTGAACGTCGGTGCTCCCTTCGACTTGGAAGCTGTTTTTGCCGAGCGCAAGGACGCCACCCCCTCGGCCATGCTGACGCGTTTGAAGGTTAATCGCAAGCTCATCGATGCCTCCAACATCATCGACTTGTACACCCTTCGCTCCGGTTCCGGTTTGGGCTGGATGTGGGCGATTCTTGGCCTGCTCATTGCCGCGGCGGTATTCGTGATCATCGCTGGCTCCTATGGCGATGGCAGCTTTATGGAAAACTTTGTCGATACTTGGAATAACATTGCCCTGTGGTTCCAAGGACTGTTCAGCTAAGCGTTGAGGAATTGAGCGAATATGGCAGGAAATAAAGGACGCGCTTCGGCGATCATCGCCGGTTTAGGTCTCGGCGCCGCTCTCGGTTTAGCTGCAGGTACGTTGGTGCTCGCACCAAACCTGGCCGGCGACGGTAGCGAGGCCGCCGGGGGACTGGTGGCACAGCGCAACGACGCCGAAGCAGAGGCAAAGGTAGCCAAGGCACAAGCCGAAACAGCCGATGCATTTATCGAGGCCATTGGCGATGCCGCAGTGCAAAACCAGTTGGAAGATAAACCCATCCTGGTGCTTCGCGCCCCAGGCAGCTCCGATGAGGACTATCAGGACCTCAAAGGCCTCCTGGATGAAGCCGGCGCCATTGATTCGGGCACCATTGAATTAACAGACTCGTTTTTTGATCAAAATGGTGCCGATGGCCTCAAGAGCATCGTCACTAACTCCCTTCCGGCTGGTGCGCAGCTCTCCGAGGACAAACTCGATGCAGGCACGCACGCCGGCGAGGCACTCGCCGCAGCCTTGTACCTCGATGCCGATGGCAAAGAAAAAGCCACCACTGCTGACCGTGCTATCATCTTGAAAGCACTCAAGCAAGACAACTACATCGAATACAAAGACGGCACCATCCTGCCTGCCCAAGGCGTAGTGATGCTGCTGGATAACTCCGATAACAACGACAATGGCTACCGCTCCAATGCTGAGTCGGACTTTGCTCAAGCCATGCGTGCTCAAGGCGGGCCATTCGTGGTTGCCGGTGGCATCTACACCGCCGCAGACGGTGCCACGATTGATCAGTTGCGCTCCAAGGACCTCAAAGATGAGGTATCGACCGTAGATTCCGTGGATCGTTCCTTCGCCCAAATCGCCACGATCTTGGCGCTGCGTGAACAATTCGACGGCGAGCACGGTGATTATGGCGCAGCAGAAAGCGCCGAGGCCGCATCGCCTTCGCCCACCGGTGCGAAAAAGCGTGAGGGCTCAGAGCAAGCATCGAGCGAAAACAGCCCAAGTTCGAGTGCAGAACGAAGCGAAGCTGCGTCGACAAGCTAGCAAATAAAGCAGAACCCGCACGAAGGCAAGCACATACGGCCTTTCATGCGGGTTTTCTGTATCACGTATCTACGACAGGAGTGGCACAAGTTGGCGGACAAACATTTCGAGGTTGTTGAGTCTGAAATTCTGCTTGAGGCGCCGATCCTGGCGCTTCGCAGGGATAGCGTGCGCATGCCCGATGGTGGGGTGGCTGCCCGCGAGATCGTAGAACACTTTGGTGCGGTGGCGATCCTTGCGCTTAACGCGCAAAATCAAGTAGCCATGGTGCAGCAATATCGGCATTCAGTAGGTCAAAGGCTATGGGAGCTACCTGCTGGATTGCTCGATATAGCCCAAGAAGATCCCCTGGAGTGCGCCAAACGCGAGCTGCAAGAAGAAGCGGGGCTTGCAGCGCAACGTTGGGAAGTGCTCAGCGATATCGTGACCAGCCCAGGATTTGCCGAAGAATCCATCAGGATCTACCTGGCGCGAGATCTCAAGGAAGTTGAGCGCCCCGAAGCCCATGATGAAGAAGCCGATATGGACTTTGCGTGGGTGGATTTGACCAAGGCCGTGGCCAAGGTGCTGAGTGGAGAGATTGTCAATGCCACCGCAGTGGCTGGAATTTTGGCAGCCAATCAGGTGATGGCTCATCAAGGAACAACCCGGCCTGTAGATGCCGCCTTTGATCTGCGGCCCACCCACCTTGCCCAAAGGCGAAGCGAGCAGGGCATCAAGCCGGATATGAAGCAGATCTAGTGCTGCGATGAATCCTGAAACGCTGGGAAAGAAGTGGCTACGCCATCTCGCGGTGGAAAAAGGCCTCAGCAAGAACACACTGAGTAACTATCGGCGCGATCTGCAACGCTATACACAGTGGCTGGATTATCAGCAGATAGAAGATCTACAACGGGTAGATCAACCAATGGTGGAACGTTATGTGGCATATCTGCGCCAAGGGGATCCAGAAACAGGGCGTGCCCCCTTGGCTCAAAGCTCCGCAGCGCGCGCCTTGATTGTGGTGCGTGGCTTCCACGCCTTTGCCCTCAACGAGGGGCTTATCGAGCACAATGTTGCTGCCAACGTCCAACCGGCACAAGCAGCCCAACACCTTCCTGAGACGCTAAGCGTTGAGGAAGTGACCACGCTGATCGAGTCGATTCCAGACGCCGATCAGGCCACGGCCACCGATTTACGCGATCGTGCACTCCTTGAGCTGCTATATGGCACAGGCGCACGTATATCCGAGCTTTTAGCACTGCACATCGACCAGGTGGCACAGCTCGATGGGCTGATGGTGATCACCGGCAAAGGCAATAAACAGCGGATCGTTCCCGTGGGCGCGAAGGCCCAGGCAGCACTCGAGAACTACCTCGTGCGAGGCAGGCCGAGCCTAGCCAAAGGCCGAAGCCATGCGCTGTTTTTAAATTCCAGAGGAAATGCCCTCAGCCGAACCAGCGCCTGGCATGTGCTCAAACAAGCCGCGCAGCGGGCGGGAATTGAAAAAGATATCTCGCCACACACCCTGCGCCATAGTTACGCCTCCCACTTGATTGAGGGCGGTGCCGATGTGCGCGTGGTACAAGAACTGCTCGGGCATGCCTCAGTGACCACCACACAGATCTACACGCATATCAGCGCAGAGAATCTGCGGAATGTGTGGGCGAGTTCGCACCCGCGGGCATAGCTGGGGTGCTGGGGCTTGGGCATGAGTGCTCTGCGGGGCTTGGATGCTCGGGCTTGGGTGCTGCGGTGCTGGTGCTTGGATGCAGCGCGGGTCGGGCAAGGGTCCTGCAAGGGTCTGGCAAGGGCTGGGGCTTGACGTGGTCGTAGGGGAGTCTTCTCCGCTACACTGTGGTTGATAACAGCGGTGTAATTTCTTCGTGGCGGTGGCTGCTTTAGGGCTACGATGAGCTGCAGTATTCTAAGGCGTAGCTCAGCGCCACATCGGCGGAGAAAAACCGGAAAAGTCAAGGAAGTGGGATTGACATGGCTGAGGACGGGTTGTTCAACGAGCCGGAAGGCAAGATCGGTCTTACCGGTCGTCCTTTGCGTGTATTCCCGGACCCCAAGCCACTCACGCAGCACGGACCGGCAAAGATCTTGTCGATGTGCAATCAAAAAGGTGGCGTGGGTAAAACCACCTCCACCATTAACCTCGGTGCCTGCCTTGCAGAGGCCGGCCGGAAGGTCTTATTGGTAGACCTCGACCCTCAGGGTGCGCTTTCCGCCGGGCTGGGAGTACCTCACGATGAACTCGACATCACCGTGTATAACCTCTTGGTGGATCGCCACACCTCGATCCATCAGGCGATTCATCCCACCAACGTGGCCGGTTTAGATCTTGTGCCAGCCAATATCGATCTATCCGCGGCGGAAATTCAGCTCGTAAATGAGGTCGGGCGCGAGCAGACCCTTGCTCGCGCACTACGCCCGGTGATGCGCGATTATGACTACATCATCCTCGATTGCCAACCATCGCTTGGCCTGCTCACAGTGAATGCGCTGAGCTGTTCGCAAGGTGTAATCATTCCCATGGAGTGCGAATACTTCTCGCTGCGTGGTCTAGCACTGCTGACCGATACGGTGGAGAAGGTTCGAGATCGCCTGAATTTTGATCTTGAGATCATCGGCATTTTGGTCACCATGTTTGATCGCCGCACCACCCATGCGCGCGAGGTGATGAGCCGCGTGGTGGAGGTATTTGAAGATCGAGTCTTCGATACCGTGATCACGCGAACCGTTCGCTTCCCAGAAACCTCGGTAGCAGGTGAACCCATCATCACCTGGGCACCGAATTCTCAAGGCGCGCAACAATACCGCCAGCTCGCCCGCGAGGTCATTGAGCGCACGAACGGCTAGCGCATCAATGGCTACAGGCCCCGATTCAGCGTCGCGCTATGAGCGCATGGAACAGCCCGAAATCACGGGCTTTCGCATTGTGCTGCATAACTTCGAAGGTCCCTTCGATCTGCTGCTGCAACTCATCGGGGCCAAAAAGCTAGATATCACCGACGTTGCTCTGGCTAAGGTCACCGATGAATTTGTGGCCTATGTTCGCGAACTCGGTGCGATGGCTGAGTTGGATGAGGTAACGGAGTTCCTCGTGGTAGCGGCGACGCTGCTGGATCTCAAAGCTGCGCGGTTATTGCCCCGCGGTGAAGTAGATAGCCTCGAAGATCTCGAGCTTTTAGAATCACGCGACCTCCTCTTTGCCCGGCTCTTGCAATACAAGGCCTACCGCGAAGTAGCAGAGATGTTTAGCCTCTGGCAGCAGCAAGCTCGAAGGCAGTACCCGCGTGCGGTTGGTCTAGAAGAAGCATTCCTGGACGCTTTGCCACCAGTAGTCATTGGCCATAGCCCGGAGTCTTTTGCGCAACTTGCCGCGAGCGTGTTTAGGCCCAAACCACCAGAACAGGTAGCTACCGACCACGTGCATCAGCAGCAGGTGAGTGTGCCTGAACAAGCAGGCATGCTGCTTTCTACCTTGAAGCTGCTCGGTGCAGGCAAGTGGATGAGCTTTGATGTGCTGAACCGCGAGTGCACCATGAGTATGCAAATTGTGGGTCGTTTCCTCGCGCTGCTCGAGCTGTATAAGGCGCAGGCCATTGATGTGGAGCAGGAAGCCTCTTTGGAAGAACTCAAAGTGGCCTGGACTGGTTTGGAAGTAGACCCAGCCGTGGTTGCCGCTGCCAATTGGCAGTGATGTGGCATAGCAGCATCACCGAGCATCTCCAGGCACTGTGCGTGAAAGCCTCGAAAGCAAAGCACGAGCTGAGCTAATGCACGTGCTAAGAACGCGCCTTATACAATGTTGAGCATTAGCGTCTTTTTGCACTGGAGCATGGTTAAGGAAAGGGGCAAGCGGTGAGCATCATCGTGGTGTCGGGACTTTCCACCGGCGTGGGCAAAACAACGGCCGCTGCAGCAATTGTGGCGGTGCTCAAGGCTCGTGGCCGTGACGTGGTTCCAGTAAAAGTTGCGCGCCTACAAGGTAGCCTCAAAGATCCCGCTGCTGGGGATATCGGCACCATTGAAAGGCTCACCGGTATTCGTGGCCTTGATCTTTCCGATGATCCACACCCGCTGCAGAAGGTGCGTGAGCTTGTCGCAGAGGGCAAAACTGTGGTGGTGGAAGGCTCGGGCGCATTGAGTATCCCGCTGCTCGGTAATAAGACCATCGCTGATATCGCAGCAGAACTCAACGCACCTTTGGTGGTGGTATCTGGGATGGCGCAGGGGGCTGTGTCTTTGGCGGTACAGGCAGTGCGTTTTGCACGCATGTGCGGGGCAGAGGTCGTGGGTGTTGTGGGCGGCAAGCTGCCCAGCGACGCCGATTTGCGCACGCGCTTAAAGCTCATGGAAGTGTCGAATAGCACCGGCGTGGATTTCTTCGGCAGCCTCCCAGATGGCATCGGTTCTTCGGAGCCGGAGGCCTTTTGGAGGTACATCAAAACGGTGACATTGCCACCTTCCTGGTAATAGCCAACCCGGTAGTAGCAAGCCCGCTCATAGCTAGCCCGGTAGTGGCAAGACCTGCCAGTAGCGAGGCCTTGTGCTCAAAGAGGGCTTTGGCTTGGAACAGTCTCGATCTGCCTTATGCCACGGAACTGAACGGCGTTCAAGTACGATCAGAAACGACACTGCAACCGCAGTTTTTTCGCCAACCAACGTCACTTCAGGCTTGGTGGCATAAACAAAGCACTGCCTTGTCATTGATGGGGCAAGAACGAGGGAAAAGCGAGAAACGTTCGTGCACGCAGACGCCATCGCAGCATTTGACCGTGACCATGTCTGGCACCCCTACGGGCCTATGCCTGCAGCGGTAGCCCCGGTGGTGATCGACCGCGCCGAAGGGGTGTACCTATACACCGCCGATGGCCAGGCCTTGATCGATGGGATGAGTTCTTGGTGGGCGGCAGCGCATGGGCACTCCCACCCGAAGCTGCAGCAGGCCGCTACCAAGCAGATCGCGCAGATGAGCCATGTGATGTTCGGCGGTCTTACCCACCGCCCGGCAGTAGAGCTTGCGAAAAAGCTGGTGGATCTCACCGATGATGGCCTTGAAAAGGTCTTTTTTAGCGACTCAGGTTCGGTGGCGGTAGAAGTTGGGTTGAAAATGGCCTATCAATATCAGCGCGGTATTGGCCACCCCGAGCGCGATCGAATGCTCACCTGGCGTCGGGGTTATCACGGAGACACCTTCGCCACCATGAGTTTGTGCGACCCGGATGGCGGAATGCATTCGATGTGGACTTCTCGCGTGATGAGCAACGTCTTTGCGCCCCACCCGCCACAACGCGGCGCCACGCAAGCAGCAATTCAGGCCTATCTGAGCGAAGTTGAAGCGCTTATCGACGACACCATCGCAGGCATCGCCATCGAACCAATCGTCCAGGGTGCCGGGGGAATGCGCTTCCACGACGCCGCAGTGATCCGCGGCCTGCGCGAGCTGTGTGATCGTTATGGTTTGGTCTTGCTTGCCGACGAAATCGCTACCGGCTTCGGGCGCACCGGAGCGATGTTTGCCACCCAAGCTGCCGGCGTGACCCCCGATATCCTCTGTGTGGGCAAGGCCTTAACCGGTGGCTTTATGTCTCTTGCGGCAACTATTACAACAGATCGCATCGCCACTGCGATCAGCAGCCCTGAAGGCGGAGGTGCGCTGCTGCATGGGCCTACGTTTATGGGTAATCCTTTAGCGTGCGCGGTGGCTAGCGCCGCGGTGGATCTCGCGAGCGATCCGGCGGTGCCTGATCGCGTTGCAGCAATCGAGCGGGTGTTAAGCGAGGAGCTACTGGGCTTAAGCGATCACCCGGCCGTAGCCGATGTGCGCGTGCTTGGTGCCATTGGCGTAGTAGAGATGCACAAGCCTGTTGATATGCACAGAGCAACCCGAGCGGTCATGCAACATGGAGTCTGGTTGCGTCCCTTTGGCACGCTCGTGTACACCATGCCGCCATTTATCTGCGACGAGCCCGAGGTTCGACGCATCTGTGAGGCCATCAAAGCCGTAGTCGATTCCGAGGAGCAGGCATGAGCATTCTGTGCATTAGCGGCACCAATACCGATGTTGGCAAAACCATTGCTACTGCGGCCTTAGCACTTGCCGGCCAGGCACAAGGCTTTGAGGTGATCCCGATCAAGCCGGTACAAACTGGTGAGCCAGAAGGTGAAGGCGATGCCACCACCATCGAGCGGCTCAGCGGCATCCAAGGGGTGTGTCTGAGGCGTTATCCCGAACCTCTTGCGCCCAATCTTTCTGCCAGGCGAGCAGGAATGCAACAAGCCAGTGTTGCTGAAATATGCCAGGAAATCACAGCGCTTGATCGCCCTGGGCGGCTATTGCTGGTCGAAGGTGCAGGCGGATTGCTGGTTCGGCTCAATGAGCAAGAAAGCTTCGCCGATTTGGTTCACGCCCTCGATGCTCCCTTGGTGATCGTTAGCAGCATGGGGTTGGGATCGTTGAACTTAGCAGAGTTAAGCGTTGAGGCCGCAAGGCGGCGCGGCATCGACGTCAAAGCCTTAATCGGTGGCTCAGTCGAAGCATCACCGGATTTAGCTACCAGACTGAATATCGAAGAAATGCCGAAGATCTGCCACGTGCCACTGTGGGGCGTGTTGCCCGAAGGCAGCGGAGCGCTAAGTAGAGAAGCTTTTGCTCAGATGGCAAGAAGGCACCTGCGACCCGACTTCACCGCTGATCAGTAGAATGGAAGCGGTTGCATCGTCGCAGGGAGGTCATTAGGCACTATGGAAGTTCTCATCGGTCTCGTCGCGTTGTTGTTTGCAACGGTGACAATGGTGGCGATCGGCGACCGAACCGGGCTTCCCTGGCCTCCGCTACTTGCGGTGCTTGCTGGTGTGGCAATGCTGTTTCCGAGCATTCCAGAAAACCAGATCCCCGCGGAGCTGATGCTCCCGATCTTTATCCCACCTTTGCTGTGGGCACTGGCACGAAGAACGAGCTGGGCGTCCATTCGTAGAAATTGGCGCATCGTGGTGCAGCTTTCGGTGCTCTTGGTGATTATCACCGCCTTTGCCGTTGGCCTAAGCGCCTACCTGCTCGTTCCCACCCTTTCTTTTGCTGGTGCCGTCGTCATTGGTGCGGCGATCTCACCACCTGATCCGGTTGCCGTCGATGCCGTGGCAGAGCCTGCCGGTGTGCCACGTCGCCTGACTAGCACGTTGCAAACAGAGGGTCTTTTTAACGACGCCGCATCCATCGTGGTGTTCAACCTTGCCTTAAGCGTATTGCTCAGAGGCGAAGAGATTGCCTGGTGGGCGGCGATTGCAGCCTTCTTCTACGCAGCCACCTCCGCGGTGGTCATCGGCTTTTTACTTGGTAGGGGAGCAGCCTGGCTGAATAACCGCTTAGATTCCGCCGTGGCTGGTAATGCCTTGACCTGGGTCATTCCTTTTGCCACCTTCATCATCGCCGAAGAAGTACATTCCAGCGGCGTGATCGCCATCGTTGTAGCAGCGATTGAATTTAACTCCAGAAATGGCGCTGGAGCCGAAGACCGCCTTTCTGGCAGTGCCTTCTGGGAAGTAGTAGAGCTGCTCTTTACTGGCGTGGCCTTCGGCTTGATTGGCCTTTCGGTGCGCACCGCCATGGACGAGGTTGGCGCAAGGATCTGGCACGCAGTCTGGATTGGTGTGGTGCTCTCCTTCGTTGCCATCGTGGTCCGGGCAATCTGGTTGTACATGATGTATCTGAGGAACCGTCGAAAAGGCCGCAGAACCGGTGCGCCACTTCGGCTCCAAGAAGTCCTGCTGCTGACCTGGGGCGGTATGCGCGGTCTGGTCACCTTGGCGCTGGTGCTTTCCATCCCGCCAACAGCCGGATTTGGCCTGTACTCCGAGCTACCGGTGATCGCCCTGGTGGTGCTGGTGGTGACCATGGTGATCCCTGGTTTGCTGCTGCCTTGGCTGATGAAGGTGCTCAACTTGGAGCAAGGCCCAGATGCTTTTGGCGACCAAGCCCGAGCACGGCTTGAGGCACGCGCACGTTTTGCCGCAGGCGAAGTGCTCGAACGCTACATCCACGACATTCCAGTGGAGCAATTAGAGGCACTGCGTCGGCGCTTTGAAGAAGATATCCACGTCGATGTCGATGAATCTGATCATGGTGCGGCCCAAGACCGAAAGAAGCGCATTGCTCAAAAGGCAGAACAGATGAACCGCGTGCGTCTTGAAGCCCTCTATGCCTCTCAGGCAGAGCTGCTGAGGGCACGCCGAGAACGCGATGTGGATCCGGTGATCTTAGATGAGGTGCTCTACGACGTCGATAGCCAAATCTTGGCTACAGAAAAGCGCCTTGCTAAGTAGCAGGTGAAAAGGAACTGGAAAAGAAATGGAGTGTGCCTAATGCACCCCACCAATGAGCACCTTCCAATGATTAGCCAATTGCGCAGCGCTATCGAGTCGATCTTGTTGGTGGCCGATGAGCCGGTGCAAGAAGGCGTGCTCGCCCGCGTTACGCAGGCCTCCGAAGAGCAAGTGCATGCCATCTGCGAGCAATTCCAGCAGGAGCTTGCCCAACGGGGTTCTGGCATGAGCCTAAGAAATATCGACGGTGGCTGGCGGCTCTATACCCACCTGGATAATGCCGAGGTGGTTGAGCGTTTCTTGCATGATGGCGCACAATCAAAGCTTTCTCGTGCGGCACTAGAAACCCTGGCGGTGATCGCGTATCGCCAGCCGGCTACCCGCGCCCAAGTTGCTGCGGTGCGAGGCGTCAATGTTGATGGTGTGGTGCGTACCTTGGTGCTTCGTGGGCTTATCCGCGAAGTTGCGGCAGATGAGGGCTCTCAGGCGCACCGCTATGAAACTACTGAATTGTTCCTGGAATTGATGGGCATTGAGTCTTTAGATGCGTTGCCGGATCTTGCTCCGCTGCTGCCGGATGTTGATAGCATCGACGAAGAGTTCTAGATAGGCTAGGCTAGATCTTCTTTAACATTTTCATACCTCTCACAGATAGGACGTATCCGTGACACCGACCGCTCGCCGTGATGGCACACCGGACAAAGGCAGGGGCCAGCAACGGCCCTCGTCGAAGAAGGCGACTAAGCCCCAAAAGGCGCAGAAGCAGCGCGCTTCGGAGATGATCATCTCCAATGCGAAGCCGGCTCGCCATCAGCACAAAGCCCCAGATTTAGATCAAGCTAAAGCTGGTGAGCCTATTCGTTTGCAAAAAGTGCTCGCCCAGGCTGGCGTAGCCTCCAGGCGCCATTCCGAGATCCTGATCGACGCAGGCCGCGTGGAAGTCAATGGCCGCGTGATTTCAAAGCAGGGTGTTCGCGTTGATCCGAACACCGATATCATCCGGGTGGATGGCGTTCGCATCAACGTCAACGAAGACATGGAGTACTTCGTGCTGAATAAGCCTCGTGGCGTGCAATCGACCATGAGTGATGAGATGGGCCGCGCTTGCGTGGGCGATATTGTGAGCGAGAAAATTGCCGCTGGCCAGCGCCTTTTCCACGTTGGTCGCCTCGATGCCGATACCGAAGGGCTGTTGTTGCTTACCAATGATGGTGAGCTGGCCAATCGCCTGACCCACCCGAAGTATGAGGTGGCCAAAACCTATCTCGCCACCGTGCAGGGTGAGGCCGATCGTGCACTCATTCGCCGCTTGCGTGAAGGCATTGAGCTTGACGACGGCCCCGCGAAAGCAGATTTCGTGCAGATCATCGATGTGTATGAGGGTCGTTCGCTGGTGCGTGTGGAACTCCACGAAGGCCGCAAGCACATCGTTCGTCGCATGCTCAAAGAGGCAGGGTTCCCGGTTGAGCGCCTGGTGCGCACCAAGCTGCATACCGTTCAGCTTGGCGATATGAAGCCAGGTGGCATCCGTGCACTCAACCGCTCTGAATTAAGCAGCCTGTACAAGGTGGTGGGGATGTAAATGCAGTACCAAGATCTACGCAATTGCCCCGAGGGGCTCATCGTGGCCGTGGATGGCCCTTCGGGTGCTGGTAAATCCACGGTGTGCCGCGCTGTTGCCGAACGCTTTGGTGCCAAGTACTTAGATACTGGTGCGATGTACCGGGTGGCCACGCTGCACGTGTTGCAGCAAGGCATCAACCCCGAAGACACCGATGCCGTGATTCGCAGTACAAGCTCATTGCCGCTGGAAATCAACGCTGATCCGAAGTCTAAGGAAGTCTTGCTTGCTGGCAGCGATGTGTCTGCAGAAATCCGCGGCCCTGAGGTGACAGCCCATGTGTCTGCTGTTTCTGCCATCCCGGAAGTACGCCACAACCTTGTCGCCCTCCAGCGTGCCCTTGCCTTGCAGGCAGGCCGTTGCGTGCTCGATGGCAGGGATATTGGCACCCATGTGCTTGTTGATGCACCGCTGAAGATCTTCCTCACCGCCTCTGCAGAGGTACGTGCGCGTCGCCGTCACGAGCAAGACATTGCCGCTGGCCGCGAAAGCGACTACGAGGCAGTGCTCGCAGATGTGCAAAGGCGCGATACCGCAGATTCCACCAGAGCTACCTCGCCGCTGCGCCCGGCCGAAGACGCGACGATGGTGGACACTTCAGATATGACGCTTGAGCAAGTGATCGAGCGCATCACCGAATTGCTAGTTGCTTCGGCAGAAAGGGCGAGCTAATGAGCGAGGAACCCCAAGAGTTCAACCAAGCACCCGATGAAGGGCCAGAGGAGTTCTTCTTCGATTCTGAAACCGAGTTCTTCCAAGAGATCAACGAAGAAGACTTCGCCGATGCAGATTTCGGTGAAGACTATGACGAAGAAGACTGGTCTGCGCTCGAAGCTGCCCTCGGCATTGAGCAGGACCCTCACCTGCGTGAGGATCTATGCACCGTGGCAATTGTTGGCCGCCCCAACGTTGGTAAATCCACGCTGGTCAACCGCTTCATTGGACGTCGAGAAGCTGTGGTGGAAGATTTCCCTGGCGTGACCCGCGACCGAATCTCCTACCTGGCGGATTGGGGCGGCAAGCGCTTTTGGGTGCAAGATACCGGCGGCTGGGATCCGAATGTCAAAGGCATTCACGCAGCGATTGCCCGCCAGGCCGAGATGGCCATGGATACTGCCGACGTGATCATCATGGTGGTCGATACCAAGGTGGGCATCACCGAAACTGATGCCGTGATGGCCAAGATGCTCCAGCGCGCAACGGTGCCGGTGATCCTGGTGGCCAATAAATTCGACTCGGATAATCAATACGCCGATATGGCAGAGTTTTATGCCCTTGGTCTTGGCGATCCCTGGCCCGTATCTGCACAACACGGCCGAGGTGGCGCCGATGTGCTCGATCAAGTGCTGAGCTCCTTCCCCGAAAAGCCACGAGCAAGCTCCATTGTGGAAGGCCCTCGCCGCGTGGCATTGGTGGGCAAGCCAAACGTGGGCAAGTCTTCGCTTTTGAACAAGATCTCTGGCGAAGATCGTTCCGTGGTGGACAACGTTGCAGGCACCACCGTGGATCCGGTGGACTCTTTGGTGCAACTTGACCAGCAGCTTTGGCGATTCGTGGATACAGCCGGCCTGCGCAAGAAGGTCAAGCAGGCACAAGGCCACGAGTACTACGCATCCCTGCGCACCCGCGGCGCCATCGATTCGGCTGAGATTTGCATCTTCATGATCGATGCCTCCGAGCCCGTATCCGAACAGGATCAGCGTGTGCTGGGCATGATCTTGGACGCCGGCAAAGCCTTGGTGCTGGTGTTTAATAAATGGGACCTCATGGACGAGGATCGCCGTTGGGAACTCGACCGCGAGCTCGACTTGCAACTGGCGCACATTCCCTGGGTCAAGCGTGTGAATATCTCCGCAAAAACCGGCCGTGCGCTGCAAAAGATCGAACCGTTTATGATCGAAGCGCTCGAGAGCTGGGATAAGCGAGTCACTACTGGCCAGCTCAACACCTGGTTGCGTGCCACCATCGCCCAGAACCCGCCGCCAATGAAAGGTGGGCGAGTACCGCGTGTGCTCTTTGCCACGCAGGCATCGACCCGCCCGCCGGTGATCGTGCTGTTTACCACCGGGTTCCTTGATGCGGGTTATCGTCGTTACTTGGAGCGCAAATTCCGCGAGCAGTTCGGATTTGAAGGCTCGCCGGTGAAAATCGCCGTGCGTGTGCGCGAACGCCGCTCCAAACGCTAAGCGCGCAGCGTGCCGCCGCTAATGACGCCTCAGCGCAAAAGCATCGTGGCGATAGGGCAAGGTGACTTCTCCTTCTGGGTCAAGGCCTAGGTAGTCGATATACCAATCGAGGTTCGAGGTCATCTTTGCCCTGGTGTTTGGCGATGCCCGCAGCCAATAGGAGCGCGTGTGCATCAAGGTGTGCAGATCAGCTACCGGCAGTGTTTGGCTAAAACGGCATCGAAGCGTTTGATCGATAACCAACTGTTTGCCGATGTTTGGCACGAAGCCCTCGGCGAGTGTGTCGCCGGCGTGGGTGATTCGGGTAAGCCTATGTACCCAAGGTACTGCCACGTCGAGGGTGTTCCAGAGCAGTACCACCACACCATCGGGGCGGAGCACGCGGGCAAATTCGCTACTGGCGGCCACCGGGTCGAGCCAGTGCCAGGTTTGGGCGCAGGTGATGAGGTCTGCGCTGGCGTCGACAAGCCCTAAGGCCTCGGCCTTGGCCTGCATGCACGGCAACGCATGGTGAAAGCGAAAATGCATGAGCATCTCTTTGCTCACATCACTGCCCAAAACGTGGGCGCGGGGGAAATGTTGGGCTAATTGCTCGCTGAAGATCCCGGTGCCGCAGCCTACGTCGATAATGTTGGCGTTTTGGGCAATGCCGCACTGATCGAGCAGAGAAAATACCTGCTCAGGGTATCGGGGGCGCACGCGGTGATAGGTGTCCATCTCGCTGCTAAAGGCCTTGGCTTGTTGCTCGCGGTGCTTGGCATCGCGGAATTTTGGAGCGTGTTGCCTGGATTTCGGCGGAATTGGGCGCTGCGTCACGTTGCCTGATCTTAGCCAACCGGGCCGAGGGCTAAGGCAAGGGCTATGCCAACGGCTATGGCGATGGCATGCGCTATGGCGATGGCAAAGACAAGGGCAACGGCAAGGGCGATGGGAAGTAGGCGGGAAAATGCTGGGAACTTACTGAATCCACTTGGCAATCCATTGCATTTGCTGAACACTACTTTCATGCACTTTGTCCAAGAACTCAGCCTGACCGCCCCAGTGGTGGTGTGGGCTGCAACAGCAGTGCTCTTAGCCAGCGCACTGCTCAGCCTGTGGCTGCTACTGCAAAGACGCGGCCTACGCACCACTTTGCTAGTAGCACTCGGCGTTGTGGCCAGCGTTGTTGCCGTGCGTTGGTGCATCGAAGATCTCTGGCGGCCATTTCCCGATGCCATCCCTTGGCAAATCTACGCCGGTGCAGGGGTGTGCTTCGTAGCCATCGCCGCGCTGTGCCTTGCCCGCAAGCGTGTGCTGCTGGTCCTGGCTTTGGCATTGAGCCTGCTCAGCACCTTGATCGTGGGCAATAACGTGTATCAGCTCTATCCCACCATCGGCAGCGTGGTAAATAACGAGCACGCAAAGAAGATGCAGTGGGATGAATTTCAGGCGGCGCTGAAAACCAAGACCTTGCCCCAAGACCAAGGCGTGCACATCAGCCTTCCACTGGACTCACCACAGTCTGGGTTCAAGGCAAGAACCGCGCAGATCTACCTTCCGCCTGCATACTGGCGCAGTGATACCGCCTTGCCGGTGGTGGTGATGATGGCGGGTAATCCCGGCAGGCCAGAAGATTGGTTTGGAGCCGGGATGGCCGATCGCGCAGCAGATCAATACCAACAAGCACACGGGGGAGTAGCACCGATTATTGCCAGTGTTGATGCCACTGGTAGCTATACCGCCAATCCCGGCTGTACCGATAGCCCCGGAAGTAATGTGGCAACCTATTTGGCTAAAGACGTCCCTGAGCAGCTAAAAAAGAAGCTCAACGTGGACCCAGATCAGCAGCATTGGACCATTGGCGGCCTCAGCTACGGCGGCACCTGCGCATTGCAGATCGCTACGAACGAGCCACAGGCCTATGGCAATTTCCTTGATTTCTCAGGTGAGTGGGAACCTAATATTGGGAGCCACGAACAAACGGTGAACAAGCTCTTTGAGGGTTCAGAGGAAAAATTCAAGGCCCATAATCCGGCCGATCTTTTGCAAGCGCATGAGCACGACGGCCGCTATCGCCACCTATCTGGGCTGTTTATCGCAGGTGATCGCGATAAGCAGGCGGTGCATGACCTCCAAGCTCTGCAACAACGAGCCGCTGCAGCCGGTATCAATAGCCAATTCCGCACGGTCAAAGGCGGGCACGATTTTGGCACCTGGCGCACAGCCTTTGAACAAAGTCTGCCGTGGGCGGCAAAGCAAGGAGGTTTGGGATAGCTCGCAAGAGCCATCGCTTTTCGACGTCCCACGCAACAATTCCTCACGCCCCAACCGGGGTGCAGGTCTTGGGGCTAGACCACCATCCGGTAGCCCACGCCTAGCTCAGTGATCAGGTACTGCGGATGGCCTGGGTCTTTTTCCAATTTCTGCCGAAGCTGAGACATATATACCCGCAGGTAATTCGTCTCTTTGGAATACGCCTGCCCCCACACGGCCTGAAGCAGATCCATCTTGTGCACCAATTGGCCTCGGTGGCGCAGCAGGTATTCCACGATGCCCCACTCCCGCGGTGTGAGGTGCACAGGTTGGCCTTCAACAGTCACAGTGGAACTTTGAAGATCAAACACCACACGCTCGTCGGCGGTGGTGAGAACCGGCTTTTCTCCTTCCTTATCCCCGAAGCGCGGCGCAGCACCGCGCGCACTCGGGCGAGTAATTCACCAACAGAGAATGGTTTGGTGATGTAATCGTCTGCGCCTTCGTCTAAAGCGTTGATCTTGCCGGGTTCGTCGTGGCGTGCAGAAACGACGATGTTGGGAAGCTCGCTCCACTTGCGCACAGAACGCAGTACTTCCAAACCGCTTAGATCCGGTAAACCTAAGTCCAATAACATGACGCTGGCTGCCAGGATCCGATGATCTTGAGGGCCTGGCTGGCGGTGGTGGCCACTTTCATCTCATAGCCCCTGGCCTTGAAGTTCACCATAACGGCGTTTGCCAATGGAACGTCATCTTCAACCAGCAGAACCCGCTCGGCCTCTAGCGCTGCGGTTGCTTGCCGCGTCGCGTCGATTTCTTGGCGGTCGATCATCGCGGTGATCCGGGCGCCGTGAGCTTCGATCATGGAGAAGTGCTGCGGGGTGAGTTCACCGCCGCCAACCACAAGCCGCAGGCCGTCGCCCACACCTACGTGCGTAGGTTTCGTATCTACAGTCCAGGGTGCGCTGATGCCTTGCTCATCGGTGGTCTCCAGCGTCACCCACATCTTTCGCTCCTGGCTATAGCGTTGCAGATCGACGCGACGCAGGCGGAAGGTTTGGCTTAAGCGTGTAAGTAGTTGGGGAATATCGTCCCCGTCGTGCACCACGCCTCGGGCTAAATCGGAAAGCACCATGGCCTGGCCAAGGCGTTGCGTTGCCTGGGCGCGACGCCGCTCGGACAATTCCACCACCCACGCCACCGCGGCGGCGATGATGAGGAAGAAGATGATCTGCGTGAGGCTTTCGGGTTCCGTCACGGTAAAGGTGTGCGTTGGGGTGGTAAAAAAACCAGTTGGCCAGCAAGGAGCCGGTCACCACCGTAGCAAGTGCTGGCAGTAAACCGCCGGCAAGTGCTGCAAGCACCACCACGGTGAGATAGCCCAGCAGCAGTGCGCCCAAATACTCCGGCTGGAGGTTCAGCGGTAACACCGCGGCGGTGAGCAGAGGAGGCCCGAGCAAGGCGATGAGCCACCCCGTTAGCAGTCGCGTCATGCTAAAGCGACCGGTATTGCGGGAGCGTTTCTTTGCTGTGTGCTCTTCGCGTTCCACGGTGGACACGATGTGGACGTCGATGGGCCAGACCCATCGATGATGCGTCCGCTGAGGCCACCGCCGAAGATACGACTAATACGCCCTCTTGGGTATGGTGTCGTTCCTCAATATCGACGCCAGGGTCGTGCCACAGAAATCTTGCGGCAGGCAATTAAGCGAACGCGTGAGCGCTGGAAAGAGGGGGACATCCCAGGTGCGACAGAAAATGGACAGATCCTCGTGACCTGTGACGATGACAACGTTGGATCCATAAGAGTCATTGAGGCGTGCGGAGGAGTGCTGGAAAACCGCGTGAACAACAACGGTCCAGTGGTGCGGCGTTATTGGATCTAGTTGCTGGATTAGTACTAAAGATTGGTTCAAGCAGGGGAGGGGGGCAGTAGTCAGGTGCAGGGGGGGGGGCTTAGCCGTAGTGGTAGCGGCAGGATGCAATACGAATCTCGTTGTCTATTGTCCTGTACACCAGGCGATGTTCATCAGTGATGCGCCGTGACCAGTAGCCAGCCAGACTATGCTTGAGCGGCTCCGGTTTCCCGATGCCCTCGTTGCCATTGCGGTCGATGTCCTTGATGAGTTGGTTGATGCGTTTCAACGTTCTGCGGTCTTGGGTTTGCCACCAGAGGTAGTCTTCCCAAGCGTTCTCATCCCAGACCAAGAGCATGCTAATCATCGATGAGAGAGTGCTCGCTGCCTCGGTTTGCCTCGAGTCTGTCTATCGACTCGAAAAGTCGACGGGCATTGGCTGGTGATCGGAGCAGGTAGGCGGTCTCTTTGAGGGATTCGTATTCTTCCAGGGATACGATAACGACTGATTCGTGACCCGCGCGGGTGATGATTGTTTCCTCGCGGTCATTCACCACGTCGTCGAGGACTTTGGCGTAGTTCGCCCGCGACTCGGTGTAGTTCATTGTTTTCATTGCGGCCTCCTGTACAGGAAACTGTACGGGATGATGTGGCTCATGACAATGGTGGCCTAGCTCGAGTTGTCGGGAACGTTGACGTCACTAAGAAGCCCGGGCGGTTGCGAGCGAGGCCCCGAATTATGAGCTAGCAGGTAGCTTTTCGACGCCATCTGCGGCAGATTTGCTCCGCCGACTTTCCACTGGTTCTGCGCACATTGGGCTGGGCCCAAGTGCTGAGACTGACTCCGATAGAGGGGGATTGCTTTGGTTCTTGGGGTAGAGATGAAACGCAGAGCCGCTAGCTTGGCGATTATCGACCTAGAAGAAGCATTGTTTGTCTATCGAGAAAGGCGCGGTATGCCGGCGCTGACCAAGGAAATTGTGGCGGAGCTTTTAGCCAAAGGCATGAGCCAAACGGCGATTGCGAAAGAATACGACGTGAGCAGGCAATACGTTCACATTCTGGCAAAGAGTGCAGGTTATAAGCCTTTTAGCTCTAGGCTCGTCCGAGACAACCTACCTTGGGAAGATATCTCCTCTGAACACGACGACAACATCGTTTTTCAGGCCATGAGGCTGCATGCCCGAGTGTGCCTAGGAGGTCGGGAGCAGATCCGAGGTAAGTCGCGCGACAAAGTCAACGCGATGTATAGAAAGCTACTTCGCTTTAATCAGGTGATCGACTACGACCCTAGCTATCCTCCCATGCCCGGTCTTTCTGGGACTGGAGGCTTCGCTTATGTGCCACGGCAAGAAAGCGATGAGGATTATATGATCCGGATTAAGCCTGGTGTTCGGTTGACAGAAGAAGGCAAGAAGATCTGGAAGATGCCCAAAGAGCTGCTCGAATGAGAAGGTATCTAGGGGGCACACCGGGGTTTGAATGCGGTGACCATACTGAGGCGCTCTAGCCATGAAAAGGATGTTGGTTGCCACGGAAAACAATACGATTCTCAGTTCTGCAAGCAACGCCACACAAGGTTTAGATCGGCCAGAGAAGATAACGAAGCTCTGCCTGGGCAGTTCATGAAAAAGAGGTAAAGGCAACGTTGGGTTTATCCCGCATCGAAAGCTGAAGTACCACGAACCAAAAAGAAATTGAGCCGGGTAATTAAGCTACCCGGCTCAATTTCCTAAGAGGGAGTATTTACATGTGTAAATACACACTCAGCCAGTTTACAGATTTGAAGTTTACACCGGGTTTAGGGTCATCGCTTGCAACGACACGCCGGAAGTGTGGAGGAGGCAAATTTTAATTAGTTGTGTTCCCTCATCCGAAATCCGTCAGTGGCAGTGGAATATGGAAAACGGCCTTGGAGCCAGATTTAAAACTTGCGCCTTCACGGCTAGTGGTCGGACTGACATCGCTTCCGAGGGTTGGGGCAACCTCCGAATCGACGCTTCCTTTAAGACGGTTCGGGAGGCTATTCGCTTCAAGGATCAACGACTCAGATCTGTGAGCTGTAAAGATGGGCAATGGACCGCACTGGGTAGCGAGAGACGTGGCCGAGATGCTCGGCTCCATTGGCGAAAAAGATGAACCCGCCGTCTAGATTATGGCGAAAATAGTAGGCGTTCAGTGTCGATCCTTGGTGGCGAGCGGCAACGCATAGTGATTACCGGAGCGGGACCAAACTCAGCGAATCTTCGATTCAAGCGCCCGAAGGGTTTGAGGAGCCTAGAACAGCGTTTTGGGAAAACAGGCCATGCCGGGGTTCTGGCAATGGAGCAGCACCAATGTAAAGGTGCCCCGAAAGGCATGGGCAGGGTAGCGAAGCTACCCTGCCCATAACCCCCAAAGGAGGAGGCCTTTGATGTGTATATACGTTTTGTAGAATACAGCGGGCCTGTGACTAGTGCGGGCAACGACACGCCGGATGTTCGGGGGAAGCAAATTTCATTTCGTCGGTTTTCCCGCTCAAAGCCCATATAAGGCAGTGACTCAGTCTTAAGTAGTGGAATAGAGAAAAAGGCCGTGAGGCCGGAAGTTTTAAACTCCGGCCTCACGGTTGGTTGTCGGACTGACAGGATTTGAACCTGCGACCCCTTGACCCCCGCGAGGGGCAAAAGGAACTCCGAAGTGATACCGCTTTTAGTGGGTTTTCACTACCCGCCTTGGACATGACCATACACCAACGTTAGGGCATAACCGTGCCCTTGAAGTGGACATGTCGAGGAGGCAGGAATGACCACAACCAACTTGAAAAGTAAGACCGTAACCGCCAACAACGGGGCGGTAATCCATCTGCACACCAACAATCGCCGGGATCCATTGGATGCGATGCAACAGGCCGAAGACTACGGACATAAGCACAACGCTTTTCCGGAGCCAGCGGGGCTAGTGGGTTTTGCTACACCGCAACAACTGGAGCGAGTCAAAGGCGCGCTGGCTAATCTCCCAACACAGCCGATGCACAACGACCTGATTATCTCCGATGTGCCAGGAACTCTGTTCGCCAACGTCGAAGATGGACAACTGTTTGTTATGGCAGATGCAGATCTGCCCTTGACTGATACCGCCTACCTTGTGGTGTGGAAGTTTGTTGCAGACCACAGCCTTGTGCCCTTCAAGCTGAAGGTTTGGGAGGACTCAACAACCGCGTGTGGCGAGTCACTCTCATGGTGGTTCGCTCCCGCTAGCGATCAACCGGAACCACCCGTAGACGGTGCAAATTCCTAGCTTGAAGTAGCAGGTAGCGCTGACGGCATACACCGGGGTTCGAGTCCCCGGAGCGCACTAGGCCTCCGGGTCTATTTTCCACCTGAACGAGGAAAGCCCCCGTAGCTTACAGCTCGCAGGGGCTAGACCGGCCAACTTCGGGCAGGAAATAAAAACCGATCCGCCACTAACGATACACGAAAAGGTAGGTGTCAAACAACCCGCGTAAAACCGTGGCGCGGGCGTCGTTACTCACGAGGGTTAGACGAAAACCAACTTCGGGCGTTTATTGGGAAAACTGTAAGAAACTGGGTTTGACGCCGATCCAGTCGCCACGCACGGTTGCAAGCCGTGAAGCGCCAACAACCACAATCTGAACGATTCTGTAAACGGTCTTGAGTCTTTGGGATTGAAGGTTGCGGGAGCCGTGCAAGCCTGATCCGCTTGCTAAGTGGCCATGCGCTAAGACCCCACGCACTATCCAGCGTGAAGGGTCTAAACGTCGTGGGATAGCAACGGTTTTCGGTTCAAAGGGCAGGCAAGCTGGGCAGGCTATCCAGCGAGGGGCAAACTATGTTTTCGTTTAGGCACCGCCACCGGAACAACCTACCGAAGAACACCCAAGCCCCCGATACAGTAAAGAACGTGAACCAGACACGTTTAACCCCTGAGTTGGTAGCCGGATTATTGGCCGAAGGTAACAGCCAATCCGGCATAGCAAGAACCTTCGGAGTAAGTCGCCAACACATTCACTACCTAGCCAAACGGGCGGGTCTTACCGCCGAAGCAGGGGAGATAACCCAACACCTACCCTGGGATGTAGACCAGGTAAAGCACGGCAACAACGTTATTTTGCAGTCGCTACGAGCGCACGCCCGATACAGGTTGCAAGGGCTAGCCGGGGTGCAGGGATCAACCAGAAAACGCCTAGCAGCGTTCTACCGAAAAATAACGGTGTTCCAGCAAGTCGTAGACTTTGATCCGAGGCAACCACCGATACCGCGTGTTTCTTCAACGGGCGGGTTTATGTTCACACCGCGCACCAACAGCGACGGTGATTACCTTATTCGGATCCGCAACGGGTTGCACTGGACGGAAAAAGGAAAAACCCTCTGGTTACAGCCCACCACCGAAGAAGTAGAAGCCCTCACAGCCGTTTTAAGCGAAGAAAATAATCCAAAGGTGTAAAACCATAGAACACACGTTCTAACGCGGGAGAATAGCTTACAGCGAGTTTTAGGGGACTGTTTCGAGATGGAGCACCCTTATGCCTAGCAGTGGCGGGTTCGGTCATCGCTTCGAGCAGCGCTGCATCGGAGTTGTGTAACCGTGTTTGGATTCGGGCGTGCCTAGGGTTCCGGTAGCCGGTAAACGTCCTTTAGCTTTACAATGAACGACTAAAACACCCTAAACGGGGGTTCATTATAGTGATATTGCTCTCATTTACTTGACAAAAGGGGTCCAAAATCCAGTTTGGACACCTACATAATAAGTGAGAGGTATTTTGCCCAACTGCACTTGCTTATTGTTAATTTTGTCACAAACAGGTGTTTTTTAGGCGGAAAACTGAAAAGTTACACGTACTTAACTAATGAAGGGTAATTCCTTCGTTTGTGATGCTGACTTTTTTCAAACTTAGCCCGCGTGGATTCGTTCCACCGGAGCACTAGACGCGCGGTAAACCCGCGTAACTCCTCGAAGCGGGTATTAGCGACGCCCGTTTTCTCCTCCTGATGGTTGCCAGGCACCGTTACGAGCCGTTGTTGGTTTGTAGCGGTGCTTGGGTTTTCTAGCTGAACCACCCGGAGTAATTAACCGCGCTTGAGGCGCGGTGTTGTTGTTCTGATACGTCCTTACGTTGCTACGGAGCCATAGCCCCCACGAAGCGGGCAACACCGACTTTCCGCCATTGGGGCGGATCATTTTTTATCACCGAAAACATAGCGATAGAAAGGAGGCATTTTCCATGCTCACACCACGCCAAAGAGCAATGCAAACGGAGTACACCAAACGCTACCGACGTGAACAAGCACGCCGTAGGCAGTGGCTTAGTGACATTGCCGATGCCGTAGGCATCACGGTTCGCCAACTCACCACGGAACCAAACGCACGGGCGATTATTGACGCCTTACGCGACAACAAGTAACCCCCGGACGCGCTAACACGACCAGGGGTTTTCGACCGTCTTCCCATAAGCCAACGGTTGCGGAACGGATCCGCTACTCAACAGGGAAAACACAACCAAGTCAAGGAGAAACACATGACCCTACCGCTTAACGGAGATGGGGTGCTGCACAAAGTAGCGAGCGCCCTAAACAACGCCGGTTTGACCCCGAAGGGATCAGCCGGAGCAGCACTTTCTGAACATCTAGGAGCACGGCCTACCGCCGTGGACTTGCTAACCGAAGCAACCCGAAGCCAAGCATGGAAGGTTGCGTATCAATCCGCCCTAGATCTGGGAGTCTCCAAGGATGAAGCAGCAGCGTTTGCCGATGAACACCACGGACGAGTTGCCGAAGCGTTGGAGGAGCGAGAGCGCGCACAACCGGCTATTGATCCATCACAAGGCCACGGTAGCGGGCTAAAGCCACGCCCGCATGATGCCCTACTCGAGTCCGTTATGACCACCATCGGACGCTAACACCAACGTCACAGTGACGTAACTAAACCAAACCCAAGACCGCGGTTCAACACCGTGGCTAAACCGACCATAGGAGGTTACACATGTATGCCGATACCCCGTCTATTGACTTGCTACTAAACGCGGGTCTACAACACCCCGAAGGCGTTGCAGACGCTCTGCAAAAAGCCGAAGAACTCCAGTTGCTCCAAACCCCTGAGAAGCCAATGATGGACTTCACCAACCTAGACAAGTCCACCAAAGCCTTGACTGATTGGTACGCACACCACGGAGCCAAGCCGGGGGAGCGAAGCCGGTTTGAACAAGCGGTAGCCGATCACCTCAAACAATTGGATGGGCTACTGAAAGAAGCAGCAGCGTTGAACTTCGAGCACTACCTGAAACAGTTGGAGGTGTGGTTGGAGGATGTAACCCCACGCTACGTTGAGGCTATCCAGCAACTACCCGCTGAAGGGTTCGATGCTCGAGACCTCACCAACTTCACCCCTGAACAATTCGAGGCGTACCAGGCAGCGAAACAGGCAGCGAGCGAACTTGCTGGGATCATTCAAACCCTGCAATCCATTGCCGATCTTTTGCCACACAACGAACGATGCAAGCCGGAGAGTCGTGTGTTCCTAATCGCTGACTACAACAGCCTGGAAGAAGGGTTGCTGTGTGTTCGTGCAGAAGCGCTGAACAACCACGCTCCGGACGTCTACCGCGCCATTAACCCGTGGCTAGCAGCGTTGGTGCGCAACGGCATCACGTTCAAACTTGAGGCACCAAAGGTCGCCAACGAAAAGAAAGAACAGCTAGAAGACGGCTACAACGCCCTGGAAGATACCGAACGTAGGGATGTGGCACGCCGGGTGGATGCGCGCCTAGGCACCGTCTAGGCAGGTGTATGCCAGGGATGTACCGCCTACGGGTGGTGGGGATACGTACAGCCGGGTAGGAGGGCACCCGGCTGAGTGGTTGGGAAGGGAGCCGGGGTACAGCCCCGGCCTGGGATGGGCACCCGGATGCACGGGTGCTAGGGCAGGGCTAGGCACCCCTCTGGGGACAGGGGGCAGGGGTGCCCCCTCCCGCCCTGGGGTGCAGGGTGTAGGCAGGTTGGGTGCTTGCACTTGGGTTTATCTACAGCGGGTTACTTGCACCCGCTACAACAGCTTCCCCCCGTGGGTTAAGGGATCCGGTTCGTTGGTGGCACGGTTACGTGCGCCTGTTTCTTATCGGAGGTGTGTTACGCCAACGTTCCGGTGCTTCCAGACCCCCAGGGGGGGGGTTCCCCCTCCCCACCCGGAAGACCTGGCGTGACTGCGGGAGCCTGGTCGTGTACGGGATAGAAGCCGACCTAAACCCCTACTGACCTCACGTTATAAGAAAGGCGCTATAGGTTCTGTGAACCTGCACCGCCCTGGCTATAAGACGGGGCTTTTTTATTTAACCAATTGTCCTAACCATTAGGAGGAGCCAATGACCTATCGCAACGGAGCAACCGTTGAGCAGCAACGAATGTACAACCGGCGGTACGGGCAACAACAACGGATGTTGCGCCAATGGGTAGACCACGTTTGCCAAGGCACCGGACTAAGCCGGGCTGAACTTATCTCCGAAGACAACGCAACCAAAGCCATTGAAGCTATCGGGGGTGGCCGGTAATGGCGTACCGCGTCCACTCGAAACAATGGAAAACCGAACGAGACGCCCTAGAAGTCGAGGGCAAACGACGTTGCACCGGGTGTAAACGTGTTCGGGCGCTGACACAGTTCCACAACGACAAGCACGGCTACCACGGCATCCACAGTCGCTGTAAGGCCTGTGTGAAGGCCAGGCAACAAGTGTGGCGCTCCGGAGATGCTTCACTCCGAAGCAAAGTCAAGTATGCACGCGACCACGCAAAGCAGCGGGGTAAGCCGGTAGAAGCGTTCACAGCCCCGGAGTTGCTGGAGCACTGGAGGCAGCAGGGCTTGGAGCCGGGTAGGTGCGCTTACACCGGAGCCGTGATTGAACAACTCACAGGCCGTACCCAAGAAGCGTTGCAGTTGGATCACGTCACGCCGTTGAGTGATCCCGAAACGCCGGGAACAACGTTGGGCAACCTGGTGCCAACCTCCAGGGGCTTTAACGAGTTCAAGAACTCGAGGCACTTTGTTGTGGCCGTAGCCGAATGGCATAAGCAGAACCGTTCGAACAATCAACCGCCCGAAGCGTTACTGAACTACAGCCACAGCACCTGGAGCGATACCCCTTACAGGGGAGAGCCTGTAGAAGCCGTTTTAAGCGGTTTAACCAGCGGTAACGAGGGTGAAGACTATCCGGACTGAAACACCCACTGAGAGGGGCTTGTAGCGCCGTTTTCGAACGGCTGTGCTACATTCGTTCGAACAAACATACGAGGAGGCAGGAGAATTAATGGAAAACGACTACTACACAGAAGACGAAGAAGGAAACGTGATGCTTACAGACATGGGAGAGGTAGCAAGATCGGTGTATATCGCCCGGAGTCGCTACGGGCTACGCCCCATTTTCGATGTACCACGCCCCGGTGTTGGTGACTTTTGGTTAATCCCCGGATTGGTGGCGACCACCACCACGCTTGTTTACGGAGAGTCGAAAACGGGTAAGTCCTTTTTAGTGGCGAACCTTGTCGAAGCGTTGTACAGCGGTAGGGAAGTGCTCGGCCAAACCCCAACCAGCAGCGGGGTTCGTTCGCTGATTATCACCACGGACTATCAAGGCATCGAGGAATACCGGGAAAGATTGGAGGTTATCGGGGCTGATCCGGAGTGCGCCTTGAGTGTTCGGGCTGAACGTATGGCGGAACCGGAGTATTGGTATCACTTAGCCGTAAACGCTGAAGCCGAAGGTATCGGTGTTGTGGTGCTAGACCACGCCCACGGGGTAATCGGTGGTGAGGACGTAAACGAACATCGGCCATGGTATCGGCTTTGGAACGAGTACCTAGGAGAATTTACCCGCCGGGGTATTGCCGTGGTGTTGGTGCATCATTCTTCGGATAGTCGCTTCCACGGATCGAAAACGCACCGACCACAAGGAAACAGCGCAGCGACACAGTACGCCCGCGTTCGTGTTGAGTTGGATAAACCGGGAGATTCGCCTACCAGCTTTAAGCGAGTGGTGAAGTCGGTAGCCAACAACGGTGAACCACTTAACATTGTGTGTGACCTTGATCCCGAAGCAGGGCGTTTATTGCTCCGGGAGCACTCCAGCACCCCCAAGCAACAACGGTCTTCGGAGACGTTGAACCGCAACCAACGTATTGCAACCTTGGCTGTGCAAAGCAAGCTCACGACTGTTAAGGACGTGGCTAACTACGTTGCTGAACAGATACCGGAGCTACAGGCAGCAACGCTGGAAAAGCGAGGCCTGAAAGAACTCGAAACAGCCGGACTACTCGCCCCGAAGCAACGGAGCAAGCCGTTCACCTACGGAGAAAAACACCCTGAACGAGCTAGTTTGAACGTGGGGTAGCCAAAACACCGGAAAACGGTGTTTGTGCAGGTCAAGTGGTGTTTTTACTTTGCCACACTTCGGATGTGGGGAAGCCGTGGTGAGTGTTGCATTTATGCAGGTCACAGCGTTGCCACTTACCACACCCCACCCCCTTATATGAACCTGTCGGTTCAATATCCCCACTTACTAACTTTCTCTGGAGCTAGCCCGTAAGGCTAGCGACTTCGGGAAGTGAAATTCTTATGAGCGCCTTAGGGGGCGCTCTAAGGATTGAACCACTGAGTATTGGTCGCCTTAGGGGGCGACCTACTGACAAACACAGGAACCTACTTGTTGGTTGCTGTGGTTGTTCAAGGTTGCGGTAGGTACGAAGTACCGAACGTAACCGTTGGAAGTGGTTAGGTATCGCCCCGGCTTTTGAGGCCGGGGCTACAAGGTAGTTACTGGATTGAACATAACCGCCTTACAGCGGTTATAGACTTTAACCAACAACGCGGAGCCACGAAGCTCCGCTTTTTAGTGTCGTTCATTCGTAGATTCACCTGTTCATCTACTCATTCACTTGTATAGGGGTATTCAACTACCCGGAGTGTATCGGCCTCCGAAGAAGGCCGAAGATTGATAGTGCTCCGAAGGTTTGCTCAACCTCCGAAGCGAAACAGTAACCCGCCTGAACGTTCATGTACGGGCATCAACCCGCCTAGCGTTATTGCAAAGGGAGCCCCGTTTCGGAGCCCCCTTTGAGAAGGTTCGGAAGACTATTTGCTCCGGAGATCCGCACAAGGGATCGACGGTGGTGTGTAACCGTGGATGGAATAGGGAAGAAAGAGGATACTCAAACTTGAGTACCCTTGGAGGCTTCCAAAAGGCAAAGGTAATTACCGAAGCCGAACATTGGGTGAAGATGAAAAGGGTAGGCGTTCAGTGCCCACCCTTGACGAAGACGAGGCTGGCATCAATCGAGTTGATGCCAGGTCTAGCAACGGGGTTTTGAGAACCGCAAGCACGGGGCTTACACGACCCCGGAGTGATGGAATAACGCTCTCTAAGCCCGTCTAAGGCAACGAAACGTTGCTGGCTATGGTTTACCCTACCCGGAAGGTTTAAACGCTTTAAAACAGCGTATAGGGAATACGGGCAGCGTTTCCAGGTGCCTAGCCAGTGGATTGTGTGCTGAACGGGGTATGCCCGGTGTAGACCGGGCGTACCGCCCTAAACCCCCGATAGACGCGGGGGTTTAGGGGGGTACAAAAGTGCCCTTAAGTTAGAGCAGGATAGACCAATTACCCTGCTCCTGACCCCCCGTAAAGGAGGACGTGCATGTAGACATACACACCTACAAGCTACACCGGGATTTAACGAACACGCGCAACGACACGCCGGAACGTGCGTAGATTGACCGTTACCGGCTCCGAAGTCACAGGTTGGGGAGAAGAAAAACCCCCTTTGATCTGCGAAGTACACAAATTTGCGTACCAGCTTTAGACGCTATCGAAGGTTTACCGACCCGTGGCATACGTGGTTGCGAAGGTGGCAGCGACGGATCTAACTGTGTGTCGGTAACGTTTGCACCGGCCATAGCGGTGTGTGTTGGTTTGTTCCACCCTCCGGTTTCCGTGGGCTTTTTAGTTCGTGAAGGGTACACAAATTTGCGTACCCTTTTGCATTTACGGGCTGTTGTTGCTCGGGAAGGATACACAAACAGGTGTACCCTTTTCCTGCTGAAAATGGATCGACCTGATACGCCCCATGCGCGTAGCAGCTCCGTTGGTTCCAAAGGGGAGAACCGGGGCTACAGCCGTTCCGGTGCTGTTTTGATAGCCGATTTGTAGAACACCCGTTCTAAGGCCTTGAAGGTCTCCAGCAAGGGTTAAGTGTGTCCGTGGCTGTTTTAAGTCGTGAGAGGCCGTTACAGCGCGTTTATGGCGTATCTAGACCAACGTTTACAGCTTCCATGAGTTCAGCCGGACGATGTTCACGAACTTTCATGTACACACCAACGATGGTGGACACGTCGGTTTGCCCAAGTATTCGGCCAATCTCCTTCGGTGTAGCGCCTTGTTCTGCCAACCTGGTGATTAACCAATTCCTGCCGTAGTGGGGAGTAATGTCGCTGCACACCCCGGCTTTATCTTTCGCCCGATGGAACATGGAGCGAAACGAAGTATCCAGGACAACAGCACCGTTTTTGGTGGTGGTCACATAATCTTCGGGGTGCTCCGTGTACTTATCCACGCCCCTACGTATGAGTGACTGAAACTCTTTCAGCACGGGCACTGTTCGGTAGCCCGCTTTGGTCTTTGGTGGGTTGCGTTGCATGAACACGTGGCCGTTACCATCGGGCACGCGAGATAGCGTGGCCTCAACCGTAACGGTTAGCCGTCCGTTGTCTTGGGTAATGTGCTTACGCTGGAGCGCTAACGCCTCACCAATCCGTAGACCGTGAAACAGGCATAGGCAGGTTGCTACCCGGTAGTTGTCTGGAACCGCGTCCAGAATTGCTTGCAGCTCCGCCGTTTCAGCTAAACGCTTATCTTGTTTCGGGGGATTGTTTCGGGCAGCTCTAATTTGCACCGGGTTCACGGGTATATCCCCGCGTTCAACGTAGACGGCCAACACCGCCTTTAAGCGACCGTAAGCGCGTTTGTTGCGATCCGGTGTATCCGGATGTTTCAGCGCAATATCGTTCCACCACGCTAGGACATGGCGGGGTTTGAGCTGGTCAATTCGGATACTGCACAACGCCCGGTGGTTTAACACGCGGGTATCAATAATGTTTCGGTACGTCGTGAGTGTTGAAAGACGCACGAGGCCTTGACGCTGTTGTATCTCAAGATCTTCGAGCCATTCCACCACCGCAACACCGACTGTTGGGAGTTGATCCCCGGATTCGTTGCTGTCTACTTCGAGTGGTGAAACCCCGATAGAAACGAGGCGTTTGGCTTGTGCAAGCCACGCTAGAGCGTCGAGTTCTGCCTCAAACGTGAACGGGGCTTGACGCCGGTAGCCGTCGAAGTCGGTAAACCGTGCTTGGAACCGACCCGATTTAAGTTCACGGACGCTGCCGAAGCTGGAGCGTTTGTGCCCTTTTCGTGCCCTTTGCCTGGTCATGTGTGCCCTTCCCTAAGCAGTGCGAACCGTGTCGGTGTTCGCACGATTAGCGATAATTCGCTAAACTGAACGTGTCTTAGGCAGGTAAAACAAGAAAACACCGCTAGGCCAGAAGGTAAAATACCCTCTGACCTGCGGTTATCAGTCGGACTGACAGGATTTGAACCTGCGACCCCTTGACCCCCAGTCAAGTGCGCTACCAAGCTGCGCCACAGTCCGCCATTGCTTTTTGCAACTGCTACAGGTTACAACGAGCAATGCAGAAATGACCAATCAGCAGGTCAATAAGGATTTCTGCTAAGTATTCACGATGCCGGAAGTATAGACCCACGCACCGTTGAGGCGGCGGAAAAAGCTGCGCTCATGCTGGCTGCCCTTGGTGCCGTCGTGGTCATACCTGGCGATAAATTCCACCACGCCTTGATCATCGAAGAGTCCACCCCTATGGGTGTCTACGATCTGGAGGCTTTCAAAGGTGATGTCGGGGTCGAGCTCAAGAGAGTCGGGCACGGTGTTTGGATCCCAGGTTTGCAGCAAGTATTCGCGGTTTCCGGTGGCGAAGGCGCTAAAGCGCGAGCGCATCAAACGTTCGGCAGTAGGCGCCTTTTTCTCTCCGCTAAGCAGTGGGCCACAGCAGGCGTCGAAAAGCTGCGAGGAACCGCAAATACATTGCTTAGACACGCTATTCCTCCTCGATAGTGACCTTTGGGCCGAAGAGCTGCTCAATGCCGCTATTGCGGGCTGCGTAGAGCAATTCTTCACGCTCCTCGTGGCTAATATCGCCCTCGATGGCGATGCTGCGACGCAGATGCAGTTGATCATCGCTGCTCAGCGCGGTATTCACCTGCACCTCTACCTGCCCGATGCTGATCTTGGAGGCCTTGGCTGCCTCTCGCACGGCCTGCGAAGTAGAAGCTGCGATGGCAGCAATAATCATCTGCGTTGGCGTATAACCCAGGTTCTTTCCACCTGCGGTCTTTTCACGATCGGTGGTAAAGGTATGCGAACCGGTGTGCACAATATCGGCAAACTTGCCGGCACGGATGGAGCGAGCCACGGCAACACCTTCAGGAATGGTGTCCTGATCATCCAGGGCGCTATTCGGCACCATGTACTGATCAAACCAGGTGCGAATCTGGCGCGCCGCCGTTTGCGCAGCACCCTGGCGAGTAACGAGGTGATCAGCCTTGTGCAAGGTCACCAGCGACTTGGGGTAGCGGGTGAGCTGATAAATAAGCTGAGCATTTTCCACGCCCACGGTGGTATCGATCGGGGAGTGCAGAATCAACAGCGGCTTGCGAAGCTTGGGCAGGTAGGCCTCGGGGTTGGTTTCTGCCAGGTCCTCCAGGAACTCCCTGGAAATCGTGATCTCGTGCCCGCCCAGGGTGAGGGTGACGGCACCATTTTCATCTACCTCGCCAATGCGGTCGGCAAAGTGCAACACCGCGTGGGCTGGGTCGAAAGGCGCACCGATGGTGGCGACACCCTTGAGGTTTTTCAACTGCGTTGCAGCCTTCAAAGAGGCAGCACCACCAAGCGAGTGACCAATGAGCAACTGGGGTGCCTCATAGTGCTCAGTAATCCACTGGTTCACCGCGATGATGTCTTCAACGTTTTCGCTAAAGCTCGTCTCGTGGAAGTTGCCCTCCGATTGGCCAAGGCCCGGGAAATCGAAACGCAAACAAGCAATCCCCATCTCCGCCAAGGTCTTGCTCACCCTTGAAGCAGCAGGTGTAAAGCGCGAGCCGGTAAAGCAGTGCGCGAACATGGCAAAGGCCAACGGCGTGGTGTCGGGGAAATCGATGGTGGCGGCCAATTGGTAGCCCCGCGAGGAAGGCACCTTGACGCTCTCGGAATGCATTGGCTGATCAACGCTCCTTGGACGCAAATGAATATTAAACGGGAATGAAACGCCACCTAGCTTAAGGCAGCTAAAGCGGTGGGGTCACACTCCAGCAGTGTCGCGTTGATTAAGCTAGAGCAGGTATGCAATCTAGCTCACCTCAACCGGTGAGGAGCTCAGCGCAAGCAACCCTTTGAGCAGGGCAAAAAGAAAGGTGCAGCAGTGGCAGGATTTGGCTGGTTCTGGGATGCCATGGGCGGCAAGACAGGACGAAACCAAAAGCGAAGCAAGCAGGTGGTCGCGCAATCAGCGAAACTGCACCAAAGCATTGCTGGGCTCAGCGATCAAGAGCTGCGCCAGCAAGGGCACGCCCTTTGTGCCGATGGCAGTGTCCAAGATGCGCCTAAGCTGCTGGCGGTGCTGGCAGAGGCAAGTCAACGCACCCTCGGTTACACCCCATTCGAGGTGCAGTCGCAGGCGGTACTGCGTTTGCTTGAAGGCGACGTTATCCAGATGGATACCGGAGAAGGCAAAACCCTCGTTGGCGCCATGGCAGCTACCGGCTATGCCCTGATGGGTAAAACGGTGCATTGCGTAACCGTGAACGAATATCTGGCACGCCGCGATGCTGCGTGGATGTCGCCGCTGGTGGAGTTCTTTGGTTTGAGCGTGGCTCATATTGAAGAGTCGATGGATGCCCCGCAGCGTCGCAAGGCCTATCGGGCTTCGATCGTCTACGCCCCGGTGACTGAACTTGGCTTTGATGTGCTGCGCGATCAATTGATCACCTCCCGCGATCAAGCTGTGCAACACGGCGCAGATATTGCGTTGGTAGACGAAGCCGATTCGGTGCTCGTAGATGAAGCGCTTGTGCCCCTCGTGCTCGCCGGCAATGAACCAGGGGCTGCACCTGCCGGTCGTATCACCCAGGTGGTGGCGAAATTACGCCCCGAGCAGGATTTCTTAATCGATGGCGACCAGCGCAACGCATTCTTAAGCGAGACTGGCGCACGCCGGGTAGAGCAGATGCTCGGTATTGATTCCCTGTACTCAGATGAGCACGTTGGCCACACCCTTGTGCAGGTAAACCTGGCGCTTCATGCCCGCGCCATGCTCACCAGGGACGTGCACTATATCGTCCGCGACGGCAAGGTGGCATTAATTGATACCGCCAAAGGCCGCGTGGCTGAACTGCAGCGCTGGCCCGATGGTGTGCAAGCCGCCGTGGAGGCAAAAGAGGGGCTTGCCGTGACCGAGGGCGGGCGGATCCTCGACACGATCACGCTGCAAGCGCTCATGGGCCGATACCCCCGTGTGTGCGGCATGACGGGCACGGCTGTGGAGGCCACCGATCAGCTCCGGCAATTCTATGATCTGCGCGTATCTGTGATTCCTCGTAATAGGGAAAACCAGCGGATTGATTACCCCGATCGGATCTATGCCACAGCCGAGGAGAAATTCGACGCGATCGTCGAAGATATTGCCGCCTTGCACCAAGCAGGTCGCCCAGTGCTCGTTGGCACCCATGACGTATCAGAATCCGAGCAAATTGCTGCGCAGCTTGGGCAGATGGGCATTGCCGTTAATGTGCTGAATGCAAAAAATGATGAAGAAGAAGCACGCATCATCGCTGAGGCTGGTGATCTTGGCAGGGTGACGGTTTCTACCCAAATGGCCGGCCGCGGTACCGATATTCGCCTTGGTGGCGCAGATGAGCGCGATCGCGATGCCGTAGTAGACCTCGGCGGGCTTGCCGTCATTGGTACGGCGCTGCATCGTTCGAAGCGCCTAGACCAACAACTCCGTGGCCGCGCAGGACGACAGGGCGATCCCGGATCCAGTGTGTTCTACGTTTCGCTTGACGACGACGTAGTCCAGGTCGGCGGTGCAGGTGAATCTGTTACAGCGCACCCGGATGCTGACGGCCTCATTGAAGATAAGCGTGTGCGTGACTTTATCCAGCACTGCCAGCGTGTGACAGAAGGCCAGCTTTTAGAGATCCACTCTCAGACATGGAAGTACAACAAGCTGCTTGCAGATCAGCGTGTGATCATCGACGAACGCCGCGCAAGCCTGCTTGATACAGAGGCAGCCCTTGATGCCTTGCGCGAGCATAATCCGCAGCGCGTAGAGGAGTTAGAGCAGCGCTATGGCCATGAGCTGATGGTGCAGGCTGCCCGTGAGCTTTTGCTGTATTTCTTGGATATGGGCTGGAGTGATCACCTGGCGCACATGGATGATGTGCGCGAGTCGATCCATTTGCGCGCCATTGCTCGCGAAACGCCCATCGATGAATTCCACCGCATTGCCGTGCGTGAATTTAAGCAATTGGCCCAATCTGCACTGCATCAGGCTCAAGAGGCCTTTGACACGGTTGAGATCGATGCCACAGGTGTGCACCTGGAAGATGCAGGTTTGGCCCGCCCGAGTGCTACGTGGACCTATATGGTCAGCGACAACCCGCTCAGCGGTGGCGGTAACAGCGTATTGCGCGGAATAGGGGCAATCTTCCGTTAGGGAAGCGGCCTGTAGCCTGCGGTAATAGGGATTCTATTCTGGCTATGCTCTCTTGATTGCCACGGAGCCGCTATGATGTAAACCATTATCAGAGCTACAGGCTCCTGCAGAGGGGTGAGTAGCACAGTAACAGCGCGAACTCGGAGGTTATAAGGAATGAGCGAGCACACTGGCACTCCCGAAGGGCAGGTCGAGACCACCTCGGTGTTCAGGGCCGACCTGTTAAAGGAGATGGAGTCCGGAGCAAATGCCGCGTCGAAGTCCGGCGGGGACGTGACTCCGCCCGCAGGTGCCGGAATGCTGGTGGTCAAGCGCGGCCCGAATGCTGGTGCCCGTTTCCTGCTCGACCGTGAAACCACCACCGCTGGCCGTCACCCCGAAAGCGATATCTTCCTCGACGACGTGACCGTGTCGCGCCGCCACGCGGAGTTCCGCATGAAGGATGGCTCTTTCGAGGTCGTCGATGTGGGAAGCCTCAATGGCACCTACGTCAACCGTGAGCCGAAGAATGCCGAGACGCTTGCTACTGGCGATGAGGTCCAGATTGGTAAATTCCGCTTGGTCTTCTTAGAAGGCCCGAAGGCTTAAACTAGTCTTTTCCACCATTTAGATGTCCAAAAAGGGGCGTTGTGCTTTGCGGTACAACGAATCCCTCCACCTTTCTAGGAAGCAGTCCCTTTAAGAGCATGAGTGCACTGACGAATCGCGAACGCAGCACTGCGAAGCCGAAGAAGAATATGTCCATCGGCGTGGTGCTGGAGACGCTGAAAAGCGAGTTCCCCGATGTGACGCTCTCGAAGATCCGCTTCTTAGAATCTGAGGGTTTGATCAGCCCGGAGCGCACGCCTTCTGGGTATCGCCGCTTTACCGAGGCCGATGTTGATCGCCTTCGCTATATCCTGCAAACCCAGCGCGATCACTACCTGCCGCTGAAGGTCATCCGTGAGCAGCTCGATGCCATGGATTCCGGCGCTGTCACCCCCATTTCACAGGGTGCTACGAGCGCGCCGCTGATTAGCGCCGATAATTTCCGCGGCGCTACCTTGCGCAGGCTTACCGACGCCGATGTTGCCGAAAAGGCCGGCGTGGCCGAGACCTTGGTCCATGACTTTGTACAGGCCGGCGTGATTAAGCCCGATGTTTCTGGCTATTTCACCGCCGACGATGTGCAGATCGTTGCCTTTGGTGCGCAATTGCTTGAATTTGGTGTGGATGCACGCCACCTGAAATCTTTGCGCAATGCTGCCTCCAGGCAGGCAGACCTGATTGCTCGGGCTGCAACCCCGATGGCCCGCGCCCGCGGCGGCCAGAATCCTCGCGAGCACGCCGAGGAAATCTCCCAGCAGATGAGCGCGGTTGTGGTTTCCTTGCACGCAAGCCTGCTGAAGTCTTTGCTGCGTGAAGAACTCTCTTAATATCGAAGGGAATCTATGACCTATCAAGAGGTCAGTTTTATTGGCGTGGCTACGGTATCTCCGGAGCTTGCGCCCTGCACCCTGCTATTTGATACCTCCCATCAGCGCGTCTTAGCGCTGTGGTTGCCCGATGACGCAAGTGAGGCTTTAAGCGATGGCGCCGATGAAGGCTATGCGCGCCGTCCCAGCAGCACCGATGTGCTCTTAGAGGCCTTGGATAAAACGGGCGCCAAGATTGAGGCCTTGCGCATCGATAGCGTCTATCAGGGCGTGTATCACTGCTCAATCGTGTTGGGCGAAGGCGTGCAGATTGATTGCAAGCCCTCCCAGCTCTTGTTGCTTGCCCAGGCCGCGACTACCCCGGTGGAAGTGCATGAACAGGTGTTAGTTGATGCATCGGTGAAGGTTCCGCCGCAGGAGTTTTTAGAGTATTTCGGTATTGAGCCGCCGGAAGATCTCGAAGCAGAGCATGTCTCTGCCTCCGGTGATGATCAGGCCGATGCAGACTTCGCTGCGTTTATGGAGCAGATGGGGTTAAAGGAATCTGATCTTTTTGCCGAGGAAGATCAAGACGATACTCCCGACGATGATGCACAAGATACGGGTGTGACTGACGGTAAATAAGGTGACAATGGGGCAGGAGTATGTCTAAGCTTCAAGTTGAGGTTTAAGTTACGGCGTGTCGCGCCTTTGGTGCTGCTGTTGTGCCCTAGGGTTCGATAAGAGAAAATCATTGAAGTACGCACCTTTTTCGATGCGCCCGGTAATGCAAGGAGTAAACGTGAGCGAGAACCAACATAAGGCAGTGCAGGGAGCACTGTTTGATATGGGGCCAGACCAAGAGGTTGGCTATCGCGTGCCGATTGCTTGCCAGGTTGCCGGCATTACGTACCGCCAATTGGATTATTGGGCGCGCACCGATCTGGTGCAGCCGAGTATTCGCAACGCCCGCGGCTCCGGTTCTCAGCGCTTGTACTCCTTTAGAGACATCCTGGTGCTCAAGATTGTGAAGCGCCTGCTCGATACCGGCATCTCCCTGCAGAATATCCGTCTTGCTGTAGAGAAGCTGCGTGATCATGGCGTGGATGATCTGGCAGAAATCACCCTCGTATCCGATGGCGTGACGGTGTATGAGTGCCGATCCAATGAAGAAGTGATCGACCTCCTCGGCGGGGGACAGGGCGTGTTCGGCATTGCACTGCCTGGCATTATGAAGGAACTGACCGGCACCATTGATTCCTTCCCCTCCGAGCGCATTGATCAACACGATGAGGACAATGTGATCGGCGTAGATGAACTGGCTGCACGCAGGATGCGCCGTTCTTCCTAGACGCTTCTTATTCGGCAATAAAACCCTCAGCTACCACCTTGGGTAGTTGGGGGTTGCTGCTTTTGGGGGTAACTGCGGGGGTAGTTTCGGGCAGCGCAAACAATTTCATCTTGTTAAAGAAGTCACAGTGTAAATCTTGTGAAGAAAAGGAAAAGCGCCTCACCACGCCTTATATCCTTTTAGTTTTCGTGGTTTTTGTAAGCCAAGCGTGACATGACAGAAAAATCTGTAAAGATTCGCTAGTGTTGGCTAGGTAAAACATTCACCGCTGTTGTGTGCTACACAACAGTTAGTAGGTGGTGTTCGCGCCACCGAACCCAACCCGTAGGAACCGTCGAAAAGTTCAAGCCCTTAAGGGAAAGAACTTCAGGCGGAGAAAGGTCTCCTCATGGCGTCCACGACCAAGCACCCACTCAATCCCGAGTACTTCGAGAAGGTGTGGGACAACTTCGAGCACAAGCACTATGACGTTGTCATTATCGGCGGCGGCTCCGTTGGTGCAGGTGCCGCGCTGGATGCAGCTACCCGTGGCCTCAGCGTCGCAGTGATTGAAACCCGCGACTTCGCCGCAGGTACTTCATCACGTTCTTCCAAGATGTTCCACGGTGGCCTGCGCTACCTGGCCATGCTCGATTTCCGCCTCGTGGCAGAATCCCTGCGCGAGCGCGAACTCAACATGTCCACCCTGGCACCGCACCTGGTCAAGCCCCTGAAGTTCATCTTCCCGCTCACCCACCGCATCTGGGAGCGCGTGATGATGTTCGGCGGCTTCACCCTCTATGACCTCATGGGCGGTGCAAAGAGCGTGCCCATGCAAAAGCACTACTCCCGCAAGGGCGTGCTCAAGATGGCTCCGGGTCTCAACGACGACGCCGTAGTCGGCGGTGTTCGCTACTACGACACGCTTGTCGACGACGCACGCCACACCATGACAGTGCTGCGCACCGCCGCAGAATATGGCGCAGATATCCGCACCTCCACCCAGGTTGTGGGCTTTGAAAAAGACGGCAGCCGCGTTGTCGCAGCCGTGGTGCGCGACACCGAAACCGGTGCCGAAACCCAGGTGCGCGGCTCGGTATTCATCAACGCCACCGGCGTATGGAACAACGAGATTGAAAAGCTCGCAGGCGCTAAGGGCAAGTTCTCCGTGCACGCCTCCAAGGGCGTACACATCGTGATCCCGAAGGATCGCCTGAAGTGCGATGCAGCCCTGTGCTTCGTTACCGAGAAGTCCGTGCTCTTCGTTATTCCTTGGGGCGAGTACTGGATCGTGGGTACCACCGATACCGACTACAAGCTCGGTCGCCCGGACCCAGCACCTACGCGTGCCGATATCGACTACATCCTGGACCAGCTCAACCGTCGCGTAAAGCACCAGATCACCCACAGCGACATCGTGGGCGTGTACTCCGGTCTGCGTCCGCTGCTCGAGGGCAGCTCCGATTCCACCTCCAACCTCTCGCGCAACCACGCCGTGGCACATGTTTGCCCTGGCCTGGTCTCTGTTGCCGGTGGCAAGTACACCACCTACCGCGTGATCGGCAAGGACGCCGTGGATCTGGCCATCAAGGACGTGCCAAAGCAGGTTCCGGATTCCATCACCGACCAGACCCCGATCTTGGGCGCCGATGGCTACCATGCTCTGGCAAACCAAGTTTCTGCCATTGCACGCCGCAATGATCTGCCGGCAAAGACCATCGAGCACCTGCTCGGCCGCTATGGATCCCTCTACTCCGAGGTGCTTGCCCCCGCCAAGGAAGATGCAGCACTGCTGCAACCCATCGAGGGTGCAGAAGGCTACATCTGGGCCGAGGTTCGCTACGCCGTTACCCACGAGGGTGCCCTGCACCTCGAAGACGTCTTGAACCGCCGTCTGCGCGTGGCCATGGAGTACGACGATCGCGGCACCAAGGCTGCACCGGCAGTTGCCGAGTTCATCGCTCCGCTGCTGGGTTGGGACGAAGAAACCCGCGAGGCAGAACTCAACACCTTCGTCCAGCGTGTTGAGGCCGAGCTTGAGGCTGAACGTCAACTTACCGACGAAGCCGCAAATGACCTCATGGTCGCCGTTGGCGACACCCGCTCCAATATCGAGAAGGGAATCGATCTCTAATGGAAATTACTGCTGCACAGGCGTTTGGCTGGGAATTCCTCGGCACCATGCTGCTGCTATTGCTCGGCAATGGTGTATGCGCCCTCAACGCCCTGCGCACCTCCGGTGGACGCAACACCGGCTGGTTACTCATCGCCTTTGGTTGGGGCATGGGTGTGTTCGTTGGTGCCTCCGTCGCTGATGTTTCCGGCGGACACCTCAACCCCGCGGTGACCTTGATGGTTGCCTTAAGAGGCGGAGTGGGCTGGGATCTCGTTCCCTGGTACTTCCTCGGCCAGATCCTCGGCGCTTTCTGTGGTGCCGTGCTCACCTGGGCAGCGTTTAAGCAGCTCTTCGATGCCAACAACTACGACGAAGAAGGCAATATCACCCACGCCAACCAAACCACGGGTGGCATCTTCTTCACCGGCCCTGCACACCCGAAGAACGGCTGGAACGCCGTGACCGAGTTCATCGGCACCTTCGTCCTTCTGGCCTGGATCGCCTTCGCACCAGCCAACGGCGAGATCAGCAGCCTGAAGTACTTCGCAGTGGCCTTCGTGGTGGTCGGCATTGGTATGTCGCTTGGTTCGCCCACCGGCTACGCCATCAACCCCGCCCGCGACTTCGGTCCGCGCCTTGCCTACGCTTTGGCCCTGCCCATCAAGGACAAAGGTAGTGCAAACTGGGGCTACGCCTGGGTTCCGATCGTGGCGCCCATGCTTGCAGCAGTGTTCACCGGCGTGCTTGCAAATGCGCTGGTATAAGCAATAACGCACGGTATCTAGAGAAAAGGAAGCAAATCTATGGGTAACACCAAGTACGTGGCAGCCATTGACCAAGGCACCACCTCCACCCGTTGCATCATCTTCGACCACGAGGCCAACCAAGTTGCCGTGGGCCAGTATGAGCACGAGCAGCACTATCCCCGAAAGGGCTGGGTTGAGCACGATCCGATGGAGATCTGGGACAACACCCGCCGCGCAGTAGGCCGCGCCCTGGCCGAAAGCGATGTTGCACGCGAGGACATCCTCGCCGTCGGTATTACCAACCAGCGCGAAACCACCGTCGTGTGGGACAAGAACACTGGTGAGCCGGTGTACAACGCGATCGTGTGGCAAGATACCCGCACCAACGAGATCTGCGAAGAACTCGCAGGCGAAGAAGGCCCCGACCGTTGGCGCAAGAAGACGGGTATGCGCATCAACTCCTACCCGGCAGGCCCGAAGGTCAAGTGGATCCTCGACAATGTTGAAGGCGCACGCGAGCGCGCCGAGGCAGGCGACCTCCTCTTCGGCACCATCGACACCTGGCTGCTGTGGAACCTCACCGGCGGCGCAGAAGGCGATGAGGGCGAAGCAGCCGTCCACGCCACCGACGTGACCAACGCTTCTCGCACCCTGCTCATGGACCTCGAAACCCTTCAGTGGGACGAGGAACTGTGCAAGGCCATGGACATCCCCATGTCCATGCTGCCGGAAATCCGCCCCTCTGTTGGCGATTACCGCCATGTACGCGAGCGTGGCACCCTTGCAGGCGTGCCGATTCGCGCCATCTTGGGCGACCAGCAAGCCGCCATGTTTGGCCAGGGCTGCTTCCGCGCAGGCGATGCAAAGAACACCTACGGCACCGGCCTCTTCCTCTTGCTGAACACCGGCAAGAAGCCGAAGTGGTCTGAGCACGGCTTGATCACCACCGTGTGCTACCAGCTCGAAAACGAAAAGCCCGTCTACGCCCTCGAGGGTTCGGTGGCTATGGGCGGTGCGCTGGTTCAGTGGCTGCGCGATAACCTCCAGCTCATCCCCAACGCACCTTCGATTGAAAACCTCGCCCGCGAGGTTGAAGATAACGGCGGCGTGTACATCGTGCCCGCGTTCTCCGGGCTGTTCGCACCGCGCTGGCGTCCCGATGCCCGCGGCGTGATCGTTGGTCTTACCCGATTTGTCAACCGCAAGCACATCGCCCGTGCTGTGCTGGAAGCCACGGCGTACCAGACCAGGGAGCTTGTCGACGCCATGGTCGCAGACTCCGGCGTGGAGCTCACCGATCTGCGCGTAGATGGTGGCATGACCATGAACGAGCTGCTCATGCAGTTCCAGGCTGATGTGCTTGGCACCAATGTGCAGCGCCCGAAGAACATCGAAACCACCGCCACCGGTGCTGCCTACGCAGCCGGCCTCTCTGTTGGCTTCTGGGAGAACCTCCAGGCCCTGCAGCAGCAAACCGACGCTGCGAAGGTATGGAAGCCCAAGATGGATGCAGAAGAAGTCGACGCACTCTACAGCGAGTGGAACCGCGCCGTTGAGCGCACCTACGACTGGGAAGTAAGCGAAAAGAAGTAAGCTGCAACCCTAAAAGGAAAGCCCGAACAGCCACCGGCTGCTCGGGCTTTTCTCATGCCACAAAGCGCTTAACTTAACCCCACGGCTCGATGGACGGCCATGTCCAGCTCGGCCGGATCTTCAACCCGGCTCACGCTACCGCCATTGCCCTCGATGGCGCTGGCAAGCTCCGCATCCTCGGCGTTACCCAACTGGATCAAGTGAACATGAATCTGTTGCTCAGCCGCACGCGCGAGTGCCTCATTAACGGCGGCATCATCCACACTGCCGGTGCTGAGCAGCACCACCGTGGTGGGTTGTCCATGGGCTTGAGCAATATCGAGTGCGGCAAGGAGTGCTTCGTGGGTTTGAGGCACACCGCCAACACCTAAGGCCTGCACCGCCTGAGAGATCGATAGGTCCTGGTCAAACAGCACATTCGAACGCCATCCTTTGAGCACACCTGGGTTAAGCGGCGAGGAGTAATTCATTAACGCGGCATCGTGTTCGGTGCCCAGTGCCTGCACGGCATCGGAGATCGCGTTGCGTGCCTGCGTAGCCCAGGGGGCGCTTGCATCAGAGGTATCGAGGACAAAGAGCGTGTCTTGGCTTCGCTGCGTGGTTTGCAAGGGTGAGCCGAAGGCATTGAGCACTTCTACCACGGTGGGGTCAAGCTGTTTAGCTTGATCGAGCTGAAATTCCTGAACCAGTGCATCGGCACCACGCTGTGCTTGTTCGCTTACTTGATCATTGGCAGTGAGCACCACAGCGCGAACCGGCATCTCAATGCCCTCTGCAGCCTGGAACTGCCAGCCAGGAGCGGCAAAACCCTGTGATGCAGCATAGGGGAGATCCTGTTCGCTGGCCTGCCCAATATCGAGGCCACGATCTTGTTCCAAGGCCGCATAGGTGGCGTCGAAATCGCCAAACTTCTGCTCAGCCAATATCGCAGAAGCCACGGCATCGGGTGAGGTGGGGTAGCGCAAATTCATCTGCGCATCCCATGCCTGGCCGCTTTGATCGGCAATGCCGACAGGGAGCGTGGCAATGATGGGCCACTGTTTGCTCGCTGCATTGCGCTCAGCACGGGCAAGCACGTCTTGGATGGTCTGATCAGTTTCGGCGCTTAACAGCAGTGATGCTTGGGCGGGGTCGTCGACAAGCTGCGGGGTGAGGCAGAAATCCTGGGTTTGGAGGTTGGCTTGCGCAAAGCGCTGCACCAAATCTTCGGCATCAATCATGCCGTGGGTGGCCACCGGAACCACCAGCTCACCTTCAATGCACTCTTGGGCTCGGTGCTCTTCATCGGAGCGGATGCGCTGATTAGACCAAAGCAGCACGGCGGCGATCACGAGGATCACCGCCAGCACAGTGATGAGCAACCCCTGAGAGAGGCGATAGTTGGGCTTACCAGAAGAATGTTGTCCCACGATGTGTTCCTTATCCCGCGATTTCTCAAACCCAGCTTAAAGGCTCTTCGGGAAAAGGTGTGGGATCTTTAGCGCTGTTCGTGAGTCCAATCGGCAAAGGTGCCCAAATATTCCTCGATCAGATCTTCAAGGGTGATCACACCGAGCAGCTCGCCGCGATCGCGCACCTGCGCCATGTGGGCAGACTTTTTGTGCATGAGCTGCAAGGCCTCATCGAGCGTGCCACCGGCGTGAATGATGGTCAGTGGACGGATCTCCGAGCGGTGGATAATCGCATCATGGTCATCTTCTTCGAAGCGATCCAGCAAGTCCTTGATGTGCACATACCCAAGGAAGGCGCCATCGGCGGCGGTGACGGGGAAGCGAGAAAAGCCGGTTGCGGCCACCGCATCTTCAACGTCTTTCAACCTCGGGCCGCGGCGACCAAAGCTCACCGTGCGCACGCGATCCAAAGGAATCAGGATCTCGGTAACAAGACGATCTTCCACCTGCAGCGCCTTGGATAGGCGCGAGTGCTCCTGGGCATCCAAGAAGCCCTCCGAACGCGACTCAGAGATCATCGAGGCCAACTGCTCGGGATCCACACCCGCATCGAGCTCATCTTTTTGCTCGATACCGAAAGCCTTGAGTGTTAAACGTGCCACCCAGTTGAAGAAGGCGATAAACGGCCTGGTGATGTGCATGAACACCAAGAGGGTGGGGGTCAGCCACAACGCCAAGGTTTCCGGGCCCGCCAGAGCGATATTCTTCGGCACCATCTCGCCGAACAAAATGTGCAAGAAGGTGATCAGCGCTAAGGCGATCACAAAAGCAACTGGGTGCAGCAAATTATCAGGTAGCCCCAAAGCATGGAAGGGCACCTCAACAAAGTGAGCGATGGCAGGTTCGGCAACCTTACCCAAGATCAATGAGCAGATGGTGATGCCCAATTGGCAGGCAGCCAGCATGATCGAGAGGTGCTCGATGGCGTAGAGCACCCGCTTCGCACCCGGACGGTTTTGGCTAATGAGGTTTTCAATGCGGTCCCTGCGCGAAGAAATCAGCGCGAATTCCGCAGCCACGAAGTAGGCATTGGCCAGCAAGAGGGCCAGGATCATGGCAATGGTGACAAACAAGCTCATCGCGAGGATCCTCCCTGTGGTTGTTGGGTGGGCTCCACCCCGTGTTCTGCAAGCATCGCCTCGGCTTCTTCAGCGCTCATCGGGGAAAGAATCACGCTTTCCACGCGACGATCTTCCATGAGCGTGACCTTAGCTAGCCAACGTCCCTTAATGCCGGACTCAAACTCCGCCATCATCGGGTTATCACTTTCAGGCAACAGCAGCTCATCGCCGACCTTGGGAATCCTGCCCAAGGTGGCCATGACCAAACCACCAAGGGTTTCATAGGGGCCTTCAGGGCCGATATAGCCAACTTTTTCAGCCAACTCATCAAGGCGTACCAAACCAGCTACCTGCCAGTTGGAACCGAATCTTTGGAAGTCACGCTCTGCTTCGGCATCATCGTGCTCGTCGTAGACCTCGCCCAAGATCTCTTCTACGCAGTCTTCAATGGTGATCAGCCCGGCGGTGCCACCGTACTCATCGGCCACCAGGATCACCTGTGAGCCGGCCTTGCGCACCTCGTCGAGCACAGTATCGCCGTCGAGGCTTTCCGGCACGATCGGCACCGGACGTGCCAACTGCTGCATCGTCACCGCGCTGCGTTGGGCCTCTGGCACCGAGAAGGCGTCTTTATAGGTAACCACGCCGATCGTGTCGTCCAAATCGCCGCGGATGACCGGGAAGCGGGAGTGGCCAGTTTCGATGGCAAGCGCGATGAGGTCCTGCACCGTATCTTCTGCAGAAAGCGCATCAACAGTCGAACGCGGAGTCATCAGCTCACCAGCGGTGGTCTCGCCGAATTTTAAGGAACGGTCGAGCACCAGCGCGGTATTTTCATCCAAATCGCCGCTTTCAGCAGAGTTTCGCACCAGCGCGGTCAGCTCCTGAGCCGAACGTGCGCTAGCCAGTTCATCTGCAGGCTCAATGCCCATGCGGCGCACCGTAACATTTGCGGCTTTGTTGAGCAGGTTAATAAAGCCCTTAAACACCGTATTGAAGATGTGTACCGGGCCTACCACGGTTCTTGCGGTGGCAAGAGGGTTGGTAATGGCGACGTTTTTGGGCACCAGCTCGCCAAAGACCATCGAAAGCCCGGTGGCTACCAGCAGTGCCACCACCAAGGCGATGGGGGTGGTGGCATCTTCTGGCACGCCCATGAGATCTAGTAGGGGAGTAAAGAACTTGGCCAAAATGGGCTCGGCCAGATAGCCGGTGGCCAAGGTGGTCAGGGTGATGCCCAATTGGGCGCCAGAGAGCACGAAGGAGAGATTATGAAAATCTCGCTTCACTGCCTTGGCGCGGTGATCGCCCCTGGTTTTCAGGTCGTGTTCGATAGTGGAACGTTCGAGTCCGGTCAGTGCGAACTCGACCGCAACGAAAAGGCCTGTGCTTGCCGTAAGGGCAATAAAGCCGATGAGAGAAACGATGCTAATGGCTATGTCCATGATGGGCGTTTATCTGGGGCGAAACCCCTGAGTAGTGCTCCTTGATTGTCGACGTTTTCTTTGAGAACCCTGCTTGCCAGCAGCATCCCTGCTACCTTTTTGTGCACCCTGGGATTGCTTGCCCTTCAGGCTGCCAGTGCGGCGGCCTGCGCTGCGCGCACCTTTGTCCTGCTCGGATGCACGCCGGCGGGATCCACCGCGCTTGTGCGCAGCATTTCCACCACGCGAAGCACCCTTGGCCTTCGGCGTTGCGGCCTTTGGCTGTTGTGCTCCAAAAGGTGGAAGTGGTGCTCTTTGAATATCTTGAGCCCCGCACAGGGCAATCACTGCAGAGGCATCTTCGAGCATCTTAGCGTCTACCTTGGCCTTTGCCAGCATTGCATCAACATCGCGGCGCTGTTCAGGCAGCACCAAAGTCAGCACAGCGCCACTGGTGCCGGCGCGCGCGGTGCGCCCGGCGCGGTGCAAATAGGCCTTGTGCTCAACCGGTGGGTCGATGTGTACTACGAGGTCGACATCGGAAATATCGATGCCGCGCGCTGCAATATCGGTGGCTATCAGCACCGGGACTTCACCTGATTGGAAGGCCTCGACGGCGCGGGTGCGACTACCTTGGCCTTTATCGCCATGCAGGCCTGCGGCATTGATGCCGCAGCGGCGTAGCTTTTTTACCTGCCGATCCACCGTGTGCTTGGTGCGCATGAACATGATGGTTTTGCCCTCACGTCCAGCGATGAGCTGCACGAGCTCGTTGCGTTGATCTTTGGAATCAAGATCAAAGCGATAGTGCGTCATGGTGTCAACGGCTTGCTGCACGCCCGCGGTCGAATGCGTGACAGGGGAGTGCATATAGCGTTTGACAAGGGTGTTGACATCCCCGTCGAGGGTGGCAGAAAACAGCAGGCGCTGGGAGTTGGCGGGGGTGGCATCGAGCAGCTTGCGCACCTGCGGCATAAAGCCCATATCCGCCATTTGATCGGCCTCATCGAGAGCGGTGATGATCACGGACTCAAGTGAAATGGCCTTGCGGTTGAGCAGATCTTGGAGGCGGCCTGGGGTGGCCACCAAAATATCCACCGGCGCAGCTAAAGCAGTGAGGTTGCGGTTGATATTGACACCGCCAAAGACCTCAAGCACGCGCATGCCCATCACGGCAGCAAAAGGAGCCAGCCGTTGGCTTACCTGTAAGGCAAGCTCGCGGGTGGGTACCAGCACTAATGCGCGAGGCTGTTTGGGTTTCGAGGCGCCACCTTGAAGGCGCGCCAGCATGGGCAGGCCAAAGGTGAAGGTTTTACCGGAGCCGGTAGGGCCTCGCCCCAACACATCCTTGCCTTCTAGCGCAGATGGGATGGCTGCGGCTTGGATGGGAAAGGGCGAAGAAATGCCTTGGCGTTGCAGCTCGTGCACAATCGCCACGGGCAAGCCAAGGCTTTGAAAAGAGGTCATCGAGGGAAGTCTAGCTTAAACCTCGACCTCGGAGCGATCCCCGGACCACAGGGTGTGGAAGGAACCGGGCTTATCTACACGCTTGTAGGTGTGTGCGCCAAAGAAATCACGCTGGGCCTGGATCAAGGCAGCGGGCAGGCGCTTGGCGCGCAGGGAGTCGTAGTAGCTCAGGCTAGAGGCAAACACCGGCACCGGCTGGCCAACCTGGGTGGCGATGACTACTACGCGACGCCAGGCGTCGATAAGCTCGGAGAGCTCGGAGGTGAAGTAGGGGTCAAGCAGCAGGGAGGCGAGCTCGGGGTTGTTGTCGTAGGCCTCGACGATGCGGTTGAGGAACTTCGCGCGGATGATGCAGCCGCCGCGCCAAATGGTGGCGAGATCGCGGGGGTCGACGTTCCAGTCGTACTCATCGGAGCCTGCCTTGATCTCATCAAAGCCCTGGGCGTAGGCGATGAGCTTGGAGGCATAGAGTGCCTTGCGCACATCTTCGACGAAGGCTTCGCGGTCCACACCGAGATCTTCGAGGCTGCGGATGGTGCCCGATGGCAGCTCGCCAGTGGCTTCGCGCTGTGCGGCGGCACCAGACAGGGCGCGGGCGAACACGGCTTCGCCAATGCCGGTCACAGGGATGCCGAGGTCGAGTGCGGCCTTCACAGTCCAGCGGCCGGTGCCCTTTTGGCCGGCTTGATCCACGATCACATCGACTAAGGGCTTGCCGGTTTCTGCATCCACCTGATCGAGCACCTCAGAGGTGATCTCGATGAGGTAGGAATCCAGATCGCCTTGGTTCCAATCGCGGAAGATCTGTGCCAGTTCGGCGGGGCTATAGCCAGCGGCGTAGCGAAGAAGCTGGTAGGCCTCGCCAATGACCTGCATATCGGCGTATTCGATGCCGTTGTGCACCATCTTGACAAAGTGGCCGGCTCCATCGGGGCCGATGTGGGTGACGCATGGGGTGCCATCAACTTTGGCAGCTACCGACTCCAGCAGTGGTCCGAGTGCCTCCCAGGTGGATTCGGGGCCGCCAGGCATGATGGATGGGCCATTAAGTGCGCCTTCTTCACCGCCGGAGATGCCGGCGCCAACGAAGTTCAAGCCGCGTTGTGCGATTTCAGCTTCTCGACGAATCGTGTCGCTAAACAGCGCGTTGCCGCCGTCGATAATGATGTCGCCTTCATCCATGGCATCGGCGAGTTGATCGATGACAGCATCGGTGGCTGCACCGGCTTGCACCATGATGATGGCGCGACGTGGCTTTTCCAGCGAATCTACGAATTCCTCGATGCTGGAGGCGGGAATGAAGTCGCCCTCGTTGCCGTGTTCTTTGATTAAGGCGTCGGTTTTGCCCTGGCTGCGGTTATATACCGCAACAGTGTGGCCGTTTCGGGCGAAGTTGCGCGCAAGGTTCGAGCCCATCACGGCCAGGCCTACCACGCCAATCTGTGCTTTTTTGCTGCGATCAGTCATATTGCCAACAATACCCCAGTGCTTGGGCTTCACAATCCAACACATTCGGATACATTAGGGCGTATGAGCAAACAATCGGACATGTTATCGGCACTGTCTTCACTCGATGCTGAGGGCATGAGCATCGAGGAATTAGAGCGCTTTAATGAAAGCGTTACCGGATTTACCAAGACCCTCGGCATGCGTTTTACCAAAATCACCCCAGAGGTAGTGGCCGCTGAACTGCACGTATCAGGCGCACACCTGCAACCAGCAGGCATTGTCAACGGTGGTGTCTATTCCTCCCTGGCAGAAACAGCAGGCTCCATTTTGGGGCTCACCCGCGCAAATGGTGACCTGGTCGTTGGTGTTAATTGCAACGCCGACTTCATCGCCACGGTCTCGGCCGGTGTGATTGACCTGGAGGCCCGCTTCGTGCACGCCGGGCGTTCCAGCCAATTAATTGAGGTGCATCTGCACCACCGCGGCAAGCTGGTGTCTCGCGCGATGCTGCGCACGATGGTGTTGCAAAAGCCGGCGGAACCGCCAAAGAAAGACAAGTTCGCGGAATAAGCGAAAACCCGCCTTGACCTCCTCCAAACACCACGGCGAAGGTTTGCGGGTATGTCACCGCCGGGGTGCATGCCCCGGCGGTGATCTTTTTAACGGAGTAGCTCAGAAGGGGAGCGGGTCCAGTGGGGCTTCGGGGTTGAGGTAGAGGATCCCGGTGATGAGGTCATCGCCATCGAAGGCGATGCGGCCTGTGGTTGATCCGGCCTCCTGTTCCAAGGTGGTGACCACTACCGCGGTCCCGAGAATCTGCTCTGGCTCCCCGGCCTGTGCGATCGCTGTGGTGCCTTGTGGGTGAGTGATGAAGGTGTCGGAAAAGCGTTCCAGCATTCCTGCTTCTTCGAGGCAGGTCTGCCAAACCTGTGAGATCACATCCCAATTGAGCTCCTCGCGCACGTTGGGGTTGAGCATTGCCATGGCGAGGTCTTCCTGCCCCTCGGATACGAGGGTGAAGAATCGTTGGGCTGTCTGTTGTAAGTGGTGTACGGGGCGTGGCATAAGGGTATCTCCTTCCGGAGTGTTGATTTTGCCGAAGCGTTTGAACGCGGCTTGTCGGCTGACCCCAAGGGTGCGGCCGATGTCGGCCCAGGATCGGCCTCGCGCTCTTTCGGCAGTGACGGCTACTTCGAGGTTCTTGTGAGCACGTTCCAGTTCGAGTGCTGCTTGGCGTATCTGATCCATGACGCCAGTAAACCATTGGTTGACAGTGTGTGTCAACCAAGGGTTAACAACCAGTGGGAGGTGGTGCGAGTTGCGAATCCTTCGACGCCGATTCCCTATGCCTGTAGCAACCGCTACTTTTCCAGCCAGCCCATCTTTTTGAAGGTGATCCACAGGCCTAAGACCACCAGGATCATCACTGCGAGCACCACAAAGTAGCCGTGTTCGGTATGAAGCTCGGGCATGTTATCGAAGTTCATGCCATACACACCGGCAATCAGCGTGGGCACGGCAGCCATACCAACGTAGGCAGAAATAGCGCGCATATCGGAGTTTTGTTGCAGGCTGATGATGGCCACGCCGGCGTCGATAAGCGCTGAAAGACGCTCATCAAAGCTGGCCACTAGATCCTTGGCCTGCATCTCGTGGTCGAGCACATCGCGGAAATACGAGCGCAACTGCTTGCCAATCATGTCCTCATTCGAGGCAATCAATTGGCGTAGGGCAGGAGCCAGGGGATCGATGGCATGGCGCATCTCTAAGATCTCGCGCTTGAGGTTATAGATGGTCTGAATATCGATGCGGTTATTTGGGGTAAAGACTTCCTCTTCCAGCTCATCTACTTCGGTGCTCAAGACCTCAACCACGCGCAGATAGTGATCGACCAAGTGGTCCGACATAGCCCAAGCAATACCCATGGGGCCGTAGGTGGCGAGCTCTTCGGCGTCGTCAAGCCTTGACTCCAAACCAGGAAGCCTGGTGCGGTGGCGGATCGTGATGATGAAGTTGGGGCCAACCAACATCTGCACCTCGCCGGATTCGATGATTTGGCGGGCGTCTTTCACCGTGTCCTGGTCACGATAAATAATCGAGCGCACCACCATAAAAAGCTGAGAATCATAGCGCTCCACCTTTGGGCGCTGATGCGCAGATACGGCATCTTCGGCAATCAGCTCGTGGATCTGAAAATCCTCGGCAATCTGCATCATGTGACGCTCGGAAGGCTCATACAAGCTCAACCACACAAACGCCTCATGGCCTTGGGCCTCCAAGGCCCGCATGTGCTCAAGGGTGGGCGGATAAGCCTGCGCATCCTGCTGCAACACACCATCGACGTACACCCTAAGGTGATCGGTAATTTCTTCCACGGGCAAGGTGGAACGGTCTACCACACGGGGCTGAGATTTGCGTGCCATGAGGGATTTTCCTTTCGCGCCAACCTAAGGGCCTTGGCGGTACTGATTAAAGCAATGCTGAGGGTTGTGCATACCTATAATTGCCGATATGCCAACGTGGAAAGAAATTACGAGCCAAAACCCCGAGCACTCCAAGAACTACGCCGCCAGGTGGGATCGCCTCGAAGCCCAAGGCAACGATATTGTTGGCGAAGCCCGACTCATCGATGCCATGGCACCACGAGGGGCAAAGATCTTAGATGCCGGTTGCGGCCAAGGCCGAATCGGTGGCTATCTGCAACAACGCGGCCATGACGTTACCGGTGTAGACCTTGATCCGCTACTGATCCAACAAGCCAAGCAACGCTACCCCGAAGCCACCTGGATCGTTGGAGACCTCGCAGAAGACACCAACGTAGAAGGCAGCTTTAGCCTCGGGGTGTGCGCCGGCAACGTACTCACCTTCCTTGCCCCCGAACAACGCAGGCCGGCGCTTGCACACCTCTACCAACTCATGGACTCGCCCTCCCGGCTCGTTGTGGGCTTCGGCGGCGGACGCGGCTATAGCTTCCCGGCCTTTTTCGAAGACGCCCAGGCCGAAGGCTTTACAGTGCAACAGCGCTTTAGCTCCTGGGATCTACAGCCTTTTGATCAGCACAGTGACTTCCTGGTCGCGGTGCTGAGCAAGTAACCCCTGGCCATTGTTGCGGAGAAAAGCGCTTTAGATATGACAAAACGCCCAGCAATACTGCTGGGCGTTATGCGTTGCCTGCGATCTAGAGCAGGCGAGCTACAAGGCTCTTGCCGATGGGCTAGGAATCCTTCTGCTCTTTCTTCAGCTCATTCATGGCGTTGCGGCCGTAAAGCTGCTGGCGGGTAGCGGCGAGGTTCCAGCGCTTGGGCGAAAGGGCGTTGATGCCCCAAGACACGGCCGCGGTGATGCGGTTGCGGAAGCCGATGAGGAACATCAGGTGGACTACCAGCCACATGATCCAGCCGATGAAGCCGGTGAATTCCAGCTTGCCAATCTTGACCACAGCATTAAAGCGCGACACGGTGGCCATGGAGCCCTTGTCGTAGTACTCGAATGGCTCGCGCTGCTCGGGGCTGCGGCCTTCGGCTTCTTCTGCGATTTGATCAGCAACGTACTCGCCGCCCTGGATAGCCACCTGGGCCACGCCCGGCAGGCCGTTGAGCGACATCATGTCGCCGATGATAAAGACGTTCTTCTCGTCACCGACGGAAAGATCGGGGTTCACAGACACGCGACCTGCGCGGTCTACTTCTGCGCCGAGCTGATCGGCAACCAGCTTGCCCAGCGGGGAGGCGGCCACACCGGCAGACCAGATCTTGCAGTAGGAATCCAAGGTGTGCTCGGAATCGTCCACGGTGGACTTGTAGGTGACGGTGTTTTCGTCGATGTTGGTCACGATCGCGTTGAGCTTGACGGTCACGCCGATCTTTTCCAAGGAACGCTGCGCGTTGCGGCCGAGGCGCTTGCCAAAGGGAGGCAATACCTGAGGCGCGCCATCAAGCAGGATCACCTTGGCGTTGGAGGGGTTCACGCGGGTATAAGAACCAGATAGGGTGCGGTGAGCCATTTCTGCAAGCTGGCCTGCCAATTCCACACCGGTAGGTCCTGCGCCGATGACCACGAAGGTGAGCAGACGTTCGCGCTCGGCGGGGTCGTCGGTAAGCTCGGCGCGCTCGAAGGCACCAACGATGCGGGCGCGAAGCTCGAGGGCATCGTCGATGGACTTCATGCCGGGGGCGTACTCGGCGAAGTGGTCGTTGCCGAAGTAGGACTGTCCGGCGCCAGCGGCAATCACCAGGGAGTCATATTCGACTTCCACCACATAATCGTCCAGCTCGGCCTTGACCAGCTTGGCGGAGGTGTCAATGTCGGTGACATTGGCCTTCATAATGTTGAGGTTTTCCTGCTGACCCAAGATCTGGCGGGTAGAGGTAGCGATTTCGCCGGAGGAAAGAATACCGGTTGCTACCTGGTAGAGCAGTGGCTGGAAGAGGTGGTGATTGGTGCGGTCGATCAGGGTGATATCGACGTCGGCATCTTTGAGCTCACGGGCACAAAAAAGGCCACCGAAGCCCGAACCAATGATCACTACATGATGACGGCCGCCATCGGGTCGAATCGGGGTGCTCGACATGTAAAAAGTCTCCTCTAAGTAATTGCGTCTGCCCTGCATAGATGTGGGTTCTGCACAAAGATGTGAATATTGCCACCAGGGTATTGGCGATTATGTTAGCGCTTCATCAGCAGCAAAGCACTTTCGGGATCACTTCGAGCAAAGTTCGGGGCTAATCCAAACGTTATTTGCGTGGCTCCCACCACTACCTGCTGGCTGCCACTACGCTTTGAAATCACGTTCTTGGCAAAAAAGGGAGGCGCATGAGCACTGTTGATCCGCTGCGCTGGCCAGCTATTGCCAACGTGCCTACGCAGGGGCGCACCCGCCGTCGCGCACGAAAGGCCGAATCCGAGTTTGCCTACGCCTGTGAGCAGGCAGATTTAAGCCTCGAAGGGCCTGAAGCAGACTTAACAGTCTTAGAAGATGCCCTCTTTTTGCGCATCGCCGATGCCGGTTGGTTAGGCCTTGCAGAAAGTTATATGGCCGGAGAATGGCTCAGCTCGAACCTGCCCCACGTGCTCCAGCGCCTGCTTGAAACCGGGTATGCGCCTAAAAGTAGTGCCAGGCCTAAGGGGCTTTTCGACGCCCGCGCCACCCCAGTTGATCTGCTTCGCCTAAGCGCCGGTGAGGGCCTTTTTGGTTACGCCTCGGTGTTTAGTTCTGGGGTTCCTACCACCGAAAGGGTGACGCTTACTCCACCCGGTAGGGGCAAAATGAAACACGCTCAACCGCTCAGCGTTGAGGTGACCACGCTAAGTGATCCCACCATTGTTGAGCGCTTAGACCAGGCAGACGCCCAAGCCAGAGCGTTGAGCACGCTGTTGGATTTTGCCGATGTAGGCACCGGCACCTATCTTGCCGATCTACCAGCTCAAACTCCCGCCGCAGCCCTAGCCGCTATTGCGCGCAATGCCACCGTGGACGTGATGAGCTGCGATGATGAGCTTCTAGCCGAGCTTGAGGCTGTGGCTGCCCAAGCCCAAGGCGCTATCGAGGTCTGTGCGCTTCCTGGCCCCTTGCCGGAGCCTGGTCGCCTGCGTCGGCGTTTTGATGCAGTGGTCAATGTTGATGGGGTAGAGGCCATGGATCCAGGGGCGCTGAAAACATGGCTGCATGCCTGCGAGGAGCTATTGGTTCCCGGAGGGCGTGTGGCTTTGCAAACGCTGGTGGGCACCGAGGAGCTCAAACCACTTGATAGTGCCCTAGATGTCTTGCGCGCATATCTTGCGCCCGGTTGGCACGGCCACAGCATGGAATCGCTGCTGCACGCCATGAATGCCCGGCCTGGGTTAAGGCCTCAAGAGGCATTGGTCTTTGGCGGACATTATGTAGAGGGGCTTCGCCTTCAGCGCGAGCGTTTCGAAGCACACGCGCGTGAGGCTGCTGCCTTGGGTTTTGATGCAGTGTATCGCCGTTTGTGGATTTTCCAGCTTGCGCTCAAAGAAGCCCTGCTGCGCGCAGGGCTTCTCGATGCTGTGGTGTTGAGCGCGACGTTGCAGCCGCGCAGAGGCGTTTAGATCTCGTTGAGATCGTAGTCGCGGGTTTCTTTCATGATTCTCACGGCTACCAGCGTGATCAGCGATACCACGATCAGATACCAACCCACCGACTGCACACCATATTGCTGAGTTAATGCTGTGGCGATAAACGGTGCCACGGCAGCGCCGAGGATCGAGGATACGTTGTAGCTAATCCCTGATCCGGTGTAGCGAACATTGGTGGTAAATAGCTCCGGCAGCACCGCCGACATTGGCCCGAAGATCATGCCCATGATGAACATGCCCAGGGTGAGGAAGGCCAGCACCGAAGCCTGCGTTGCGTGTTCGGGATCTAGGAAGAAGCTAAAGCTTAGGCCGAAGGCGATCATTACCAAAGAGATGATGGTCAGCGTGCGCCGACGTCCCCGCTTATCTGCTAATTGCCCAGCTAGGGGGATACCGGCAATGAAGGCGAAGATGGAGATGAGCTGGAGCTTGAGAAAGTCCATATAGGGAATGCCCAGGCCTTTACCCAGCTCCTTGGATGCAATGCCGTAGGAGAGTACCCAGGTGGTGACCAGGTAGAACAGCGTGTAGCACGACAGCATGACGAAGGTGCCGATGATCATTGGCTTCTTGGAGGTGCGGAAGACCTCAAATACCGGTGCTTTGACTCGCTTGCCGCTATCGACTGCTTGTTGGAAAACAGGGGTCTCTTCCAATTTCAGGCGAATGACCAATCCGACGATCACGAGCACTGCAGACATGGCGAAGGGGATACGCCAACCCCAGGTCATAAACGCGCCTTCAATATCGCCCTTGTTGTAGCCGGTGAGTGCCACAAGGATGAGGAAGAAGCCGTTGGCCAGCAAGAAGCCAAAGGGTGCGCCCAGTTGTGGCCACATGGCAGCCCAGGCCCTTTTGCCTCGCTGGGCCGTTTCGGTGGCAAGCAGGGCTGCGCCTGACCATTCACCGCCAAGGCCGAGGCCCTGGCAAAAACGCATCAATGCCAACAGTGCTGGTGCAACGATGCCGACCTGCGCATACGGCGGGATGAAGGCGATGAGGAAGGTGGCAATGCCCATGGTGAGCAGCGAGCCCACCAGTGTTGCTTTGCGGCCGATGCGATCGCCGAAGTGCCCAAAGAGCAATGAGCCGATGGGGCGGGCAATAAAGGCTAGGCCGAAGGTGGCAAAAGACTGCAACAGGCCGACGGTGGGATCATCGTTTGCTGGGAAGAACAGGATGGGAAACACCGCTACAGCGGCTGTTGCGTAGACGTAGAAGTCGTAAAACTCGATGGTGGTTCCGACGGTGGATGCGACGATGACCTTTCGGCGCATCGAGGCATCCATGTTCGTAGCGGCCTGCGTTGCGGCAGGGCTGGTGGTTGTGGTCACTGTGGTGCTCCAGGGAAGCGATAGAGGAACAAGAGGTGCCCTCGAAGTTAGCATCCTACAATCCGGGAACGCAATCCCATATATTGAAACATTCCTAGTGGCCTAAAAATACCAGCGCTAAGGAGACACTACCGGCCTTGAAGCTCTTTCCAGCAACACCGCCACATGCTCGAACACCTCGCCACACACCATTTCCAAACCCATCTCACAGGTGCGATTAGAAGCCACAAAGGCATCAAAATTGCCGGCCTTCAAGGATTCGGCCTCTTGCATGGTGGCTGATTGGCTAAGCTCTGGGTGCAACATCACGCGATCGCCCGCGCTGCCACAACACCCGGCGCCATCGGGCACCACGGCGTTACCACAGCGATTGGCCACGGCCAGCAGCATCTCAGCTTGCTGCATGTGCTGGACCGAGCATGTGGGGTGGACTGCGATCCTGCCAAAATCTTCCACGATGGGCAGATGCTCGATCACGCTGCGATGGAGCCATTCCACCACGTCGAGAATCTCTACGGCCTCAAGCCTTGTACGCAGGCTAGGCTCTAGTACCTCTTGCATCTGCGTGATCATGCCGTGGGTGCAGCTTGCGGCATCGACAATCACCGGTATCTGGCCCTCATCGCTCCACCGCAGCAGATCAAGCGCTAAGGTCCGTGCCTGGTATTCAAAGCCTTCTTTATAGCCTTTCGACGACCACGGGGTGCCACAACAATCACCGGCGACATCTTCGGGGATCCACACCGGCACACCGGCGCGCCTTCCAAGTTCCACGATGGCGTGGGGCAATGGGAGGTGATCGGGGCTGGCCTGGGCTGAATTGCCAAACATGCGGTTGATACACGCTGGGAAATACACCGCCGTCGCCCCTTCGCGTGTGGTGTGCGGGAGTGCTTGGGCTGGCAGCGGCAGTGGGCCTGGCACGCTGGGAAGCACGTCGGGGTTGATCACATTGCGCCCAATCCTGGCAGCCATATCCAGGGTGGAGGCACCGAGGACCTTGGCGCTGACTAAGCCGCCACGGACCAGTTGTTCTACTACCGCCCACTTCTTTGCACCACGCAGCGCCGTTTTTGCAGCAATAGGCGAGGCCTGGGCATTGCGGAATTGCTTCATCACCTTGCCGGTATCAATGCTGACCGGACATGCGATGGCACAGGATCCATCGGCTGCGCACATATCAATGCCGTCATATTGGAACTGTTCTTGCAAGGTAGCAAGCAGGGGAGAGCTGGGAGCTTGGCGCGCCATTTCTCTTCTTAACACGATGCGCTGGCGCGGGGTGATGGTCACTTGCCTAGAGGGGCATACTGGCTCGCAAAAACCGCACTCCACGCAGTCATTGATCTCGTCTTCTACCTTGGGCAGGCTCTTGAAGTGCTCTAGGTGGAGGTGTTGATTGCGCGTGAGCTTGATATTGGGAGCCAAGATGCCCAAAGGGTCTATTGCACGTTTCACGTCCCACATCAGCTCCCAGGCACGCTCACCCCATTCGCGGAGCAAAAAGGGCGCCATATTCACGCCAGTGCCGTGTTCGGCTTTGAGTGAACCCTGGTACTTATCAATGACGATGGCGCTCATGCGATCAAGAAACTCGGCGTACTGTGCGCGGTCTTCTTCTTGTGCCAGGTTTGGTAATAGGAAGAAGTGCAGATTGCCAAAAGCCGCGTGGCCCATCACCATTTCTGGATAGCCAAATTCCGCCAATAGATCTAATAGATCCGCGGCGCCATCACCTACTTGCTCCGGCGGGAAGCACACGTCCTCGGTGATCATCGCGGTGCCTTGGGGGCGGTTGGAACCCAAAAGACCAAACAGCCCATTGCGGATCTGCCATGCGCCGCGCATGGCAGCCTCGCTGCGTTCAAAATTCAATGGCGATAACAGCTCAGCGCCCTCGAGTGCCTCGGTAGTGGCACTGATGCAGGCTTCTAATGCTTCCTCGTCGCGGCCACCGAGTTCTACCAGCAAGGCTGCAGCTTTGGTGGGAAGGTCAGCCCAGGCCGGATCGGCAGCAGGGAAGTTGCCTACTGCCTTTTGGAGCACCGGTGCCACCAGTAGCTCACAGGCCAATGCGCCTGCCTGCATGATCGGGGCAACAAACTGTGCGGCATCGCGCAGATCAGGCAGCATCACCCACGCCATGGCCTTATGCTTTGGCAACGGCACGGTGTTGATGGTGGCCTCGGTGATAGCCCCGAAGATGCCCTCGGAGCTGACCATGAGTTTATTAAGGATCCGGACGGGAGTTTCTTCGTCGATAAATGCATCGAGGCGAATGCCGTTGGTATTGCGGATCGAAAACTTCTTTTTCAGCAGTTGGCACAACGCTTCATCATTGCGGATCTCATCGCGGATGCGCAGCAACTCGGCATGAAGCGCAGGCTCTTTGGCCTGGAAGGCAGCATCGCTTTCGCCGGTGTCGATCACATTGCCGCTGGGCAGCACCACACGCATTGAGGCCACGCTGTGGTAGCTATCGCGATCCACGCTGCAGCGCATACCGCCGGCATTATTGGCAAGCACGCCGCCGATGGTGGCTACGGCAGTAGAACCTGGGTCTGGTCCTAACATGACGCCGCTTCGAGCGAGCACGGCTTGGGCATCGCCCAGAATTACTCCGGGCTTGGTCCAAAGTTGGGTGCCTTGGTTTAACACGCGCATCCCGGTGAAATACCGTTTGAGATCCACGAGGATGTCTTCGGTTGCTGCTTGGCCATTTAAAGAGGTGCCGGCAGCACGGAAGGTGATGGTGCGGTGGTGCTTGCTGGCGTAGCGCATGAGCGCAGAAAGCTCAGCCTCATTGCGAGGTTGCACCACCACGGAAGGAATGCGCCTATAGGGTGAGGCATCGGATGCAAAAGCGATCAAATCGCTTGCACGGGCTAATACCTGCTCTTTTGAAAGTATTGTTTCAAGATCGTCCACCAACTTCGGATCGCTGCCGTGGCGAAGCGAGGCGGGTGCTGCATCTGGTTCAGGTGTAGACCCTGCTGGTTGGCCGATGGTGGCAGGTTGCGGGCTGAGCAAGCGTTTCATGCTGTTTAAGGTAATCAGCCCACGCCAGCAACGCTGCCTTGCATAGCCTTACCTTAGTGCTTCGCGGCACCGTTTTGGACGAGCAGATAAATCAGCGCAGCCATCACAATCGCGATGCCCCAAATTGGCAGCAACAAACACAGTAGGGCAGCTAAGGGGATAGCCCACTGAAGCGGTGCGGGTGCGCGACCTTTGAGCAATAGCACCCACACGCCGAGTAGGAACACGGCAACTGGGATGCCCACGGCGAGATTGGTGCCGATAAAGCCGAGCTCACTGTGGTTGCTAAAGTAGCCGACTTGGGTTTCGATACCCACGGATACGGCACCTGCTGCGGCGAAGATGAAGGCGTGGCCGTAGCCGTATCGAAGCGCGCGTGCTAGGCCGTCGATCTCTTTGTGGTGTGGGGGCCAGAAATACAGCCACCACATTCCGGCTGCAATAACTAAGCCTGCAACAGCCAGCGATAGCAGTGGCAGGATGTGGTCGTGTTCGTGCAGCGCATCGGCGATGGCATGGGCTGAGCCGAGCAACGATTCGCCAAGCAAGATGATGGTGAAAAGCCCATAGCGTTCGGTGATGTGGTGCGGGTGCCAATTGGTGCGGCCTGCACGCTCTGCGAACACTGGAATGCACAGTTCTAGGGCTGTGAGCAGGAAAAATACCGGAACGCGGGTATGGTCTGGCACAAAGGCCCAGGCCACCCATAGCACCTGGGCAAAGGCGAGGCCGGCTGCGTACATTTTGGCAGCCTTTGCCGCGATGCCACCGCAGCGTGATGCGCGCAACCACTGGCTGATTAGCGCCACGCGCATAATAACGAAGCCGATGATGGGGACAAGAAGGTTTTCTCCGGTGAAGAAAGCTTCGGAGCCGACGGCGAGGACGAGCACGCCTAGCATCTGCACAAAGGTCAGGGTGCGAAAGAGCCAGTCGTCATTATCAAAGGAGGTGGAAAACCACGTGAAGTTCATCCAGGCCCACCAGATGCATTGGAAGACCATGATAAAGCCGATCACGCCGTGCCAGACGTGGCCTTGGGTAAGCGCGTGGTGGAAATGTCCGCCGCCAATAGAAATGGCGATGACGAAGACGAGGTCAAAGAAGAGCTCGAGGGGAGTTGCGGTGCGGTGAGATTCCTCAGGGTCGCGAGGCCGCATCGGTTTGAGGTATTGGATCACGCTAGGAAGTGTAGCCAAGGCGCACAAGAAGAGCGAAGGCTCAAGGCTGTTTTGACATAATGTACATTATCGGACAATTACGGTGGATTGAACACCTGGTGAAGTCGAAAATGACTCATAAAGGGGCAACCAAGTGGTCACCCCTTTTACGTCACTGTGACGTTTCCTTTTGTTTATACGCTTGCCTGAGCTGGATTGCTGTAAAGATCAGGAACACCACGGTTAAAGCGCAAAGCCACCAGATGGATTGAAAGGCGCAAAAGATCGCCCAGATCACCAGACCCACAGCGCGAAACCATAGCGCCGGCAACATCTTCTCACTCATGGATTACTTCTCCAACGTGAGCAGGACGTTCACATCGCCTTCCTCAGCGATCTGTGCTGCCACGAACTCTGGGCTTTCCACACCAAAGTCATTGCGATTGATTCGGATGGTTGTAGAAATAATGATCTTGTCTCCATCGCGAACCACCTTGAACGTTGGATCGACATCCTGAGACTTACCCTTAATGCTCAAGGTGCCGGGAATCTTCAGCTCGGCCACGTTGGCTTGATCATCGACCTCAGAGAGATCCACAGGGCCTGCAACCTCGTAGGTTGCCTCGGGGTGTTCATCAGTTTTGAAGATTTTGGTGCGGACGTTGATATCGCGCTTTTCCACATCGGTCGATACTTGTGTCATATCAACAACAAAACGGCCCGATACAAGCTTCTCATTTTCAACAGTCGCTTGGCCTTCAACGTGGGTGGTTGATCCTGAGGTCACCTTATCTTCTGCAGGCAAGGACTCTTCAAAGGTAAAGCCAACCGAACTATGGTTCGGTGCCTGCCCATAGACTACATGCCACACACCATTGATATCAGTGGTGGCAGGCTTGGCCTTGGAGGCATCCAACTCTTCTGTTTTAATGCCGGGGCCGGTAAAGAGCTGGTAAAGCACCATACCTACAGCAAACAGGGCTAACACAATAATGGCGATCACCATCGTGATCACCACGGACTTGCGCCTTTTTTCCATGACTTCCCTACTACCTCGTTTGTTCAATCTGCTTGGCTAAGCCGACCAACTCATCGCACAATGCTGCAAGCTCCTCAGAGCTTGCCCCCTCTTGAGCCGCCGTCGCAATATCCTCGGCTGCACAGCGAAGCTCAAATAAGGCATCTTTTAAGCCCGATGCCTTCTGAGCCGAGAGCACCACTGCATCTACCGGCAAGCGTTGGCCTTGCCTGCCACTTCGCTGCTCATAGGCCCTTTGGCGGCATGCATGGCTGCAATATTTTCGACGCCTGCCACGCGCATTTGGCTCCATTGGCTTTGCGCACCAAACACAAGTGGCATCTTTTTGGGGTGACATTGCCTATCAACTTTAGCGCGTCCGGGAACAAAGTGTGTACGAACGTGCGTTATAGTAAAAGATCTTAATGCCAGTCGAGGAAAGGACTGACCAACACTATGGCAGATCGTGTACTACGCGGCAGCCGCATGGGTGCAGTGAGCTACGAAACTGATCGAGACCACGACCTAGCACCACGCCAGATGGTTCGCTATAAAACCGACGCAGGCGAAGTTTTCGAAGTTCCCTTTGCCGATGACGCCGAGATCCCTAACACCTGGCTGTGCAAGAACGGCCAAATGGGCACGTTGGTCGAAGGCGAAGGCATCGAGGCTAAGCCAGCCAAGGCGCCTCGTACCCACTGGGATATGTTGCGCGAGCGCCGCAGCATCGAGGAACTCGACGTGCTCTTAGAAGAGCGCATCGAGCAGATCCGCAAGCGTCGCCGTGATGCAGTGCGTCTGCTCAAACAACAGCAGGAAGAAGCTGAAGCGGAGAAATCCAAGGAATAATCCTTTTTAAGCTTCTACCCCATCGCCTTTTGCCCAAGGCAACAATGCCGTCTGCGGAATCCGCAGACGGCATTATTTATGTTGAAGGCGCATTACTTGCGCCAGCGCTGGTGGTTTAGATCATCCACTTTTTACGAAAACGCGCAATCTCATGCTTGGCTAGGCCGCCAACCACCTGCACGAAGTGTTGTGCCTGCTCAGCGCGGTGCTGGACACCCCATTTGGTCACCTCTGCCAGGGAATCCTTGACAAAGCTGCCATCGAGTTTCGATTCGCCAATTTCGCGCTCAGTAAAGGTGATCGGCACTTCGCGAACATCGAAATCGGCCTGAATCACGCGGAAAGCCACCTCCACTTGGAAGATGTAGCCTGCATTCGATAGTGCATCCAGGTCGAGGTATTCGAGCACTTGGCGTCGAAAAGCTCGATAGCCCGCAGTCATATCCTTAATGCCGCCGCCGAGAGCCAGGGAGATATAAAGGTTGCCGCCCTTGGAAAGCAACCAGCGCTGCTTAGGCCAGTTCACCACTTCCCCACCGGGAATATAGCGAGAACCGATCACCAAATCGGCGCCATCATCGATCTGCTCGAGCAGCAAATGCAGTTGCTCAGGGGCGTGGGAACCATCGGCATCCATCTCGCAGAGCACCTGATAATCGCGCTCCAAGCCCCAGCGGAAACCGGCCATATACGCCCCGCAGAGCCCGCCTTTACCTTCGCGGTGCAGCACGAAGATGTGATCGTCTTGCTCGGCCAAAGAATCAGCAGCATCGCCGGTGCCATCGGGGCTGTTGTCATCCACGATGAGCACATCCACCTCAGGGTTTGCCTCACGCACACGAGAAGTAATCAGCGGGAGATTCTCCAGCTCATTGTAGGTGGGGATGATCACCAACGTGGCGTCACTAGGTTTGCTCATCGGCGGTTCCTGCTCCTTGCTAACCATGGAATACACAGACAGATAGCACCTATCATAGCCAACCCCAGCTCGATCCCGCGGCCGATATGCACCGCGGGAGTCAACGTGTTTCGCAGCGGTAGTTGATCAATTAAAACTGCCTGCTCAAAGATCCTGCTTTGCTGCACTACCGAGCCATCAGGCTGCACAATGGCCGACACACCACTGGTGGCTGGCACCACCACCGCACGATCGAGCTCTAAAGCGCGCATCCTGCTCATAGCCAATTGCTGGTAGGTCATATCACTAAAGCCGAAGGTGGCGTTGTTCGTTGGGGTGGCCAATACTTGCGCGCCAGCTTTGACCGCATCGCGGCCTGCTGCATCGAAGGCCACCTCATAGCAAGTGGCAATGCCAATGGCGATGTTTCTGCCTAAAAGGGCCGCATCCACGTGGATCACGCCATCACCATCGCCGGCTTTGAAATCACCAGCGAGATCCACCTTCTCAGAAAAGAAACGGAAGAAATCGCGCCAAGGCATCCACTCGCCAAAAGGCTGCAGATACTTCTTATTGTGGTACTCCCCTGGGTTGCCTTGAGCATCGAAGGCCACCACCTGGTTGCGAGCCCCAACTTCATCGCTGGTGACCGCACCAACCAACACAGGTGCCTGGACGTGATCAGTGGCATCTTGGATGAGTTTCGATGCGCGCGGATCGGCAAAGGGATCAACATCCGCGGAGTTTTCCGGCCAAATCGCCACATCAATGGGCTGATCAATGCCCTCAGTGGCATGGGCGTGGTTTTCCAGTACCGCCATGCGCTGAGCATTAAAGTCCAGCCCCAAGCGCGGCACATTGCCCTGAACCGCAGCCACGGTGACGGTGCCGAGGTCTGCTGCTCGCTCGGGACGAATAAGCGGCCAGGCACTTAAAAGCAACAACACCGCAGCGACGCCACCGAGCATCTGGAAGCGGCGAGGCTTGGCCACCACGGCGCGCACCCCTTGCCAGATACACGCACCCAACACCGCCGCAGCAGCGCTGACTAATGCAGGACCACCCAGTGGCGCAAGGAGAGCAAGCGGGCCATCAATCTGGCCCCAAGCCAGGCGCACCCAAGCAAAGCCGCCGAAGGGGATGTGGGAGCGAACAAACTCCACCAGCATGTACACCATGGCAAAAGCCAAACCACCGCCGCGCAGGCGCAACAGCGCAGGTGCCACCGCGCCGAGGGCCAAAGAAAACAGGCTTAAGAATACGCACAGCGCCAAATAGGGGCCGATGCCGACGAACTCGCCAATCCAAGGCAGCAGCAAGACGTAGAGCACCATGGCGTGGCAAAACCCTAAGAATGCGCCTAAGCGCCAAGAGGTTTGATACAAGCTGGTAATCAGCAACGCAATGCCGAGCAACGCTGCCCACCACCAGCCTAAAGGCTCATAGGAGGCATAGATGCACACCCCGGCGAGGGCACTAACAATGGTGCGCCAAACAATGTTCAGCACAGGTTTGGCGCGAGAAGGTTTAGCGCTCACCGGAGGTGCCGAAATCCTCGGGCTTGACGTTATCTGTCCACCGCTTCAGGGAATCCTCGTCCAACTTCGGATCATCCTCTTTGGCGTCGACAACGCGCGGATCGAAGCTGCCATAGCTGGCGCGTTGACGATACGCATTGGTGGCTTCGAAAGAACGCACGCCGAGATCTTCCACCTTTGCCCGCAGCTTCTTAGCCAAAGACTTGCGCACCACGGCGCGCGTCGGCGGGATAATCAGCAACAGCCCCAGCACTGAGGTAACAAAGCCGGGCATAGCAACACCCATCGCACCGGCTGCGGTTAAGCCAATATCGCCTGCGGCCTTACCTGGGTCTTCTTGGCCCAAGGCGAGCTTTCGGGCAATCCCGCGCATTTCAAAAGCGGCCAGGAACAGGCCGAGGAAGAAGCAGAGGATCAAAAGGAACAGGGCTGTGCCAACCCCGAGCCACTTGGCCACGGCCCAAAAGGCCAAGGCCTCGATCAGCATGTACGGCAGTGCGATGAATAAAGGCATGGCCACTACCCTACTCAAAGCTCAAAAATGAGGGTGTGAAGCCAAGCCTTTTCCACCGGCGTATTTAAGCGCCGTCTTCTTCCAACTTGCCTTCCATATCCAGATAGGCCTGGCGCAACGCATCCAAGGATTCTTGGGTTGGTTGCTCCCACAAGTTCCTATCTGCGGCCTCGAGCAGCCTTTCTGCGATATCGCGCAGCGCCCAGGGGTTGGACTGCTCAAAGAACTCACGGTTTTCAGGCTGTTGCACATAGGTTTGCGTGAGCGTCTCATACATCCAGTCCTCCATGAGCCCGGTGGTGGCGTCGTAGCCAAAGAGGTAGTCCACCGTTGCGCTCATCTCGAAGGCGCCCTTGTAGCCGTGCTTGCGCATCGCCTCGATCCAGCGGGGATTTACCACGCGGGCACGGAACACACGTCGGGATTCCTCGTGCAGGGTGCGGGTCTTGACCGTCTCCTGTCGGGTGGAATCGCCAACATAGGCCTCGGGGTCGTTACCGCTCAGCGCACGCACAGTGGCAACCATGCCGCCGTGGTACTGGAAGTAATCGTCTGAATCGATGATGTCGTGTTCTTTAGAGTCCACGTTCTTTGCTGCGACCTTGATGCGTCGATAAGCATTGCGCATATCATCTGCCGCCTGCACACCTGGAAGATCTCGGCCATAGGCATAGCCGCCCCAATTGGTGTAGACTTCGGCAAGATCGTGATCGTCTCGCCAGTGGCCCGACTCGATCAACTGCAGCAAACCAGCACCATAGGTTCCAGGCTTGGAGCCGAAGATACGGCGCACATGGCCGCCGGCTTTTGGCTTACTTGCGCTATCAGCTTGAGCGTCTTCGAGCATGTGGGCGCGGATGAAGTTCATCGATGCAGGCTCATCTAGGTGTGCCACCATCTGGATGGCATCGTCGATCAAGGCCAGCACGTGCGGGAAGGCGTCGCGGAAGAAACCAGAAATGCGCACCGTGGTATCGATGCGGGGTCGGCCGAGCTCTTCAAGGCTGATCACTTCCAAATTGACCACACGCCTAGAAGCCTCGTCCCATACTGGACGCACACCAAGCAGCGCGAATACCTCGGCAATATCATCGCCGGAGGTGCGCATGGCAGAAGTACCCCATACCGAAAGGCCAACAGAGCTTGGGAATTGCCCATCGTGATCATCGCGATAACGCTGAATCAAAGAATCTGCCAGCAACTGGCCAGTCTCCCACGCAAGCCTAGAAGGCAGCGACTTGGGATCCACCGAGTAGAAATTGCGACCGGTAGGCAGCACATTGATCAGACCACGCATCGGCGAACCAGAAGGTCCTGCCGCGATGAATTCACCGTTGAGGGCGCGAAGGATTTGATCGATCTCGGCAGCAGATCCATCAAGGCGCGGGATGATCTCCTGGCAGGCAAAGTGCAGCAGGTGCTCTAATGCTTGCACATCGGTGCCCTCGGGCAGACTCTGGGCGGCAATGACTTCCGCTACTGCTTGGCTATCCCAATCGCGTTGTTCAAGGGCATCGAGTAACTGATAGGCAATGCGTTCGGCCTGATCAACCTCGCTGCGCGTAACATCGCCGGATTCATCCAAACCGAGAGATTCGCGCAGGCCAGGCACGGCCTGTTCCCCACCCCAGAGTTGGCGTGCGCGCAGCATGGCCAGCACTAATTCCACGCGAACCTCGCCACGGACCGCCTCGCCTAGGATGTGCAGGCCACCGCGGATGGCTGCGTCTTTGATTTCGCAGAGCCAGCCGTCGATTTCCATGAGCTTATCGTCGAAGGCGTCTTCCTCGGGGCGCTCATCCCAGCCCAAATCGCGGTCCATCTTGGCAGCTTGCAGCAGCGTCCAAATCTCCTGGCGGATCGCCGGCAGCTTCGCTGGGTCCATGGCGGCGATATTTTGGTGCTCGTCAAGCAACTGTTCAAGCCTGGTGATATCACCATAGGATTCCGCGCGAGCCATCGGCGGAATCATGTGGTCTACCAGGGTGGCATGTGCTCGGCGCTTTGCCTGGGTGCCCTCACCTGGATCATTGACCAAGAAGGGGTAGATCAGCGGCAGCTCGTGGATGGCCTGATCCGGGTAGCACTCTTGGGAAAGGCCGGCGTTTTTACCGGGCAACCATTCCATGTTGCCGTGCTTACCCATGTGCACAATGGCGTGGGCGCCAAAGATTTCGCGCAGCCAGTAGTACGTGCCCAAGTAGTGGTGGTTGGCAGGCAGATCCGGGTCGTGATAGATGCCTACGGGGTTATCACCAAAGCCGCGTGGCGGCTGGATCATCACCACAACATTGCCAAATTGCAGGCCGGCAATGTAGATCTCTCCAGTTGCTGGATGCACATAGTGCTCGCCTGGGGCCTTGCCCCAGTGCTCTGCCATTTCCTCGCGCATGGCTTGAGGCAGGGTGTTGAAGAAGGCCAGGTAGTCTTCTTTGGCCAGCTTGAGTGGGTTATTGGCCAATACTTCCTCGGTGAGCCATTCTGGGTCGTGGCCACCGGCTTCGATGATGGCATGCATGAGCGCGTCACCGTCGTGTGCGCCATCGGCCGATCGATAGCCAGGTATAGCCTGCACATCGCCTAGGTCGTAGCCTGCCTTACTCAAAGCCTCGAGCACCCTGAGCGTAGACACTGGCGTATCTAGGCCGACGGCATTGCCGATGCGTGCGTGCTTGGTGGGGTATGCCGAAAGCATGAGCACGATCTTCTTCTCGGCGTTGGCTACGCTGCGCAGTTGTCCGTGGCGCACCGCGATGCCAGCCAGGCGGCTACAGCGTTCGCGATCAGGAACGTAGGCAATCAGGCCGTCTGCGTCGTATTCCTTGAAGCTAAAGGGCACGCTGATCAAGCGTCCATCAAATTCCGGCACCGCGATTTGGGTGGCAACATCCAAAGGCGACAAGCCCTCATCATTGTCTTGCCATTCCTTGCGGGTATTGGTCAGCGCGAGGCCTTGGATGATGGGGATATTAAGCTCGGCGAGTTTTGCCACATCCCAGGCTTCATCATCGCCACCGGCTCCTGCGGTAGCAGGCTTGGTGCCACCGGCGGCAAGCACCGTGGTGATCAGCACATCGCACTGGCCAAGCTGTTCAAGCAATGCCTCGGGTGCCTGGCGCAGTGAAGCAGCAAAGAAGGCGCGCGGCTGGCCGCCAGCTTCGGCCACCGCTTCCACCAATGCCTCCACATAGGCGGTGTTACCGGCAAGGTGTTGGGCACGGTAATAGACAATGCCAACGCGAGGCCCACCGGCCTGATCTGCACCAGCCTCTACCCCGCTTGCCTCTACCTCGCCTGCTTGGGCTACCAAGGGATGATCCAGGGTGCCCCACAGTGGTAAGTGCTGGGGCTGTTCAAAGCCATAGCCTGTCAGCAGCAGTGTGTCGGAAAGGAAGCGGTAGAGGTGCTCGAGGTTGCCGGCGCCGCCTTCTGCTAGGTAGGTGTGTGCAGTTGTCACCACACCGGCAGGCGGGGTGGAAAGCTCCGTAAGCTCTGCATCTACTGCGAGTTCACCAGAGACCACCACCAGTGGGATGCCCGACTGTTGGAGTTGGCGCAGGCCTTCTTCCCATGCCCGTTTGCCGCCGAGTAGGCGCACGACCACCACGTCAGAATCTTCAATGATCTGGTCTAGTTGCTGAGCATTGAGGTGGTTGGGGTTGGCAAAGTGGTAATCGACTTCCGGGGCGGCACTTGCTGCCTTGGCAGTAAGCAGATCTGTATCGGAGGTCGAAAGCAGCGTGATCACAGCGAGTTGGTCCTTTTCTAAACGGGTTGCGCGCCCGGTTGGATGCACAGACAAAGGCGAGCAGCGTAATCGTCTGACTTTTACAGTGGCGCGACCGTCCCGGAATTGCACCGGTGTTGATTATCGCTTCGCAGTAGCACCTACCCTAGCGCATCCGGGAGCCGAGATTGTGTTAGATACCACCTTGATCTGAACAGCAAAAACTTCATCTGTGGCAGTTTTCACCCCCGGCCTGTTTGCCTTGAACTTTAAAGATATGCCCTGATCAGCACCGTGTTTGCTCTGGGACACCACCGTGGCACCTCACGCTTGCGAAGGGGTTAGCATGGCAGACATGACTAGCGAGCCCATGCAATTAGTGGCACACCCAGATCGCACCCGCGGAGATATGTGCCCGGGAGCCTTGACACTGCATCATGCCGCCGATGGCGCAATCGGCCGCATCCGTTTCCCAGGCGGCAGGGTGCGAAGCCAAGATTGGGCTGAGATCGCGGCGATTTCCAAGGAGCTTGGCGACGCCACCGTCCACATCACCACCCGTGGCAATATGCAATTCCGCGGGGTCAGTGACGAGCAAGCCTTCGGCGAACGCGTAGAAGCAGCAGGCTTTCTGCCCTCACGGGCACACGATAAGATCCGCAACATTCTCGCCTCTCCCCTAAGTCCAAATCTCTGGCAATTCAGCGAGGCCTTAGATAATGCCCTGCTTGCCAATGATGTGGTTGCCGGCCTTTCCGGCCGCACGCTCTTCGGTTTTGATAATGGCAGCGGCGATATCTTGAGCCAGCGCCCAGACTTTGGTGTGCAACACACCCCGGATGGCTTCGATCTCATGCTCGGCGGCAAGGATTCGGGCATGCGCCTGCGCAATCCCAACGAAGTGGTGCCGATGATGGTTTCTGCGGCCCAGCTTTGGCAGGAGATGCGACAGCGCACCTGGAGGCTGCAGGAAAACGCCGAGGTGCGAGCGCGGATCGTCGACAAGCTCCAAGCTGAGTTTGATCTGCAACCCCACGATCGAACTTTAACTATCCACGAAGGTTCTGCGCGGCCTGTGGGATGGATCCAAGAAGGCGACACGGTCGCGCTGGGGGCGGGTTTGAGGTTCGGCTTTTTAAGCGCCAAGGCCGCAGAACTGCTCGCTATTATCGGCGCCGATACCGCCATTACCCCCTGGGCCTCGTTGGTGATCCACGGGCTCAGCGAAGGCGATGCGGAAGCCGTGGTGCGCGTGATGGCTCCGCAGGGCTTGATCTTTGATGCCAACTCCCCCTGGCTCAAAGTCACCGCATGTACCGGCCTGCCGGGCTGCGAAAAGTCCCTGTCTAATACCCAAGCCGATGCCAAAGCCTTGGTTTCTTCCGGTGAAGCAATCGAGGGGCTTGTACACTTTTCGGGGTGCGACCGCCGCTGCGGTCACCCACTGTCCGCGCACACCGAATACGTTGCCACCGGCGACGGCGAATACGAGGTAGCCCAACGATGAGCAGCTCGCCTGTGAGCTTTGAATATGAAACTGATGGCAACGAGATTTATCGTCAATCCTTTGCCATGATCCGCGAAGAGTCCAAGCTCGATGGCTTTGATCCCCAACAGCAAACCGTGGCTGTTCGCATGATCCATGCCGCAGGCGAGGTGGATCTGGCCGCAGATATTGACTTCAGCGATGGCCTAGTCACTGCCGCCCGCGGTGCGCTCAACGCCGGTGCACCCATCCTGTGTGATGTGAATATGGTGGCAAGCGGAGTCACCCGCAAACGCCTGCCCGCCGATAATGAAGTGCTGTGCCTGCTCAAAGACGAACGCACCTCAACCCTGGCCAAAGAACTCGGCACCACCCGCAGCGCCGCCGCCGTAGAACTGTGGGAACCGATGCTCGACGGCGCTGTGGTGGCCATCGGCAACGCCCCAACAGCCCTGTTTCACCTGCTGAACTACCTCGCTGCCGATGCTGCTCGCCCCAGGCCAGCGGCCATCTTGGGCATCCCCGTGGGTTTTGTAGGCGCCGCCGAATCGAAGCAGGCACTAAGCGAAGTAGCGGCAGCCTTGGGCACGGAATACCTCACCGTGCATGGACGCCGCGGCGGTTCTGCCATTACCTGCGCTGCCATTAATGCTTTGGCTACCGAGCAGGAGATTTTGGGATGAGCGCCAAGCTGGTAGGTGTAGGAGTTGGCCCAGGCGATCCAGAACTACTCACCATCAAAGCAGCGCGCGCCATCCAAGAAGCCGATGTGATCGCCTATCACTGCAAGCCCGGTGGCAGCTCCACCGCCGCTGCAATCGCCTCGGAATATATCCGCGAGGATCAGATCCAAGAGATTCTCGAATATCCCGTTACCACCGGTAGCACCGATCATCCCGGCGGCTATGCGGGTGCTCTGGCAGATTTTTATGCCCAAGCCACCAACACCTTGGCCAATCATCTCGCCGAAGGCCACACCGTGGCAGTGCTCGCCCTGGGTGATCCAATGCTGTATAGCTCCTACCAGCACCTCCACCGCGCCTTAGCTGCCGATTACCCAGCGGAGATCATCCCCGGTATCCCCTCTGTGACCGCAGCCGCCGATGTGCTCGGCCAGCCGCTCAGCGAGGATAAAGAAACGGTAGCCATCTTGCCCGGCACCATGGATCCAGACGCCCTAGCCAATCACCTCAGGCTCGTCGATGCAGCCGTGGTAATGAAATTGGGCAGGCGCTTCCAATCGGTGCGCCAGGCCATGATCGATGCACAAGTAGCCGAGCGCGCCTATGTGGTCATCCGCGCCACCATGGACGATCAGCGCATCATCCCCCTGCTTGAGGCCAGCGCAGAAGACGTGCCCTATTTTTCCGTGGCCGTTGTGCCTTCCGCAGTAGCCAATGCCTCCTCGCCGCAGCGCAGCGATGCCCAAGGCGAAGTGGTGGTCCTTGGTTTAGGCCCAGGCGCCCAGCGCTGGACTACGCCCGAGGTGCTGGCCGAATTGCGCACAGCCGATGACATTGTGGGCTATTCCACCTACGTGCGCCGTGTGCCAGAACGCGCCGGGCAGCGCCGCCACCTTTCCGATAACAAGGTTGAGGCCGAACGCGCAGCGATGGCCTTGGACCTAGCCAAACGTGGCCGCAAAGTTGCGGTGGTCTCCTCCGGCGATCCGGGCGTCTTTGCCATGGCTGCCGCTGTGCTTGAGGTGGCTGAAGACCCCCAATTTATCCAGGTGCCGGTGCGCATTATTCCGGGTATGACGGCAGCACAGGCTGTTGCTTCTCGGGTGGGTGCACCGCTGGGGCACGATTTTGGCATGGTGTCTTTATCCAACCGGCTCAAACCCTTTGAGATTGTCGAGCGCCGCGTGCGTGCCCTTGCCGGGGCCGATATGGCCTTTGCCTGCTATAACCCCGCCTCCAAGCAGCGCCGCTGGCAGCTTGCCAAGGTGGCCGAGATCGTGGCTGAATTCCAGGCGCCTTCCACCCCGGTGATTGTGGCCAGGGCGGTGGGCTCCGATGCCGAGCATGTGCAGATTGTGCCCTTGGCTGAATTCGACCCGGAGGTGGTAGATATGCGCACCATGGTGATCTTCGGGGCCTCTACCACCCGCCAATATGAAGCACCCCAGGGCACCAGGGTGTACACCTCCAGGTACTACACCTAGAGCTTGTCGACGACCCCAAGCACAGCTTGGGGTGAGTGCACCTCAACGGTGACGGGCGCAAGGCTTGGCCTGCGCACCATCACCACGTCGATACCCAACATGCGGGCCGCCTCAATCTTGGCGTAGGTCATCTCACCGCCGGAGTTCTTGCTCACCACCACATCGATTTGGTTATCCACCATGAGCTTCTTTTCGCTCTCGAGGCTAAAAGGCCCACGCGAAAGAATCACTCGGTTCCTCGGCGGCAGTGCCACCTTCGGCGGATCCACGGCGCGGATGACGTAGAGGTTATGCGGATCGTTGGCAAAGGGAGCCAAATGCTGGCGCCCGATGCTTAAGAAAATATGGTGATACTCGCGCGCCACGAGCGCAGCGGCATCTTCTACCGAATCAACCTCACGCCAACGATCCTTTGGCTGCGCCTGCCAGGGCTTACGATGCAAACCGATTAGCGGAATGCCCGTGGCTCTGCTTGCCTCTGAGGCCGAAAGGCTGATCTTCTCGGCATAGGGGTGGGTGGCATCAATGATCACCTCCACCCCGGAGTGAATCAGCCACCGCGCGAGGCCTGCAGGCCCGCCGAAGCCACCAATGCGCACCTCGCCTACCGGCAAGGCAGGGTTGGCAACTCTTCCTGCCAGGGAGCTCGTAACATGCCAGCCGCGGTCGTGCAGCAGCTTCGCCGTATCGCGGGCTTCTTTGGTGCCACCGAGGATCAACGCACGCACGGAATCGTCCTTCCCTCGGCATCGCGGGGGCGATCATCTGAGTAGAGATAAGAATCGGGGAAACCCTCGGCGCCTAATACTGACCCCACCACAATGACCGCAGTGCGGCTAATACCTGCATCGCGGACCTGTTGGGCGATATCTCCAAGCTGGCCGCGCAAAATCTTCTCCTCGGGGCGGCTGGCAAAAGCCACCACCGCTACCGGGCAGTGTGCCCCGTATTCAGGCAATAATTCCTCCACCACACGCTCGATATCGTGTGCAGCAAGGTGGATACACAAAGTGGCATGGCTTTGTGCCAGCGTTGCTAAATCCTCGCCTTCAGGCATCGCGGAGGCTCGCCCAGAGATGCGGGTTAAGATCACCGTCTGCCCCACCGTGGGCACCGTCAATTCGTGGCCAAGGCTAGCGGCCACGGCGGCAAATGCCGGGACACCTGGGACGATCTCATAGTCAATCCCCTCTGCGCTTAAACGCCGAGCTTGTTCTGCAAGCGCCGAGTAGATGGATGGATCACCAGATTGCAGGCGAGCCACGTCTTTGCCCTCGGCATGGGCTTGGCGGATCACCTCCATGATGGAATCCAAGGGCATGCGCGCAGTATTGATCAGGCGTGCGCCTTCTGGGGCTTCTTCTAATACCTCTTCAGGCACGATCGAGCCGGCATATAAGCACACCTCGCAGCGCTGGATCAGCTTTTGCGCTCGCAGCGTAAGCAAATCTGCTGCGCCAGGGCCTGCACCAATGAAATAAACCGTCATCAGGAATCTACACTTTCAACATTTGCTTTCTTTACTACCCATTGCATCACCGGCAGCGCAGGCTGCTGGGCACTAAAACGGCCAATATGGTGCTGGGTAGCAATCTGGATGGTATGCAGCTCGCCGCCAAATCGTGCCTGCAGCGCAATCAACATACTCATCGACTCATTCGTGACCCCATTGGCCACCAAGCGACCTCCCGGCTTTAAGGCCTGCCAGGCAGCATCAAACACCTCATCTTGGGTTAAACCGCCGCCAATAAACACCGCATCCGGCGCGGGCGCTTGATCAAAGGCCACCGGCGCACTACCAAGCAGGCTTAGACGACTACTCACACCAAATGCCGCAGCATTGGCCTCGATCCTTTCGCTGCGCTGGGCGTTGGCCTCAAAGGCCACCACTTTGCATGACGGTTCGAGCCTCAAGCACTCAATGCCAACGCTGCCGGAACCTGCGCCTACATCCCAAAGAGTTTCACCGGCGCTAGGGGCAAGTGCTGCCGCGCTGAGGGCTCGAATATGGCGTTTGCTGATTTGCCCATCGTGCTGGAACTGCTCGTCTGGACTGCCCGGTGCTTTGGATTCAAGCTGCATTGAAGGTGCAAGCTCGATGGCGATCACGTTGAGTGAGCTCTCCACTTTCGGTGGCACCAAGGTGGTGCCATGGTGGATTTGTTCATCCGGGCTTCCCAAATCGCTTAACACACTCATGCGCGCCTCGATGCCGTGGCGTGCAAGCAGGGTGCAAATTGCTAGGGGCGAAGATTCATCGCGGCCAAGCACCAAACTGCGGCGGTGCTGTCGCACTGGCGGCAACACCGATTCCAAAGGTTCTGTGGTCAGGCTCAACACCGGGGTATGCTCCACGGCCCACCCCATGCGTGCACAGGCTAAAGATGCGCTGGAGGCATGGGGTATGACGTGGATATCCCAGCCCTGGAGCTCTTGATGCAAGGTGGTGCCAATGCCGTGGAACATCGGATCTCCCGACCCTAACACCACGACCTTTTTGTGCTGGAGCTGCTCAAACATGGGCACAATGGAAGGCCGTAGCGGCGATGGCCAGGGGCGCTTTTCTGCCGTGTGCGTTTCATCCAAGAGGTTTAATTGCCGCCATGAACCGATGATCACGTCGGCCTGGCGCAACGCATCAAGGGCGCTATCGCCCAGTTCAGCGATGCCAGCAGCAGGAAGTCCAACAACGACCACGCGATGCTCGGGATCGCGCGCCATGGGCTGCATCGCGTGTTCGACTTCTTGGGCCGAATGCTGGGGCTTGGGCACATTCATAGTGCCCGATATTACCCATCGCATCAGGCACCGATGGCAACCACTCCGCGCCGAATGGCATCAATGGCTTGCCTAGCACAACGCTGTACATCATTGGTGTAGGCCGTTTTTCTTACCTGCTCAAGCAGGTCAACCACCTGGCGTGCTTGGCGCACAAAATCACCTGGGGAAAGCTCGGCACCAGAGGCCGCGGCAGCCTGGATGCAGTAGCCCAAAGGGGCACCGGAGGTCCATTGGTGTAGTGCCAGGGCAAAGCCCGGGTCTGGTTCTTTAGAAATAGGCAGCTTATGGGCTCGTTCATCCACGCTGAGCTCTTCCCACAAGCGCACGGTGTTGTTCATCGCCAGCGCCATAGCCTCGGTCGCCGCTTCGGGTTCTCCCCTGGTTTCCCTGCGCGTTTCAAAGGTGCACATGCTCACCACACCGGCGAGTTCTGCTGGATCCAGCTCATTCCAGATCCCGCGCTTCAGGCACTGGGCCACCAGCAAATCGGATTCGCTGTGGATCTTGGCCAGGCGTTCGCCCTCGTCGCTGACTTGGGGTTCGCCTTGATCCAGCTCGACATAGTCCAGGTAGGTCAATAGCCCTAAGATCCGGTCGAATTGTTGGCCAAGGCTATCGGTTGCCCCGGCAATGGCGGCGTCTAAGGCCTTGATCTTCTTCGTGGCAGTGGCATAGGTATCGGCTTCTCGCACGAAGGTTTCTCGATCCGCCCAGTGATGCACCGGATGGGCTTTCATCTGCTCGCGCAGGCGCTTTTGTGCCGCATTGGGGCGATGCCTCGGGGTGAGTTTTAAGCTCTTGGGGCGTTGCGATTGGAATTTAGCCAAGGCCTTCGCTGCCATCTGCGCATGCTTTTTCGGTTTTGCCACCACTGGCCTTGGCACACGCATTTGGCCGACCACCACCGGTGGTACTGCGAATTGCCCAAGATCCAAGCGCCCAGCCCAACCGTCTTCTACAACAACCAAGGGGCGAGGATCTTTTTGGCTCTTGGCAGGTTGGACCACAACGGCAAGTGGTGGGCGACGTTTGGCAGGTAAGGCGAGGACGTCGCCAAGCTGTACTGATGCAAGCACCTTGCGCACCTCAAGGGTGCGATCCTCTTTGGCCTGGCGGTGAGCACGCTTTTCCTCAGCACTTAAGCGCTGGCGGATTTCTACGTACTCGACCAAATCTTCCAAGGGCTGCTGGCTTGGTGGCGAAAGCCGCTCTACCAGTGCAAGGAGTGTGTCGCGGCCTTGAGCCTGAAGCTGCTTGGCTTGCTCTAAGGCGCGCACCTCGCCCACCACGGAACCATCGGCCTGGAATTGTGCAAAGGACATATCAATAAGGCGATGTGCTGCATCAAAACCGATGGACTTTAATAGGTTCACCGACATGTTGTAGCCAGGGGCGAAGGTGGAATTCAGAGGATAGGTCCTGGTGGATGCTAGTCCGGCTACCTGGCGTGGATCCATGGCAGGCGACCACAACACCACGGCGTTGCCGATGGTATCGATGCCTCGCCTACCGGCGCGCCCGGTTAATTGGGTGTACTGGCCTGGGGTGAGATCAACATGGCCTTCGCCATCGTATTTGACCAGCTTTTCTAGCACCACGGTGCGCGCAGGCATATTAATGCCAAGCGCTAAGGTTTCGGTGGCGAATACCGCTCGCACGAGGCCTTGGACGAACAAGGCTTCCACCACATGGCGAAACGCCGGCAACATCCCGGCATGGTGCGCGGCGAACCCGCGCTGTAGTGCCGCCTTCCACTGGCGAAATCCCAGCACCTTTAGATCAGCCTCGGGGATCTCGGCGACGCCTTCATCCACGATCTCCCCAATGAGCTTGGCTTCTTCTTCACTGGTGAGCACCAGGTGAGATCGCAGGCATTGATGCAGCGCCGCGTCGCAGCCAGCGCGGGAGAAAATGAAGGTAATGGCAGGCAACATGTCTTGTTCCTGCAAAATATCCAGCACCTCTGGCCTACCTAATGGCCGATAGCGATCTTGGCGCCTTGGGGCACCGCTGCGTGAAGAATGCTGGGCTTTTGCGCCACTGCGGGCACGGAATCCCCCGCTGGACGCGCGCTTGAGATCATCGCCTTCAATGCGCTGGATATGCGAAACTAAGCGCTCGTTCACATCGGAAGGGGTGCCCTCTTCAAACAGTGGGTGTACGCGCCTTCCCACCATCATCCACTGCCGAAGAGGGATGGGTCGATGCTCATCGACGATCACTTCCGTATCGCCGCGAACGGTATTTAGCCAACGCCCGAATTCCTCTGAGTTACTCACTGTGGCTGAAAGGCCGATCACCCGGACATGTTCGTCGAGGTTTAAGATCGCTTCTTCCCACACCGCGCCACGGGAACGATCTGCAAGGAAGTGGATCTCGTCCATCACCACATGGCTCAAGCGATCCAGGGTGCTTGATTGCGCATAAAGCATGTTGCGCAGCACCTCGGTGGTCATCACCACTACATCGGCGTCGTGGTTGATGGAGACATCGCCGGTAAGCAGGCCTACGTTTTCCTCGCCATGGACTTCTACCAAGTCATGGAATTTTTGGTTGCTTAGTGCCTTAATTGGGGTGGTATAAAAGCACTTCGTGCCTCGGGCAAGGGCGAGGTAGACGGCAAATTCGCCCACGATGGTTTTGCCTGCGCCGGTGGGTGCGCAGACTAAGACCCCTCGATCATCTTCGATTGCCTCACAGGCGCGAAATTGGAAAGGATCGAGGGGGAAAGACTGGCGGGCTTGGAATTGCTCGAGGTGTGTAGCCATGATGCCCTTAAGGCTACAAGGTGATGGCAGAAGAAGTTAGATCACGTCGTCGAAATCGCTGCGATCCTGCAGGCTTGAAGTGCCTTCCTTGGTGCTACTGGGCTTTCCAATGCCACTTGGTGCGGCAATGGGGCCAGAGCTTTGCACCGAACCAGAACCATAGATGCTCCCGGAGGACGCAACCGGGCCAGATGGGCCGATTGGGCCTGAGGCACCCACGCTGCCGGATGGACCAACGTAGCTGGAATCGGCATCAAGCGGGGTGGATTCATCATCGTCAACATCCATCCACTCGGGGCGATGGACCTTGCGGCGTTTGTCGTTAAAGCGCATGAACTGGAAGGAAAGCTCTACTAGCAGCGAGAGTGCACCACCAAGCACCGTCATGCCCACCATGTCTTGGCCTGGAGTGACGATGGCTGCCAGCACAAACAGCGTCATCATGATAAAGCGGCGCTTGCCCTTCACGGCCTCGTAGTGCAATACGCCCACCATGTTCAAGGCCACCACAAAGAGTGGCACCTCGAAGCTGATGCCGAAGATGACTAGCGAGTTCAGCAGGAACTTAAAGTACAGGGCACCTGAGAGTGCCGTGATCTGCACATCGCGGCCCATGCTGAGCAAGACTTCCAGGCCAATGGAGATAACCCAATACGCAATCACGGTGCCAAGCACGAACAGTGCCACCGCGATGCTTAAAAAGATCATGCTGATGCGGCGTTCGTTTTTAAGCATGCCGGGTGCCACAAAGCCCCAGATCTGCCAGAGCCACACCGGTGAAGAAAAGACGATGCCGGCAAGCGCGCCTACTTTAAGGCGCAGCATGAACATCTCAAAGGGTGCGGTGGCGATCAGGCGACATTCGCCATCATTAGAAAGATCAGCGCGGTAATAATCCGGCAGCGAACAATAGGGGCCGCGCAAAATATCGCCCAGCGATGGGATGGGGCCAAAGGATTGCTGGTACCAGATAAAGCCAAGCACGGTGCCAAGTGCGATGGCAATCAGTGCGCGCACCACACGGGTGCGAAGTTCTTGGAGGTGTTCCACCAAAGACATATCGGCTTGGGGGTTGCGCTTTGCTTTGCGCTTGCCCACCTTTCGCCGTGTGCGCGTTGCCTGGGAACCTTCGCCGGTGCTCATCTTCTCTTTTCGCGTTGCTGTTGCAAAAAGCTCCTCGCCATCGCTCGTGCTGATGGCGGGCAGCCCAAGAGCGCACTACGTAGCAAGTGTTGCTACGTAGGCGCTGCGGTGATTCTTATTGCTGGTAAGGGTGCTGATTCTGGGGCTGTTGCACCTGTTGTGCCTGAGGAGGCTGCACCTGGGGCTGCTGCTGGCTGGGAGCGGGGGCATCGATTTGGCGCTGTTGTGCCTCATAGCGCTCGTCGTCGTTGCTCATTTCCTTCATCTCCGACTTGAAGATGCGGGCCGAGCGGCCAATCGAACGTGCTGCATCGGGCAGCTTCTTTGCGCCGAAGAGGAGCACAAAGAGCAAGACGATAATCGCAATTTCCATGGGGCCGATTGACATGCCGGCTTCCTTTCTGCCTTGAGTGCAGATCGACGTTGTTGCTACAACGCACCTTTTTTGGCGCGTTTATGGTTGTTCATCATACGCGTTGAGCCCATCGAGCGCGCGTTGGGCAAGCGATTGGCCAAGCTGTGTCGGAGATTCAACCCACGCACGGTCGGCATTACTCAACACAAAACGCTCCAACCACTCCGCCGAAGCCACCGGCACGGTGATGTGAATGAGGTCTTCGTAGCTCACATCGATCGTCTCGATCTGATCCAAGATCCACGCAGCCTCCGGCAACACACTCAACTCGGCGCGCTGCTGCACTGCCTGCAACCCGAAGGGATCTTCAGGGGCAAAACGTGCGCTTTCCAAGCTCAGATGCGGGGTGGCTTTGGCATCGCTGAGCGCAACCTCGTGCATCCTATCGGTACGAAATGTCAGGTGCGTGCCGGCATCTGCCACATAGGCCTTGATATAGGTGGCACCTTTGGCGCTCAACACTGCTGCCACGCTGACCTGGTGCTGTTTGATGTTCCCAATGGCGTTTTGATACTGGAAGCTCAGTTGACGTTTTTGCTCAAGCGCCTGATTAATCGCAGCGAGCACGTCATTATTTTCCAGCGGTTGATCCAGGGCAGAGATATCAAAGCCCGCATCGGCATTGCCTAAGTAGCGCCGCAGCTTTTCCGAGACCGACTGGACCACCTCGCTCGGGGCCATGCCGGGCATCTGCTGCAGGGTTTGCAAGGCCAAGAGCAAAGATCCAGCCTCAAGCGAGGTCAGCCGCAAGGGGGTATTCAGACCGAGATCATTGATCACCTCTACCCCACGGTTTTCCACCTTCAGATCAAAAAGCTCATCCGGATATTGGCCAAACCCACAGGTAGTAAGCAGGTAGCTATCCTCTTTGAGCTGGGCTATATCCACGCCTAAATCAGCAGCGGCAGTACTTAAAGCCACACCGGGGTGCTGCTGCCAATACTGCACGAGGTTCAGCACGCGCACGAGATCCGCCAATTTGCCAGAGCGGTGCGTTGATTGCGGCGAGGTCATGGCTGCTCCCCTTGCAGTTGGCTGTGATTTTGGTAAGCACTTCTTAGCAGTGCGATGACTTCTTGGCGCACGTCTTCTGGCTTAACAATGACCACTTCGGGCGCCAGCGCTGCTGCTTGGCGGATAAGTTCATCACGGTCGGCGTCGACAAGCTTGAATAACCCGTCTTCGCGCAGGGCTTTCTCGCTTAAAGCGTTGGAGGTAGTGGAGCGAAAATACGCGGTGGTGGTGCTTCGTTGCTGGCGCAGGAGGCTTTGCAAGATTTGGGCGGCTTCCTGCCTGCTTGGCACCGGGTGTGTTCTGCTTTGAGCTTTTCGACGCACCTGGCTTATCCGAGTCATGCGGAAACTCCTGGGGGCCTGCCTATCAAGATCAAAGCCCACCAAATAGTGGCGATCTTTTACCGCGATGATGTGCCAAGGCTCCAAGGTTCTTTCAACGGCTGGGTCGTTGGGATTGCGTCGGTAGAGAAAACTCAACGCGCTATCTTTGCTAAACGCCTGCAAGATCCGCTCATAATCCTCGCCACTAATGGCAGCATCGTCGCCAAAAGCCTGCAAGGGACTTGCTTGGGTTAAATGCTCCTGGGCTGCGGCAATCTTGGTCCAGCCGGCACGCGATAATGCAGCGATATGGGTACCGGTCCCTAGCTTTGCAGCAAGGGCGATCACCTGGGCTTCTTCGCGGCTAAAGGCAATGGCCTCGCCGTGGACATCGGCATCGTTGAGCCGGTATTGATGCGCCCTGCCGGATTCGCTTAACACCTCGATCGGAGCACCAGCTTTAATCAGCAGCAACACATCCAAATACAACCTGCGGGCGGGATCTTGCTGCTGCTGATACACCGGCAGCCGCTCGATCAACCAGGTGGAATCCACCGGCCCACCCTGGTGTTTGGCGTGATGGTCCAAGGTGGCCAAAAGGTTGAGCACGCGCTCGGCCACCGCCTGATTTTTGGCCTTGGCGCTAGTGTGCTTGGCTGCCATCTTCGGCCTTTGATCCGTGATGGGTGCGCATATATTCCAGCAGGCTTGCTACCTGATCGCTGTGGGCTTGCAAAGGATCCGAGAGCTCGACAATCTGTGGCTCTGGCCTGAGCACCTTGAGCCTGAGCCAATCGCAAGCAACCGGGGCAGAAAGTTCCTGGGCCTGGCTAAGAAACGCCCCGCGAAGTGCCGCGCGGGTGGTGCTTGGCGGCGTAGTCATGGCGCGCTCAATTGCTGCGTCATCGATCCAACGCGCCAGCGCCCCTTTGGCTTCAAGTGCAAGGAAAAGTCCGCGGCCAGGGCGAATATCGTGATAGGCCAGGTCGATCTGCTGGAGCTTGGGATGGCTAAAATCTTCCGGCTCAAGGCCAAGGCGCTGCTGGAATTGCCGCAATAGCTTCAACTTGATGGCCCAATCCACCTCGGTGCTGATCGCATCGAGATCGCCGGCCTCAATCGCATCGAGCACCTTGGCCCACAACGCGACGACCTTGCGCATCTGCTCGGTAGGGGTGCCCTCATCGGGGCGCTGTTCGAGCCAATCGTGGGCGGCGTGGCAATAACGACGCTGGATTGCTAATGCGCTGAGCTGGGATCCATCCGAGAGCTGTACCGCCACTGCCCCGGTTGTATCGCGGCTAATATCGCGGATCGCTTGCATCTCCTGTGCCAGGGCTTGCACCGGCAAAGCGATACCGGCTTCAATCATCTCCAGCACAAGCTGGGTGGCACCCACCTTCAGTGCCATGGACGTTTCCGACATATTGGAATCACCCACGATCACGTGCAGCCGGCGGAAACGATGAGAATCCGCGTGCGGTTCATCGCGGGTATTAATAATCGGACGAGAGCGCGTGGTGGCACTAGAAACGCCCTCCCACACATGATCGGCGCGCTGAGAGATTTGGAAGCGGCCATCTTGAATGCTGCCTGCACCGCAAATGAGCTGGCGGGTAATTAGAAAAGGCAGCAGTTGCTGGCCGAGGGTTTTTAATACCGCCGAGCGGCCAACCAGATAATTTTCATGGCAGCCATAGGAGTTGCCAAAAGAGTCGAGGTTATTTTTGAGCAGATACACCCTGCCGCCGATGGACTCGTTGGCGAGTTTGGCTTCTGCTTTTGCCGCTAGATCGTTCACGATACGATCCCCGGCGCGTTCTTGGGCAATAAGGCCAGCGAGGGTGTCGCATTCGGCGGTCGCGACTTCGGGGTGGCTTCCCACGTCGAGGTAAAGACGAGCACCATTTTCTAAAAACACATTGGAGCTCGACCACGTATCCACGACCGGTCTAAACATATAGCGCGCGATTTCTTCGGCGGGCAGGCGTTTTCCCCCACCATCGTGCACGCAGGTGATGCCGTATTCGGTTTCTACGCCGGTGACGCGCCGAGCGAATACCTGCTGGCTCATGGCTTATTGCCCACCTTTTTGCACATAGGAGCGAACAAACTCCTCGGCGTTGTTTTCTAGCAGGCCGTCGATCTCGTCGAGCAGATCATCAACGCCTTCGGTGTTGATCTGCACTTGGCCTGCTTGGGCCTCAACCGATGAATCTTCGTCCTTGCCGCCACCGGTGGAATATACCTGTGATCCGCCCATATTTTACTTCCTTTCTTCGCTCGCCTTAGTGTAGTCGCTCACCCGAAGGCTCTACGGCTTCAACACCTCGTAGTTCAAGCAATGCCTGAGCATCTGGTTGCGCCTGAAAATCAATCGCCTGGCAGTCTTGGGCATTGGGGTGCAAAAGCGAGGCGATACGCACGGTGGTATTGCCAATGGTGAGCCTTTCCCACGACGCCGCCTGCACATCGAGATACGCCACGGCGTTGCCCCGCATCCACGCCCTGGTGCTTTGCGGTGGTTGGGCCGCAGCCTGCTGTAATTGCTCCGTACTAAACAATGTGCGCATCCTGTTTTTGCGCACGAGGGCGTGGTAGAGCGATTTTGCTGGATCAATATCGGCGTACTGCAGATCAATCAACGCCAATTTCGGATCATCTTCTGCCACGCCTCTGGCGATGTAGTTTTGCACCAGCGCATACTTAGCGCACCAATCAAGCAGATGCGCTGCGCCTAAGGGGCCAGCTTCAAGCGCTTGGCGCACCTCATCCCAAACCTTGAGCACGAGCGTTTCATCATCATTGCTGGCCTGCACACGCTGGCGGTAGATATCCAGGATTTCCAGCGCCGTCTTAGTACTGCCATCAGCCAAACTAATGCGGTGTTGCAGGCTTGGGTCATAAGAAACGGCGGTGACCTCGGCTACCGGATTGTTCATGCGCACATCGCTAAAGTCCACGCCTTGTTCAATGGCGTTGAGCACCAAGGAGGTCATGCCGTACTTCAACAGCATCGAGGTGTGCGACATGTTGGCATCGCCGATAATCACGTGGAGCCTGGCAAAATCCTCGGTGGTGTGGGATTCATCGCGGGTATTGATAATCCCGCGGTTCATCGTGGTCTCAAGCGAAATTTCTTGCTCAATATAATCAGCACGCTGAGAGATCTGAAACCCTGGGCGCTCGCCACGCGGCCCTTTACCCATGCGCCCTGCGCCAATGAACACCTGGCGCGCCACGAAGAAGGGAATCAACGCGGCAGCAAGCTGATCAAAAGGCGTGCTGCGGTGATAGGAGTAGTTCTCATGGGCGCCATAACTTGCGCCTTTTCCGTCGACGTTGTTTTTGTAGAACTTCACCTCGCCACAAGGATCGTGGCCTTGCAGCACGGACTTGCCTTCGGCCTCATAGTCTTTGAGTAGCGCTGCTGCTTGAAGCAAAAACAGATCACCCGCGGCATCGTAACGAGCCGCGTCAACAGCAGAAGTCACCTCAGGTGCCGAATACTCTGGGTGCGCGTGGTCGACATAAAAACGGCCACCATTGCCCAACATGGCATTGGCCACGCCGATGGCATGCGGGTCAATACTTGGCACGGTGTGATAGCGGCGAAGATCGAATCCGCGGGAATCTTTCAGCGGGGATTCTTCGCTGAAATCCCAACGCGGCGCCACCTGGGATCGGTTATGGGCCAAGGCATAAGCCACCACGGCATGCGTGGAGCTCACGATGGGGCTTAACGCAGGCTGAGTTGGGGTGACGATGCCGTACTCGGTTTCTGCACCGATTACCCGAGCGCTATTGGCCATAGCAAGGATCCTTTCCTGCGAGCACATCAACCGCAATGATTCTGCGGCCGCGAGTCATGCCCTTAGTAAGCAACCTGCCCCACTGTTCAGGGTTCGCGGTATTGGGCAAGTCTTCGTTTTCTCGGTTTTCCGCATCCACGGCATCGCGGAGGTGCTCAAAGCTGATACCGCTGCTGCTCCCGCGGATCTGATCTTTAATGGCTGATTTCTTAGCGCGGTCAACGATATTGGCCAGCATCGCACCAGAGGCGAAGTCGCGATAGTGCAGCACTTGGCAGCGTCCGTCGTCGAAACGCAAGCGCACGAAGGGGTTATCGGCAAAAAGGTAGGCGGCCACTTGCTCGATAAGACCCGGAAGATCATCGGCATAGGCTCCATCGACTGGGATGCTCTGATCGAGGTGCTTGCTTAAAATATCGCGGGCTGCTGCTTGATCGGGGCGTTCGACGCGAATTTTTACGTCGAGGCGGCCAGGGCGCAAAATTGCGGGATCGATCAATTCCTCGCGGTTGGTAGCGCCTACGACGATGACATTGCTCAGGCTTTCAACGCCGTCGAGCTCAGCCAGCAATTGGGGCACCACCGTGGTTTCCATATCCGAGCTCACGCCGCTGCCTCGGGTTCTAAAGATGGACTCCATCTCATCAAAGAACACAATCACCGGGCGGCCTTCTTCTGCCAATTCCCGAGCGCGTTCGAAGATCAAACGAATCCGGCGTTCCGTTTCGCCCACAAATTTATTCAGCAGCTCAGGGCCTTTGACGTTAATAAAGTAGCTGGCACCAGAACCACCAATGCGCTGAGAAAGCGAATGGGCAACAGCCTTGGCAATCAATGTCTTGCCACAGCCGGGAGGGCCATAGAGCAACACGCCTTTAGGCGGGCGCAAAGAATATTCTCGGTAGAGCTCCGGGTGGCTAAAGGGCAGTTCCACTGCGTCTTGGATCTGCTCGATTTGAGCATCCAGGCCGCCGATGTGCTGATACGTGACATCGGGAATTTCTTCCAACGCCAGCTTGGCCACCTCGGTTTTGGGGATGACCTCGAAACAAAAACCAGCGCGTAGATCAACCAGCAGCGTATCGCCAGCGCGTGGACGGCGGGTGCCATCGGTGCCAAGGGGGCCTGCAAGTGCCACAACATGCTCTTCGCCGTTGTGGTCGGCAACAAGCACGCGCCGATCTCCTAGATCTTCCACCAAGGTGGCCAGCTCGCCGGTATGAACAAAGCCGCACACCTCTACCACCTGGCTGGCCTCGCCCAGGCGTACCTGCACACCGGGGATGAGCTGTGCACCTTCTACCTGGGGTGAAACCCGCAGGCGCATGCGCCTATTGGCGGTAAATACCTCCGCCGTGCCCGCACGGCTATGCCACTCTAAAAGAATGCCGTAGGTCGAAGGCGGCTCGGCAAGCTCTTCGAGCTGCTGCTGAAGCAACTGGAGCTTATCGCGAGTGGCCTTGAGCAATTCGGCAAGTTTGGTATTGCGCTCAGACAGTCGTGCTTGCGCCATATTTGCGCGCGCCAGCTCTGACTTCAGCTCTTGAACGCCTGTTGCCTCTGCCCCGGAATGTTCCATGCGAATTACTCTAATGTATGCCTAACTTGAACACTGTTTAAGGTTCGGTGGACTAGCGCCGAGCCTTACGCTGTGGCCTTGGAGGCGTGACGCCGTCGGCAAGCCTGCGTGCCCACACAAGGAAAGCCGTGTGCGCATTCATACGGTGCTCAGGCCTCGTGGCAAGCCCTTCTACGCGCCAATCACGAACAAGCGATTCCCAAGCGCGCGGCTCGGTAAAGCACTGCAGCTCGCGAATGCCTTCCATCACCTTCATCAACTGCGGCACGGTCGCCACATAGGTCATCAGCACACCACCGGGCTGCAAAAGCTTCGAGGCAGTATCGAGGCACTCCCAAGGCGCGAGCATGTCCAAGATGATCCTATCGACCGGACCATCGAGATCCTGGCGAGTTACCTCGTTGACATCGCCAAGCCTCGGGTGCCAGTTCTCCGGCTTGCCCTCGAAGTACCACTCAACGTTCTTCTCGGCGAATTCCAGGTGATCTTCGCGGATCTCATAGGAAAACACCTCGCCTTCAGTACCGACTGCTCGCAACAGCATCATCGAAAGCGCACCGGAACCCGCGCCGGCCTCCAGCACACGCGCGCCGGGGAAGATATCACCTTCCACCAGAATCTGTGCTGAGTCCTTCGGATAAATCACCGCCGCACCACGGGGCATAGAAAGCACGTGATCTACCAAGAGGTGGCGGAAACAAAGGTACTCGTAGCCCTGCTCGGACTTCACCACGGTGCCTTCTTCTTGGCCGATGATGTCGTCGTGGTGGATCGCGCCCTTGTGGGTGAAATATTGCTCGCCTTCGCGCAGCGTGATGGTGGCATGCCTACGCTTTGGGTCGGTGAGCTGAACGCGGTCGCCGGGTTGGAAAGGTCCTGAATAAGCCATGAGCGATTAACCTACCAGATAGGCTCGTGCTACCTGCGAAAACGCCAGCAGATCCTGGCAGTGCGCAAGCTCTCTTGCCGAGTGCATGGAAAGAATCGGGATACCCACATCAACGGTGTCGATGCCCAGGCGCGTTGCCGTGATCGGCCCGATGGTCTGACCGCAAGGGACGCTGTTTTTGCCCACGTACACCTGTGATGCCACCTTGGCCTTCTCAGATGCGTGCAACCACAAGGCCTGTGTTTGCGCATCGGTGGCGTAGCGCTGCACCGCATTGCTTTTAATCACGGGGCCTTCGCCCATGGCTGGGAAATTCACTTTGTCGTGTTTGTCCGAATAGTTCGGATGAATCGCGTGGGCAACATCGGCCGATACACAGCTCGACGCGGCAAAGGAGCGTCGCTGTTGCTCAAAGTCTGCCCCAAGGCCAAAAAGGATGCGCTCTAAAACCTCTCCGAGCAATGGCCCTGCTGCACCGGTGGTGGTTTGGGAGCCGACTTCTTCGTGATCGAAGGCGGCAGCGACCATGATGGCATCGCCAGGCTGATCAGCCGCCGCAATGAGCGCATCGAGGTTAGGAAAGAAGCTGGCTAAGTTATCGAGCCTGCCTGAAGCGATCAAATTGCGGTCAGCGCCGATGCGCTGGCCAGGCTGAGTATCGCAGGTGATCAGATCATGGCTTAAAATCTGCTTCTCCTCGACACCGGCAGCCTGGGCCACCTCTGCAAGGATGCTGTGGTCAGTTTGGCCTACGGAAAACACCGGCTGCATGTGGCGCTGTCGGTCAAGTTTGAGCTCTTTATTGGCCTCAGGGTCGAGGTGGATGGCAAGGTGTGGTACTCGCAAAAGTGCATCTGTGCGCACAAGCTTGGTGCTGCCATCGCGCAACACGATCCTTCCGGCAAGGCACAAATCACGATCGAACCACGAAGCGAGGATCGGGCCGCCGTAGATTTCTACTGCGGCTTGTTGCCAGCCCTCAGCTTGAATATCGCCATGGACTTTGAGCTTTAATCCAGGTGAATCGGTGTGTGATCCGAGGATACGAAAAGGAGTAGTAGGCCCGGCGTGCTCCGGTACTACCCAGGCAATGAGCGCTCCGCCACGGTGGAGAAAATAGCGTCCGGGCTTTGAAGCCCAGGGCTTGTCTTGCTCTTGTGCCTCGAAGCCGGCTTCCTTCAATAGTGCAATGCCAGTTGCTGCTGCGTGATAGGAGCTTGGAGAGGCTTGCACTAGTTCTAAGAATTGATCAGCGTATGCCTGTGCTTGTGCAGTCATGGTCTTTAGCCTAGCGCTGCTCACTTTCAGTCCGTGCAGGCCTGTACCATGATGAAACCTATGAGCCGAACCATGCGCATTGCCTTGTCACCGTCGAGGGCTTCCGACTACCAGCGTTGTCCCTTGCAATACCGGCTAAAAGCCATTGACAAAATCCCGGAGCCGAAAACCGTTGCGCAGGTCAAAGGCACGTTGGTGCACAAAGTGCTAGAAGATCTCTTCGAGCTTCCCAAACCCGAGCGCACCTACCCCAAAGCGGTGAAGATGCTCAAGCCTCGTTGGGCAGAGATGATCGAGAAGGACGAAGCCTTAGCCGAGCTCGTGCCGGAGGATGTATTGCTGGATTTCTTGATCGAGTGCCGCACGCTATTGCGCGGCTATTTCGAGATGGAAAACCCCCTGGGTTTCGATCCGCGCTCGCGGGAACAATTTGTTAACACCACTTTGCCCAATGGAGTACCGGTTCGCGGCTTTATCGACCGTATCGACGTAGCACCAACCGGGCAGGTGCGCGTGGTGGACTATAAAACGGGCAAGAAACCAAAGCCCCAATACGCAGGTGATGCCAAATTCCAGATGCGCTTTTACGCCCTGGTGTATTGGCGCCTCTACGGAGTTATTCCGCACCAGCTCCGGCTGATGTATCTCAAGGTGTGCGACTCTTTATACATGCAGCCCAGCAAGGAAGAGCTGGAGTATTTCGAACGCGACTTGCTTGAGCTGTGGGCAAAGATCGAACGCGACGGTCAAAGCGGCGAGTTTGAGGCAACAAAGAATGCCTTGTGCGGATGGTGTTCTTTTCACGAATACTGCCCCGAACAAGGAGGAACGCCGCCGGAATACCCTGGCTGGCCAGGTTCGGCGGCGAAATAGCGCGCTGTGCTTTCTTCAGTGGAAACAGCCAGGCGAAAAAACCTAGAACAGTCCGACGATCTTGCCGTCTTCTACATCGATCTTCTCGGCTGCAGGTCGCTTGGGCAGACCAGGCATGGTCATCACATCGCCGGTGAGCGCAACGACGAAGCCCGCACCGATTCGGGGCAGCAACTCTCGCACATGCAGCACATGGCCGCTGGGGGCGCCAAGTGCTTGGGGATCATCCGAGAAGGAGTACTGGGTCTTAGAGATACAGACCGGTAGCGTGTCCCAACCATTGGCCTTGAGATATTCAAGGTCCTTGCGGGCCTTTTTGCTCAGCTCCACATCGTCTGCCCGGTAGATCTTGGTGGCAATACTGCGGATTGAAGCCTCGATGCCCTCGGCTGGGTCGTACAGGCTATGGGAGTGCTGATCCCATTGCTCGGTGATGGCTTGAGCAAGGTCTGTAGCGCCTTCTCCCCCGCGCTCCCATGCGGCAACATCCACCAAACGAACACCGGCGCTTGTAGCCCACTGATGCATCCACTCACGCTCGGCATCGGAGTCGAAGGAAAATTCATTGAGCGCCACGACCGGCTCAACACCGAATTGGCGGATGTTTTCCACGTGACGTTCGAGATTGCACACGCCCTTCTCCAAGGCACCAAGGTCTTCCTGGTTGAGTACGTCGCGGGCTGCACCGCCGTTGTACTTTAAGGAACGAATCGTTGCCACGATGACTGCCGCATCCACGTTGAGTTCACCGGCGCGGGCTTTAATATCGAAGAATTTCTCGGCACCTAAATCCGAACCAAAACCTGCCTCGGTCAGTACAACATCGCCCAAACGTAGCGCAGTGTCGGTAGCAATCAGGGAGTTGCAGCCGTGAGCGATATTGGCAAACGGTCCGCCGTGAACGAATGCCGGGGTGCCCCCGATGGTCTGTACGAGGTTCGGCTGGATGGCGTCGCGAAGCAAGGCGGTCAGCGCGCCCTCGGCGTTGAGCTGGGCCACGGTGACAGGTGCGCCATCGAAGGTTTGCGCCACCACGACCTTGGAGATGCGTTCTTTAAGGTCTTCCAATGAGGTGGCCAGACACAAAATGGCCATGATCTCGCTGGCGGCGGTGATGCTAAAGCCGGTCTGCTCGGGTACTCCGTGGGCCTTGCCACCTAGGCCGGTCACGACGTTGCGCAGCGAGCGATCATTGACGTCTTGGCAGCGCTGCCACGTAATGCGTCGGACATCAATGCCGAGCTCATTGCCCTGGTGAATGTGGTTATCGATGATGGCGGCCAGGGTGTTATTGGCTGAGGTAATGGCGTGGAAATCACCGGTGAAATGCAGGTTGATGTCTTCCATCGGCACGATCTGTGAGTATCCGCCGCCGGCGGCACCGCCTTTAATGCCCATGACAGGCCCTAGGGATGGTTCGCGAATGGCCACCACGGTGCGGTGGCCTTGAAGGCTAAAGGCATCTGCCAGGCCAATGAGGACTGTGGACTTGCCTTCACCGGCCGGTGTTGGCGACATACCGGTGACGAGCACCAGCTTGCCCTTGCGTTCGGTTGGCACCAGCGCCGGGTCTACCTTGGCTTTGGAGCGTCCATAGGGCAATATGGCTTCTTCGGGGATATCTACTTTGGCCGCGATGGTTTCAATTGCTTCGAGCTGGTGTGCCTGCGCAATAGCGACATCGGATTGCATCGTTATCAAACGCCTTTCTGCTTGGGTGGGCTTTCACATGGGTGGCGCAAAATGTACTGGCCTGCTTCTCCATCATGCCCAAAGGCCAACGCACCTGCGAGCACGACAGAAGCGCTGAGGGCTTCTTGCATGCTCTATGCAGGTGCGCAAGCAAGACAATGAATTAGTTTTCCAGGTACAAGGTGCCTCGGAAGGTGGGGTGCATGAGGTTTTCGGTGCTTAAGACCTGGTCGAGCAGCTCCTGGCTCATCAGACCTTTTTCTAGCACCAATTCGCGCACGGTTTTGCCGGTGGCTGCGGCCTCTTTACCAATCAGATCGCCCTGGTGGTGGCCAATGAAGGGGTTGAGGTAGGTAACAATGCCAATGGAGTTTTCTACATAGGCACGGCATACATCGGCGTTGGCGGTGATGCCTTCGACGCACTTGGTGCGCAGCGTTGCTGCGGCATTGGCCAGGATGCGCAGTGATTGGAAGAGTGCCTCACCGATTACAGGTTCCATCACATTGAGCTGCAGCTGGCCGGCCTCGGCGGCCATGGTCACGGTGAGATCATTGCCGAAGACCTTGAAGCACACCTGGTTGCATACCTCGGGAATCACCGGATTGACCTTAGCCGGCATGATCGAAGAACCTGCGGCGCGTGGCGGCAGATTAATCTCGTGCAGGCCAGCGGTAGGCCCTGAAGAAAGCAGGCGAAGATCGTTACAGATCTTGGACATCTTCATGGCAGCGCGCTTGACCGCAGAATGTGCCAGTACATAGGCGCCGGTATCGGAGGTTGCCTCGATGAGGTCACGAGCCGACTTCATTTCCAGCCCGGTTACTTCCGACAAGGTGGCGGTGACCTGGTGGCGGTAGCCCGCCGGGGTGTTCAAGCCGGTGCCGATGGCCGTGGCGCCAAGGTTGATTTCTAGCAGGCGATCTGCGGCGGTGCGCAGCACCGACTGCTCTTCTGCCAAGTTGTGGGCAAAGGCCTGGAATTCTTCGCCCAGGGTCATTGGAACGGCATCTTGGAGTTGGGTGCGGCCCATCTTCAAAATGTCCACGAATTCAGAGCCCTTATCGCGGAAGGCGCGCTCGAGCTCGTTGATCTCATCGATCAAACGCAGCATGCAAGCGTAGACACCAAGGCGAAAGCCCGTGGGGTAGGCATCGTTGGTGGATTGGCTCATATTCACGTCATCATTGGGGTTGATCACGTCGTAGGCGCCCTTGGGCTTGCCCAGGTATTCCAGTGCGAGGTTGGCTACCACCTCATTGGTGTTCATGTTCAAGCTGGTGCCTGCGCCGCCTTGGAAGACGTCGATGGGGAATTGATCCATGCAGCGGCCTTCCACCAAGATCTGATCACATGCCCACTCGATGGCTTCGGCCTTTTCCTTTGGCAGGACGTGGAGGCGTCGATTAGCTCTTGCCGCTGCCTTTTTTACCGAGACCATGCCGCGGATGAACTCCGGAACGTGGTTGATGGTGGTGCGAGAGATCTGATAGTTCTCGATGGCACGCATGGTGTGAATGCCGTAGTAGGCATCCTCGGGGATCTCCATCTCGCCGAGAAGGTCTTCTTCAATACGCACCTTCGGCTTTTTGGTGGAGGTGCTGCGGCTAGGCTGCTGCTTTTTGGCCTCTTGCTGTTCCGCCTGCTTCTTTTCTTCTAAAGCCTCGGCTTCTGCACCGTGGGTGTCTTTGAGGTCTTTGGTGTTGGCCTTTGATGCCATGTGAAACTCCTTGAGGTATTGGGAGTGGTACGCACCCCAAATGATACGGGGTGAATGTGTTTTGTAGGGCTAAAGTACTGCTGCTTTTTGCCTAGATCATCACCGATCCGAAAAGGAAGCCCAGTGCTACTGCGATGGCGATGGCAAGGGTGCCGGGGATGATGAAGGGGTGGTTGAATACAGCATTGCCGATCCTGGTTGAGCCCGTATCGTCCATCTCCACTGCGGCCAGCAAGGTGGGATAGGTCGGCAGCAAGAAGAGTGCGGATACCGCGGGGAATGCCGCCACTACCGTCAGTGGGGATACGCCGATCGCAAGAGCTGCTGGCAAGAGCGCCTTGGAGGTTGCTGCCTGGGAATACAACAGCGCTGCTGCAAAGAAGAGCACCACTGCCAGCATCCAGGGATAGGAACCGAGCAGCTCGGTGGAAAAGCCCTTGATGTCTTCGATGTAGTAGTTAATCAAGGTGGTGCCAAGCCAGGCCACGCCGAGCACGCATACGCAGGCCGACATGCCCGAGCGGAACACTTGGGTTTTTAAGATCTCATCCGCAGGAATCTTGCACACCATCACGATGGCGGTGGCGGCAGCAAGCATCATTGCCATGATGGCTTCGTTACGCGGCAGCGTCGGATCGCTAATCAGCCCCACCTGATCGGAGATGAGCGTGGCATAGACCATCACCAGCACAATGGCGATGAGGAAGATCCACACCGAGGCTTTGCCGGCGGTGCTGGCCTGAAAGGCTTGCTGGCCCTTGGGTTTGGCCACCAGGCCTTTGGCCAGGCGTTGTTGATAGACGGGGTCTTGGTCGAGCTCTTTGCCCAGGCGATTAGCCAGCCACGCCGTTGGGAAGATGGATAGAAACGTCGCGGGGATGGCCACGGCAAGCAAGGTGAGATAGCCAACGCCCATGGGTTCGAGGATGGAGGCGACAAAGACCACTGCGGCAGAAATCGGAGAGGCGGTAATTGCCATCTGCGATGCTGGCACGGCAACCGAAAGCGGGCGGGAAGGCCGAATGCCGGATTCTTTGGATACCTCGACAATCACGGGCAGGGTGGAAAATGCAGTGTGGCCGGTGCCGGCAAAAAGCGTCATCAGATACGTCACCACTGGGGCAACGTAGGTGATGTACTTGGGGTTTTTGCGCAGTGCTTTTTCGGCGATATGCACCAGGTAGTCCATGCCGCCTGCGCGCTGCATGGCAGAGATCGCGGCGATCACGGCCATGATGATGCCGATGACGTCGAAGGGGATGTCTTCGCGGGTGACGGGAACTCCGAAAAGACCAAGAAGCAAAACACCTAGGCCTCCGGCAAAACCGATGCCGATGGAGCCGAGCCGCACGCCGAGAATGATCGCGAAGAGCACGATCAGAATATGGAGGATCACCATGAACATGCGTCCTTTTCTTCGTTGGTAGCAGCATTGGTGCTGCTACGCGCTCATCCCCCATCTTGCGCCATGCAAACCTATGCATGCAACTTTTGAACCACCCCAGCATGCTCGCCAAAAAAGCTCATTGACGTGCGAAAACCCCCGGATCTTGAGCACAAGATGCGGGGGAAACGTGGGCAATGCCACCAAAGAGAAAAACTAGACCCTGGCAATACGGATATCGGAGGCCAAAATCGCTTCTGCCCCAATATCAACCAACGAATCCATAATCTGATTGGCCTTCGCACGAGGCACCAAGGCGCGAACCGCAACCCAGCCTTCGCGCGCCAAAGGCGACACCGTAGGGCCAGTCACACCAGGAGTAATCGCCCGAGCCTGCTCCAGGCGCGCAGCATCGACATTGTAATCGAGCATGAGGTAGTGCTGAGCGTGCAAAATGCCC